>JAJXWD010000039.1 GCA_021781835.1 Pseudomonadota bacterium | reverse complement strand
TGCTGGCCATTTTGCTGGGGCTGGTGATCCGCGCGGTATGGACGCCAAGCCAAACCTGGCGCCCCGGCATCGCCTTTGCCGCCAAGCAACTGCTCGAGGTGGCGGTGGTGCTGCTGGGCGCCTCGGTGAGCGCGGGCACGGTCATGGGGCTGGGGGGCAAGGCGCTGCTGGGCATTGCGGGGGCGGTGGCTTTGTCCATCGCGCTCAGCTACGCCATAGGCCGGGGGTTCCGGCTGCATCCGCGCCTGGCGTTGCTGGTCGCGTGCGGCAATTCCATTTGCGGCAATTCGGCCATTGCCGCGGTCGCGCCGGTCATCGGCGCCGAGGCCGACGATGTCGCCTCCTCCATCGCCTTTACCGCCGTGCTGGGCGTGGCCGAGGTGCTGGCCTTGCCGCTGCTGGCCGCGCCGCTGGGGTTTAACATGCGCCAATACGGCGCCCTGGCCGGGCTGACGGTTTACGCCGTGCCCCAGGTGCTGGCCGCCACCCTGCCCATTGGCGCGCTGGCCAACCAGGTGGGCACGCTGGTCAAGCTGGTGCGCGTGCTCATGCTGGGGCCGGTGGTGGCGGTGCTGGCCATTGGCGCGGCGCGCTTGCAGGGCGAGGTGCGCGGCCTGCCGCCGCTCAAAACCATGCTGCCTTGGTTTATTGTGGGGTTTTTGGCGCTGCTGGGCGCGCGCTCGGCGGGGCTGGTGCCGGGGGTGGCGCTGCTGCCCATCAAGCTGCTGGCCAGCCTGCTCACCACCGTCTCCATGGCCGGGCTGGGGCTGGGGGTTGATGTGCGCTCCGTCTCCAAGGCCGGGCCGCGGGTCACGGCGGCGGTGTGCCTGTCTCTGGTGGTGCTGCTGGGCATCAGCATCGGGCTCATCCGCCTGCTCCAGGTCGGCTGAGGCCGGCGGGGGTGGGGAGAGTCTTTGGGGAGCTTTTTGTAAAACTGAGCCGCGCGCGCCATTGGTTCGAACGTGCGGCGAAGCCCCAAACCCCGCAAAAACTTTTGCTCATGTTGGTTGGGGGGAGGGGGGAGGTTTTAGTAAAAAAACAGAGGTTTCAGTAAAAAAAACCAATAGTTTTAAAATCCTTCGAGCACGATCTTGCCGCGCACATGTCCGCCTTCGATGGCCGCGTGCGCGCGCATCAGGTTGGCGGCGTTGATGGTGCCGAAATGTTCGGTGAAGGTGGGTTTGAGCCGCCCCGAATCGATGAGATGGGCAATGGCTTCGAGCGTGCGGTGCTGGGCCGACATCATGTGGTCATGGCGCATGGCGCGGCCAAACACATATTCGCCGTGCAGCGTGCCGGATTTGCGCAGCAAGGGCGCCAGCTCGAACGGCCCCGCCGCCGGCTCGATCACCCCGATCGCCCCCTCGGGCGCCACCAGCTCGGCCAGCTGCTTGAAATGCACGCGCGCCTGGGTGGTGCAAAACACGTAAGTGGGCGCGCTCAGGCCTTTTTCCAGCCATTGCGGGGCTAGATCCGCATGGTGGTCGAGCACGTGGTGCGCGCCCAGCAGCCGGCACCATTCCTGCGTTTCGGGGCGCGAGGCGGTGGCCACCACGGTCAGCTCGGTGAGTTCGGCGGCCAGCTGCGTGGCAATCGACCCCACGCCGCCGGCGCCGCCCACGATCAGCAGCGTGCCCTCGAGCGGCTGGTCACGCGGGATGCGGAAACGCTCGAACAGCATCTCCCAGGCGGTGAGGGCGGTGAGCGGCAGCGAGGCGGCCTCGGCGAAGGAGAGCGATTTTGGTTTGTGACCGACAATCCGGTCATCGACGAGCTGAAACTCGGCATTCGAGCCCGGCCGGTTGGGTACGCCGCAATAATAAACCTCATCGCCGATGGCGAAATTCAGCACCTCGGGGCCGATGGCCTTCACCACCCCCGCGGCATCGAACCCCAGCACGCGCGGCTCGTTCAGCGGGTCCTCGGTCTGGCGCAGCTTGGTGTCCACCGGATTCACCGACACGGCCTTCACCTCCACCAGCAAATCATGGTGGCGGGGCAGGGGGACATCCTGCTCGATATCCTCGAGCGCCTCGGGGTCGGTGATCGGGCGGGAGCGTTTGAAGGCGATGGCTTTCATGGGCGGCCTCTCTGGGTCAGGCGCCGGGCCGTGCCCGGCTTCCCCGCCAAGATGCGCCCGGCCTAGCCAATTCTCAAGAGTTCCGGGCCGTTATTGGTAAGCCAGCTCGTGGCCTGGGCGCGGTGGGGGGTGAGACTCTCGGTGAGCGCCCAAAAGGCGGGCGAATGGTTCATGTGGCCGAGATGCGCCACCTCGTGCGCCACCACATAATCCTGCACAAAGCCCGGCGCGCATACCAGCCGCCAGCAAAAGGCCAGCGTGCCGTCGGGCGCGCAGGAGCCCCAGCGTGTGCGGGTGTCCTTGATGCGCACGGTCTTGGGCTTCAGCCCGGCCAGCCGGGCTTTTTCGGCGGCGCGCGCGGTCAGCTCCTGGCGGGCCAGGCGCTTCAGGCAGTCGGCCACGCGCCGGGCCAGAAACGCCGCCTCGCCAGTGACCATGATGGCGCCGTCCTCGATCCACGCCCCCCCGCGCGCGCCCGGCGCCGGGGTGATGAGATGCGCCACCCCATGCACCGGCACATGCGCGCCGGCGGCGAGCTTGAGCGGGCAAGGCAGGGCCGCCAGCTTCTCGGCCACCCAGGCCTCATGGGCGTGCAGCAGCGCCAGCCCGGCCCGGCGCGTGGCGCGCTCGGGCAGGGTGATGACCACGCCCTGGCTGGCGGGGTCGAGCTTGAGCGAAATGCGCTTGGCCCGCGCCGAGCGCCTGAAGGTGACGGGGGTGAGCGCGCCGGCCACCGCGATCAGCTCGGCGCCCGGCGGCGGGGCGCTCATGGCGCGCGGGCTTTGCGCGGGCGCTTGCCCGGCCACTCGACGATATGATGCTCAAGCGGCCCGGCGTCGCGCTCATCTATGCACCGCCCCGCGACCGAGGCGCCCGCGGTTATCACGCTCTCCGTGGTGCCCGAGCGCAGCGGGTGCCAGGGCGGCAGATCCTTGCCCTCGGCCAGCAGCCGGTAGGCGCAAGAGGGCGGCAGCCAGTCGATCTGGCGCAATTTGGCCGGGGTGAGCTGCACGCAGTCGGGCACGAATTTGCGCCGCGCCTGGTAATTGCGGCACTGGGCGGTTTGGGGGTCGAGCAGCCGGCAGGCGACATTGGTGAAGTCCAGCGCGCCGCTCTCTTCATCGCGCAGCTTGTGCAGGCAGCAGCGCCCGCAGCCATCGCAGAGCGATTCCCACTCCGCCTTGGTCATCTGCTCCAGGGTTTTTTCGTGCCAGAAACTCATGCGCCGCACTATATTGGCGCGGCCCGCCTCCCCACAAGATGAAACCCCCGCCATATGGCCGAGTTTTACGCGGGCTCTGTTGCGGCGCGGCGCGCGGCCGTGGCACAAGCGGGGCATGAAGCGTCGAATTCTCCTGGCGGGCCTGTCCGCCGCGCTGGGCTTGCCGCATGCGGCGCGGGCCGAGAGCTTCGCGGCCTATGTCGGGCATCTGCGCGCCCGCGCGCTGGCGGCGGGGGTGCCAGACCATGTGGTGCGCGCCGCCACGCGGTATCTGCGCCCCAATGCCGAGGTTTTAAGGCTCGACCATCACCAGGCCGAGTTCACCATGAGCTGGGCCGATTATTCGGCCCGCATCCTCACCGCCACGCGCATAGACAGCGGCGCGCGCAAGGCCGCCGCCGTGCACGCGCTGCTGGCCGCCATCACCAGCCGCTTTGGCGTCTCGGCGGAGCCGCTGCTGGGCATTTGGGGGGTCGAGACCAATTTCGGCGCCAATCAGGGGGGCTTTGGCGTCATCGAGGCGCTGGCCACCCTCGCCTGGGACCGGCAAAGCGCCTATTTCACCAACGAGGCCGTGTGCGCGCTGCGCATCATCGCCAGGGGCGATGCCCCGCCCGCCCGCCTGCGGGGCTCGTATGCGGGGGCCATGGGGCAGCCGCAATTCATGCCCAGCGTCTATCTCTCCACCGCCGTGTCCTTCTCCGGCACCCGCCCGCCCGACATCTGGCACTCCGCCGCCGACAGCCTGGCCTCCATGGCCAATTATCTGGCCAGGGCGGGGTGGCGGCCAGGGCAGCCTTCCTCCGAGCCGGTGCTGGTGCCGCCCTCGTTCGCGCCGGTGCAAACCGGGCGGGATAATCCCCGGCCCTTGTCCTGGTGGCTGGCGGCGGGCGTGCAGCGCCTGCCCGGCGCGGCCAATTTGGACCCCGCCACGCCCTGCGCCCTGCTGCTGCCCGACGGCCCAGGCGGCGAGGCGTTTTTGGCCTATGCCAATTTCGACGTCATCCGGCGTTACAACCCTTCAGATTTCTATGCCCTCGCCGTTGGCGCGCTGGGCCGGACGGTGCTTTCCGCATGATCAATCGCCTTATTCTTGGCCTGTTCGCCATTCTCGCCAGCTGCACCTTCCGGGGCACGCCGCCGGGGCCGGTGAAATTCACCGTCGGCAATCCCTATCAGGTGGGCGGCGAGTGGCTCTACCCGCGCGATTTCCCGGCCTATGATGCCACGGGGCTGGCCACCATCTATGGCCATGACGCGCCGGGCTACACCACTGACAATGAGCCCTACAGCTCCAGCGCCCTGGCCGCGGCCTCGCCGGTGCTGCAACTGCCTTGCATCGTCACCGTCACCAATCTGGTCAATGGCCGCACGCTCGATGTGCGGGTGAATGACCGCGGCCCCGCCAATCCCGGCCGCATCCTTGAGGTCACGCCCCAGGTGGCTTCGCTGCTCGGCTTTCCGGCGGGCGGCGTCGTCGAGGTCGAGGTCAAGCTCAAGACCGGGCAGAGCGCCGCGCTTTCGGGCAGTCTGGGGGCTGGCCCCAAGGTTGAGGCGGCGCCGGTGGCGGGCATTACCGCGCAGTCGCTCGCGCCGCCGGGCGCGGGTGGGGCTGGGGTGACGCAAGCCATCGGCCCCGCCGCCAACGACCAGGGGCTGGCCAGCGCCAATGTCACGCTTTCGGGCGTGGTGGGCAGCGTGGCGCCCAGCCCCGGCCCGCTATGGGTGCAGGTGCCGGGCTTTGGCACCGAGGCCGACGCCTACCGCACCATGGCGCGCATTTACGGCATGCCCGCGCGGGTGGTGCCGGTGTTTGGCGGCAACCGCACGCTGTGGGCGGTGAATATCGGCCCCTATCACGCGGTCGAGGATGCCGATGCCGCGCTCTCCCAGGTGCTGGGGCTTGGCATCGCCGACCCGCAAATCATCGTCAGATGATCATGGCGGGGGAGCTTGCACAATGAGCCCGGGGCCCGGCTTGCTCATCACGCTCGAGGGCGGCGAGGGGGCGGGCAAATCGACGGCCGCGCGCAACCTGGCGGCGTTGCTGCGCGAGGCCGGGCATGAGGTGGTGCTGACCCGCGAGCCGGGCGGCACGCCGGGGGCCGAGGCCATTCGCACCCTGCTGCTGGGCGGCGAGCCGTTGAGCCCCGAAGCCCAGACGCTGCTGCACTTCGCCGCCCGCACCGACCATGCCGCCGCGCTCATCCGCCCGGCGCTGGCCAGGGGCGCCATCGTGGTCTGCGACCGGTTTTATGATTCGACCATGGCCTATCAACATTACGGCCAAAACGTGCCGCGCCCCTATATCGAGGCGCTGACCGCCCTGCTCGGCCTCACCCCCGATCTCACCTGCCTGCTCCATGTCGCCCCCGAAATCGCCCGCGCCCGCGTGCGTGCGCGCAACAGTGGCTCGGACCGCTATGATGCCATGGGCGCGGCGTTTTTTGCCCGTGTCGAGGCGGGGTTCACCGACATCGCGGCGCGCGAGCCGGCGCGCTTTGCCCGTATCGAGGCCGATGCCCCGCCCGCCGAGGTGGCCGCCCGCCTGCGCGCGCTGGTGCGCGAACGGTTCGGCCGATGACCCAGGAGCCGCGCGCCAACCCGCATCTGCAAGGCCATGAGGGCGCGGTTGGCGCGCTCTACCATGCCGCCATGGGCGGGCGGCTGCATCATGGCTGGCTGCTCGCCGGGCCGCCCGGCATCGGCAAGGCCACGCTGGCTTTTCGCTTCGCCCGCTGGCTGCTGGCGGGCGCTGAAACCGACGATCTCAGCCTCGACCCCGCCGACCCGGTGTTTCGCCGTGTCGCCGCGGCCACCCACCCGGATCTGTTTACCGTCGAGCGGCGGGTGAATGAAAAGACCGACCGGCTGCAAAGCGAGATCGTCATCAAGACGATCCAGGAGGCCAGCGCCTTCATGCGCCTGACACCGGCCGAGGGCGGCTGGCGCGTGGTGGTGGTGGATGGCGCCGAGGACATGAACCCGAACGCCGCCAACGCGCTGCTGAAATTGCTGGAAGAGCCGCCGCCCCGGGCCATTTTGCTGCTCACCTGCGGGGCGCCGGGGCGCTTGCTGCCCACCATCCGCAGCCGCTGCCGGTTTCTGCCCCTCGCGGCGCTGCCCGATGAAACCATGCGCGCCCTGCTCAAGGATTATCTCCCCGCGCTGGGCTTCGATGAGCGCGAGGCGCTGACCACGCTGTCCGAAGGCAGCATCGGCATGGCGCTCAAGCTCGCCGCCGAGGACGGGCTGGCTTTGGCCGGTCTGGTCGAGGAGGCGCTGGCCGCGCCCTTGAAGCCCGCCCGTGTCGCGCAGATCGCCGATCTGGTGGCGCGCGTGACCGAGGGGGCCGACAAGTTCGAGGTTTTTTTCGCCCTGCTGCGCGCGCGCCTGGCCGCCCGCACCCGCGCGCAAGCCCGCGCGGGCGGCGGGGGCAACCTTGCCGCCCAGGTCGCGCTCTGGCAGGAGTTCGGCAAACTTGAACGCGAGGTCATCGGCCTCAATCTGGATAAACGCGCCGCCATCACGGTGGCGCTGGGGCAGTTACATTCATCATGAGCAAGCAGACCTATTTTCTCTCCACGCCCATTTATTACGTCAACGGCTCGCCGCATCTGGGCCATGCCTACACCTCCACCGCGGCCGATGTGCTGGCCCGCTGGCAGCGCCTGCGCGGGCTCGATGTGTTTTTCCTCACCGGCACCGATGAGCACGGCCAGAAGGTCGAGGCCGCGGCCAAGCAGGCCGGCATCGCCCCGCTCGAATTCGCCAACCGCGTCTCGGATGATTTCCGCGACATGGCCAAACAGATGAACATCTCGAACGATGATTTCATCCGCACCACCGAGGCCCGCCACAAAGCCTCCTGCCAGGAAATCTGGCGGCGCATCCAGGCCAACGGCTTCATCGAGCTTGGCGCCTATGAAGGCTATTACGCGGTGCGCGACGAGGCGTATTACGACGAATCGGAAACCATTTTGAAGCCCGACGGCACCCGGGTGGCCGCAAGCTCCGGCGCGCCGGTGGAATGGGTGGTCGAGCCCAGCTATTTCTTCAAACTCTCCACCTTCCAGGACCGGCTGCTCGCATATTACGAGCAAAATCCAGGCTTCATCGCGCCCACCGCCAAGCGCAACGAAATCGTCTCGTTCGTGAAATCGGGCCTGCGCGATCTCTCGATCAGCCGCACCAAATTCTCCTGGGGCATCCCGGTGCCGGGCGATGAGGCGCATGTCATGTATGTTTGGCTGGATGCGCTGGTGAACTACATCACCGCCTGCGGTTTCCCCGATCTCGAAGGCCCGCGCGGCAAATTCTGGCCGGCCGATCTGCATCTGGTCGGCAAGGAGATCATCCGCTTCCATGCCGTCTATTGGCCGGCCTTTCTCATGGCCGCCAATCTGCCGCTGCCCCGGCGCGTTTTCTCGCATGGGTGGTGGACGGTCGAAGGCGAGAAGATGAGCAAGTCCCTCGGCAATTTCATCGATGTCCGGCCATTGACCGAGGAGTTCGGCCTCGACCAGGTGCGCTATTTCCTGCTCCGCGAGGTGCCGTTTGGCAATGACGGGGATTTTTCACGCAAGGCGCTGGTGGCGCGCATCAATGCCGACCTCGCCAACGGGCTTGGCAACCTTGCCCAGCGCACGCTCTCCTTCATCGCCAAAAACGCCGAGGGTGTGCTGCCCGCGCGCGGCGAGATGCATGAGGCCGACCATGCCCTGCTCGAGCTGGCTCAAAACCTGCCCAGCCGCGTCGCCGAGGCCATGGACAAGCTCGCCTTCCACGAGGCGCTCGATGAGGTCTGGCGCGTCATCCGCGCGGCCGACACCTACATCGATTCCCAGGCTCCCTGGGCGCTGCGCAAAACCGATGCGGCGCGCATGAAAGCCGTGCTGCGCATGATTTGCGAGGTGCTGCGCGTGATTGGCGTGGTGCTGCAACCTTTCATGCCCGAAACCATGGCCCGGCTGCTCGAATATCTGGGCATCGCCCCCGAGGCCCGCGACCTTGCCGGCCTTGACACCCCGATGGTGGATCTCACGCCGCTGCCCGCCCCCCAGGGCCTGTTCCCCCGCGTGACCGAGGCCGCGTGATGCTGATCGATTCTCATTGCCATCTCGATTATTTCAACAAGCCCGATGAGTGCGCCGAAGTGGTGGCGCGCGCGGTTGCCGCCGGGGTGGGCGAGATGGTCACCATCGGCGTCACCCTGGCGCAATCGAAGGAAATCGTGAAAATCGCCGAGACGTTCCCCAATGTCTGGGCAACCGTCGGCGTGCATCCCAACCACGCCGCCGAGGTTCTGCCCCTTGTCACGCCGCAGGAGCTGGTCGAGCTGACCCAGCACCCCAAGGTCATCGGCATCGGCGAATCCGGGCTCGATTATTTCTATGATCGCGCCTCGCGCGAGACCCAGCAGGAAAATTTCCGCGCCCATATCCAAGCCGCCCAAATCACCCAGCTGCCGCTCTGCATCCATGCGCGGGACGCTGATGACGATATCGCGGCAATTTTGCGCGCCGAAACCGACCAGGGCGGGGCTTTTCCCTTTTTGCTGCATTGTTTCTCCTCCACCAGGCGCCTGGCCGTGGCCGCGCTGGAGTTGGGCGGGTATTTGTCCTTTTCGGGCATGCTCACCTTTCCCAAGGCGCCCGAGATCCGCGACATCGCCAGGGATGTGCCGCTTGAGCGGCTGCTGGTCGAGACCGACAGCCCCTATCTCGCCCCCGTGCCCCACCGCGGCAAGCGCAACGAGCCGGCCTATACCGCCTTTACCGCCGCCGCCCTGGCCGAGCTCAAGGGCATGAGCGTGGCGGAGACGGCGGCGCTCACCACGCGCAATTTCCGCACGCTGTTCACCAAGGCGGCCGCATGAAGCTCACCCTGCTGGGCACGGGCGGCTCGGCGGGGCTGCCGCAAATCGGCGGGCCGGACGGCAAGGGCGATTGGGGCAAAACCGACCCGGGCGAGCCCCGCAACCGCCGCACCCGCGCCAGCGCCGCCCTCACGCTCGATGATAGCCGGGTCATCCTCATCGACACCGCGCCCGAACTCCGCCTCCAGCTCACGGCGTGCGGCATAAGGCGGGTTGATGCCGTGCTCTACACCCACGCCCATGCCGACCATGTCGCCGGGCTCGATGACATCCGTATCCTCAACCGGCTGCTGAACGCCCCCATGCCGGGCTTTGCCACCGCCCCCGTGTGGGAAGAGCTGCAAGCCCGCTTCGCCTATGCGTTTTTGCCCTATGACGGCAAATTCTTCATCCGCCCGGTCATTGTGCCTCATGACCTCACCCCCGGCGGGAGAACCGAAATCGCCGGGGCCGAGATGTTGGTGTTCGAGCAGGATCACGGGTTTTCCACCTCGCTCGGCCTGCGGGTGGGGCGTTTGGCTTATTGCACCGATGTCGTGCGGCTGAGCGAGGCCGCGCTTGGCGCCCTTGCCGGGCTCGATTTGCTGGTGGTCGATTGTTTCACCACCCGCGACCACCCGACCCATGCCGGCCTGCCGACCGTGCTGGGCTGGGTCGAGCGTCTGGCGCCCAAGCGCACCGTGCTCACCCATCTGGGCCCCGATATGGACTATGCCACCCTCAAGCGCACCCTGCCCGCGGGCATCGAGCCCGGCTATGACGGCATGGAATTACCCCTCTGAATGAGGGCCGGATGACATGAGATGGACTCGCCGCGCGATTGCCTCTTCTGTTTTAAAAGCCTCTTAAAAAAATCTCCTGAAAAATTCTCAAAAGTTGTTTGGGGCCGCCTGCTCGGGTCGCTTGAACCGATGGCGCTCCCCTCCTGCTCGGATCGCTTGAACCGATGGCGCTCCCCTCCTGCTCGGATCGCTTGAACCGATGGCGCTCCCCTCGCAGTTTTACAAAAAAGGGGCGGGGTTTGGAGAGCTTTTTATAAAACTGAGCCGCGCGCGCCATTGGTTCGAGCGTGCGGCGAAGCCCCAAACCCCGCCAAAATTTTTAATAATTTCAAATTATTATAAAAGATTACTTTTAAAACAGTCTCTAAAACAAACGGCGGGGGTTGATCGGAATCATTGCCTTGGCGTGGCGGCTGACCATATCTTGCCATGAGAAGGAGAAAGATAATGTCCAATCCTGTCATCCGTCTCGCGGTCTGTCTGGCCTTCACGTTGTGCGCCGGCGGGGCTTTGGCGCAAACCAGCATGTCGGGCACGGTTTCGCACAATAGCGGTGTGGCCACGCCGCCCGCCAACGCGCCTGGCCCCAAGGCCAAGCCCAAACCTGATGTGCATAGCGGCATTGGCGTTAATGTGCCGACCACGCCGCAAATCGCCCTGCATCCGCAAGCGACGATCGGCTCCAACGTGCCCATGGCCGGGCCAGGCGGCACCACCGCCACCGGCACGGGCAATTAATCCCATCCGGCCAAATGTTTGACCCTTCGGGTGCGGCGGCGGGGCGGTATAACTCTTTGCGTTTGCGCATGGCCGCCCCACCACCCCCACGCGCGCATACCAGTCAGCCTCAGGGTTGACTGGTATAATAGGGGCTGGGGAAACGCCTCAAACGCGCTCCCGGGGCTTTGGCTTTCGGCGCTGGCTTTCAGGGCGGCGCCATGGGCGGCGGCTCAGCAGCGGTGGGCGGCGCCGTCCTCGTGCCCGTGCAGGGGCAAAATCTCATCGCTGCGGCAGATGCACTCGACATATTTGCCATGATGTTCGCGGAACACCCAGCCATCCTCGATCACAATCCGCTCATCCGCCCGCTCCTGGGCGGGGTATTTAGCCGGCATCTGCCCTGCCCGCGGGGCCGTGACCATGACCTCGCCGGAGAGTGTTCTGACTGTCGGCATCCTGGACACTCCTTTTTATTTGGTGGGGGCTCAAGATTGTTCAGTAGGGAGGTGCGAGACGCGAGATTAGGGGCAAAGCTTTACCGATTGCAAAGTTAAAAACATATTCTTGTCAAAATTTCACCGTTTTTTCGTCAAATCTTGCTCGCCTGTCTTACCGGCATCTAGTTGACATATCGTAAATAAAAAACCGTGCTCTGGACAGGCGGTAACCAAAAATCAGGCCGCCGCAACCAGCCTGGCGCCGCACCATGATGGATCGATGCCGGTACAAAAAGAGCGCGCTTCCCGCTCCTGTCCGCACTGGTGCCCGGAGGGGCTTGATCTTGCAAAATTCACTGCACCGCCACAACGGCAATGAATGTCGAAATTACGTTGCGCGGATAAAATACCGCCCCCCGGAAGGCCGGAAGGCGGGGGGCTGAAGGGGGGTGGGGGCGCCAAAACGCCCCCCGCTCAGGCTCAAGAGGCCAGCGCCCGGGCGGCCAGCTCGGCGGCGCGCGCCACGCTGGCGGGCACCCCGCCAATGCCCCAGCTATCGGGCTGGGCGGGGGCGATATGCACCCGGATGCGGCTCTTTTCGGCGCCCAGATTGCGCGCCAAAATTTCGGTGATGGCGGCGATGATGCGGTGATGCTGCTCTTTTGGGCGGCCTTCCATCAGCACCATTTGCACAAAGGGCATCTCCACCTGGCCGCGCGGCGCGCTGGCCAGCGCCTCGGCGGCGGTGGCGCCGGCAATGCCCCAAAGCTCGGGGTCCACTTCGGTAATCCAGACCTCCAGCCGGTCCTTGGGGGCGGCTAAAATCTCGGCCATGGCATCCGAGATTTCGGCGATGACCGCGCGCAGCACGGCGCGCGGGTGGCCTTTGAGCAGGTTGATATGGGCAACGGGCATGGCAAAACTCCCTGTCTGGTTACGGCAGGCCGCGGCGGCGGCCTGAATCGAGCATCAAGGTCGAGCCGGTCATGGCGTCGGCCTCCGGGCTGAGCAGCATGGTCACGCCCCAGGCCACCTGCTCGGGGGTGGTAAAAGCGCCGAGCGAGGATTCGGCCCTCAGCTCATCCAATATCTCGGCCATGCCCACGCCACGCTGGGCGGCCCGGGCGGCGGCCACGGCGCGCAGGCGCTCGGTATCGGCAGGCCCCGGGGCGATGACATGGGCCGTGATGCCCCGCGGGCCATAGGCCAGCGAGAGCTGGCGCGAGAGGTTGATGAGCGCGGCATTGCTCACCCCGGCGGTGGCGGCATAAGCGGTCGGCTCCAGCCCGTAATGCCCGCCAATGGCGATGATGCGCGAGTGACGAACCAAAAACCCATCGGCCGCCCGCACCAGCCGTAACAGCCCGCACAGTTTCACATTCACCGCGTCCAAAAGGGCATCGGTTCCGGCCTCCAGCACGCCGCCCGCCACCGGCACGCCCACGCTGTGCACAAGGGCGCGTACCGGGGCTGTCAGCGCCGCCCGCACGGGGGCAATGGCGTCATCGCTGGCCAGGTCGGCCACGCAGGGGCGGATGCCGGGGTCGGCCGCGGCCAGGGCCGCAAGCTCGCTTGCCCGCCGGCCCACCGCCACCACCCCAAGCCCGCGCGCCCGCAGCGCGCGCACGATCACCTGGCCAATCGCCCCCGCGCCGCCCGAGACAATGGCGAGTTCCTGGTTCATCAGCCAAACCTCACAGATACGGAGCCCAATTCCTGCATGCGCAAATTCACATGATCGCCGGGGCGGCAGGCCACCGCCTCGGTCACGCCGCCGGTCAAGATCAGCGCCCCGGCTTCCAGCCCCTCATCGCGCCGGGCGAGCAGATTGACCACCAGCGCCACGGCCAGCGCCGGGTGGCCCAGCACCGCCGCCCCCGCGCCGAATGAAAAGGGCTTGCCGTTATGCTCCATCACCAGGCCCAGCGTGCGCAAATCGAGATCCTCGGCCGGTTTTGCCCGCCCGCCCAGCACAAAGCGCGCGGAGGAGGAATTATCGGCCACCACCGAGGGGAAATCGAACTTGAAATTCTGGTAACGGCTGTCGATGATCTCAAGCGCCGGCATGACGAACTCTGTGGCCGCCAGCACCGCGCCGATATGGCAGCCCGGCCCCTTGAGCGGCTTTTTCAACACAAAGGCGATCTCGGGCTCGACCCGGGGGTGGATGAGCCGGGCATGCTCGGCCTCGCCGCCATCGGGGAGGGCGAAATAATCGGCCAAAAACCCGTAAGAGGGGTTCTCGACCCCCACCTGGCGCATTTTGGCGCGCGAGGTCAGCCCGGCCTTGAACCCGACGATCCGGGCCCCGCGCGCCTGCTTGCGCCGGCGGATCTCGTGCTGGATGGCATAGCCATCGGCCTCCGTAATGCCGGGATGGGCCAGCGAAATCTGCGCCACGGCGGCCGCGTTCAGTTCGGCGTTTTCCAGCGTCTCGGCCAGATGGGCGATGGTTTCAGGGGTCATGGCGCCTCACGCGAACCGGACGGAGCAAGAGCCCAGCCCGCCAATGGTCATGGAAAGATGGTCGCCCGGGGCAATGGGGATCAACGTGGCGAGCGCGCCCGAGAGCACCAGCTCGCCGGCCTTGAGGCTGATGCCCAGAGTACCCAGCGTGTTGGCCAGCCAGGCCACCGCATTGGCCGGGTGGCCGAGCGCCGCCGCGCCCGCGCCGGTCGCCGCCACCTCGCCGTTTTTCTCAATCACCATGCCGCACAGCGCCAGATCCAGGCTAAGCGGCGGTTTCGCCGCGCCCCCCAGCACAAACACCCCGCACGAGGCATTATCCGCCACCGTGTCCTGGATTTTGATCTTCCAGTCCTGAATGCGGCTATCGACAATCTCGAAGCAGGGCATCACGGCCTCGGCCGCGCCCAGCACATCGGCCATGGTCACGCCCGGGCCCAGCAGGTCGCGCTTGAGGAGGAAGGCGATCTCTCCCTCGGCCTTGGGCTGCATCAGCCGGCTCATCGGGATCACGTCGCCCTCGGCATAGAGCATGTCCGAGAGCAGCAGCCCGAAATCAGGTTGGGCCACGCCCAGCAGGTTTTGCACCGCGGCCGAGGTGGCGCCGACTTTTTTGCCCACCACCCGCGCGCCCGCCGCGAAACGGTGGCTCAGCATCCGCTCCTGGATGCGGTAGGCATCCGCGATGGTGAGATCCGGATGGCGTGAGGTGAGGGGGGGGAGGGGCGTGCGGGTGGTGAGCGCCGCGTGCAGCTCATCGCCCAGCCGCGCGATCAGCTCAGAGCTTGATGCAGACATTTTTCAGCTCCGTGTAAAATTCCAGCGAGTGCACGCCGCCCTCCCGCCCGATGCCTGACTGCTTGGCGCCGCCAAAAGGCGTGCGCAGGTCGCGCAGAAACCATGAATTCACCCACACCACCCCGGCCTCCACCAGGGCCGCCACGCGGTGGGCACGGGCGAGGTCGCGCGTCCACACCGCCGCCGAGAGGCCGTAGGGCACCGCATTGGCCCGCTCGATCACCTCATCCTCCGTGTCGAACGGTGAGACATGGCAGCAAGGGCCAAAAATCTCTTCCCGGCACACGGCGGCGTCGTCGGGCAGGCCGGTCCATATGGTCGGCTGCACCCAGGCGCCGTTCTGGTGGGCGCCCTGCATGTCCGGCACGCCGCCACCTGTCACCACCGTCGCGCCTTCCGCCACCGCCCGGGCGTAGTAGGAGAGCACTTTTTGCTGGTGCTCCCGCGAAATCAGCGGCCCCATGGCCACGCCCGGTGCATCGGGCGCGCCGATTTTCATCGCCTCGGCGGCCTGCTTCAACGCCGCCACGAAGCGCCCGAACAGAGGCCGCTCGACAAACACCCGCTCGGTGCCCAGGCAGACCTGCCCGGTATTCATGAAGCATGAGCGCACCGTGCCCTCGATGGCGGCGTTGAGATCGGCGTCGGCGAAAATAATGCCGGGATTCTTGCCGCCCATCTCGAGCGACACAGGCCGCGCCCCTTCCGCCGCCGCTTTCATGATCGCCGCGCCCGTGCGCGTCTCGCCGGTAAAGGTAATGGCATTGACGCCCGGATGGGCGGTGAGAAACTCCCCCGTCGAGCCCGGGCCAAACCCGTGCACCACGTTATAAACGCCATCGGGCACGCCGGCATCGCGCATCACCTCGCCCAGCAAGGCGGCGGTCTGGGGTGTCTCCTCGGAGGGTTTCACCACCACCACATTGCCGCACGCCAGCGCCGGGCCGACCTTCCAGGTCATCAGCAGCAGCGGCGCGTTCCACGGGCACACCACGCCCACCACCCCCACCGGGCGGCGGATGGCGTAATTCAGCGCGCCTGTGCCATCCGGCGTGCTCATCTCGAAAAATTCCGTCGGCACGTTCTTCACCATATCGGCGAAGACGCGAAAATTGGCTGAGCCCCGCGCGCACATATGCCGGGCCACGCCGGCCGGCATGCCGGTATCGGCGATCTCGGCGGCGATGAAATCCTCCGCCCGCCGGTCCATCTCATCGGCCAACTTGGTGAGCAGCGCCACGCGGGCCGTCAGCTCCAGTCTGCCCCAGGCGCCTTTCAGCGCGGCCCGCCCGGCGGACACCGCCGCCGCCACATCCGCCTGCGCGGCCTCCGCCACGGTCGCGATCACCGCATTGGTCAGCGGGGAGCGTTTCTCAAAGCGTTTGCCTTCGGCGCCATCGCAAAAGGCGCCGTTGATGAAATTCTGGATATGGGTCACGCGGTATCGTCCGGTTGGGGGGAGGGTGCACCCGGCGCCGCCTGAGGGCGCCGGATGGCTTGGTTTGTTCTCAATGCCCGCCCCGCCCGAGGGCGCGGGCGGCCTGTTAGCTGAACACGGTCAGGAAGCTCTCATGGAGCTTGCGCTGGGCGTAATCCAGCCCTTCGGGCAGATGCTGGATCGGCCAGGTCAGCACATGCATGTCGGGATAGGAGATATAGCCGCCCGAAAAGGTCTCGAAACGATTGCCAGAGCGGTCGAAGGCATAGATGGTGGCGCCGCGCGTGATGCCGTGGCGCGTCGGGCCGATATCGACCGGCACATCGTTCATCGACATCAGGTCAGCCGCGCGCAGCACCTTCTCCCAGGTCTCGATCCAGTAGGAGACATGGTGCAGCTTGCCGTTTTCGGGCGCCCGCACAAAGGCGATGTCGTGGGTCTTGTTCGAGCAAGACAGCCACACGGCGATCTGGGTCTTGCCGTCCTCGGCCACCACTTCCTCGGTCAGGTAGAAGCCCAGCACGTTGATGAAAATATCGCGCGCGCCGTCCAAATCGCCACCACCCAGCAGCGCGTGGTCCATGCGGGTGGGGGCGAAGCCGGTCTCGGACTGCTTGTTCCACGGCGCGGGGTTGGAGTAGCCGAGCCCGTTGCCCACGTCCTTCTTCTCGGCATACAGCTCGATCACATGGCCGGTCGGCACCTCAAAGCGCACGCGCTCGCCGGTCGCCAGCATCTCGCCGGCCGGCACGCGCTCGGTCTTCACGCCATAGGCGTTCAGGTCGGCCTCGAGCTTGTTGAGCGTCGCCACGCTGTCGACCTTGAAGCCGAAGAAATCGATGCCCGCCGTATCGGCCTGGCGCAGGATCACGCTGTTATGGTCGCGCTCATCCCAGGCCTTGAAATAGACCCGGCCCTGCGCATCGCGCCCCTGCTCCACCAGCCCGAACACATCGCGGTAGAATTTCACGTCCTCTTCCAGATTCAACACGCGGATTTGCGCATGACCCGGACGCAACACACCAGTAACAGCCATTTTTCGTTTCTCCCTTGGTTTAAAACTCCGGCGCCACCCTGGCGCCTTACCTGGTAACCACCTTGTTGAGCTTGCCGATCACGGCCAGTTCCACCTCGCCCCTTGGCGCCACGCAGCAGGCCAGCACGCGCCCATGGGCAAGATCCTCTTCGGAAACATATTCCCGGCTCATGGCGCGGATTTGCGCATAGTCGCCCGCCACCACCCACACCTTGCACACCGAGCAGCCACCACCCCGGCAGCCGACGGGAATGCCGCGCTTGCCCATCCGGTGCATGCCAGTCAGCAGGCTCTCATCCGTGTGGCACTTATAGCTCTCGCCCGTGTCCGCAATCCGCACCGTTACCGCCGTGCGCGGCTCCGCCTGAACGCTCATGATCCTGCCCGTTTTGGTTCTGCGAGCATGCTGCGTGATTTGCGCAATTCCCAAAAATACTTTTTTATGCGCCAATCCATACTCAACTGGTATGGCTCTGGCGGGGCTTCAGGCTGCGCCGCAAAATGCCCGCGCGGCGGGGAGGAACCGATGCTCGAACTGCGCCATCTCAAATATTTCGCCGCCGTCGCGCGTGAGGGCAATATCGGCCGCGCGGCGCTCGGCCTCAATATTTCCCAGCCGCCGCTCACCCGCCAGATCCAGCAGCTCGAGGAATTCATCGGCGCGCCCTTGTTCATCCGCTCGGTCAAGGGGGTTGAGCTCACGGCCGCCGGCGCCGCGCTCTATGCCGATGCCCAATCCATTCTCACCCTGGCGGAGCTGGCGGTTGAGCGCACGCGGCGCGCCGCGCGCGGGCAGCTCGGGCGGCTCGATGTCGGCATTTTCGGCACTGGCGTGTTCGATGTGGTGCCCCGCGTGCTGCGCAAATTCCGTAACGAATTTCCCGATGTCGAAATCTCCCTGCACACCATGACCAAGGATGAGCAGTTGGAAGCCCTCCGCCAGCGGCGCATCGATATCGGCTTCAACCGCCTGATCCCCAAAAACCCCGACATCAAATCCCGCGTGGTGATGTGGGAGCGCCTGATGGTCGGGCTGCACAGCTCCAACATGCTGGCCTCCCGCGAGGTGATCTCCTTCTCAGACCTCGCCGGCCAGCCGCTGGTGCTGTTTCCCAGCCGCGGCCACCCTAATTTCTCAGATTTCGTCGCCCATAAATGCCGCGAATACGGCTTCATCCCGCAAGTGGTGCAGGAGGTGGGCGATGCCGTTACCGGTGTCGCCCTGGTGGCCTCGGGGTTTGGGGTGTGCATCATCCCCGAGTCCGCCACCCATTTCAAAGCCTCGGGCATGGTCTATCTGCCCCTGAAGGAATCGCCCCCCACCATGCTCGATGTCTCCTGCCTCTATCGCCAGGACGACCCATCTCCCATCCTGCGCGAATTGTTGCGCGTGATCGAGGAATTCCGGGCCGAGGCTGGCGTGGAGGGCGATGCCTGATCGGTATGATTTGAGGTAAAAAACGGTATTGGACGGCATGATCCTCCCTCCCTAACCCTGTCTGGCGTCAAAATCTGCAAGGCGGGAGGATATGAACAAACTCAAATGCGCATTGATTGGCTCGGGCAATATCGGCACCGACCTGATCTACAAGCTGCGCCGTAGCGCCGTGCTGGAGCCCGTGTGGATGGTCGGCATCGACCCCGCGTCCGAGGGGCTCAAGCGCGCGGCGGCCATGGGGCTCAAAACCACCGCCCAGGGCGTCGATGGCCTGCTCCCCCACGTGCTGGCCGACAATATCCAAATCGCCTTCGACGCCACCAGCGCCTATGTGCATCCCGCGAACGCCGCCAAGCTCACCGCGCTCGGCGTGATGATGATCGACCTCACCCCCGCCGCCATCGGCCCGCTATGCGTGCCGCCGGTGAACCTCAAGCAGCATACCGCCAAGCTTGAAATGAACGTCAACATGATCTCCTGCGCCGGCCAGGCGACCATTCCCATGGTGGCCGCCGTCTCGCGCGTGCAAAGCGTTGATTACGCCGAGATCGTGGCGACGCTGGCTTCCAAATCCATCGGCCCCGGCACCCGCGCCAATCTCGATGAGTTCACCTACACCACCTCGGACGCCCTGGTGCGCGTGGGCGGTGCCCGGCGCGGCAAGGCACTCGCCGTCATCAACCCGGCCGAACCGCCGATGATCATGCGCAACACCGTCTATTGTCTCACCGATGACGCGCCCGACGAAGCGCGCATCACCGAATCCGTGCTGGCCATGATCAGCGAGGTGCAAAAATATGTGCCCGGCTACAAGCTGGTCAACGGCCCGGTGTTCGATGGCAACCGCGTCGCCGTATTCCTCGAAGTGGCGGGGCTGGGCGATTATCTGCCGACCTATGCCGGCAATCTCGATATCATGACCGCCGCGGCCACCCGCACCGCCGAAATGTTTGCCGAAGAACTCATCAACGGCACGCTCAAATTTCCCCAGCCGCAGGAGATCCAGGCATGAGCTTCGAACATCTCAAGGGCCGCAAGGTTCTGGTGCATGACATGTGCCTGCGCGACGGCATGCATGCCAAGCGTGAGCAAATCTCGCTCGACCAGATGGTCAAGGTCGCCACCGCGCTCGACCATGCCGGCGTGCCGATGATCCAGGTCACCCACGGCGCGGGGCTGGGCGGCAATTCCATCCAGCACGGCTTCGCCCCCCACACCAACGAGGCCTATATCACCGCCGTCGCCGCGGCGGTGAAGCGCACCACCATTTCCGTGCTGCTCATCCCCGGCCTCGGCACCATGAAGGAGCTGCAATCGGCTTATGAATGCGGCGCGCGGAGCGTGCATGTCGCCACCCATTGCACCGAGGCCGACACCGCCCAGCAGCACATCGCCTATGGCCGCAAGCTCGGCATGGACACGTCGGGCTTCCTGATGATGGCGCACCTGCACACGCCCGACGGTCTGGCCGCCCAAGCCAAGCTGATGGAATCATATGGCGCGCAAACCATTTTCGTCACCGACTCGGCGGGCTACATGCTCCCCGATGACGTGCACGCCCGCGTCTCGGCCTTGCGCGCGGCCCTCAAGCCCGAAACCGAAATCGGCTTCCACGGCCATCACAATATGGGTTTGGGCATCGCCAATTCGCTCACCGCCATCGCGGCCGGCGCCTCGCGCATCGATGCCTCGGTCGCGGGCCTTGGCGCCGGGGCGGGCAACACGCCGCTCGAAGTGTTCGTGGCGGTATGTGAGCGTTTGGGCATCGAAACCGGGTGCGCGCTGTTCCCGCTGATGGACATCGCCGAGGACATCATCCTGCCGATGATGGACCACATGGTGCGCATCAACCGCGAGGCGCTCACGCTCGGCTATGCCGGTGTTTATTCCACCTTCCTGCTGCACGCCAAACGCGCCGAGGCCCGCTACGGCGTGCCCGCGCGCGACATTCTGGTCGAGCTTGGCCGCAAGAAGATGATCGGCGGCCAGGAAGACATGATCGAGGACACCGCGCTGACCATGGCCAAGGCGCGCGGCATCAAGGTTTTCCGCGCGGCGTAAAGGGAAGGGCGAAAAATAATCAAGGCATTGATGTTGTTTAAATAATTTTTGCACAGCCTGGGGCACGCTTCGCCGCGTGCTTGAATCTGGAGCGCGCGGTCCGGTTTCATGGGGGCGCTTTCTTCAAGCCTCCCGGAGGCGGTTTTCTGGTGCTTGCTTGCGGTTCGCGCTATGAGCCCCAGATAAACACGGATTTCAGTAGGACGAGACCCATGCCCGCTTATCGCTCACGCACCTCCACCCATGGCCGCAACATGGCCGGCGCCCGCTCGCTGTGGCGCGCCACGGGCATGAAGAACGAGGATTTCGGCAAGCCGATCATCGCCATCGCCAATTCGTTCACGCAATTCGTGCCCGGCCATGTGCATTTGAAGGATCTGGGCCAGCTGGTGGCGCGCGAAGTGGAAAAAGCCGGCGGTGTGGCCAAGGAGTTCAATACCATCGCCATCGATGACGGGATCGCCATGGGGCATGGGGGCATGCTCTATTCGCTGCCCTCGCGCGATCTCATCGCGGATTCGGTGGAGTATATGGTCAATGCCCATTGCGCGGATGCGCTGGTGTGCATCTCGAACTGCGACAAGATCACGCCCGGCATGCTGATGGCGGCCATGCGGCTCAATATCCCGACCGTGTTTGTCTCGGGCGGGCCGATGGAGGCGGGCAAGGTTTCGGCCGGCGGCAAGATCAAGGCCGTGGATTTGATCGACGCCATGATCGTGGCGGCGGATGACCGGGTCTCGGATGAGGAAGTGAACGAATATGAGCGCTCGGCCTGCCCGACCTGCGGCTCTTGCTCTGGCATGTTCACCGCCAACTCGATGAACTGCCTGACCGAGGCGCTGGGGCTCTCGCTGCCGGGCAATGGCTCGCTGGTGGCCACCCACGCCGACCGCGAGGGGCTGTTTCGCCGCGCCGGCCAGTTGGCCGTGGACCTGGCCAAGCGCTATTACGAGGGCGAGGATGAGCGCGTGCTGCCGCGCGCCATTGCCACCTTCGCGGCATTTGAGAACGCCATGACCCTCGATATCGCCATGGGCGGCTCGACCAACACGGTGCTGCATTTGCTGGCCGCCGCCCAGGAGGCGGGGGTGAGCTTTACGATGAACGACATAGACCGGCTCTCACGCCGCGTGCCCTGCCTGTGCAAGGTGGCGCCCAGCCGCAACGATGTGCACATGGAAGACGTGCACCGGGCCGGTGGCATCATGGGCATTTTGGGCGAGCTGGACCGCGCCGGGCTGCTCAACACCAGCACCCACACCGTGCATAGCCCGACGCTGAAGGACGCGCTCGCCCATTGGGACGTGGCCCAGGCCAATGACGATGCGGTGGGCGGCTTCTTCAAGGCCGCGCCCGGCGGGGTACGCACCACCGAGGCCTTCAGCCAGGATTGCCGCTACGCGGCGCTGGATCTGGACCGGGCAAACGGCGTGATCCGCGACATGGCCCATGCCTATAGCCAGGATGGCGGGCTGGCCGTGCTGTTTGGCAACATCGCCGAGGATGGCTGCATTGTGAAGACCGCCGGGGTGGATGCCTCGATTTTGAAGTTTTCCGGCCCCGCCTTGGTGTGCGAGAGCCAGGATGAGGCGGTTTCGAAGATTTTGGGCGGGGTGGTGCAGAAGGGGGATGTCGTGGTCATCCGCTATGAGGGGCCGCGCGGAGGGCCGGGCATGCAGGAAATGCTCTATCCCACCTCGTATCTGAAATCGAAGGGGCTCGGCAAGGACTGCGCGCTGCTCACCGATGGGCGGTTTTCGGGTGGCACGTCGGGGCTTTCGATCGGGCATGTCTCGCCGGAAGCGGCCGAGGGCGGGTTGATCGGGCTGGTCGAGACGGGCGATGTCATTGAGATCGATATTCCGGGCCGCACGATCAATGTGAAGCTGGACGCGGCGGAGCTGGAGCGGCGCCGGGCGCAGATGGACGCGCGCGGGGCCAGGGCCTGGAAGCCGGTCTCGCGCGAGCGCCAGGTTTCGCCAGCCTTGCGCGCCTACGCCGCCATGGCCACCAGCGCCGCCTTTGGCGCCGTGCGCGATGTGAGCAAGCTGGGCGACTGACCCCGGCCACGCCGAAAATGTTATACCAGTCAGCCTTGAGGCTGGCTGGTACAAGGTGAAGTCGCGCGGCGATTCCATACTGATGTCATCCGGCTCTCGGCGGCGGCCTTGCATAAAGGCCGCCGTTTTGTCCGGTGTCCGCGGCTCAGGCCGAGGCGAGGGTGCGGGCCTTGCTGGCGTGGGCCGAGGTGACGCTGAGATTATCGACCGCGTAATCGATGGTGGCGGCATCGAGCTTGGGCTGCACGTTCATGAAGCGCGCGATGGCCAGCACCTGATCGACAATGAAGCGGGCATGGTAGGCGGCGAGGTCCAGCCCTTTTTCCTGCGTCACCTTGTGCACGATGGTGTTGAAGATGAGGTCGTTGAACTCGACATTGGCGCGCCGGCAGACATTTTCGAAAATGGCCCGGTAGGTCTGGCGGTTGGGGGCGGCGACCTCGACCTTGTAGGGCAGACGGCGCAGGAAGGCGGCGTCCATCAGCTCGGAGGGGTCGAGGTTGGTCGAGAAGATGAGCATGGCCTCGAACGGGACCATGAAGCTCTTGCCGGTGTGGAGCTTGAGATAGTCGATGTGATTTTCCATCGGCACGATCCAGCGGTTGAGCAGCACCGAGGGCGAGACGAGCTGGCGGCCGAAATCGTCGATCACGAAGCAGCCGCCGAGCGCCTTGATGTGGAGCGGCGCCTCGTAGAAGCCGGTGGCGGGATCGTGGCGGAGGTCGAGCATCTCGAGCGTGAGTTCGCCGCCCGCGACCACAAAGGGCCGGCGCATGGGCACCCAGCGGCCGTCATAACCATCGCGGCGGAGGGTGGTGATCTGGCTGGGGGCCGAGCGCTCGCCCTGCACCTCGATGGGGCGGTGCAGGCTGGGGTCGAAGACGCGGATGATCTGACCTTCGACGATGATGGCGTAGGGCAGATAGATGAGGCTGCTGAACACGTTGGCGAAGCTGTAGGCGACGGTGGTTTTGCCGTTGCCGGGCGGGCCGTACATGAGCAGGGGGCGCCCGGAATTGAGGGCCGGGCCGATCTTGCGGATGAAGGCGTCGGTGACATCGAACCCCGAGAGCGCGCGGCGGACGGAATCGAAGCTTACCTGCTGGCTGGTGACGCGCTGCTGGCGCACGCGCTGGCAAAACACGTCCAGCGGCACGGGCGCCGGGCCGGTATATTGCGAGAGCTTCATGGAATCGTGCGCCCAGCGCTTGCCATGCTCGGACAGCTCATAGCGGATGACATTGCCCTGCCCGCCCTGCGAGCCCAGCGCGACCAGCAGGTTACGCGCATTGGCCATGCGGATCAGCTCATCGACCAGATGGGGGGGCAGCTGCATCGATTCGACGAGCTGGGGCGTGGCCTCGAGGCGCATGGAGTACATCTGCTTGAGCAGCAGCGACATCAGCTCGGTCGGGTGGACGCCGGTTTCCTCGAGGGTGCGCGGCTCGGGCGGCAGGCGCGCGGCGAAATCCTGCAAGACCAGGGC
>JAJXWD010000038.1 GCA_021781835.1 Pseudomonadota bacterium | reverse complement strand
CGATCTGTGCGCGCGGCGCGCCGGCGGGCACGGGTTTCGGCCTCGCGCTGTTCCGCCACCTCGAAAATATCCGCGATGTCGGTAAACAGCGGCACCTCGGCGGCGGCCGGGGCCGGGGCGTCGGCCTCGTCCTCGCCGGCCGCGCGGCGGCGGCGCCCGCCACGGGCGCGGCGGCGCTTGGGCGCGGGGTCGGCGGGGGTTTCGGCCAGGGTCAGCTCGGCGGGCTCCTCGAGCAGCACCGGCTCGTCGGCCGGTTCGCCAAGGGCGGCGGTCATCACCAGATCGATCTCGGAAGGCTGATCGTCGGCCGCCACGGGCAGGGCGGGCGCCTCCTCGGTTTCGGCCTCGGCCTCTTCGGGCGCCTCGCCGTTGCGCTCCTCGCGGCGCTTGCCGCGCCGGCGGCGGCGGCGTTTGCCGCGCTCGCCGCGCTCGGCCTTGTCCTCGCCGCTGGCGGTCTCGGGGCTGGTCTCCTCGGCCTCGGGCGCCTCGGCGGTCTCGTCCTCGTCCAGGCTTTCGGCCACGGGGGCGGGGCTCTGGCGCTCGGGGCGCACGGGCGGGGGCGGCAAGGGCTGGGCGGTCTGGGCGCGCAGCCGCTCGATGCGGAAATTCGTGCCCGTCATGCCGGCGTCGGGCACGAAGATCACGCGCATCGAATAGCGTGCCTCGATCACCGAGAGGCGCTCGCGCTTATGGTTGAACAGGTAGAAGGCGATCTCGGGCGGCAGGGTCACCGAGATCTCGGCGGCGCGGAATTTCGCTCCCTCATCCTCGATGGCGCGCAGAATATGCAAGGCCGCGCTCTCGGGGCTGCGTATATGGCCCATGCCGCCGCAATGCGGGCAGGTGATGAGCGAGGCCTCGGTGAGCGAGGGGCGCAGCCGCTGGCGCGACATTTCCATCAGCCCGAAATGCGAGATGCTGCCGACCTGGATGCGCGCGCGGTCGTTCTTCAGCGCCTCTTTCAGCCGCCGCTCGACCGCCTGGTTGTTCTTGCGGCTTTCCATGTCGATGAAGTCGATCACGATCAGCCCGGCCAGGTCGCGCATGCGCAGCTGCTTGGCCACTTCCTCGGCGGCTTCCAGGTTGGTGCGCAGCGCCGTGTCCTCGATGCTGCGTTCGCGCGTCGAGCGGCCGGAATTGACGTCGATGGCGACCAGCGCCTCGGTCTGGTTGATGACGATGTAGCCGCCCGAGCGCAGCTGCACCACCGGGCTCAGCATGGCGTCGAGCTGCGCCTCGACCTGGTAGCGCGAGAAGAGCGGCTGGCCCTCGCCCCAGGCCTGCACCTTGCGGGCGTGGCTGGGCATGAGCATGCGCATGAAATCATGGGCGGCGCGGAACCCATCCTGGCCATCGACCAGGATTTCCTCGATGTCGCGGGTATAGACATCGCGGATCGCGCGCTTGATCAGGCTGGCTTCCTCATAGATCAGCGCCGGGGCGGTCGAGTCCATGGTCTTGTCGCGGATATCGTCCCACAGCCGGAGCAGATATTCGCAGTCGCGCTTGATTTCGGGCTTGGGCCGGTTGGCGCCGGCCGTCCGCACGATCAGCCCCATGCCCTGGGGCACGTCGAGCTCGGCCATGGCCTCCTTCAGGCGGCGGCGGTCGGCTTGTGAGGTGATCTTGCGCGAAACGCCGCCCCCGGTGGGCGAGTTGGGCATGAGCACCGAGAAGCGCCCGGCCAGAGACAGATAGGTGGTGAGCGCCGCGCCTTTGTTGCCGCGCTCCTCCTTCACCACCTGCACCAGCATGATCTGGCGGCGGTGAATCACGTCCTGGATCTTGTAATTGCGCAAAAACCGCTGGCGCAGGCGGCGCTCGCGGGCTTCCGCGGCGTCGTCGCCATCCCCGCCGATCTGCTCGGGCGCGGGCGGTTCGGCGCCAAACTCCCCTTCGAGGGTCTCGATATGCTCGTGGCTCTCGACGCTCTCGACCGACGCCTCGGCGGCGGTTTCCTCGCCCTCGCCCTCATCTTCGGCGGCGGCGGGCGCCTCTGTCTCGGCCGCGATCTCGGCGGGCATCGCCTCGGCGTCGAGCGCATCGGCCGGGGCCTCGGGGTCGGGGGCGAAATCGGTCTCGCCCTCGCGGGTCGGGGCGGTCTCGGCCAGCGCCTCGGCAATGCCGGTTTCAGCGGGCGCCTCATCGGCCGGGGGCGGCGCCGAGACGATGGCGATGGGCCGGATGGCCAGCGCCTGGGCGGCGGGCCCGGCGCCGTCATCGGGCGCGGTCTCGGCGCGGGGCTCGTCCTCGGCGAGAGGCTTGGCCTCGGCCTTGCGGGCGCGCGCGGCCTCGCGGGCGTTGCGCGCGGCGTCCGCCGCCTCTTCCTCGCGCCGCGCCTCTTCCTCGGCCTCGGCCTGCAGGGCGATCAGCTTTTCACGGTCCGCGACCGGGATCTGGTAATAATCGGGGTGGATTTCGCCAAACGCCAGAAACCCGTGGCGGTTGCCGCCATACTCGACGAACGCCGCCTGCAGGCTGGGCTCGACGCGGATTACCTTGGCGAGGTAGATATTGCCCTTGATTTGCCGGCGAGCGACGGTCTCGACGTCAAAATCCTCCAGCCGGTTACCATCCAGCACGACCACGCGGGTTTCTTCCGCGTGGCTGGCGTCGATCAACATTTTTTTGGTCATGAAAACTCCGGGGCGCGCGCATGGGCCCGGCCCGGCCCAACAGGCTCGAGAGGCGGGCGCTCAGCGCGCGGATGTGAAACAAAGGGTGAAAGCGACCGAAACCGCGCCGGGCATCATCCGAAACAAACCAGGGAAAAGCCAGCGGCAACGCGGTCATGGGTCCTTGAACTTGCCGGCCCTGGGGCCAGCCGAAAACGGTGAATAGGCCAGCCCGAGGGCCAGCATGAGCGGTCTTGTTCGTGAGGGTCAGGGCTCGGCCAGCCGCCGGTCAGCGACGGCCCGCGCCAAGCGCCATGAACCTGTAACCGTAGATGACCCAAAACCCCCCATCCTGCAAGGGGGTTGTTTGCCCCGCCCGGGGCGCGGCGCGGCGCTAAAAGAATAAAAAATCTTCAGACTGGCAGGGCACGGGCAGGCCCCGCTCACGGATGGCCAGGCGCATTTCAGCGCTGAACTCCAGGCGTTCAGTGTCATTTCGCCAGGGGGCGCGGTAGGTGTGGGCGCGCTCGGCGATGATCTGGCGCCATATGGCGGCATTGGCCTCGATATCCGCGGTCGTTCCCGAGGAGGTGCCCGCCACCAGGCTGATCGCCCCTGAGATGACATAGTAGTAATGCGCCGGCTCCCGCGCGCCCTCACGAATGACCCCGCCAAACCCATTGCGCAAAAAGCGGTTGGAAAACTCGGTATGCTCATGCCCATACCGGCCAAAGCGCGTATCCATATAGCCGACCAGGCTCCAGGGGTAACGGCTGAAGGCGATGCAAGACCCCAAAAGCCGCGCCACGGCGCCAGGCGCGGCGGCGGTGCACGCGGCGGCATCCACCCCAGGCACCAGGCCCGGCGCGATGAAATTCACATGCCCCCAGCGCAGGGCGCCTTCCACCCAGCGGGCCTGCCAGGCGGTTTCCTCGGGCAGCATGTCGTCATCGAGCAAAATGGCGACATCGCAGCCCATCAGGGCCATGAGATAAAAAATGCCGCGATTCTTGTTCCAGGCGATGCCGCGATTGACCCCCGCGATGACGGCCTCGCCCAGACCGCGCAGGGCCTGGGGCGTGCCGTCGGTCGAGCCGTCGTCGCAGATGACCAGCTCATAGGCCCCGGTCGTGAACCGCCGGATCCGCTCGATCTGCCGGCAAAGCTGGTCGCGGCGGTTATAAGTGGTGATGGCGATGCCAACCCTGAGGAGACTGCCGGAGGCGGGCATGGGCGGACCTTATGGTATCGGCGCTGTTTCTAGACAGCCGCCAGGGGTAGATCAAGCTGCCGCTCACCGCGTGCGGGGCGGTGTGGCGGCGCGGGGTTTTGTAAAACGGCGCCGGAAAACGGTGTGAAAACTTTTACATATTTTCAAGCGTGGCTTGTAAAACCCTCTCCAAGCGGGGGCGCGGCTGTGCCATAGCCGCCCACGGGTTGCCGGTATATGCTGCTGCGCGGCACAAAACCGGCAAGCAACAAGGAGATCAGAATGAGCCTGTCCAGAATCGAGACCAACGGCCTCTCAGTCGCCGCCAGCCTGTATGAGTTCGTAAATGACAAGGCGCTGCCCGGCACCGGGGTGGAACCGGCGGCCTTCTGGGCCGGTCTGGCGGCGCTGGTGGCGAAATTCTCGGCCACCAACGCGGCGCTGCTCGCCCGCCGCGACGAGATCCAGGCCAAGCTCGATTATTATCTGGGCGTGCGCAAGGGCATGAGCTTCGATGCCCCGGCCTACGAGGCCTATCTGCGCGACATCGGCTATATCGTTCCCGAGCCCGCGCCCTTTGCCATAGACACCGCCAATGTCGATGACGAGATCGCCCATATCGCCGGGCCGCAGCTGGTTGTGCCGGTCTCCAACGCCCGCTACGCGCTCAATGCCGCCAATGCCCGCTGGGGCAGCCTCTATGACGCGCTCTACGGCACCGACGCCCTGCCCGACGAGGGCGAGATCGCGCGCGCCAAGGGCTTCAACCCCAAGCGCGCCGATGCCGTCATCGCCCGCGGCCGCGCCTTCCTCGATGCCCATTTCCCCCTGGCGGATGGCTCGCACGCCGATGCCCTCACCTATAAAGTGCATAACGGCCATCTGGCGGTGGTGCTGCATTCGGGCGAGGTGGGGCTGAAAAACGGCGCCCAGTTCGCCGGCTACACCGGCGCGGCCGCGGCCCCCGGGAGCGTGCTGCTCAAGAACCACAATCTGCACGCCGACATCATCCTCGATTCCAGCCACCCGATCGGCAAGGCCGACACGGCCGGCATCGCCGACATCATCCTCGAATCCGCCATCAGCACCATCATGGATTGCGAGGATTCGGTGGCCGCAGTGGATGCCCTGGACAAGGTGCAGGTTTACGGCAACTGGCTGGGGCTGATGCAGGGCACGCTGACCGCGCCGGTCGAGAAGGGCGGCAAGGTTTTTGAGCGCGCGCTGAACCCGGACCGCGTTTACACCGCGCCCGATGGCGGCACGCTCACGCTCCATGGCCGCTCGCTGCTGCTGGTGCGCAATGTCGGCCACCACATGCTCACCGACATCATCACCCTCAACGGCCAGGAGGTGCCCGAGACGGTGGTGGACGCCGTGATCACTTCGCTGATCGCGATGCACGACCTCAAGGCGCGGCGCAATTCGCGCGCCGGCTCGGTTTATATCGTCAAGCCCAAGCTGCACGGGCCCGATGAGGTCGCCAACGCCAACGCGCTGTTCGGCGCGGTCGAGGCGCTGCTCGGCCTGCCGGCCAACACGCTCAAAATGGGCATCATGGACGAGGAGCGCCGCACCTCGGTCAATCTGAAAGCCTGCATCGCGGCGGCCAGATCGCGCGTGGTGTTCATCAATACCGGCTTCCTCGACCGCACGGGCGATGAGATCCACACTTCCTTCGTGGCCGGCCCCTTCATCCGCAAGAACGACATCAAGACCCAGCCCTGGATCAAATCCTACGAAGACCGCAATGTCGATTTCGGGCTGGAATGCGGGTTGCAGGGCAAGGCGCAGATCGGCAAGGGCATGTGGGCCGCGCCCGACCTGATGGCCGCCATGCTGGAGCAAAAGCTCGGCCACCCCAAGGCCGGCGCCAACACCGCCTGGGTGCCGTCTCCCACCGCCGCCACGCTGCACGCCCTGCATTACCACGCGGTCGATGTGTTTGCCCGCCAGGAGGAGCTGAAGCACCGCGCCCCGGCCAGGCTGGCCGATCTGCTGACCATCCCGCTCAGCAACGGCATCAATTGGAGTCCCGAGGAAATCCAGCAGGAGCTGGACAATAACGCCCAAGGGCTGCTCGGCTATGTGGTGCGCTGGGTGGACCAGGGCGTGGGCTGCTCGAAAGTGCCCGATATTCACGATGTCGGGCTGATGGAAGACCGCGCGACCCTGCGCATCTCCTCCCAGCACATCGCCAACTGGCTGTTCCACGGGGTTGTTACCCAGGAACAGGTCGAGGAGACGCTCACCCGCATGGCGCTGGTGGTGGACCGCCAGAACGAAGGCGACCCGGCCTACAAGACGCTGGCCGGCAACCCGCAAGGCCCGGCCTTCCAGGCCGCGCGCGAGCTGGTGTTCGAGGGCCGCACCCAGCCCAACGGCTATACCGAGTTCATCCTCACCCGCCGCCGCCGCGAGGCCAAGGCCCAAGGCTGACCCAGACAAGGCGCCCGGAAACGGGCGCCTTTTTCAGGCCCGGTGCCCGCTGACATTGTCGCCCGAGCTGGGTGAGAGCCGCAGGCTGCCCAGCGTGCCCGCCAGCGCCAGCACGCCGCTCAGCACCAGCGCGATGCGAAAATCCCCCGCGCTGGGCGTGGCATGGCCATCGAGCGCGCGCACCACGTTCAGGCACAGCGCCCCAAAGGCCGGGCCAAAGCCCAGCCCCAGCTGCGCGGCCAGCGCGCCCAGCGCGTTGGCGGCGGGAATTTCCTCGGGCGGCACATCGGCGAATTGCAGCGTGTTGAGACAGGTGAACTGCATCGAGCGCGTGAGCCCGCCCAGAAACAGCAAAGGCACCATCACGGCCAGCGGCGTGGCGGGGGTGAACACCGCGCACCCCGCCAGCGAGGCCGAGGCAAGGGCGCCATTGACCAGCATGAGGTCGCGGAAGCCGAATTTGCGCAGCATCTGGGTGGTGGCGGTTTTCATGAGCAGATTGCCGGCGAACAAGGCCAGCAGCAGCAGCCCCGACTGGTCGGGCCGGTAGCCAAGCCCGAGCTGGAAAAACAAGGGCAGCAGAAATGGCGCGCTGTTGATGGAAATGCGCATCCAGGTGCCGTCGCGGGTGGAGACGCTGAAGCACAGATGGCGCAGGGCCGAGACATCGAGCAGCGGCTGGGCCGCGCGGCGGCTGTGGCGGAGCAGCGCCCAGCCGAACAGCAGCGTGCCCCCCAGCGCCGCCGCCGTGCCGGGCCAGGAGGTGCCGACCAGATCCGACCCGCCGACCAGAAACAGCAGCGTCAGGCCCAGCAGCAGCAGGCCCGTCGCGTCAAACCGGCGCGCGGCGGCGGGGCTGTGGGCGGGCATGAGCCGGAGCGCGAGCACCAGCCCCGCCAGCCCGAGCGGGATGTTGATATAGAAAATCCACCGCCAATCGGCATGGGTGACGATAAACCCGCCCAGCGCCGGGCCGATGACCGGCGCCACCAGCCCCGGCCAGACAATGGCGCCGATGGCATGCACCAGCAGCGCCTTGGGCGTTGTGCGCAGCACCGCCTGGCGCCCGAGCGAAACCATGGCCCCGCCGCCCACACCCTGCAAGATGCGCGCGAGCACAAAGGCGGTCAGCCCATCGCACGCCGAGCAGAGCAGCGAGGCGAGGGTGAACAGCGCGATGCCCGCGGCATAAATCCGCCGCAGCCCGTAACGCTCGGCCGCCCAGGTGGCGGCGGGCAGCGAAATGGCGGCGGCCAGCAGATAGGCGGTGACCGCGAGGTTCATGGCCACCGGCGTCACGCCAAACGCCGCCCCCATGCGCGGCAGCGCGGTCACGATGATGGTGCCGTCCAGAAACTCCATGAACCCGGCGGCGGCGGCCAGGAAAACAATCATTCGTAACGTCCTGTCCACGCGGCCCGGCTCCCTGGGGTGTTGGTTTGAATAGTAGAGCGGGATGCGTTGCGGCGCACCCGCTCCATGATTGTTTGGGCGATCGATTTCATTGGATTGGCTTGAGTCTGTCGACTCACCCTAAACCAATATTGATCTAAACGCCCCCACCGCGCGCCGCCACCCGGCCGGGCGCGTTTTTGTTTTGGGCATGGCTTAATTAAGTTCTAACCCCAGCGCGATAACGGCATGGGCGTATCATAATAAAATTGGAGATACGCTCTTGTCCGTTCCCGCCCAAACCGACCCGCGCTGGCAGCGCGCCTTGACCGGCGCCGAGCCCAAGGTCTCCTCCTTGGCCACGCGCCTGCTCATCACCCGCTTGCGAGACGATGTCCGCCGTGACCCCAAGGTCCTGGGGCCGTGTATCACGCAACTGCATGGTTTTTTTGTCGCCAACAGCTTCGCGGCCCGCGACCTCGCCGCCCTCTGACCCCGGAGACCCCTGATGCGAAACGAATTTCTCACCGTCAACCAGGCGGCGGCGCTCATTCATGAAGGCAAGGTGATGCTGATCGCCGGTGCCCCCGGCGTGCTGGCCGGTCTGCCGCGCGGCCGCTGGATCGGCGGCTCAACCCCCTATTTCATGACCCCGTCGGGCGGCGTCAAAGACCGCGGCCATCTCTTTTGCACCATCATCGACGAGGCGGCGGATGTCCGCATCGAAAGCCTCGGCCCCGATGAGCTGCCCGGCCTGATCCAAAACCGCTTTGAAAACGGGTTTTCCTATGTGCTGGTGCCGGCCTTCTCGGCGGTGCATCAGCGTTTCGCGCTCGAGGTTCCCGCCCTCGAGGGGCTTTATAACCAGCCCGTGCTCGGCTGGGTCACGGGCATGGACCTCGATGAGCTGGGCAAAACCGCCCCCCTCGCGGTCGATGGCCGCACCGGCGATGCCCATACCGACAAGGCGGTGGTCATGCGCCTGGCCCTGCCCGCCGCGCAGCAGGCCGAGCTTGATATCATCAACCTGTTCACCCAGGGCGAGGGCGATGAAATCAGCTTCCCCGCCACCGGCTTCACGGCCTCGGAGTGCCTCATCAACGGCCAGCCCGGCAATTTCGCCGCCTATCTGCGCGAAAAACAGGCCGACCCGGCGCTGCCCCTGGTCTCCGACTATGCGGGGGCGATGATCAATGTCTCCTTCCGGGCCGTGGATGATGAGCAGGTCGAATTTTACGCCCCCGTGGTGGCCGGGCGGCGCTACCGCCTGGCCGCGCCGGTGGGGGAGTATGGCGCGGCCTATAGCCGCCATTGCGGCGCGCAGGCGGGCGGCGCGGCGCTCTCGTTCAACTGCATCCTCAATTATCTCTACGCCGCGCTGGAGGGTAAAATGACCGCCGGCTTCATCGGGCCGGTCACGTTTGGCGAAATCGCCTATATCCTGCTCAACCAGACGCTCGTGCGCCTCGATCTGGTCAGCGTGCCGGCGCTGGCCGGGGCGTAATACCTGGTTTCATGCCGGGCGCGGGGGGTCTTCTTCCTCCTGCGCCTGGTTTTCCAGCACTTCGCCCACCTTGGTGTGCAGCTCCAGATGCAGCTGGTGAATTTCATGCATCAGCTGGCGCATCGAGTTCACCGTCTCCATCACCGCGTCATGCTGCTCCTTGGCCAGCAGGTCTGAGGAGCGGGCGGCCAAAATCGTGCCCACGCCGATCAGCGGCAGCGCCACCAGCTGCAGCACGCCCGAGCTGGCATATTGCACAAAGGGCATGGTCGCCGGCCATTTCAGCGGCAGCAGCGAAAACACCAGGCAGAGCCAGAAAAACCCCATGCTGGCAAACACCATGTTCGCCCGTATGGCGATGAGGTCGTTGATCCGCCGCAATGTCTCGTAAATCTTGTCGAACGTCATGGGGCACGGGCTCCGGCTGGTGGTCGGGCGCCACCAAACCATGTCCGGGCGCCGTTGTCAGCGCGCAATCACCGGCGCCAGGCGCAAAACCCCGCTCACGCGCGGCTCGGGCGGCGGCGGCACGCGGCAGCACACCAGCCAGTAGGGCAAGATCAGCAGCAGCGTCCAGGCAAAGCTGGTCCAGAGCTGGCCGCCCGCCTCCACCGGTAATTGCGAGGGAAACAGCGCCAGATCGAGCAGCCAGAGCGTGCGCCACATCAGCCCGGTCAGCCGCACGGCGGGCGCCAGCACGGGGCGCTTGGGGGCGTGGCGCTCATGGGCGCGGATTTGTTGCGCGGCAATTCCGGCCATGGCCAGCAGGCAGAACAAATCCTCGATAAACTCCAGCGACAGGGGGGTATCGAACCGGTGCAGCCAGATCAGCCCGGCGCCAAACCCCAGCGCCACCGAGACGCGCGCCAGCGTGTAGAGCTTCAGGCCCAGCCACCATTCCGCCCGGTTCACCCAGGGCTGCAACAAATGATCGATGATGAAATCATCCACCCGCCGCGCCATGTCCATCACGCCGCTCACCTGGCACCTCGCTTACCGCGCCCGTTTCACCCAGCCCGCAACGCCCGGCGCAGCGACCCGCTTGTGTTGGCCAGAAGCGTTCTGGCCTCCTCAAAGCCCAGTCCTCGCCGCAGCATCAGCACCGCGCTTTTAACATGCATATCGCTGGCCTCGAGCGCAAGCGCGCAATCGCGCGCGCTGGCCCCGCTCAGCCGCTCGACCATGGCCTGCGCGCGCTGTTTCAGCTTGGTGTTGGTGGCGCGCATATCCACCATGAAGGGGCCATGCACCTTGCCCTGCCGGATCATCACCGCGCTCGAGAGGATATTGAGCGCGATTTTCTGCGCAGACCCCGCCGAGAGCCGCGTGGACCCGGCGATGATCTCGGGGCCGGAGAGGATTTCCACCGCGATCTCGGCCTCGCTGGCCATGGGGCTGGCGGCATTGTTCACAATTGCCCCGGTCAGCCCGCCGCGCGCCCGCGCCTCTTCCAGCGCCGCCAGCGTGAAGGGCGTGCGCCCCGTGGCGGCAATGCCCACCAGCGCATCGCCCGCGCCAAAGCCATGGGCGTTGAGCGCCTGGCGCGCCGCCTGCCCGTCATCCTCCGCGCCTTCCACGGCCTCCATGAAGGCGCCCGCGCCCCCCGCCAGCAGCGGCACGATCAGCCCGGGCTCGACCCCAAAAGTCGGGCCGCATTCCACGGCATCCAAAAGCCCCAGCCGCCCGGACGTGCCCGCCCCCGCATAAAACAGCCGCCCGCCGGCGCGCAGCTTTTCAGCCACCCCGTCGATCAGCCGGGCCAGCGCGGGCGCGGCCCGCCCAAGGGCTGTTTGCGCGGCCCGCTCCTGGGCCAGAAACAACTGCACAATCTCAAAACTCGGCCGGTCATCGAGGTCATGCAGCTCGGCGCGGGGCGTTTCGGTGCCGGGCCGGGCGCGTGCCGGGGCAGGGGCGCCAGGCTGCCCGGCCAGCCAGGTTTGCCGGGGGTAAAACTCATCGTCGAACCACACCAGATCCGCCCGCGCGCCGGGCGCGATCACGCCCCGGTCATGCAGCCCCAGCGCGCCGGCGGGGCGCGCGCTCGCCGCCGCCAGCGCCGTTTCGGGGGCAATGCCCGCCTTGACCAGCCGCCTCACCCCCTCATCGAGCGTAATGGCCGCCCCCGCCAGCGTGCCATCCGCCCGCACGCCCACGCCCTGGGGCGAGAGCGTGACCGGCGCCCCGCCAAACTCGTGCCGCGCGCCGGTCTCCAGCCCGGCCAGCAAAATCGAATCGCTTACCGCGATGGCGCGCGGGCAGGCGGTAAAGGCCAGGGCCAGCAATTCGGGCGCCACATGCACCCCATCGGCGATCACGCAGGGGCTGAGATGCGCCGAGGTAAGCCCCAGCCCGGTCAGGCCCGGCGCGCGCGCGGTCATGGGCGTTTGGGCGTTGAAGAGATGCGTGACCAGCCCGGCCCCGGCGGCAATGGCGGCCCGCACCTCGGCCGTGCTGGCGGCGCTGTGGCCAAGCGCCACCGCCACGCCCCGCGCGCGCAGGGCGGCAATGGCCGCCAGGGCGCCGGGCAGTTCGGGGGCAATGGTAACCAGCCGCAAAAGGGCGCTGATGGCGGGGGTGAGCAGGGCGCCCAGCAGGTCGGGCGTGGGTGGCAGCAGCGCGCTTGGCGGGTGCGCGCCGAGCTTACCGGGCGCCAGAAACGGCCCTTCGAGATGCAGCCCCAGAATGGCCGCATGCCGCGCGGCGGCCTCGCCCGCGCGGCATGCGGCGGCGGCAATTTCTGGCAGGGGGGCGGTGATCAGCGTCGGCAGAAAGCCGGTGACACCGCAGGCCGCCAGCCCATCGGCCAGCTGGTCCCAGGCGGCGCCGGAGGCGGTCGCGCAATCAATCCCGAACGCGCCATTCACCTGCAAATCAATCAAGCCGGGCGCCAAAAACCCGTGCGTGAGCGTCACATCCCCCTGCTCAACGCCCGGCCGCACGGCGCTGATCCGCCCGCCTTCCACCTCCACCGCGCCCGGCCCCGTGAACCGGTCACCAAGAAACAAACGTGGCGCGGCGATGAGCATGGGAGATCCTGGCGGTTGGGGGCGGTGGAGCCGGTCTGGGCTCCACGCTTATAATTGCCGGATCGCCGCGCATCGGGCAATGATGCCACGGGTAAATCTGGATCTGTCAGGGGGCCGCGGCGGTTTTGGTCGCGGCGGTCAAGGGCACGGTGATGAGCTCGGGGTAGTCATAGGCAGCTCCAGTGCTCATATCGACCCCGGCGCCGATGACACCGCCAAACAAAACATTCCCGAACGCCATGCCCTTGGTCGAGGATTGGACGGTTTCAATGCCAGGGTCGTAACCATCCTTGGTGCATTTCACATTCATGGCGTCATAAGCACGATGCACGCTGACCGTCCCCGGTGTGTTCACAAACCAAGTGCCCTTGTTGTTTGTCAGGCTGCACTGAGCACCGGAAATCTGGTTGCCGTCGGTGGTGGTTTGGACAGAGAGCGCCTGGGTTTGCCCATCGACAATCGACGCACAGTTGGCCAAGGGCAGCAGGGCGGCCAGGGTAAGTGCGAATTTCTTGTTCATACGATCCTCTCAAATTAAATTAACTTGGCGTTATATAATCGTATGGATTGAGAAAGTTTGCAACAATTCCACCCAAGGCTGTTCTTGGATCGCGTGATGGCGGGAAGCATCGGTTTGGTTTGGGAGAAAGCCTGGCCATATGGTGCCGGGTGAGGGATTTGAACCCCCGACCTTCGGTTTACAAAACCGCTGCACTACCGCTGTGCTAACCCGGCCGATGCTGAGCGCGGGCACCAAGGCCCCCGCGTGTGGAGAGGCTTATACATTATTCGTTTTTGCGGCCAACCCCCACTTGATCTAACCGACAAAGCCGGTCTATACGCCCCTCCCACGGCTTGGGGCTATAGCTCAGTTGGTAGAGCACCTGCATGGCATGCAGGGGGTCAGCGGTTCGAATCCGCTTAGCTCCACCAAGCCGAACCCAAATGGGGCTATAGCTCAGTTGGTAGAGCACCTGCATGGCATGCAGGGGGTCAGCGGTTCGAATCCGCTTAGCTCCACCATTCCCCTTCAGTCAGGTTTGTTTAAGGCGCCCCCGTCAGGCGGCGCCTGTTCGTGTTCAGGCCACGGTCAGCTGCACATCCACCGTCTTGGTAATGGCGTTGGAGTAAGGGCAGACGATATGCGCCTTCTGCACCAGATCCTCGAGCCTGGCGCGCTCCACCTCCGGCGCGCTGATGGTGAGCGCCGCGGTAATGCCAAACCCGCCGCCATCGGCGCGCGGGCCGATGCCGATGGCGGCCGAGACCTTGGTGGTTTCGGGCAGTTTCACGCTTTCCTTGCCGGCCACGAATTTCAGCGCCCCCAGAAAACAGGCCGAATAGCCGATGGCGAACATCTGCTCGGGGTTGGTGCCCGGCCCCGAATCGCCGCCCAGCTCCTTGGGCACCGAGAGCGTCACCGCAATCCGCCCGTCATCCGACGCGCCGGCCCCCGCGCGCCCGCCGGTGGCAAAGCCATGGGCGGTGTATTTCACATCGACACTCATTCATCTGCTCCTTCTGGTTGAGCCCCTCTGCGCGGGACTGCCTCAGGAGATGGGGGTTGCGGCCCTTAGATCAATATTGGTTTAGGTTGAGTCGACAGACGTAAGCTAAACCAATGAAATTGATCGTTAAAATATAACTAGAGCGGGTGCGTCATAACGCATCCCGCTCTAGCGCAACCCGGCGCAGAATGTCTGGATGCGCGCGCAGGCCGTGGCCAGCACGGCCTCCGAGGTGGCGGTGCTGATGCGGATATGCGGGCTCATGGCAAAGGCCGCGCCCTGCACCACGGCCACGTGCGCCTCCTCGAGCAGCGCCATGGCGAAATCGCCGTCCGAGCCGATGACCCGCCCGCCCGGCGTGGTCTTGCCCAGGCAGCCGGCAACCGAGGGAAACACATAAAACGCCCCTTCGGGCTCATGGCAGCTCATGCCCGGCGCCTGGTTCAGCGCCGCCACCACCAGATCGCGCCGGGCCTGATAGGCCGCCGCCCGGGTGGCGCGGAAATCCTGCGGCCCGGTGAGCGCCGCCACCGCCGCCGCCTGCCCCACCGAGGACACGCCCGACGTGGCGGTGGCCTGCACCAGCGTCGCCGCCTTGATCAGCGCCTCGGGGCCAAAACACCAGCCGATGCGCCAGCCCGTCATGGCGTAGGTCTTGGAAACGCCCGAAAGCACCACGATCCGCGCCGCCAGATCGGGCGCCACCGCCAGCAGCGTGGCATGGGCGCGGCCCTCGAACAAAAGATGCTCGTAAATATCGTCCGAGAGCACCCACACATGCGGGTGGCGGCGCAGCACCCCGGCCAGCGCCCGCAGCCCGGCCTCATCCATCGCCGCGCCCGAGGGGTTGTTTGGGTAATTGAGCAATAAAAGTTTCGTCCGCGGGGTGATCGCGGCTTCCAATGCGTCAGGCTGGAGCACAAATCCCAGGTCCTGCGGGCAGGGCACGAACACCGGCGCGGCCCCGGCGAACTTCACCGTCTGCTCATAGCCGGCCCAGGCGGGGGCGGGGATGATCACCTCGTCGCCCGCCTGCGCCAGCGCCATCAGCACATTGAAAATCGCCTGCTTGCCGCCATTGGTGACCAGCACATCCTGCGCCCGGATGCGCACGCCATGGTCGGCGTGGAACTTCCCGGCCACGGCGGTTCGCAAAGCCTCGGTTCCGGCGAGCGGCGGATATTTCGTTTCGCCGCGCCGCGCCGCCTCATGCGCGGCCGCCACCACATGCTCAGGGGTGGGAAAATCAGGCTCGCCCAGCGAGAGCGAGATGACATCATGCCCCTGGCCCCGCAGCGCGCGGGCGCGGGCGGCCATGGCGAAGGTGGCGGCGAGTTCGGTACGGCCCACGCGGGCGGCAAATTCGGTCATGGCCGGAGTAAAGCCACGGGCCCTCGCGCAAAGCAAGAAACCACCCTTGCGCCCGGCGAATTGCCGCAAGCCCACGGTGGGGCTAAGAGGCAGGGCGTATAGCACTTCGTTGGGAGAGACGGATCATGGCGGAAAATTTCGATGTCATCGTGATCGGGGCGGGCCCCGGTGGGTATGTGGCGGCCATCCGCGCCGCGCAGCTGGGCCTCAAGGTCGCGGTGGCCGAAAAGCGCGCCACGCTGGGCGGCACCTGCCTCAATGTCGGCTGCATCCCCTCCAAGGCGCTGCTGCAATCCTCCGAGAATTACCACGAGGCCCTGCACGGCTTCGCCGATCACGGCATCACGCTCGGTTCGGTGAGCATCGACATTGCCCGCATGCAGGCCCGCAAGGCCGAGGTGGTGGGCGCCAACACCAAGGGCATCGAGTTCCTGTTCAAGAAGAACAAGGTCACCTGGCTCAAGGGTGAGGCCAAGTTCACCGGCCCCAACGCCGTCGAGGTCGCGGGCCAGGGCTACACGGCCAAGCACATCATCATCGCCACCGGCTCCGATTCCGTGCCCCTCAAGGGCATCGAGGTCGATGAGAAGAAAATCGTCACCTCCACCGGCGCGCTGGAGCTGGACAAGGTGCCCGGCCGCCTGGTGGTCATCGGCGCCGGCGTCATCGGGCTTGAGCTGGGCTCCGTCTGGCGCCGGCTCGGCGCCGAGGTCACGGTGGTCGAATTCCTCGACCGCATCACGCCCGGCATGGATAACGAGCTCTCCAAGAGCTTCCAGCAAATCCTCACCAAGCAGGGCTTCACCTTCAAGCTCGGCACCAAGGTCACCAGCGCGAAGGTGGAGGGCGACGAGGTCGCGCTCACCCTCGAGCCCGCCAAGGGCGGCGAGGCCGAGACCCTCAAGGCCGACGTGGTGCTGCTGGCCATTGGCCGCTACGCCTACACTGGCGGCCTCAACCTCGAGGCCGCCGGCGTCGCCACCGATGAGCGCGGCCGCGTGAAGGTGGACCACCATTACGCCACCAACGTGCCCGGCGTTTACGCCATCGGCGACGTCATCGCCGGCCCCATGCTCGCCCACAAGGCCGAGGAAGAAGGCGTGGCGCTGGCCGAGATTCTGGCCGGCCAGGCGGGCCATGTGAATTACGGCGCCATCCCCGGCGTGGTTTACACCTGGCCGGAAGTGGCCACCGTGGGCGCGACCGAGGAGGGGCTGAAGGCCCAGGGCGTTGCCTATAAGGTCGGCAAATTCCCCTTCATGGCCAATGGCCGCGCCCGTGCCATGGGCGCGCTCGAGGGCTTCGTGAAGCTGCTCTCCGACAAAACCACCGACAAGCTGCTCGGCGCCCACATCATCGGGCCTGACGCCGGTGCCCTGATCGCCGAGTGCGTGACGGCGCTGGAATTCGGCGCCTCGGCCGAGGATGTGGCGCGCACCTGCCACGCCCACCCCACCCTCTCCGAAGTGGTCAAGGAAGCCGCGCTGGCGGCCGACGGCCGCGCCCTGCACATCTGAGCATGGCCAGCCCCATCCGCTTAGGCGTCAATATCGACCATGTGGCCACGCTGCGGAACGCCCGCGGCGGCGGCCACCCCGATCCGTTGACGGTGGCCAAGGCGCTGGTCGGCACGGGGATGGATGGCATCACCATCCATCTGCGCGAAGACCGCCGCCATATCCGCGACGCCGACGCCGAGGCGATCTGCGCCTGGGCGGGCAAGCCGGTGAATTTCGAAATGGCGGCGACCGAGGAGATGGTCGCCATCGCCACGCGGCTCAAGCCTCACGGCTGCTGCGTGGTGCCCGAGAAGCGCGCCGAAATCACCACCGAGGGCGGGCTGGACGTGGTCAATAACCGCGCCGCCCTCAAACCCGCCATCGCGAGGCTCAAGGATGCCGGCATCCGCGTCTCGCTGTTCGTCGATCCGGTGGCCGATCAGGTCGAGGCCTCGGCCGAGATCGGCGCCGAGGTGGTCGAGCTGCACACCGGCGCCTATGCCAACGGCAAGCGCGCCGAGCTGGAGCGCCTGCGCCGGGCCGCCGAGCTGACCGCCAAGGTCGGGCTCGAATGCCATGCCGGGCACGGGCTGACCTTCGCCAATGTCTCCCCCATCGCGGCCTTCCCCGAGGTGGTGGAGCTCAATATCGGCCATTACCTGATGGGCGAGGCGCTGCTCATCGGTCTGCCCGCCGCTATCGCCGAGATGAAACGGCTGATGATCGAGGCGCGTGTCTATCTGAAAGGATAAACGGGGGGCGTCTCAATCCCCCCACCGCCTCGCAACCGCGCACATCGGCAAAAGTAGGCACCGCCCCGGGTTTTAAAAGTTTGTGGGTGCCGCCTTTTTCCAAAAAGGCGGCGTCTCTCAAAGCTTCTCGCGCGGGTGGAAGTCCGCCTGCGCCCAGCCTTTTAAAAAAGCCTCCAGCGCCTCATCCACCGGCCCTATTTTCACCACCAGCTTCACCAGCAAATCCCCCACATGGTGGTGCCCGTGCGCCGGCACGCCCTTGCCGCGCAGGCGCAGCTCGGTGCCGCCCTCGGTATGGGGTTTGAGCGTCATCACCACATCGCCGGAGGGGGTTGGCACGGTCACCTTGCCGCCCAGCACCGCCTCTTTCAGGCTCACCGGCAGGTCGAGGTGAATGGCGCGCCCCTCGCGGCGGAAAAACCTGTGCGGCTGCACCTGCAACTCGATCAGCGCATCGCCCGCCGGCCCGCCATTGCGCCCGGGCGCGCCCTTGGCGCGCAGCCGCAGCACATCGCCCGAGGAGGCGCCGGGCGGAATCTTCACATCCAGGCTTTGCCCCGAAGGCAGGTCGATGCGCTTGGTGCCGCCATTCACGGCTTCGAGAAACGAGACATTGGCCAGATAGCGCTCATCCTGCCCCCGCGCCGGCCCGCGCGCGCGCTGCTCGAAGATGTTGGCGAACATATCCTCGAATCCGCCGCCGCCAAACCCGCCCGCGCCCGGGTGAAATTGCGGCGCGCGCTCATTGCCCGCCGCGTCCAGCTCGCCCCGGTCGAATTTCGCCCGCTTATCCTGGTCGCCCAGCAGGTCATAGGCGGTGTTGAGGGCCTTGAAAGCCTCTTCGGCCTTTTTATTGCCGGGGTTGAGGTCGGGGTGGTGTGTCTTGGCCAGCTTGCGGTAAGCCGCGCGGATCTGCTCGGCGCTGGCGTCGCGCGCCACGCCCAGCACCTTGTAGGGGTCGTCAGCCATGCTTGGTCTCTGGAGGGTCCTGGTGAATGATCTGGCGTGAAGATAGGAAGTTTCCCCCCTTCACGACAATAGACCCCTCAGTGCTTGAGGGTCGAGGACAGGAATTGCCGGAACCGCTCCGATTGCGGGTTGGTGAACATTTCGTGCGGCGCGCCTTCTTCCTCGGTCAGGCCCTTGTGCAAAAACATCACCCGGCTGGCCACCTCGCGGGCAAAGCCCATTTCGTGGGTCACCACCAGCATGGTGCGGCCTTCTTTCGCCAGGTCGCGCATCACTTTCAGCACCTCGCCCACCAGCTCGGGGTCGAGCGCCGAGGTCGGCTCGTCGAACAGCAGCACATCGGGCTCCATGGCCAGCGCGCGGGCAATGGCCACGCGCTGCTGCTGCCCGCCCGAGAGCTGGGCGGGGTAGGCATCCAGCCGGTGCGCCAGCCCCACCTTGTCGAGCATGGCCTCGGCGCGCGCGATGGCGGTCTTGCGGTCGAGCTTGAGCACATGGATCGGCGCCTCGATGACATTTTGCAGCACCGTCATGTGGGCCCACAGATTGAACTGCTGAAACACCATCGAGAGCCGGGAGCGCAGCCGCTCCACCTGCTTGGGGTTGGCGGCCAGGCGGCCCTGCTTGCCATCCTTCATCTCGATCAGCTCGCCCTTGATCGAAACCCGCCCCTGGTCGGGCGTCTCGAGCAGGTTGATGCAGCGCAAAAACGTGCTCTTGCCCGAGCCCGACGAGCCCAAAATCGCGATCACGTCATGGTCATGGGCGGTGAGCGAGACGCCCTTGAGCACCTCGACCTTGCCGAAGCTCTTATGGATGTCCTCGACCACGAGGGCGGGGTTGGATTTGGGCGCCTCTGACATGAAACCTCGGATCCTTGCTTTTTTCTGGTATGCGATAGTTTGCCGGGTTTGCAAATGTATATGCAAGGGGTCTCGGCGTTTTGGGGTTTGCAAATCGCCGGGCCTTGGGCCAAAATGGCGCCGTCCTCATCAGACGCAGGAGAGAGCGGGTGGAAATCCTGCCGCCGAAGGCGCAACCGGCCCCCGGAATCGCTCAGGCAAAAGGGCTGCGAACGGGTTACGGGGCACTCTGGAAAGCCGGCCGCAACGCCGCACCGACGGGGTCAAGAGCGCAAAACCGCTCGAATCTCTCAGGTCCTAAAGACAGAGGGGGGTCAGACCAGCCGGTCCTTCACGTCCGGCACGCTGACTTTTGGGGGTTTCATTGCACACAACGCCACTGGATGGGCTCAACCGGCGCCTGGGCGCGCGCATGGTCGAGTTCGCGGGCTATGACATGCCGCTGCAATTCGCCGGCATCATGGCCGAGCACAAAGCCTGCCGCGAAGGCGCGGCGCTGTTCGATGTCTCGCACATGGGCCAGGCCATCATCCGCGACGTGGCGGGCTTCTCGCGCCTCGTGCCCGGCGACATTGCCGGCCTCAAGCCCGGCCGCCAGCGCTACACGCTGCTGCTCAACGAGACGGGCGGCATCATCGATGACCTGATGGTGGCCAATTTCGGCACACATCTCCAGGCCGTGCTCAATGCCGGGCGCAAGGATGTGGATGTCGCGCATATGCGCGCCCACGGGCTTGAGGTGGAAACATATTTCAGCCGCGCCCTGCTCGCCCTCCAAGGCCCCAAGGCGAAAGACGTGCTGCCCGAGGGCGCCGGGCTCAAATTCATGGATGCCGCCGCCCTCGCCATCAACGGCATCGCCTGCGTGGTCACGCGCTCGGGCTACACGGGCGAAGACGGGTTCGAGATCGGCTGCGCGGGCGAGGATGGCGAGGCCCTGGCCGAGCTGCTGCTGGCGCGCGGCGCGGTGCCCGCCGGGCTTGGCGCGCGCGACTCGCTCCGCCTCGAGGCCGGGCTGCCGCTTTATGGCAACGACATCGACGAAACCACCTCCCCCGTGGCCGCCGGGCTGAATTTCGCGCTCTCCAAAAAACGCCTGGAGACGGGCGATTTCATCGGCGCGGGGCCGGTGAGCCGGGCGCTGGCCGGGGGCACGGCGCAAAAGCTGGTCGGCATCCGCCTCGAGGGCCGCGCGCCCGCCCGCTCACACACCGAAATCCGGTTTCAGGGCGCGCGCGTGGGCGAGGTGACATCGGGCGTCTTCGCCCCCACCCTCAACGCCCCCATCGCGCTCGGCTATGTCCGCGCCGATCTGGCGTCCCCCGGCACGGCGCTCGCGCTCATCGTGCGTGACAAGCCGCTGCCTGGCCAGGTCGTGACCCTGCCCTTCGTTCCCCACAACTACGCCCGCTGAAAGGTTTTCCCATGACCCAGATTTATTTCTCCGAAGATCATGAGTGGGTGGCGCTCGGCGCCGACGGCATCGCCACCATTGGCATCACCGATCACGCCCAGGAGGCGCTGGGCGACATCGTGTTCGTCGAGCTGCCCGAGCCCGGCCGCGTGGTCGGCAAGGCCGAGGCCGTGGCGGTGGTCGAGAGCGTCAAGGCCGCCTCGGATGTCTATGCCCCCCTCGCTGGCACGGTGGTCGAGGCCAACCAGGCCATCGTCGATGACCCCGCCCTGGTCAACACCCAGGCCGAATCGGGCGCCTGGTTCTTCCGGCTGCGCCTCGATGACGCCGCCGCCGTCAACGGCCTCATGGACCGCGCGGCCTATGAAACCTTCCTGGGCACGCTTTCATGAGCGCTCTCGAGGATCTGAGCGCGCTGGAGGCGGCGGACCAGTTCGCCGCCCGCCATATCGGCCCGCGCCCCGCCGAAATCGCCGCCATGCTCAAAACCATCGGCGTGGTCAGCCTGGATGATCTGATCGCCCAGACCGTGCCGCCGCAGATCCGCGCCAATGCCGGGCTCAACCTGCCCGCCGCCGTGGGCGAGGCCGAGGTGCTGGCCGTGCTGCGCGCCCTGGCATCGCGCAACGTGGTCAAGAAATCCCTCATTGGGCTTGGCTATCACGGCACCCACACGCCGCCGGTTATCCTGCGCAATGTGCTGGAAAACCCCGGCTGGTACACCGCCTACACCCCCTACCAGGCCGAAATCAGCCAGGGCCGTCTGGAAGCCATCCTTAATTTCCAGACCATGATCGCCAGCCTGACCGGCTTCGACATCGCCAATGCCTCGCTGCTCGATGAAGCCACCGCCGCCGCCGAGGCCGTCGCCATGGCGCACGGGCTGAACAAGACCGGCTCCGCCGTCATCGCCGTGGCCTCGGACGTGCTGCCCCAAACCCGCGCCGTCATCGCCACCCGCGCCTGGCCGCTGGGCTGGCGGGTGCTCGATGTGCCGGCCGGCGATGTTGCCGCCATCGAGGCCGCCAAGCCGTTCGCCGTGGTGCTCAACTATCCGGGCAGCACGGGCGAGGCGCGCGATCTTTCGGCCGAAATCGAGGCCGCCCACCGTGCCGGCGCGCTGGCCATCGTCGCGGCCGACCTGCTGGCCCTCACGCTGCTCAAATCCCCGGCCGAAATGGGCGCCGATGTCGCGGTCGGCTCGGCCCAGCGCTTTGGCGTGCCCATGGGCTTTGGCGGCCCCCATGCCGGCTATTTCGCCACGCGCGATGGCTATAAACGTTCCATGCCCGGCCGCCTGGTCGGTGTCTCGGTCGATGCCGCCGGGCGCCCGGCCATGCGTCTCGCCCTGCAAACCCGCGAGCAGCATATACGGCGCGAAAAAGCCACCTCCAACATCTGCACGGCGCAGGTGCTGCTGGCCGTCATGGCCGGGTTCTACGCCGCCTGGCATGGGCCCGAGGGGCTCGGGAAAATCGCCCGGCGCGTCAATCTCCAGGCCCGCCTGCTGGCCGATGCCGCGCGCCAGGGCGGCCATACGCTCCGTCACGCGCAGTTCTTCGACACCATCGCCATCGAGGCCGGCGACCGCGCCGAGGCCCTGATGCGGGCCGCCCTCGATGCCGGCTTCAATCTGCGCCGGATCGATGAAACCGGCATCGCCATCGCGCTCGATGAAACCGTCACCCGCGCTGAACTGGAAACCCTGGCCGGGCTGCTGGGCGGCCGGCTCGATACCGCACCCGCCTCGCTGCCCGCGGGGCTCGCGCGCACCAGCGCCTGCCTCACCGAGGCGGTGTTCAACAGCCACCATTCCGAGCACGCCATGCTGCGCTATCTCAAGCGCCTGGAAGACAAGGACATCGCCCTCAACCGCTCGATGATCCCGCTCGGCTCCTGCACCATGAAGCTCAACGCCGTGGCCGAAATGGCGGCGATCAGCTGGCCTGAATTCGCCAGCCTCCACCCCTTCGCCCCCGCCGACCAAACCCAGGGCTCCAAACAGCTCATCGATGAGCTGGCCGCCCTGCTCGCCGAGGTCACCGGCTTCGCGGCCGTGTCGCTCCAGCCCAATTCGGGCGCCCAGGGCGAATATGCCGGTCTGCTGGCCATCCGTGCCTATCACGAGGCGCGCGGCCAGGGCACGCGCGACATCTGCCTCATCCCCTCCTCCGCGCACGGCACCAACCCGGCCTCGGCGGCCATGGCGGGCTATAAGGTGGTGGTGGTCGCCTGCGACCGGCTGGGCAATGTCGATCTCGCCGATCTCGAGAAAAAGATCGCCGAGCATGGCCCGAAGCTCGCCGCGCTGATGATCACCTATCCCAGCACGCACGGCGTGTTCGAGGTGCAGATCCGCGACATCTGCCGCGCCGTGCACGAGGCGGGCGGCCAGGTTTACATGGATGGCGCCAACATGAACGCCCAGGTCGGGCTGACCAGCCCGGCCAATATCGGCGCCGATGTCTGCCATCTCAACCTGCACAAAACCTTCTGCATCCCCCATGGCGGTGGCGGCCCGGGTGTTGGGCCCATCGGGGTGGCGGCGCATCTGGTGCCCCATCTCCCCAACCACCCGCTGCGCCCCGATGTCGGCCCCGCCACCGGCTACGGCCCGGTCTCGGCGGCGCCGTTCGGCTCGGCGCTCATCCTGCCCATCCCCTATGCCTATATCCGCCTCATGGGGCCGGACGGCATCACCCAGGCGACCAAGGTGGCGATCCTCAACGCCAACTACATCGCCGCCAAGCTCGAGGGCGCCTACCCCATCCTCTATCGCGGCGCCGAGGCCCGTGTCGCGCATGAATGCATCATCGATTGCCGGGGCTTCGCCGCCACCTCTGGCGTGCAGGTGGAAGACATCGCCAAGCGCCTGGGCGATTATGGCTTCCATGCCCCCACCATGTCCTGGCCGGTGGCGGGCACGCTGATGATCGAGCCGACCGAGAGCGAGGATAAGGGCGAGCTGGACCGTTTCTGTGATGCCATGCTCTGCATCGCCGAGGAGATCGGCACCATCGCCGACGGCGCCTGGCCGCGCGACGACAACCCGCTCAAAAACGCCCCCCACACCGCCGCCGAGGTCATGGCCGGTGAGTGGAAACACCCCTACACCCGCGAACAGGCGGCCTATCCGCTGCCCTACATCGCCGCCCAAAAATACTGGCCGCCGGTGAAACGGGTGGATAACGTCTATGGCGACCGCAACCTCATCTGCTCCTGCGCGCCGCTGGAATCCTACACCGAGGCGGCCGAATAGCAGCCGTGCAAATCCTTCCGGCCAGGACATAAAAAAATCATGGCCGGGGGAGAAAATATCACTTGCACCCGGGGGGTATTGGCCTCATAAGCCCCCCCCACTGGCCCAGGGGGGCGCGGCACGGTGCCGCGTTCTACAGGCTGTCTACTAGTTGAGGGGGTTCGCAATGAACGCACTTGCCCGACTGGGGATGGTCTCGGAGTCTCCGAGCGAAAACCAGGCGATGTCGTCGGTCTCACCTGAGCCGCAAAAGGACTATTATATCGAGAAGGACGGCGTGAAATACGCCGGCATGCACCTCATCATCGATTTGTGGGGCGCCTCCAATCTCGACCAGCCGGAACTCATCGACCAGACATTGTGCGATGGCGCGGTGGCGGCCGGTGCCACCATCCTGCATCACCATTTCCACCATTTCGAGCCCAATGGTGGCGTCTCGGGCGTCGTGGTGCTGGCCGAAAGCCACATCTCCATCCATTCCTGGCCGGAACGCAATTTCGCCGCGCTCGATGTGTTCATGTGCGGCTGCGCCGACCCCTATAAGCTCATTCCCTTCCTGAAGGCGGCCTTCACGCCGTCCCATATCCAGGTGAACGAGCAAAAGCGCGGCCTCATCGCGTGATCGTCTGGAGCGGGATGCGTTATGGCGCACCCGCTCCAGTCATATTTTGACGATCAATTTCATTGGTTTGACTTGCG
>JAJXWD010000008.1 GCA_021781835.1 Pseudomonadota bacterium | reverse complement strand
GGGCTGCCTCGACCTCCGGGGCTATCAGCACCCGCTCCCGGCCGCGCTGGCGAGCGTGGCGGGCGGGCTCGACCTCCGGGGCTATCAGCACCCGCTCCCGGCCGCGCTGGCGAGCGTGGCGGGCGGGCTCTACCTCCGGGGCTATCAGCACCCGCTCCCGGCCGCGCTGGCGAGCGTGGCGGGCGGGCTCGCCCTCCGGGGCTATCAGCACCCGCTCCCGGCCGCGCTGGCGAGCGTGGCGGGCTGGCTCGACCTCGATGGCTATCAGCACCCGCTCCCGGCCGCGCTGGCAGAAAACAATGACAAAGCGCGCGGACATAACATCAAACTCGCGAAGCGCGCGGCGGCAATCGCCTGATGGACCTCTTCGCTCCCTCATCCCCCTTCGCCGCGCTCCCCGAGCGCCAGGCCCGTGTCATCCTTGCGGATCCGCCATGGGCCTTCGCGCTCTATTCGGCAAGGGGCGAGGGGAAGGCACCCCAGCACCATTATGGCTGCATGCCGCTGACCGCCATCAAAGCACTGCCCGTGGCCGAGCTCGCTGACCCGGCGGGCTGCGCGCTGGTCATGTGGGCGACGGCCCCCATGTTGCCCCACGCGGTCGAGACAATGGCGGCCTGGGGCTTTGCCTTCAAATCCGCCGGCGCCTGGGCCAAGCGCTCACGCACCGGTGCGGCGTGGCATTTCGGCACCGGATATTGCTACCGCTCGGCGGTCGAATTCTGGCTGCTTGGCACCATCGGCAAACCTCGCCAGCGCTCGCGCTCGGTGCGCAATCTCATCGTGGCGCCCATCCGCGAGCACAGCCGAAAGCCCGACCAGATGCGCGCCGATATCGAGGCGCTTTGGGCCGGCCCGTATGTCGAACTTTTTGCCCGCGAAGTCGCCCCCGGCTGGCTGAGCTGGGGGAATGAAACAGAAAAATTCGAGAGCACCGGCCCACCATGATTCCGCCGCGCGTCACGCCGCCCATTGTCATAATCAAAACCAGATCAAGAAAGTAACCGCATGAAATCGCCTAATAATACCCGCCCATCGGGCATGTCTTTCGCGGGCGCGATCAATTATTTGCTTGCCACCAAACGCGATGATTTATCCATCCGTCAGCTTGGCCTTCTGATGGCCTGCCTGGAGGGCCGGCAAACTGTGCGCGGCGCTGCTGAAAAATTCCGCGTCTGCAAACCCGCCATCACCCGCGCCGCCAGCCGCTTGGCCGAGGACGGCCTGATCGAGCGCAAGCCCGACCCGTCCGACCGTCGCTCAGTGCTCTTGTGCATCACCGCGACCGGTCGTCGCTTGGCAAATAATTTCGCAGGGAGATAACCATGTTTGAAGAACTGCCCATTATTGTCCGCCGCGCGGTTGCAATTCTCGCCCTTGGCGCCCTCGCTCAGATCCTGAATGTCGACGGTACCGAAACTTTTGCCGATGCTGAATTTTTAATCGTCGCAGGCGCAGCTAAAATGCTTGCCGAAATCAACGATGGTTATTTTGTTCCGGGCGCCGAAAAGCCGCTTGAAGCAGGTCTGCTCCCCCAGATCGAAGCCCTGTTCAGCGCCGGAGAGGCGCTGGTTTTGAAGGGAGATGCCCATGGCGGCTGACCTTTCCGCTCTGTCAAATGACCTGAGCGCCGTCATTTCGCGCTATTTAGAGGCGGGTTATCACGAGCGCGCGGTTTTGTCTTGCGCCTCGGCAGTCATCGCCGATTACGGGCGCGGGCTCATGGGAGAGGCCTATCTATCCGACCTTTCCGAGCTCATCAAAAGCCGTGCCGATTTGCCCGCGCGGGAGGCGCGCCACGATGCCAGCCGCTCCTAATCTGCATCCATCCCTCAGCGCGAAGCACACGCCGGGGCGCTTGGCGCTGCTAGAGCGCCTGATGGTCGCCATCGCCGAGCGCGCTCTGATCAATGGGCGTCGAATGCCCCACCGGGAGAGGCTGGGCGACGCCCTTGGCATCACCCCGAAATATGCCGCCGCCATTTTGCGCAGCGTCGAAAATCAGGGGCGCATTTCCCTCACTCCCGAACGCCGCATCCTCGAGGTGCACACATGATCCGCCCAGACGAACTGATCGTGGATCTTTTCGCTGGCGGCGGCGGTGCGAGCCAGGGCATCTATCAGGCCACCGGGCGCCACCCCGATATCGCCGTGAACCATGATCCCGACGCCATCGCCGTGCACCTGCGCAACCACCCGGAGACCGAACACCACTGCGAAAGCGTGTGGAAGATCGAACCCGTGGCGGCCTGCGCCGGTCGCCCGGTCGGACTGCTCTGGGCTTCCCCCGACTGCCGGCATTTCTCCCGCGCCGCCGGCGGGCGCCCGAAATGGAAGGCCGTGCGCTCTCTGCCGGGCGTGGTCCTCACCTGGGCCACCCGCGTGCGGCCGCGCAAGATCGTGGTCGAGAATGTGAGGGAAATGCTGGGCTGGGGGCCGCTTCTGGAGGATGGCACGCCATGTCGCGCCCGTGTTGGGCGCAGCTTCAACCAATGGGCGGGGCGCTTGCGCGGCCTCGGCTACCGTGTCGAGTGGCGCGAACTGTGCGGCGCCGATTTCGGCGCGCCGACGATCCGCACGCGCTTGGTAATCGTCGCCTCACTCGACGGCTCCATCGTCTGGCCCCAGGCCACCCATGCCCGCCTGCCGAGCATGTTCGAGCGCCCCTGGCGCGCCGCGGCTGAGTGCATCGACTGGTCGCTACCGTGCCGTTCGATCTTTGACCGCCCCCGACCGCTCAAGGATGCCACGTTGCGCCGGATCGCCGAGGGCATCATGCGCTATGTGGTCAATGCCGATACGCCCTATATCGTCCTGGCCGTCATCACCGGCTGCGGTGGCCGCACCGGGCAGTCCCCGCCGCGCGCCGCCAGCAGCCCCGTGGGCACGATCACCACCAAGGCTGACCAGATTCTCGTCACCGCCCACACCGCCGAGCTGCGCGGCACGGGGATTGCCCGGGGATTAAATGCACCGCTTTCCACCATCACCACCGCCGGCACACAGCAGCAGATCGTTGAGGCCGATCTTTCCCCCGATGACCTCGCCGGGGCCGAGCGGGTGGCGGCGTTCCTGGTCAGCTATTATGGCCAGGGCGGCCGCAACCAGAGCCTCGAGCGGCCGCTCGGCGCTATCACCACCCGTGACCGCTTCGCGCTGGTGCTGGTCGATGGCGTGGCGCGCCCGATCACCGACATCCGCATGCGCATGCTCGCCCCGCACGAGCTGGCGCGCGCCCAAGGCTTTCCCGCCACCTATGACCTCACCGATGGCGGCCGCCTCTCCAAAACCGCCGAGGTGCGCCTCATCGGCAACAGCGTCTGCCCGGACATGGCTGAAGCCGTGATCAGGTCCATTTTCCACTATCATACCACCGAAGAAAGGATGGTCGCATGAGCGAGCCAAGCCCACGCCTTGTCTTTATTTCCGTCAAAGAGGTCTCCGAGCGCGTGCATCTCGACCCCTCGACCATTTACCGCTGGGTGCGCCACGGTAAATTCCCCGAGCCCAGGCGGCTTTCGGGACGGTGCACCGTATGGGTCGAATCCGAAATTACAGCCTGGCAGATCGCCCAAACGGCCCAGCCGCCGGTACCGCGCCGCGGGCGCCCGACGGGCGCCATGGTCAAAGCCGCCCAGGAGGGCGCAAATGCTTGATCAACCCCACATACCCTTAGTTGCGGGCCTGGCCAGTCTTTGGGCGCGGTACCTCGAGCTGGATCCGCGAGACTGCCTTGGCGCCGACAAGGTGGTGACCGTTCCGCTGGCGCTTGCCCGTCAAACAGCTGATCTGCTCAGCGTCCTGAGCGAAAAAGACGCCGTTCCTAAGCCTGTCCCTGCACCTCTTTCCGCTGGCGTGGCGGCCGCCGGCGTTGGCCCGAAATTCTCCGCTGCGCGATGCCAGCTGATGGTCGATCTTAAAGCCACCGGTGCATCATGGGCCAAGATTAAGGAGGCCCTGAATGAATTGCCTGGGCCCCAGCTGGGCACGCTTAATGCCGTCTCCGGCATGTATTATTACCTGCGTGAGCGCGGAAAGTTGCCCGCGCAAAGCTGCTCTGGGAGCGCGATGCAGAAGCATCCGGCGATTGAGGATGCAGCGCCCATGCTCGTGGCAACAGAGCCGCCCGCGGACAAATCCCCCCCCGCCGCGGCCCGTGTGAGCCATAGCGCCCACAAAGAGCCAGCCGTGGCCGTCTCGGTGCGGATCCTGGAGCGCACTTGGTCCGAAATCGAGACCTGGGCCGCTGAGCGCGGCATGTCGATCGACGCGGCTCTCACGCTTGATATGGTCAACAGACGAGCTGAGCGCCTCGGGGTGCCATACCGCTTCAAGGTCAAAACATGGCGCGGTTCCCGCCGCGCGTGATCGCATTAATTTCAGCCACCGCAGGCGAAAGCGCCGACGGCAACGAGTAGAATACTCAACAAAAAGGCGCCAGTGGCGCCTTTTTTTTGTGTTACGCATCCCACGTGGACCAGACGCAAACCGGCAGTTCTCAAGGATTGCTTGAGAACTCAAGTTCGGTCGTTTGGTTGGTCATGGCGACTCCTTCATTTGATAACTTCCACGTCAGGCTCGTTCAACACCTGCAAAAAGCTGATCCCAGAAATTATCCAGCCTTGGGCGATGGGTGTATGGGCGCCGCCGTCATTCCAGCGACCAAACACGTAATCTCCTGCCTTTCGCTCGGGGATCATGCTCGCTCCAACCACAGCGGTTTTTAAGCGAAGGATCTTCAATCCATGAGCTTCTAACAATTTTGCTCGCAATGGCGGCGGCAAAGTAAGCATTTCAGAAATTTCGCTATCGTTGCATCGGCGCCTAGTCGTTTGGTTGTTGGTCATGATTCACCCGCCAGTGTAATCCCGTACATCGCAAGCCCCAGCGCGACCCTAAAGCCAGGAGGCGACAGGAGCGTTTCCACGAGCCTCGCGCCCAAAGGGGCTGTGTCGCCATTCATTTTCGAGAGGGCGTCAAACAAGCGCGTAGGGTCAACCTCAAAAACAATTTTGCGCGGCGCGGGGCCGGTCGTTTGGTTCTCAGGCATAGTACGGCTTCCATTTCGTGGGTTGAACGGAGGGGGCGCCGTCCTCGTTTGATGCCCAGCACACCCCATCAGTCCAGCAATCAGGCGGCTCTTGGCCCTCGAGCATAAAATGCCAAGCCCAGCATTCGTTGCCCGCTTCGTCCTCGAGGCCGCCCAGCCACGCGATGATATTGTCGCTTCCGTGTCCCGGTATTTCCGCCTGAATCCATGTTCCGTCCCGAGGTGCGGTGCTGATCGGGCGCCCCTCCGACAGGGCGCCGGTCGTTTTGTTGGTCATAGCCACGGCCCCGCATGAATCGGTTCGATTTTACGGATGCGCCGCACCAGGAAATCCACAGCCCGGCCCCATCCCATCGATAGCCGATCATTCTCGCGCTCCTTAGGGCGGCCCCCCTCACAAATGCCGATGGCCATTTTTCGCATCGCCTCCTGCCCAGCGAGAAAGCCGGCGGCATACGCCTCGGCGGTCGTTTGGTTGGGGTCATTCGCCATTTTTTTCGATCTCCTTTGCCATATCCTTTTCGGGCATCTGTTTGATCCGCTTATCGAGCGCCACCCGGCTGATGCCCAGCTCCTTGGCTAGATCGCTCTTAAATTCGCCCGCCTCGATGCGCGCGATGGCGTCCCTGATCTGGTCATCGCTGACCTTCTTTTTGGCGCCCCCGACATGCCCGCGCGCCCGTGCCGCAGCCAAGCCCGAGAGCGTGCGCTCCCGGATAAATTCGCGCTCCATCTGGGCGAACGCCGCCATGATGCTGAAAATAAAGCGGCCCAGGGGCGTGCGCGTGTCCACGTCCAGGTTGAGGATTTTCAGCTCGCACCCGCGCGCGTGAAGCTCTTCGAGCACCTGAGAGACTTCGAGCAGGCTCCGGCCTATGCGGTCAATCGAGACCACCACCAACACATCGCCCGGGCGTAGCGCCTTCCAAATCAGCTTCCAGCCGGGCCGATCCATATTCTTGCCACTGGCCTTGTCCTGCCAGATATTGGCCAGATCCACCCCGGCGCGCACGAGCTCATCCACCTGGCGCCGATTGTCCTGATCGGCCATACTCACGCGGGCATAGCCGAGCAAGAACCGAGGCTCCTCAGACCCCCCTGAAACTTTCTCAGTGCTGTTTTTCGTCACAGCGTTTGAATGTTTTTTCTGACCATGGTTTGCACATATAGGTTGACTAACCTTGTGTGTAAATCATAAAGTGATAGCCTACAGAATCCCACGCGAACGGAGCGAGCGGCTGGAAGCGCGATAGTGACCAGAAGCATTGACCTCCTAGTAGGCTCGACCATGTGGCGGAACATGGCGGGGGAACGCCACCTCCTATCAGGCGTGACGGATTGGGGTTTAGCTCCGGTCTGGCTGGCGAGAGGGCCAGTCACCCGCAACCCTAACCCCACCCCTGGAGAGGGCGATGAACATTCCTGTAAATTTTCAGCTTTCTGACGGGGAAGCTTGGGGTCTCGCCCAGCTCGTGAAGCGGTTGACCTCTCGGGACGTAGGGCCGAATGGCCTCAATCTGGTGACGCGCGAGGAACTGAATGGAGTGGAGAATGCGCTTATGCTCTTGAGGGACGCCCTGGCCGATGCCGGCGTGTCCCCGCGTTAGAAACTGAACCCCGGATTACCGCCGCGCGAGCGGCGCCAAATCAGATGGATTCGGAAATCCCTCAAGCAACATGTCGGCCCAGGCCTGGGCCAGCTCCCGACGCCGGTCGGCGTGCAGCGCGCGGTTATAGGCCCCCTCGATCTCGTCCTTCGGCGAGTGCGCCAGCATCAGGTCGATAATCTGTCGGTCAGCCCGGAACGCCTCATTCATGACCGAGCTGAACGAGGCGCGGAACCCGTGCGGCACATGATGCCCATGGTACCCGGCCCTGTTCAGCAGATACCCGAGCGCATTCTCGCTCAATGGGTGGTGAGCGTGTCGGCTGTTTGGGAACACCAGCGGGTGGCGCGCCGTGAAAGGCCTCGTCGCCTCGATCACGGCCACAGCCTGGCGGGACAATGGGACGGCATGCGCCACCTTCATCTTCATGCGCTCCGCTGGAATTTCCCAAAGGGGGGAGGCGCCATCCAGGCCGACGATTTCATCCCACCGCGCGCCGCGCAGCTCGCCAGGGCGCACCGCCGTGAGAGCCAGGAACCGGAGAGCGAGCCGCGTCACCGGATGCGCGGGGATCGCCTCGGCGGCGCGCAGCATTTCGCGCAGCGGCTCGAGCTGGGTAATGGCGGGTTGGCGCCCCTTTTTCATCGGCGCCAGCACCCCGCGGGCCAAATGCGCGGGGTCATGCTTGGCCAGGCCGTGAGCGATCGCATAGGCGAAAACGGCGCTGATGCGCTGACGTAGCCGCCGCGCGGTCTCGGGCGCCCCGCCCGCCTCCACGGCACGCAGCACACCCACCACCACCGGCGGCTCAATCTCGCCTATCGGCAGCGCCCCGAGCACCGGGAACGCGGCGCGCTCGAGGCTCTTGATCACGTCGTCGGCATGCCGCTCGGTCCAGGTCGGCCTGAGCAGCGCATGCCAGTCCCTTGCCACCCCTTCGAACGTAGTCGCCGTCGCCGTCGCTGTTTTGACCCGGTCAAGCTTGCGCTGGGCAGATGGATCCTTGCCCCCGCGCAGCTGGGCTTTGGCTTCATCGCGCAGCTCGCGCGCCTGGCCGAGCGGGATTTCTGGATACGGGCCGAGCGAGATCAGCTTTTCCTTGCGCTGGTATTCGTACCGGAGCCTCCAAATTTTTCCGCCGGCGGGCGTCACCCAGAGAAACAGGCCGCCAGCATCGGTCAGCCTGAACGGCTTGTCGGCCGGCTTGACGTTGCGCACTTTGGCATCGGTCAGCATCTGGTCCTCCGTACATACCCGGCTTTACCGTACCCGGTACCCGGGAATCTACCCGGTTTTTATAACCGATGGATGCGCATTATTGCCAGACTCTAACTCTGCGCTATGTGCATTTTTGCTTTGTTTTCTGGAGTTTTACTCTCGTGGTCCCTTTTGGGCGCCGCTCCATTGGCGGAAGGGGTGGGATTCGAACCCACGGTAGGCTTCCACCTACGGCGGTTTTCAAGACCGCTGCCTTAAACCACTCGGCCACCCTTCCGCGCGTCTCGCTTGCGCGAGACCGTGGGGGCCACCTTTTGGCCTCTCTTCATGGCCCGGTCAAGCGCACGCCCAGCCGCCCGGCGATGTCTTGGATGAACTGCCACGCCACCCGCCCCGAGCGCCCGCCCCGGGTCATCGACCATTCCACCGCCGCCGCATGCAACGCCTCATGGCTGATCGGTAATTGATAAGCCGCGGCGTAGCCATCGATCATGGCGAAAAACACATCCTGGCCGCCATTATGAAAGCCAAGCCACAGCCCGAACCGGTCGGAGAGCGAGACTTTCTCCTCCACCGCCTCGGCCGGGTTGATGGCGGTTGAGCGCTCATTTTCGATCATGTCGCGCGGCATCAGATGCCGACGGTTGGAGGTGGCGTAAAACAACACGTTTTCAGGCCGCCCCTCGATGCCGCCATCGAGCACCGATTTCAGCGCCTTGTAATCGGCATCCTCCTTCTCGAAGGACAGATCGTCGCACAAAATCACACAACGCCGCGCCTGCCCGCGCAGCAAATTGAGCAGCGCGGGCAGCGTGCGTATATCCTCGCGGTGAATCTCGACCAGCGCCAGCGCCCCGGGCGCGGCCTGGTTGACCGCCCCATGCACCGCCTTGACCAGCGAGGATTTGCCCATGCCCCGCGCGCCCCACAGCATGGCGTTGTTGGCCGGCAGCCCCTGAGCGAAGCGGGTGGTGTTTTCGAGCAATATGGTCTTTTGCAGCTCGATTCCCTGGAGCAGCTCCAGCGCCACGCCCGCCACCCGCGCCACCGCCCGCATCTGGCCGCTCTCTGGGTGCCACACAAACGCATCCGCTCCCCCCAGCTCGGGCCGGGTGGCGGGCGGCGGGCTCAGGCGCTCCAGGGCCTCGGCAATGCGGCGGAGCAGGCTTTCGTCCATTTTGTTCACCCTTCTCGTATCGGCCCGGCGCCGGTTGAGCCGTTTGGCTCAAAAAAAGGGCGCCCGGCTGTTGACTGTGTCTGCGCGCAACCTATGGTCCGCGGCCAGATACGGCAACCAGGAGCGCCAATGTTTATGTCTGAAGCCTTTGCCCAAACGGCCACGCCGGCGGGCAATTCCATGTTTGTGAACATCGTGCAGTATGGGCCGATTCTGCTCATCGTGGCGGTGTTTTATTTCCTGCTCATCCTGCCCCAGCAGAAGCAGCAAAAGGCGCTCAAAACCAAGCTCAACGCCCTCAAGCGCGGCGACAAGGTGGTGACCGCCGGCGGCATTGTCGGCGTGGTCAAGAAAACCACCGAGGGCGCGGAAAATGTCGAGGTCGAAATCGCCCCCAACGTGGTGGTGAACGTGGTGCGCTCGACCATCGGCACCGTGCTCGGCACCGCCGACAAGGCCTGAGTCACGGCGCGCAAAAACCAGCCGGCGGCCCCAAGGACCGCCGGCTTTTTGTTCAGAACCGCCGGGCGGTGGTGTAGCGCGCGACATCCTTGAGGATTTCGCGCATCTCGCTGTCGGGGAAATGGTCGAGCGCGGCGCAGGCGCTGGCGACAAACTCATCCGCCTTGGCGATCGAGCGGCGGATGGTGTCATGGCGCGCGATCAGCTCAAACGCGGTGGCGAGGTCCGACTCGGTCTGCTCGCCCTGCTCGACCGTGCGCTCCCAAAACCCGCGCTCCTCGGGCGAGGCATCGGCGATGGCGAGCAGCACCGGGTAGGTCAGCTTGCCCTCGCGGAAATCATCGCCCACGGTTTTGCCCAGCTCGCTCTGCTGGGCGGCATAATCAAGCGCGTCATCGACCAGCTGGAACGCCATGCCGAGATCCATGCCGAACCGCGCCAACGCGTCCTGCTGGGGGGGCGAAACCTCGGCGATCACCGCCCCCACCTCGCAGGCGGCGGCGAACAGCGCGGCGGTCTTGCCGCGTATGACGTCGAAATATTTTTCCTCGGTGGTGCTGAGGTCGTTTTGCGTGGTCAGTTGCAACACCTCGCCCTCGGCAATGGTGGCCGAGGCCGCGCACAAAATACGCAGCACCTCGAGCGAGCCATCCTCGACCATGAGCTGAAAGGCGCGGGCGAACAGGAAATCTCCCACCAGCACCGAGGCCTTGTTGCCAAACACCGCGTTGGCGCTGGCAAAACCGCGCCGGAGGAGGGATTCGTCCACCACATCATCATGCAGCAGCGTGGCGGTGTGGATGAATTCCACGCACGCCGCCAGCTTCACCTGGCGTTTGCCCTGGTAGTTGCACAGCCGGGCGGCGGCCAGGGTGAGCAGCGGGCGCAAGCGCTTGCCCCCCGCCGCCACAATATGCGCCGCCAGTTGCGGAATTAGCGCGACAGGACTGTCCATCCGGGCCAAAATGGCCTCGTTGGTGGCTTGCATATCCGCCGCCAGCAGGGCCGTCAGCCTTCCGGGCGCATCAGGTTTCACGGGAGTCGAAACATCCAAGTTATGGGGCCTTAACCTATCTTACAGGTTTGCGTTACCACCATATCGAGCCGGTTTTAAGGGGGGTCAAGCTTGTCGCACGCGCAAGAGGTCACGGATGACACGTTGCTGGGCGGGCGCGTGGTCTACCGGCAGCTAAAAGCCGGCCACCGCTCCGGGTTCGAGCCGGTGCTGCTGGCGGCGCTGGTGCCGGCCCGGCCGGGGCAAAGCGTGCTGGAGGCCGGCTGCGGCGCGGGGGCGGGGCTGCTGTGCCTGGGCGCGCGGGTGGCGGGGCTGGAGGCTTGCGGGGTCGAGCGGCACGGCGCCCTGGTCGGGCTGGCCAATGAGAATTTCCGCGCCAACGGGTTTGGCGCCTTCACGGCCCTGGCGGGCGATGCCACCGCCCTGCCCTTCACGCCAGACCGCTTCCACCATGTCATGGCCAACCCCCCGTGGTTCGACAGCGCCTCCACCCCCTCGCCCGATGCCACCCGGACATTGGCCCACCATATAGAGCCGGGCGGCCTGGCGGCCTGGGTGGCAGAGCTGCTGCGCGTTTTGCGCACGGGCGGCACCATCTCGCTCATTTTGCCCGCCAACCGCTTCGCCGAAGCCGCCGCCGCGCTCAAGGGGCCGTGCGGGGGCATAACGCTGCTGCCGCTTTGGCCGCGCGCGGGGCTGGCCGCCAAAATGGTTCTGCTCCGCGCCCGCAAGGGCGCCCGCGCGCCAGATACAATCTTGCCCGGCCTCGTGCTGCACGATCAGACCGGCCTGACCCCAGAGGCCTTGGCGGTGCTGCGGGCGGGCGCCGGGCTGGCCGGATCACCGTGAGCCTTATGGCCCCGCCGGCTGCACTGGCGCTGGCTTGGCGCTCTCATGGCCGCTGATGCCGAAAATATCGCGCAGAATGCCGGGCGTCAGCGCCGAGAAAGGGTTGAGGGTAACGTGCGGGTCGGTGAGTTGGCCGGTGATGTGGGCGTTCATGGCGATCAGCCCGCCGCCCCGCTCGGCCGAGAATAAATGCCCGAGCAGCGGCAATTTGCCGAGCAGGGTGTTCACCGCGTAAGCGGGGACGATGGTGGCATCGAGCGCGCATCCCAGGCCGTTCATCTGCACCGTGCCGTCGGCGGTAAAGCCGAGCGAGCTGGAAAAGGCCCGGGCATCGTTCAGGGTGAGCACCCCGTCGCGGGTGGTGAAGGGGATGATGGCGTGCTCAACCAGCAGCCCCGGCCCCGAGGCGGCGGCGGCCACGCCATAGAGGGTCAGGGCCTGGAGAAATTTCGTCACCTCGGGGGCGTTCACGAACCGCGCGCCCTCCAGTGTCAACGTGCCGGCGGAGGCGCCGCTCTCGTCATAAACATCGTCGAGGGTGAGCTTGCCGCCCTGCATGGCGCCATAATAGCCGAGCGCGCGCAGCACCGTGCCGGCATCGGCGGCGCTCAGGGCCATGGTGTGGCGCTGGCCGGCCGTGGGGGCAATGGCCAGGGACAAGCCCTCGGCGGTGATCTGGGCGCGATCCACGCCATCGCCCTGGCCGGTGCCGGTGAAGCTGAATCCCTCCAGCGCGGGCGCGGGCGCGGGCGCCAAAAAGACCTGCCCGAAATTCAGCCGCCCCTGCCAGGCCGGCCCCGAGGGCGCGCGGGCGGCGGACTGGGTCTGGCGCCTGACATCGAGCACGGGGCCCGACAGGGCGAAGCGCCAGGGTTGGCCCGGCTGGGACGGGGGCGTGAGCGTGCCGTGGGCCCGCGTGCGCGCGATGCGGATGTCGGGCAGCGCGATAACGCCATCCGCCCCGGCCTGGCCTTGCACGGCGAGGCCAGGGGCGGTGATGGTGAAAGCCTCCAGCCCGGCCAGATTGCCGTCATCGAGCGTCAGGCTGGCGCTCATCTGCCCCGCATCGCCGGGTTTCTTGGCCCAGGCCAGGCTGGGCACGGCCAGCGCGGCGGCGCCGAGATCGGCGCTCAACAGCGCGCTTTGCGTGCCTTTCACCGGCCCCCGCACATGCAGGCTGAACGGCACGGCCCCGGTGATGCCGAGCCCGCCATTATTCGGGCCGCTCACCCCAAGCTGGCGCCAGACATTATCGGTGGCCTTGCCCGTCACCACGATATCGGCCCGCCCAGCCCCGGCGAACTGGTCATCGACCTTCACCGTGGCCGGCTCACCGCCAAGCTGGGCGGTGGCCTCGGCCTGCACGCCATTTCCATCCGCGCTCACATCCGCCTCGCCACCCGTGAAGCTGAGCTGGGGCAGCAAGGCCGGCATGGTGACATCATGCAACCGCATGCGCAGCTTCAGGGTAATATCCTCTGGCCGCAAATCGGGCTTGAAGGGCAAATGCAGTTTCAGCTTGCCCGCGAACTGCCCTGTGGCCGCGCGCAAGGCGGCGGGGGCGGCCTTGAGCAGGGCGAGCGGCGGGGCATCGAGGGCGGCCACCAGAGCGGGCAAGGTGCCCGCGAGGCTGAGGGCCAGATCACCATCCTGGACGTGGCTGGCCATGTTGGTGATGTGCATGCGCCCGCGCACCAGATGCACGCCGCCCACCTGCCCCTGGCTGGCCGATATCCAGGCCTCGTCACGGTCGGGCATGGTGAACTCGCCGCTCAGATCGGTGATCGGCTCACCATGGGGCAGCCAATAAAGGGTCAGGTCATCGCCGGCGAATTGCCCCGTGACATTGGTGAGCTGGAGGCCGTTCAGGCTCTCGGGCGCGCTCAGGTCAAAGGTAAAGGCGGCATCGTGCGCGCGGCCCTGGGTGATGTTGTCGACCACCCATTTGCGGGTGAGCGCCAGCACGCCGGGCGGCCAATAATGGGGCAGGTCCGGGGCGTAGAGGGCATCCAGCGTGACATTCAGCCGCCCCTGCCATGCCTGCCCGAGCCGGGCCGTGAAGGTGAAGCCGGCATGGGGGGCGCTTTGGCCGCTGGGGGCCAGGGTCACGCGGCCCTGGCGCACATCCACAGCGCCCGGCGTGATGCGCATGGTAAAACCGGCATTGTCGATGGCGACCTGATCTTCCCCCTGGCCCACCCGCCCGGCGCCGAAGGTGACGAAGAAATCGCCGCTGTCAAAGGTGAGGCCAGGGCCGGGGCGCAATGTCGCCCGCCACGAGACCGGCGCGCTGACCACCGGAGACGTGGCGCCATGACCGTTGATGAGAATCGGCTCGCGGGCGCCGAACAGATCCGCGGGAGGGATGACCATGTCGGCCGAGGGAATATGGGCAAGCTCCGTGCCCACGGCATTGCGCACCGATATCTCGCGCAGCCGGATGAAAAACGGCATGCCCCCGCCCAGCCGGTAACCCGCCCAGTCAAGCTCGGCCCCCTGCATCCGCACCCCGATGCCCTGGCCCGAAACCGATGTGGCCAGCCTGGACGCCAAGCCCGGCAATTCCAGCGGGGCGCGGGAGAGGCGGAACGCGAACAGCCCGATCAGCCCCAAGGCCAGCACAAACAGCAGCATGACGATGCGCCCGAGCTGGTGCACCGTCTCGCCAAAAAATCTTACCGCTTGACCAAATCGTGGCTTCATCATGTTGTGCTTGCCAGATGCACCCGCACTCTCACAAGCCGGACTTTCCCGCCCCCGCCGATCATGCCGCGGCAGAGCGGCTGATCGGCGATTTTTCCAGCCTCGGCGGCGCCCCCGCCGCCTTCGCCGGCACGCCGGACGGGCGGGCCCTGCTCGAGTCGCTCGGCGGCAACGCCCCCTATCTGGCCGATCTCGCCTGCCGCGAAGCCGGCACCCTGCTCGCCTGCATGGCCGAAGGGCCGGACGCCACGCTGGATGCCGTGCTCGGCGCCGTGCGCGCCCTGCCCCCCGCCACCGCGCGCGCCACCCTCGCGGCGGCGCTGCGCCAGGCCAAGCGCCGGGCGGCCTTGTGCATCGCCCTGGCCGATATTGGCGGCCTCTGGCCGCTCGAGCGGATCACCCGCGGCCTCTCCGACCTGGCCGAATACGCCCTCCGCGCCGCCACCGACCATTTGCTCCTGTCATTGCACCAGGCGGGCAAGATCACCCTGCCCTACCCCGAAACCCCCTCGCGCGCATGCGGCTTCGTGGCGCTGGCGCTCGGCAAGCTCGGCGCCTTTGAACTGAATTATTCCTCCGACATCGACCTCGTGCTGCTCTTCGACCCCGCCGCCCCGCCCTATGACGACGAGGCCACGGGGGTCATGGCCCGCTTCGCGCGCGACCTCACGGCCCTGCTCGCCGCGCGCGACGAGGGCGGCTATGTATTCCGGGTCGATCTGCGCCTGCGCCCAGATCCCTCGGCAACCCCGCCCGTGGTCGCCCTGCCCACGGCCTATGCCTATTACGAGGCCCATGGCCGCACCTGGGAGCGCGCGGCCTTCTCTAAGGCCCGGCCCATCGCCGGCGACATTGCCCTGGGCGATGAGTTCCTGGCCCATATCCGCCCCTTCATCTGGCGCAAATATCTCGATTTCGCGGCCATCTCCGACATTCACGAGATGAAGCGCCAGATCGACGCCCAAACCAGCGGCCACGGGCTGCTGGGGTTCGATGTCAAGCGCGGGCGCGGCGGCATCCGCGAAATCGAGTTCATTGTGCAGACGCTGGGGTTGGTCTGGGGCGGCACCGAGCCCGCGCTGCGCATTCCCGCGACGCTCGAGGCCCTGCCCGCCATGGCGCGCGCCAAACACCTGCCCGAGCGGGCGGCGCGCGCCCTGGCGGCCGATTATCGTGTGCTGCGGCAAGTGGAGCACCGGCTGCAAATGATCGCCGACCGCCAGACCCATGCCTTGCCCACCACCCATGAGAGCCTGGAAAGCTTCATCACCTTCCTGGGCGACCCCGATTTCAAACGTGGCTTTCCCCGCCTGCTGGCCCGCGTGCACGGGCATTTCGCGGCCTTTTTTGGCGCGGCCCTGCCCGCCGGGCCCGAAACCAGCTTTGACCCCGGCCTCGAAGGCCCGCCGCCCGAGCGCTTTAGCGCCGCGCTCACGGGGCTTGGTTATGGCGATGCCCGCCACATCGCCGAGCGGCTGCGCGCCTGGAACAGCGGCACCATTCCCGCCCTGCGCGCCGAGCGCGCGCGCGAATTGCTGGCCGGCCTGCTGCCCGGCCTGCTCCACGCCCTGGCCGGTCAGCCCGAGCCCGACAAAACCTTTGGCCATTTCGACATGCTGCTCTCTCGTCAGCGCGCGGGCGTGCAGCTGCTGTCTCTGTTTCAGCGCAACCCCGCCCTGCTGCGCCGGCTGGCGGCGGTGCTGGGGGCCTCGCCCGCGCTGGCCGATTATCTGGCCGAGGATTCGCAGGCGCTGGAAGCCCTGCTGGTGCCCGCCGCCCGCTTCGCCAAGCCCAAGCCCGTGCTGCGCCGCCAGCTCGCCGAGGCGCGCGATCTCGAGCAGGCCACCGCCATCACCCGCCGCTTCGTGCGCCAGGAGGAGTTTCACATCTCGGTCGCCACGCTCGAGGGGCGCATGGATGCCGACGAAGCCGGGCGCCACCGCACGGCCCTGGCCGAGGCCGCCATCACCGCGCTGCTGCCGCGCGTGCTGGCCGCCCACAAGGCCCGCCATGGCGCCCTGCGCGGCGGGCGGTTTGCCGTGGTGGTGCTGGGCAAGGCCGGGGCCGCGGAGATGCTGGCGGGCTCGGATCTCGATTTGATGATGATCTACGACCACGCGCCGGGGGTTGAGGCGCCCAGCGCCTATTTCGTGCGCGCCTGCCACGCCTTCACCGGCGCGCTCACCGCCCGCGGGCCCGAGGGGCCGCTTTATCATGTCGATATGCGGCTGCGCCCGTCTGGCAATCAGGGGCCGGTGGCGGTGTCTCTGGCCGCCTTCCGGCGCTATCACGCCACCGAATCCTGGACCTGGGAGCGCCTGGCGCTCACCCGCGCGCGGGTCATCGCGGCCACGCCCGGCTTCGCGCCCCTCGTGCGCGCGGCGATTGACGAAGCGCTCACCCGCCCGGCCGACGCCGCCACCATCAAGGCCGATACCAGCGCCATGCGCGAACGCCTGGCCAGGGAGCTGCCCCCGCAGGGCTTGTTCGATGTGAAAACCCGCACGGGCGGAATGATGGAGGTGGTGTTCATCGCCCAGGCTTTGCAGCTCATTCATGGGCCGGCCACTCCCGCGCTTTTGCACCCCAACACGGCCGCCGCCTTCAAGGCGCTCAAGATGGCGGGCATCATAACGCCCGCCGACGCCGAAACGCTGATCGGGGCCGAGCAGCTTTGGCGGGCCATCCAGGGCATCAACCGCATCACCGGCCTGTCCGAGCGCGCCACCCACCCGCCCGCCGCCATGCTGGGCCCCCTGCTGCGCGCCACCGCCACGTTTGACCTGGACATGCTCACCGCCAAAATGGACGAGTCCGGCCAGTCTGTCCGCGCCTGTTTCAACCGCCTGATCGCGAATAATTAATTTCCAAGGAGTGTCATTCATGAGCCTGACCATCGGCGCCCCCGCCCCTGATTTTTCCCTGCCGGCCACGGGCGGGCGCGGCGTTTCGCTCGCCAGCCTCCGGGGCAAGCCTTTCGTGATTTACTTCTACCCCCGCGCCGACACGCCCGGCTGCACCAAGGAGGCCTGCGCCTTCCAGTCCGGCCTGCCCGATTTCTCGGCGCTCGGCGTCACGGTCATCGGCGTTTCCAAGGATTCGATGAAGGCGCTGGAGAAATTCGCCGAAAAATACAGCCTCGCCTTCCCGCTCGCCTCCGACCCCGCGGCCACCACCATCGCGGCCTATGGCGCGTGGCAGGAGAAATCCATGTACGGCAAGAAATATATGGGCATTGAGCGCTCGACCGTGCTGGTGGATGCGGCGGGCAACATCGCGCATCATTGGCCGAAAGTGAAAATCGATGGCCATGCCGGGGAGGTGTTGAAGGCGGTGCTGGCGCTGGGCTGAGATGCGCTGGTATTTCGCCATCGATGAGCAAGGCGCTGGCGGCGAGACGGGCGAGCTTGCCCGCCTCGCGGTGCTGAGCGCCAAGGCGGTGGGCGGGCTTGAGCCGGTGCTGCTCTATCACGGCGCGCCAACCGCCTTGTGCGGCTGGATGCGCGGGCAAGGCGTTATGGTGGTTGAGACCCACCCGCCTTTTTGGGATCAGGCCGAAGCGGCGGCCAGGGCTGGCAGCTTCAAGCCCCTGACCATCGGCCATTGGCTGCGCGTGATGATCCCGCAAATCGAAACCCGCGATGCCCATGTGCTCTACACCGATTGCGACGTGATCTTTCTGCGCCGCCATGACTGGGCGGCCGAGCGCCCCGCCGTCATCGCCGCCGCGCCCGAGCAGCACCAGGATGATTGGCGCTATTTCAATTCCGGGGTGATGGTGCTCAACATCGCCGCCCTGCGGGCCAGCTATCCGGCGTTCGAGGCCGAGATCATCGCCAACATCACCGGCGGCGGCCCGGCCAATTACGATGACCAATACGCCCTGAACGCCTGTTACGGCGCGCATCTGCAACGGCTTTCGCCGCTGTGCAACTACAAGCCCTACTGGCCCTGGCGGCGCGATGCCGCGCTGCTGCACTGGCACGGCCCCAAACCCGCCACGCTGAGCGACCTGGCACGCGGCCACCACACGGGCGATGAAAACCCGACCCTGCATTATTTCGCCACCATGCTGCGCGCCCGCGCAACCGACTATCTGGCCTGGAGCCGGCATCTGGGTGACATGCTGCAACCCCTCGACCTCGACTGGGCCTTGCGATTCGCCCGCCTGGCCTCCGATTTGACATCTTACACCCAGCCGCGGAAAGATTCCGGTATCCAAACCTTCATTAGTGGTTAAGAAATGAATTAAGCAGACCCCACCATTTTTTAAATTGGCACGGCTTCGTACTGTTTTTTACGTTTAATTAACATTTACCCCGCCATGATGCCCACACATTGACGAGGGTATTGGTGCCGTGAACCAAATTCTTGAATTCCGCCAGACATTTCCCGAAGAAGGGCTGCTCTCCAACCTGTTCCACGACGATCACGAGGCCGCGCGGCTAAGCGTGCTCGAGAGCTATGAAATCCTCGATAGCGCGCCCGAGAAATCCTATGACGACGTGGCCCGCCTGGCCGCTTATGTCTGCGCCACCCCCATCGCGCTGGTGAGCTTTTTTGGCGGCGCCCGGCAATGGGTGAAAGCCCGCTTCCACACCGCCCTGTTCGCTGAAAAACCGCTCGACCTGCCCTGCCAGGGCTTTCTCGAGGCGCTGAGCACCGAACAGGGACAGGTGCTGCAAGTGCCAGACATCGCGCTCGATAACCGCTTCACCGGCCATCACCTGCTCCAGGGCAGCCTCAAGCTGCGCTTCTACGCCAGCGCCCCGCTCTACTCCCCGGCGGGCGAACTCATCGGCAGTTTATCGGTGTTTGACAAACGCAGCCGCGCATTGGCCACCGAGCAGGTGGTGGCGCTCCTCACCCTGGCCCGCCAGATCATGGAACTGCTCGAAATGCGCCGCACGTTGATCGGGCTGTCGGACGCCAACGCCAAGCTCGGCCAGCAAAATCTGACCGATGCCCTCACCGGCATTCCCAACCGCCGCGCCTATGACCAAAAATTGACCGAGGAATTTTCCCGCGCCAAACGCACCGGCGCGCCGCTCTCGCTGCTGCTCATCGATATCGACAATTTCAAGCAATATAACGACACGTTCGGCCATCCGGCGGGAGACGGGGCGCTGCAATCGGTCGCGCGCGTGCTCATGTCCTCGCTCCGCCCCTATGATTTCCTGGCCCGCTATGGCGGCGAGGAATTCGTCATCATCCTGCCCTCAACAGACCTCTCAGACGCCCTGGTGGTGGCCGAACGCGTGCGCGGGCTGGTGGCGGGCTCGGAGTTTCCGCACCGCAAATTCACCATCTCCGTGGGCGTCTCGCGGCTCGATATCGAAGCCGGGCCGCGCGCGCTCATTCAGGCGGCCGATAACGGCCTCTACCGGGCCAAGGCGGCCGGGCGCAACAAGGTCGTGATGGGCAAACTCAACGACAATTCCCCCGCCGGCTCGGCCACGCCGTAAAATTTATTTCTGGGTGCGCGGGCAATAATAAGTCGTGCGGTTTGCTTGCACGATGCTCTTGATACCGGGGCAGACATCGAGCCCCGGGCAACGCTCGCACGCCTGGCCCGCCCGGCCGTAAACTTTCCATTTATGCTGAAAATAACCCAGCTCGCCATCGGGCTGCACATAATCGCGCAGGCTTGAGCCGCCAGCCTCTATGGCGTCGCGCAGCGTTGCCTTGATCGCCGCCGTCAGCGCCTCGATGCCCCGCGCACTCACCTTGCCCGCCGCGCGCGTGGGCGAGATGCCCGCGCGAAACAGCGCCTCGCTGGCGTAAATATTGCCAATCCCCGCGACCACGCTCTGGTCGAGCAGCACGGCCTTGATCGGGGCGCGGCGGTCTTTGCAGGAGGCGGCCAAAACCGACGCGGAAAACTCATTGCCCAGCGGCTCGGGCCCCATGCCGGCCAGCAGCCTGTGGGTATCCTCGGCCGCCGTCGCCACCAGATCGAGCACGCCAAAGCGGCGCGGGTCCACAAAGCCGACGCGCGTGCCGTCCGTCATCAGCAAGGTGAAATGCTCGTGCTTCTCAGGCGCCCGGTCGATGAGCATGCGCCCCGACATGCCCAGATGAATGAGCACCGACACACCGCCGCTGACCCGCATGAGCAAAAACTTGCCCCGGCGGCGAAACCCCAGCACGGTTGCGCCGCTCAGCCGCCCCGGCAGCTCGGGCGGCACGCGAAAGCGTATATCGCCCCGGTGCAGGGTGGCCTGGGCAATTTTCTTGCCTTCCAGCGCGCGGGCGAGCCCGCGCATCACAGTTTCGACTTCGGGGAGTTCCGGCATGGCAAAACAAGCGTATAAAGAACGCCATGAGCGAGAACAATTCCCCCGATACCGCCGATTTCGGCTTCCGGTCCGTGCCCCGCGCCCAAAAGGCCACCATGGTGCGCGAAGTGTTTGACAGCGTGGCTGGCAAATATGACATCATGAACGACCTGATGTCGCTGGGCATTCACCGGCTCTGGAAACATGAGTTCATCTCCGCCCTCGACCCGCGCCCACATTACAAGCTGCTCGACCTGGCCTCCGGCACGGGAGACATCACCTTTGGCTGGCTGGCCAAGGGCGGCGGGCCGGTGGTGGCATCCGACATCAACGCCGCCATGCTGGCCGTGGGCGAGGAGCGCGCCGCCAAAAAGGGCGTGCTCACCGATATCGAGTATCTGGAAGCCGACGCCGAGAACCTGCCGCTCGAAAACGGGCGGTTTGACCGTGTCTCCATGGCGTTTGGCCTGCGCAACTGCACCAACAAGGACCGCGTGATCGCCGAGGCCTTCCGCGTGCTCAAACCCGGCGGGCGGTTTTTCGTGCTGGAATTCTCGGCGCTCAAAATCGCCGGGCTCCAGGGGCTTTACGATAAATGGTCGTTCGACGTGCTGCCCAAGATCGGCGGGTTTGTCGCCAAGGATTCGGCCAGCTACCAATATCTGGCCGAGAGCATCCGCATGTTCCCGCCCCAGGAGAAGCTGAAGGAGATGTTCGAGCAGGCGGGCTTCTCGCGCGTCACCTACCGCAACCTCTCGGGCGGCATCGCCGCCATCCATTCCGGCTGGCGCCTGTGAAGCGCCTGCTGCTCATCGTCACGGGCGGCATCGCGGCCTATAAGGCGCTCGAACTCATCCGCCTGGCCAGCAAGGCTGGGTTTGGCGTCTCGGCCGTGCTCACCCGGGCGGCGCAGCATTTCATCACGCCGCTCTCGGTGCAGGCGCTCACGGGCGAAAAAGTCCATCTCGATCTGTTCTCGCTCACCGATGAAAGCGAGATGGGCCATATCGAACTCTCCCGCGCGGCCGATCTGGTGGTGGTCGCCCCCGCCACCGCCGATATTCTGGCCAAAATGGCCGCTGGCCTGGCCGATGATCTGGCCTCCACCCTGCTGCTCGCCACCGACAAACGCGTGCTCGTGGCGCCGGCCATGAATGTGCGCATGTGGGAGCACCCGGCGACCCAGGCCAACATGGCCACGCTCAAACAGCGCGGCGTGCTGGTGGTTGCGCCCGATGAAGGCCCCATGGCCTGCGGTGAGTTCGGCCCCGGCCGGCTGGCCGAGCCACCGGTGATTTTCGCCGCCATCGAGGCCGCCTTGCGCGACGGCCCGCTCAAAGGCCGCCATGCCATCGTCACTTCCGGCCCCACGCACGAGCCAATCGACCCCGTGCGCTATCTGGCCAACCGCTCATCGGGCAAGCAGGGCCATGCCATCGCCCAGGCCCTGGCGGCATTGGGGGCAAGGGTCACGCTGGTCAGCGGTCCCGTCACCCTCCCAGACCCCCCGGGCGTGACCACCCGCCATGTCGAGACCGCGCGCGAGATGAGAGACGCCGTGCAGGCCGCCTTGCCGGCCGACATTGCCATCTGCGCCGCCGCGGTGGCCGATTGGCGGGTGGACAGCGCCGGCCAGAAGCTGAAAAAAGATGGCTCCGGCCAACCCCCGGCCCTCCAGCTTAGTGAAAACCCCGACATTCTGGCCGCCCTCTCCGCACCCGGCCCCACCCGCCCGCATCTGGTGGTGGGGTTTGCCGCCGAAACCGAGAAGCTGGCCGAGCACGCCACGGCCAAGCGCGCCCGCAAGGGCTGCGACTGGCTGGTGGCCAATAATGTCGGCGGCACGGGCATCATGGGTGGCGACGAGAACGAAATTCTGCTCATCACCCCAACCAGCGCCGAGAACTGGGCGCGCATGAACAAAAGCGCCGTGGCCGCCCGGCTGGCTGAACGCATTGGAGCCTTTTTTGCATGAATATTTCGGTTAAAATCAAACGTCTGCCCCATGGCGCGGGGCTGGAGCTGCCCAACTACGCCACCGCCGGCGCGGCCGGCGCCGATCTGCTGGCCGCCATCTCCGCCCCGGTGGAAATTCCGCCGGGCGGGCGGGCGCTCATTCCCACGGGGTTTTGCATGGCCCTGCCGCCGGGCTATGAGCTACAGGTGCGCCCGCGCTCTGGCCTCGCGCTCAAGCACGGCATCACCCTGCCCAACACGCCCGGCACGATCGACGAGGATTACCGCGGCGAGGTCGGCGTCATCATCCTCAATACCGGCGACACATCTTTCGCCATCACCCGCGGCATGCGCATTGCCCAGGCGGTGCTGGCCCCGGTGGTGCGCGCCGCATGGGCCGAGGTGGATGATCTGGATGAAACCTCGCGCGGGGCGGGCGGGTTTGGCAGCACCGGGCACTAAGCTTGGCTTCACCGCCCCATTTTCATGGCCCTATTTCATGGCCCTATTTCATGGCCCTGGCCAAAGCCGCGCTCCTGTCACCCAAACGCCATTTTTTCACGGGTGACAAACCATGGCCATGAAGTTAAGTCTCCGATAGATTTTCACCCGTAAGCCAGGCGGCGCGATGACCAATTACACCCCCACAGCCCTGGCCGGGCGCCGGTTGCCCAATCGTTGGGATGCCGTGGCCCTGTTGCTGGTGAGCGGCTTGCTGGTGGCGCTGGTGAGTGTTGGCAAAGGCACCATCTCAACCTCCATCACCACCATCCAAAACTCCCCCATCCATCTCGCCCCGCGCTATCTGCCTTATTACGCGCTGCGCTCCACCGCGCGCATGTTCGCGGCGCTGATTCTGTCGTTTCTGTTCACCTTCACCTACGCCACGCTGGCGGCCAAATCGCGCCGGGCGGGCATGGTGCTCATTCCCATTCTCGATATTTTGCAATCCGTGCCCATTCTGGGCTTTCTCACCTTCACCACGGTATTTTTCCTGGGGCTGTTTCCGGGCCAGGTCATGGGCGCCGAACTGGCTTCGGTGTTTGTCATCTTCACCTCGCAAGCCTGGAACATGGCGTTCAGCTTCTACCAGTCGCTGACCACCCTGCCCGCCGATCTGCAAGAGGCATCGCGCTGTTTCCGTCTCAGCCCCTGGCAGAAATTCTGGCGGCTCGATGTGCCGTTCGCCATGCCGGGGCTGATCTGGAACACCATGCTCTCAATGTCGGGCGGCTGGTTCTTCGTGGTGGCGTCCGAGGCGGTGACAGTGGGCAACACCACCTTCACCCTGCCCGGCATCGGCTCTTACGTGGCCACCGCTCTGGCCGAAAAAAACCTGCCGGCCATTTTCTACGCCATCTTGACCATGTTCGTGGTCATTTTGCTCTATGACCAGTTGCTGTTCCGCCCGCTGGTCGCCTGGTCGGCGAAATTCCGTTTCGAGACCACCGCGACCTCCAGCGGCCCGGAACCGTGGATGTTAAAAGTCCTGCGCCGCACCGCGCTGTTTCAGGAACTCGGCGATCATCTAGGCGCCGCGCTGCGGGCCTTCACGCGCCTGCGCCTCGCCCTGCCCGCCCGGCGGCAGGTTGACGAGAACGCCAGCCCCTCGCGCCTGGTGGATATTTTGTGGTTCGGGCTGGTCGCGCTCATCGCGGTCTATGCGCTGGTCCACATCGCGCGGTTCATCTCCGGCTCGCTCACCTGGCAAGATCTCGGCACCGCCGTGCTCATGGGGCTTTACACCATGCTGCGCGTCATCATCCTCATGGTCATCGCGGCGCTCGTCTGGGTGCCGGTTGGTGTGTGGATGGGCCTGCGCCCCTGGGCCCAGCGCATCGCCCAGCCCATCGCGCAGTTTCTGGCCGCCTTCCCGGCCAATCTGCTGTTTCCGCCCTTCGTGCTGCTCATCGTCCGCTTTCACCTCAACAGCGACATCTGGCTAACCCCCCTGATGTTGATTGGCACGCAATGGTATGTGCTGTTCAATGTCATCGCCGGCGCCGCCGCCTTTCCGGGCGACATGAAAGAGGCCGTGGCGAATTTTCACATCAAAGGCTGGCTGTGGTGGCGCAAGGTGATCATTCCGGGCATCCTGCCTTATTTCATCACCGGGGCCATCACCGCCTCGGGCGGAGCGTGGAATGCCTCCATCGTCGCGGAAGTGGCGAGCTGGGGCTCCAACCATCTCACCGCCCACGGGCTTGGCGCCTATATCGCGCAAGCCACCAATAACGGGGACACGGCGCGCGTGGTGCTGGGGGTAACGGTGATGTCGTTCTTCGTCATCACCATCAACCGCCTGCTCTGGCGCCCCCTCTATGCCTACGCCACCCGCCGCGCCACCTTGGGATAAAGCCATGGAACACAACGCCCCCACGCCCCTGGTTTCCATCCGCAACTGCCGCCAGGCCTATCACAAGGATGCCAGCGCCGATCTTGTGGTGCTCGATAATGTCGATCTGACCCTGCATGAGGGCGAGATCGTCGCCCTGCTCGGCCGCTCGGGCTCGGGCAAATCCACGCTGCTGCGCATCGCCGCCGGGCTGTTGAAGCCAACGGCCGGCGATGTGCGCTGGCGCGGCAAGCCCCTCACCGGCCCGGCCGAGGGCGTGGCCATGGTGTTTCAGAGCTTCGCGCTGTTCCCCTGGCTCACGGTGCAGGAAAATGTGGAGCTGGGGCTGGAGGCGCTGGGCGTGAAGAAAGACGAGCGCGAGGAGCGCTCGGAAGACGCCATCGACCTGATCGGCCTTGGCGGCTACGACACCGCCTACCCCAAGGAGCTTTCGGGCGGCATGCGCCAGCGCGTGGGGCTGGCGCGCGCGCTCGTCGTGCATCCCGACCTGCTGCTGATGGACGAGCCCTTCTCCGCGCTCGACGTGCTCACCGCCGAAACGCTGCGCACCGACCTCATCGATTTGTGGATGGAAAAGAAGCTGCCGGTCAAATCCATCATGATCGTCACCCATAACATCGAGGAGGCGGTGCTGATGGCGGACCGCATCCTGGTGTTTTCCTCCAACCCCGGCCGGGTTGCCCATGAGCTGCACGTGCCCTTCGCCCACCCGCGCAACCGTTTCGACCCCGCCTTCCGCCAGATGGTCGATGATATTTACGGCATCATGACCCGCCGCGCCCCCAAGCCCCAGGCGCCCACGGCCACCACCGCCCCCGATGGCTTCGCCACCCCGCTCGCCCCGGTCAGCACCAACCTCATTGCCGGCCTGCTCGAGACCCTGGCCAGCGCGCCCTATATGGGCCGCGCCGACCTGCCGGCCCTCGCCGCCGCCCTGCAATTCGAGGTCGACGAGCTGCTGCCCTTGGGAGAAATGCTGCAACTTCTAGGCTTTGCCGTGCTGGAAGAAGGCGATCTGCTGCTCACCGACATCGGGCGCGGCTTTGTCGAGGCCGAGACCGACGACCGCAAGGAGATTTTCGGCAACCAGCTGCGCGCCCATGTGCCGCTCATCAACGCCATCCGCGCCGTCATCGACCAGCGCTCCAACCACCGCGCCTCGGCCGTGCGCTTCCGCGACGAGCTGGAGGACCACATGTCTCCCGAATATGCCAATGACACGCTGCGCGCGGTCATCTCCTGGGGCCGCTACGCCGAAATCTTCGAATATGACGAAGAGGCCCAGCAATTCGGCCTTGAGGAAGAAGAGGAAGAGGAAGCCTGACGCAAAAGGGGCGGTAAGCCCCGCCCCTGCACCGTTCAGCGCCTGATCAACGACCAATAAACCGGCACCCGCCCAGCGGCGATGGCCTTGGCCTCGTAGCGCGTATGGGGCCAGCCCTCGGGGTGCCCGGTTTCACGGCGAACGTCGAAAAAATCCTGCCCGGCCAGCACCTCATCCGTCCAGCCCTGGTAGGTCGGATCATCCGAGGCGATGCGCCACTCTCCGCCCGCGCGCAGCGCCCGCGCGGCCTCGGCCACGATCTCAGGATGCACGAACCGCCGCTTGGCGTGGCGGGCCTTGGGCCAAGGGTCGGGGAACATGAGAAAGAGCTTGGACAGCGCGCCCTCGGCGAAGCCCTTGAGCAGCGGCCGGGCATCGTCCGTATAAAGCCGCAGATTGGCGGGCACTTCGGGCGTCTCCACGCCATCGGGGGCAATTTTGGAGAGCAGCGAGCAGATGCCGTTTTCAAACACTTCGGCCGCGATATAGCCAACCTCCGGATTCCGCCCGGCCAGCTCAAACGCATGCTCGCCGCCGCCAAACCCGACTTCGAGCCAGAGTTCCCGCGGGGCATTGCCAAACGCCACGCCGGGCCAGGAGAGCTGGGGCAAAAACGCGTCCAGCAGCCATTCCTGCCGGGCGCGCAGCTTCTTGCCTTTGGCGCGGCCATAAAGACGGTCGGGGGGGGGTTTGAGTGTCGTGGTCATGATGCCTTCTTTTGCCACCTCGCCAGCGTCACGCCCAGCCCCGCCAGCGCCATTCCAATCCAGGTTCGCAGGGTCATGGGCTCGCCCAGCATCACCCAAGACATCAGCGCCGCCGTGGGCGGCACCAGATTGAGCAGCGAAGACACCCTGGCCGCCTGCCCCGCCCGCACCATGGCCAAAAACAGCGACAGCGAGACAATGGAGTTGGCAACCACCAGATACACCAGCAGCGCGATGAAATGCGGGTCGGGCGCGGCCCGGAAATGCAGCAGCGCCATGGGCAGGGTGGTGAGAAACCCAACCGCGTATTGAATGATGTTGGCCGTGATCGGGTGATGGGTGATGCCGAAACGTTTCTCGTAGAGCGTGGCGCCGGTCATGCCAAACAGCGCCGCCACGCTGGCCGCTATGCCGGCCAGCGGCACATGCCCCACCTGCGCATAGGCCGAAATAACCACCACCGCGCCGGTAAACCCCAAAGCCAGCCCGGCCCAGCCGCGCGCATGCGTGTGCTCGCCCACCAGAAAGGGCGCCAAAACCGCCACCAGCAGCGGTTGCAGCGAGGCGATGAGCGCCACCGCCCCCGACGAGGTGCCCAGCGCGAACGCCGTGTAGCAGCCGCCGAAATAGAGCGTCTGGATCAAAAACCCCACGACCACGATGTGCAGCCACTCCACGGGGCGTTTGGGCCAGGGCGGGCGCAGCCACAGCCACATGGGCGCGAGCAACAGCAGAACCAGCCCGTAGCGCAGCAGCAGAAACGAGAAAGGCGCGGCATATTGCATGCCGAGCTTCGAGACCGGATAGCCCGAAGACCAGAAGAACAGAAACAAAAATGGCCCGGCACGCAGCCAGAGTGGTTGTTTTTCAGACATTTAAATGATTTGGCCCGGCGCAGTGCGTTTAACACCACCCCGGGCCAAACTTTCAAAAATTTTTCAGGCGGGCTTTCGTTGCCAAAAACGCCGCGCTGTTACGTTTGCCTTAGCGGCCAAACGCGCTCTTGAGCGCGGGCACCAGATCGGTCTTTTCCCAGGTGAAGGTGCCAAGCTCGAGGTCCGGCGTGCGGCCGAAATGGCCAAATGCCGAGGTCGGGGTGTAAATGGGGCGGTTGAGCTGGAGATGCTCGCGGATGCCGCGCGGCGTGAGATTGACCAGATCGCGCAGAATCTTGGCCACCTTGGCCTCTTCCACATCCTTGCCGGTGCCGTGCAGATCGACATAGAGCGAGAGCGGCTGCGAGACGCCGATGGCATAAGAGAGCTGGAGCGTGCAGCGCTCCGAGAGCCCGGCGGCCACCACGTTCTTGGCCAGATAGCGGCACACATAAGCGGCCGAGCGGTCCACCTTGGTGGGGTCCTTGCCCGAGAAAGCGCCGCCGCCATGGGGCGCGGCACCGCCATAAGTGTCAACGATGATCTTGCGCCCGGTCAGGCCGCAATCGCCATCGGGCCCGCCGATTTCAAAAATGCCGGTCGGGTTGACGTAGAATTCCTTATCCTCGGGCATCCAGCCCTCGGGCAGCGCGGCCTTCACAATCGGGCGCAGCATCTCCTTCACGCGCTCGGGCGCATAGCCCGGCTCGTGCTGAATGGAGACGACCACCGAGGTGGCGCCCACCGGCCGGCCATCGACATATTTCAGCGTCACCTGGCTCTTGGCGTCCGGCAGCAGGCCCTTGACCTGCGAATCGGCGGCGCGGCGCAGCTCGGAGATGCGGCGCAGGATCAGGTGCGAATAATAGATCGGCGCCGGCATCAGCGCCTCGGTCTCGGTGCAGGCATAGCCGAACATGATGCCCTGGTCGCCGGCGCCCTCGTCCTTGTTGCCCGCGGCATCGACACCAACCGCGATATGCGCCGACTGCGCGTGCAGATGCACGGCCACATCGGCGTTTTTCCAGGAAAAGCCTTCCTGGTCGTAACCGATGTCACGCACCGCCATGCGCGCCAGATGGGCGAGCTCTTCCTTGGTGATATGCTCAGGCCCGCGCACTTCGCCGGCCAGGATGATGCGGTTGGTGGTCACCAGCGTTTCGCAGGCCACGCGGGCATAGGGGTCGGCGGCCAGATAGGCGTCGACCACCGTATCGGAAATCCGGTCGGCAACCTTGTCGGGATGACCTTCCGACACCGACTCAGACGTAAAGAGAAACTCACCGCGATCGCGCATGGGCAAATCCCTATGAAGAGAAAAAAGTTGTGCAGCCCGATGGCGCATCCCGCCCCGGTGGTCAATAGCCTTGCAACCGTAGAGATTAGCGCTGGCGGTTAGAGCTTGAGAAAATCCCGCATGCCGTACAACCCGGCGGGCTGGGCATGCAACCATAAAGCGGCCCTCACAGCGCCCGAGGCGAACACGCGCCGGTCGAATGCGTGGTGGGTAAGGCTGATCTGCTCATCGCCCGCGGTAAACAGCAGCGTGTGGCTGCCCACGACCTGCCCGCCGCGCAGCGTGGCAAAACCGATCTCGCCATCCTTGCGCCCCCCCGTGGCGCCATCGCGCCCCGAGACCATGACCTCCTCAAGCTTCACCCCACGCCCCAAGGCCACCGCCCGGCCAATGGCCAGCGCCGTGCCCGAAGGCGCATCCACCTTCTGGCGGTGGTGCATTTCCAAAATCTCGGCATCGTACTGGCTGGCGGGCAGCGCGTGGCCGAGCTTCTCGGCCAGCAGCAGCAGCAAATTCACGCCCGTGCAAAAATTAGGCGAGGCGATGACCGGAATCACCTCGGCCGCCACCGCCACCGCCGCCAGATCCTCCGGCCCATAGCCGGTGGTGCCCAGCACCCAGGGCGTTTCGGTCTTGGCCAGCGCCTCGGCATGGGCGCGCACCGTGCTGGCATGGGTAAAATCGATCACCACATCCGACTCGGCGGCCAGCGCCGTGATGTCTGGAAACAGCGGCGCGCCGGCCGGGCCGGGGCGCGAATGGCTAATCCCCCCCGCCAGCGACGCGGCGGCGGCGGCCTCCTCGGCCAAAAAAATGCCCATGCGGCCGGAAATACCGGCGATACCGATGCGAAGTGTCATACTGGCTGCATATATAAATTCGTGGAATTTTACAAAATTTCGTGTTTGCCGGTGCCGGTTCGCAAGTTTTACTTGCCGTTTCGTACACATCGTATCAACAATGCAATTTACCAAACCATAATCATCCGGTGAGTTAATCCAGCCATGGGTCACAACACCGCAAGATCGCCAAAACGGCCGTTTTTAAGCCCCCCCCCCGCAGGCAAGCTGGCCTATGCCGGTTTCGCCCTGGTCTTCGCGCTCACCGCCTGCTCATCTTCTCAACCTGACAATGCCCAGGCCGAGATGAATGACGGTTCGGTGCTCAATGTGGCCGATGCCGCGCTGGCCGGTCACGACCCCGATCTCGCCCTGAAAATCTCCCAGGCCGTCCTCAACCGCAAACCACACGACCTGCAAGCCCTCTATCACGAGGGCGCGGCCTATTACGCCACCGGCCGCTGCGAGGACGCGATCGCCGCCTATCAGCTCGCCTTGAGCTATGATCCAAGCTCGTCCGAGGCCGAAACCGGCCTTGGGCGCTGCCTGCTCAAGCGCAACGCCATAGAGGCCGAAAACGCCTTCAGCGCCGCCATCGCCGACGATCCAACCAACGCCGCCGCCTATAACGATCTGGGCATCGCCCGCGACCTGCGGGGCGATTATGCCGGCGCCACCGCGCCCTATGAGCAAGCCCTGAAACTCGCCCCCGGCACATTGGCGACCGAAGTTAATCTCGGCCTGTCGCTGGCCTTGTCGGGCGATGCCGAGGACGCGCTGGAATATCTCGGCCCGCTCGCCATCGGCACCCAGGCCTCCCCCCGCATCCGCGAGGATTACGCCGTGGCCCTGCTCGCCGCCGGGCGCACGGCCGAAGCCCGCGAGGCCCTGGCCGTCGATATTCCCCCCGAGAAGCTCGACCAGGCCATGACCAGCTTCCAGGCCGTGCTGGCCCCCGCCGCGCCGCCCGCGGGCACCGCCGCGCTTGAGCCGGTGCCCAGCCAGGCAAGCGCCGTTCTCACCAGCCCGGCACGTGGCCAACCGCCCGTTTGCCAACCACCCCCCACCCTCGCCGAGGCCAGCTTCATCGCCCCCCTGCATCAGGCGGTTTTATTCTACTGATGAACAAAACCGGGGCCTTTCGGGGCCCGGTTGGAAACGCTTGGCGACTGTTTTAAAAGCCTCTTAAAAAGCCCCCTGAAAAATTATCAAACGTTTTTTGGGGCCGCCTGCGCGGGTCGCTTGAACCAATGGCGCCTCCCTCGAAGTTTTACAAAAAAGGGGCGGAGTCTTGGGAAGACTTTTATAAAAAGCTCCCCCCAGACTCTGCGAAAATTTTTAGTAATCTCAAATTACTACAAAAAACTACTTTTAAAACAGTATCTTATACCATCCCGCCAAATGTTTGGCTCCTCGCGTCCAATGGTGGGATGGTATACCTCTTTGCGTTTGCGCGTGGCAGCCTCACCACCCCCACGCGCAAACAAGTCAGCCTCAGGACTGACTGGTATCACATGCCGCCCGGATAATTCGGGCCGCCGCCGCCTTCGGGCGTCGCCCAGTTGATGTTCTGGGTTGGATCCTTGATGTCGCAGGTCTTGCAGTGCAGGCAGTTCTGGGCGTTGATCTGCAAATGCGGATTGCCCTCCTCGGCGCCGATGATCTCATACACACCGGCCGGGCAATAGCGTGTCTCGGGGCTGCGATACTCGTTCCAATTCACCGCAATCGCCTTGGCCGGATCCTTGAGCTGCAAATGCACTGGCTGGTTTTCCTCATGGTTGGTGTTCGAGATGAACACCGAGGAGAGCCGGTCGAAGGTCAGCTTGCCATCGGGCTTGGGATACTCGATGGCCTGCGCGGCGGCGGCCTTTTTGAGCGAGGTGTGGTCAGGGTGGTTGTGCAACGTCCAGGGCGCCTTGCCACGAAACAGATAGGTCTCGAGCGAGGCATTCACCAACCCGCCATACAGCCCCCATTTGGCGAAACCGGGGCGGATGTTGCGCACCGTGCGCAGTTCCTCGGCGGCCCAGCTGGCATCGAAGCGCTCTTTATAGCTGGTCAGCTCATCGGGGCGGTCGCCGGCCAGCGCCTCGGCGATCGCCTCGGCCGCCAAGATGCCCGACTTCATGGCCGTATGCGTGCCCTTGATCTTGGGCACGTTCAGCAGGCCCACCGAATCGCCCACCATCACGCCACCGGGAAACACCATCGAGGGCATGGACTGGAAGCCGCCTTCCGAAAGCGCGCGCGCGCCATAGGAAATGCGCTTCGCCCCCTCGAAATAAGGCGCTATGGCGGGGTGGGTCTTGTAGCGCTGCATCTCCTGAAAGGGCGAGAGATAAGGGTTGGGATAATCCAGCCCCACCACGAAGATGTAGGACATCAGATTTTCGCCGAAATGGTAGAACGCGCCGCCGCCATAAGTGTCGGCCTTCAGCGGCCAGCCGACGGTATGCACGGTCAGCCCCTTCTGGAATTTCTCGGGCTTGAGCTCCCACAGCTCCTTGATGCCGATGCCGTAAGTCTGCGGATCGGCGCCGTTGCGCAGGTTAAAGGTCTCCATCAGCTGCTTGGCCAGCGAGCCGCGGCAGCCTTCGGAAAACACGGTATAGGTCGCGCGCAGTTCCATGCCGCGGGCAAAATTATCGGTCGGCTCGCCATCGCGGCCCACGCCCATGTCGCCGGTGGCCACCCCCACCACGCGCCCCTGCTCGATGAGCAGCTCGGACGCCGCGAATCCGGGGTAAATCTCCACCCCCAACTCCTCGGCCTGCTGGCCCAGCCAGCGCACCACATTGCCCAGCGAGACAATGTAATTGCCATGATTGTTCATCTGCGGCGGGGTCATCAGCGAAATCGCCGATTTTTCCAGCAGGAACAGAAATTTGTCGGAGGTCACCGGCGTCGCCAGCGGGATCAGCCCGGGGTCGATATCGGGAAACAGCTCTTTCAGCGCGCGCGGCTCAAGCACGGCGCCCGAGAGTATATGCGCGCCGACCTCGCCGCCCTTCTCAACCACACAGACCGAAATCTCCGGGTTGAGCTGCTTGAGCTTGATGGCCGCGGCCAGACCCGAAGGGCCAGCGCCAACCACCAGCACATCGAATTCCATGGCTTCCCGCGGCAGGGTATCGTCCGACATTTTGTTTCCCATACTTTATAAATAGTAAACGTCATGACCAATAAACGTCGCCGGTACGTTAGGAACAGTTAACGCCCGCGTAAAGGGCGCGGATGGGGGATGCAGATCTCCCGCCGCCGCACGCAAGTTTGGATATAGATCATGGACAAGCGTACATATAGCCGCGATGCGGGCGGAAGGTTATAAGCCTTGCTCATGGAGATGCTCGAGGCGCTACGCCTGCAATGGGAATGGGGAGCCGACGAGGCCTTGGCCGATCTGCCGATCGACCGTCTCTCGCCCCCCGCGACTCGTCCGGCCCCGCCCGCCGAAGCGCCACCTCCGCCGCCAGCCGTCCCCCCCCACCATCGCGCCAAGCCCGCCCTGCCAGGCTTGGCCGACGCCAAACATCTGGCCGAATCCTGCCAGACGCTCGAAGACTTGGCCGCGGCGATGCGGGGTTTCGCCGGCTGCGCCTTGAGCGTCACCGCCACCCAGCTGGTCTTTGCCGATGGCGCGGCGGATGCGCGGCTGGTCATCGTCGGCGAGGCCCCGGGCGCCGAGGAAGACCGCGCCGGCCGTCCCTTTGTCGGCCCCGCCGGACAATTGCTGGATAAAATGCTCGCCAGCATCGGGCTCGACCGCACGCTCGTGCGCATCGTCAACACCGTGCCCTGGCGCCCGCCCGGCAACCGCGCCCCCACCGAGAGCGAAGTCGCCCTCTGCCTGCCCTTCCTGCACCGCCAGATCGCGCTCATCGCCCCGCGCGGCCTGTTCACGCTGGGCGCCGTGGCGGCCAAGGCCCTGCTGCCGCTCGAGGCCACCAGCGGCATCCGGCGCCTGCGCGGCCAGTGGAAGCAGGCCGAAATCACCGGCCTGCCCGCCCCCCTGCCCTGCCTGCCCAGCTATCACCCCGCCTATCTGCTGCGCACCCCGGCGGCCAAGGCCGAAGCCTGGCACGACCTGCTGGCCCTGAAAAACTGGCTCAACGACGCGTAACGCAGCCAATATCACGAAAACGTGATCTTAAAACCCCCACGAATGGCGCTGAAACCCCTCGGTTCGTCTCAAATCATGAGATATGTTTCATCGTTTAGGCTTGCGTCCTGCCGCCGGTGTGTGTACGGGGGATGACCATGCGAGGAGCCCTGAAAACGCTTCCCCGCCTGAACGTAAGCCGCATGGCGAAGATCGCTACGGTTTCCGTTCTTGCTCTTGGTGTGGCCCTGCCTACGGCCGCCAAGGCGAGGTCCCAGGATGCGGGACAAGGCCCGGGAACGACACCGCCCCCCACAGCGCCACTTAGCGCCGAGAACGGCGACAGTGTGGCATACGCTGTTCCGCGTAACGCCCCGTCTCCGGACGTTGAGATCGTGCTTCCCCAGCCGCTCTCACCGAGCGACGTGGCCTTGTACCAGCGCGCCATGACCCTGCAACAGAGCGGCGACATCGCCGAATCTGACCGGGTGCTGGCGGCTGTGAGCGACCCCACGGCCGTCGGCGCCGTGCTGGCCGCCCGCTATCTCTCGCCCTCCTACCATGCCAGCGCCGCGGATCTGGAAAACTGGTGGGCCAGCTATGCGGCCGAGCCGGAGGCCGTGGATATTTACGCCCTCATGCAGCACCGGCTGAAACGCGCGGACCTTCCGGCCCCGCCCAGCTTCGCCATGCTGCCCGAGCAGACCCTCACCGCCGGCGCGGCGGCCCACGCGGTCTACAGTCCCGATAACAGCGAATGGCACCAGCAATTCCTGTCCGGGCTGGCGGCCTGGCAGCACGGCAACCTCACCGCCGCGGCGGGCATTTTCGCCACCACCGCCCAAATCCCCGGCATCTCGGACGATGACCGCGCCGCCAGCCAGTTCTGGGCCGCGCGCGCCGCCCTGCGCCAGCAACAGCCCAGCCAGTATCTGGACTGGCTGCACCAGGCTTCGTGGTCGGCCGGCACATTTTACGGCATGCTCGCCGGCCGCCTGCTTGGCCAGGGTTTCACCTCCACCGGCATATCGGCAAGCTTGACCGAAACCGACATCACGGCGGTCGATTCAATCCCGCAGGGTCATCTGGCCTTCGTGCTGCTGCAACTCGGGCTAAATGACAGCGCCGCCGAGGCTTTGCGGGCCATGTGGCCACAAATGCAGGCGACACCCGGCCTCAGCCAGGCGGTGATGGCCGTGGCCGCCCGCGCCGGGCTGATCGATGTCGCCATCGGCACCGCCAGCACCCTGCCCGCGCCGGTCAATGAAATCGCCGGCGCGCGCCTGCCCTTGCCGGCCTTGCACCCCGAAGGCGGTTTCACGGTCAACCCGGCGCTGGTCTATGCGCTGGCGCGCACCGAGTCCGGCTTTGACTCCCGCGCCATCTCGCGCTGCGGCGCCCGCGGGCTCATGCAGCTCATGCCCACCACCGCCTCGGTCATGCGCCGCCAAAACGGTATCAGCGGCCCGCTCTCAGACCCCTCGGCCAATCTCGCCCTTGGGCAGGCCTATCTCCGCTATCTGGGCGAGCAGCCGGGCATCAACAACAACCTGCTGGCCGTGCTGGCCAGCTACAATGCCGGCCCCGGCTCGGCGTCCGCCTGGTACAGCACTCTGCAAAAAAACAGCGACCCGCTTTATTTCATCGAGACCATCCCCAACACCCAAACCCGCCGCTTCGTGCGCCAGGTTTTGGCCGATAGCTGGATCTACGCCGAGGAAATCGGCCTTCAGCCCAAGAGCCTCGATGCCATCGCCCAGGGCGACATGCCCACCCTCCTGTCCAGCAACTACGCGCTGGCCTCAAATTGAGCCGGATCGACGAAAGCGCGCGGTTTCTCCCCGTGCGCATCGCCATCGCCACCATCTCGGACACGCGCACCCCCGCCAATGACAGCTCGGGCGATACGCTGGCCGCGCGCCTGACCGGCGCCGGCCACGAGTTGGCGGCCCGCGCCATCATCAAAGACGATGCCGATGCCATAGAGGCGCAGCTGCGCGGCTGGATCGCCGATCCCCTGATCGATGTGGTCATCACCTCCGGCGGCACCGGCGTCACAGGCCGCGATGTCACGCCCGAGGCGTTCCTGCGCGTGCTCGAAAAAGTGATCGAGGGGTTCGGCGAGCTGTTCCGCTGGGTGTCGTTCGCCAAAATCGGCACCTCCACCATGCAGTCGCGCGCGCTGGGCGGCGTGGCCAACGGCACCTATCTGTTCGCGCTGCCCGGTTCCACCGGGGCGGTCAAGGATGGCTGGGACGAGATCCTGCGCTTCCAGCTCGATTCCCGCCACCGCCCCTGCAATCTGGTCGAGCTGATGCCACGCCTGAAGGAACATCTCCCACCCGCCTGACCCCTCTGCCCGAAGCGCGCCCCCCGAAACGCGCCCCGGCGCGTTTTTTTGGCTTCTATATGTTCTGTTTTTGTTCTTGACAAAGGCCACCGGAATGACCTTAATCAAACAAGAACGGAGCATGAACATGGTCGCGCCCTCCCGCCTTTACGCAAATGCCGGCCTGCCTGCCAAGGCCATTTGCGGCCGCGGCACCATGCTCGCCCCACCCAACCGCTTCGAGACCTCAAGCCAGGAAGCGTTCGATGATGGCTGGCCCACCGGAGACGATGAGCCGCCCGCGCCCCGCACCACCCTGCTGCGCGATGCCACACGCCGGATTATCACCCGCAATGACAGCCCCGATCTTCCCTTTGAACAAAGCGCGAACCCCTATCGCGGTTGCGAGCATGGCTGCATTTATTGCTTCGCCCGCCCCAGCCACGCCTATCTGGGCTTCTCGGCGGGGCTGGATTTCGAGACCAAGATCATCTGCAAGCCAGACGCCGCCCGCCTGCTCGAAAAAGAATTATCCCGCCCCGGCTACAAACCCGCCCCCCTGGTGCTCGGCTCCAACACCGACCCCTACCAGCCGCTTGAGCGCAGCCTCGCCATCACCCGCGCCTGTCTCGAAATGCTCGAACAGTTCAACAATCCGGTGGCCATCATCACCAAATCGGCCGGCATCCTGCGCGATGCCGATATTCTGGCCCGCATGGCCGCCAAGGGGCAGGCACGGGCGCATATCTCCCTCACCACGCTGGACCCGCACCTCAGCCGCCTCATGGAGCCCCGCGCCGCCTCGCCCGCCCGGCGCCTCGCGGCCATTTCGGGCCTGGCGCAAGCCGGTATTCCGGTCACGGTCATGACCGCGCCGCTCATTCCCGGGCTTAACGACGCCGAGCTTGAAACCCTGCTCGATGCCAGCGCCAAGGCGGGCGCCACACATGCCGCCATGGGCCTGCTGCGCCTGCCCCACGATGTCGCCGAGCTGTTCAGCACCTGGCTGGAAACCAACCTGCCCGAGCGGGCCGGGCATATTCTAAGCCTCATCCGGCAATCGCGCGGTGGCCAGCTCAACGATCCCCGCTTCCACCAGCGTTTCACCGGCACCGGCGCGATCCCCGAAATGCTCCACCAGCGTTTCACCCGCGCCACCCGCGCCCTTGGGCTGGACACCAAGCCCCCGGCGCTTGACTGCGCGCACTTCACCCCGCCCGGCCGCGCCCCCGCCACCCGCCAACTCGATCTGTTTTAAATAAGGAGATCACCATGCCGATCGCCCATATCATCATGGCCCTGGCTTCCATGGCCGCCTGTTTGAGCATGGCGCTCGTCTGCGCCGCGCAACTGCGCGATCTGCTCATTGCCGCCGAGGATTTGGATCTGCTGCCCGCCCGCAAACCAAGCCGTCATCCAGGCCACGCCATGGCCGGCGGCCGATTTGGCCATCATGCCGGCATCTACGGATAACCGCGGCCTGAGGCATGGGGGGAGCTATGTCGGGGTTCGCTATAGCGGAAAAATGGTCGGAGCGGCGGGATTCGAACCCACGACCCCCAGTCCCCCAGACTGATGCGCTACCAGGCTGCGCTACGCTCCGACCGTGGGGGGAGCCTCTAGCAATATTAAACGCAAACGCCAAGGGGGCAGAGGCCGATATTTCACCAAGAACCGCGAGCGCGCCGCCAAACCGCTCGAAAACCAGCCTTTTGCCTGGAATTTTTTCTGATATTTTATTGAAAATCAGCAGCTACCAGACCAAACTCACCATCCCAGCCCACGAATCGGCGCTCCCAAAACAAAACCTCCGGCCAAGGGCCGGAGGTTTCAAATTCTCATCAAGCCATCCCGGCCTTCAATCGAGCAGCCTGCGCAACTCCTCGAGCGCGCCCAGCGTCTCGGTCAACAGCATCCGCAGCCGCTCTGTCTCCGCCTCGCCCTTGGGGCGCACCCGCAACTGGGCCGGGCGCTGGGCGGCCATGTCGGCGTGGGGCTCATGGGCCTGTTCGGCGGGCAGCAAGCCCGGCATGGGCAGTTGTGGAGACACGACAGGCTTTTTCATAACCTCCAGCTCCTCCAGCACATCCACCTGCTCCGGGGCCGCCTCGGCAATCTCCACGCGGTCATCGGCCGGCACGGGCGCCGCCGCTTCCGGCAACAGCCCGCCGCCATCGCGCAGCAAACGCTGAACCCCCTTGATCGTGTACCCCTGGGTATAAAGCAAATCGGCCACCCGGCGCAAAATCTGCACATCCTCGGGCCGGTAATAGCGCCGGCCGCCGCCGCGCTTCAGCGGGCGGACCTGGGGAAATTTGGTTTCCCAGAAGCGCAGCACATGCTGGGGCACATGCAACTCATCCGCCACTTCGCTGATCGTGCGAAACGCATCGGCGGTTTTGCGGGGGCGCGGGCGGGCGGCATCAACGCCGGCATCGCCCAGCAGCCCGTCTTCGTCTTCCGCGTTGAAATCTTCATCCACCATGCGGATCATCAATCATTCCGAACAGTTAGGCCGCGGGAGCGCGGGGCGGGGCATTGACCGCGTCCCGGAGCATCTGGCTGGGCCGAAACACCAGCACGCGCCGCGGCAAAATCGGCACTTCCACGCCGGTTTTGGGGTTGCGGCCCACCCGGCGCCCTTTCTGGCGCACCGAGAATGTCCCAAACCCGCTGATTTTCACCGATTTGCCATCTTCCAACGCGGAAGCGATCCGGCCCAAAACCAATTCGAGAAGATCTGCCGATTCGTGCCGAGACAACCCAACAGTCGCATAGATCGCCTCGGTCAGCTGCGCACGGGTCAATGTGTTCATTTTTCAAGATTAGCACGCGCGCATTAAGAATCAACAATAGTTCGCGCGGCCCGTTACAAAAACCCCAGCCGGCGTTACATAACATTGATTTTGAACAGAATTTTTAGCGCCGAATCGGCCGGCGCCACACCTTACAGGCGCAGCAGCGCCGCGCCCCATGTTAATCCGCCACCCAAGGCCTCAAGCAAAACCAGTTGGCCGGGCTGTATTTTTCCCGCCTCATAGGCATGGGCAAAGGCCAGCGGGATGGACGCCGCCGACGTGTTGGCGTGGAGATCCACCGTCACCACCACGCGCTCAGGGGGCAGGCCCAGCTTCTTGCCCACGCCGTCGATGATGCGCCGGTTGGCTTGGTGGGGCACCAGCCAGTCAATATCCGTGGCTTCAAGCCCGCTGGCGGCCAGCGTCTCGCTCACAGCCCCCGCCAGCAGCGTGACGGCATGGCGAAACACTTCCCGCCCATTCATCACCAAATGCCCCGGCTTATCCGGCCGCCCCACGGCGCCATCTACATATAAAATCTCGCCAAGCGACCCATCGGCATGGAGATGGCTCGAGAGCACCCCCGGCCCATCCGCCGGCACGTCTCTGGCAACCAGCAGCATCGCCCCGGCGCCATCGCCAAACAGCACGCAAGTGCCGCGATCCTCGAAATTGAGAATGCGCGAATAAACCTCGGAACCGATGACCAGCACGCTCTCGACCTGCCCGGCCCGGATCATCGCATCCGCCACCGACAGGCCGTAAATAAAGCCCGAACACGCCGCCGCCAGGTCAAAGCCAAAGGCCGCCTTGGCGCCCAGCGCGCCCTGAATTTGCACCGCCGTCGAGGGAAACGCGTTATCGGGCGTCGAGGTGCCGACAATAATGGCCCCCAGCTTTTCGGGCGCCAGCCCGGCGGCTTCCAGCGCCTTGCGCCCGGCCTCGGCGCCCATGAAGGCGGCGGTTTCATGCGGCGCGGCAAAATGGCGCTGGCGGATTCCCGTGCGTTCCACAATCCAGTCGTCCGAGGTATCCACCCGCTCGGCCATCTGGGCATTGGTGACAATCTGCTCGGGCAGATAAGTGCCGATACCCGCAAACACGGCCCGGCGGCGCAAATCAGACATTCGGGGCGGCTTCCGCTGCGGCTGAGAGAAGAGCACGATCCATCGCCGCCAGCCCGTCGGCGATGCGGCTGTTGAAATCATTCTCGATCATATCGAGCGCCACGTCCACCGCATGGGCGAAGCCCAGCGCATCCGTACCGCCGTGAGACTTCACCACCACGCCGTTCAGCCCCAGCAGCACGGCGCCATTATAGCGCCTGGGGTCGAGCGTCTCTTTCAATCTCTTCAAGGCCGTGCGCGCGAGCAGATAGCCGGCCTTGGCCAGCACGCCCGAGCTGAACACGCGCTTCAAAAGTTCACTGACAAATTTCAGCGCGCCTTCGCCGGTCTTCAGCGCCACATTGCCGGTAAACCCATCGGTGACGATGACATCGACCGTCCCGCCGGCAATGTCATGCCCCTCGACAAATCCGTAAAATTGTTTGGCGATCGGGCTGTCGCGCAGCGCGGCCGCGGCCACGCGGCGGGTTTCATCGCCCTTGCCCTCTTCCGAGCCGACATTGAGCAACCCGATGCTCGGCGCCTTCAGCCCCAGCACAATGCGCGCGAACACATCGCCCATCAGCGCGAACTCGACCAGATTGCGCGAGTCGCAGGCGACATTGAGGCCCAGATCGAGCATCACCACATCGCCCTTGGCCGAGGGCGCCACCGCGGCCATGGCCGGACGGTCGATGCCCTTGAGGGTTTTCAGCACGATCTTGGAGAGCGCGAGCAAAGCGCCGGTATTGCCGGCCGAGATCACCCCGGCGGCTTCGTTATGCAGCACCGCGTCGATCGCCCGGCGCATCGATGAGTCGCGCAGCCTGAGGCCCACGGTGGGCTTCATGTCGCCCGTAACCGCCTCGCAGGCGTGGCGCAGCGTCGCCTGGGTTTTCAGCAGCCGGCTCGCCTCGATCAGCGGCCGGATCGTCGCCTCATCGCCAAAGACAAGAAATTGCGCCCCAGCATGCCGCTCGGCCGCAATTTCCAACCCGGCGATGATCGCCTGAGGGGCATGATCGCCGCCCATGGCATCCACAGCCAGCACAACACTCCGGCTCATTGATTACCTCGGGCGCTGATCACAACCACCTGCCTGAACCCTGTGCTCAGGCGCGCACGACGCCCTTGGCTTCCTTGCCGGCGCCAACAACCTCACGGTTGTCATAGTGGCCGCAATGGCTGCACACATGGTGCGGGCGCTTCAGCTCGCCGCAATTGGCGCATTCGGCATAGGCCTCGGCGCGCAGGGCGTGGTGGCTGCGGCGCATACCGGCGCGCGACGGGGTGGTTTTACGTTTAGGTACGGCCATAACTCTTACGCCTCAAAAATTGGTCACATCCTTCGGAAGGCGCGGCGTAGCAGAGCCGGGCCGCGCCCGCAAGTCATGGCTGCATTTATATAAGTCATTCAGCGCCCGCAATTGCGGCGGGTCACTGGTCCTTGGGCAGCCGGGCCTTGAGCGCCGCGAACGGGTTGGCGCTGTCATCGCGGGCATCGCTCGGCAGCTCGGCGCCCGGCGCGCGCGGGTAGGGGTCGAGCGCCAGCGCCAGCTGCTCGGCCAGCGCGGCGCCAAGGTCGAGCAGGTCGTTTTCATAAGGTATTTCGTCTGGCCCCTCCAGGGTCTCGGGGGTCAGATCCTCTTCCTCCTCATCGCCCCGGGGCGCGTGGTGGCTGGCGGGCACAAAGCGCAGCTCGGCCTTGTCCAAAATCTCGGCCTCGAAGGGCTCCAGCGTCACCACGCAGCGCTGGGTCAGGCGGGCCGTCATGTCGAGCCGCGCGCCGATCACGCCGCCCCGCTCATGGGCCAGGGTAAACACCCCCTTGAGCGCCGAGATCTTGACCAGATCAAAGCGCGCGGCCAAAATTTGGCGGCCGCGCTCATCGGCCTCCACCACATGGCGTTGCGTGGATTCGTGGATTTGCGCGGCCCGGACCGTCTTGCTGAATTCATCTTCCATACGTGCTATATAGCCCGGGTGGATTGACAGTTAAGCCCCTGGCGTGTGACCCACGCCCGGACCCTGGTTTTGTGAGGACAAACGCGTGCGCCAGCCCAAGCTGCCTTTGCCGATTCTACTGAGCCTGGTGCTCGCCCTGCCGGGCTGCGCCGTTTTCTCCGATGCCCCGCATTACCGCGGGGTGGCGGTGTCCCAGCACGACCTGAACGAACTCGTCCCCGGCGTCTCCACCCAGGCCGATGCCCAGGCCCTGCTCGGCCCACCGAGCTTCGTCGAGCAGTTCGATCAGAATAATTGGGTCTATGCCAGCCAGGTCACCCATATGCGCATCGGCCAGACCGAGGGCATGAGCAAGCAGCATGTCGTGGTGCTCACCTTCGCGGCCAACGGCACGCTCCAGAGTGTTTCCCAAAACGGCACCAAGGACGCCATTCAAGTGGCGATGGACAAGCACGTAACCCCCATGCCCGGCGGCAAGGCTGGCATCCTCCAGATGGTGGTTGGCGGTGTCGGCAGCTACAACCCGCTCGGCGCGGCGTCCGACTCCAGCGGCGCCGGCGGCGCCTCCCCGCAAATCGGCGGAACCAGCCCCATGGGCGGCTCGGGGCTTTAACCATGCACCGGCGGCAATTCTGCGCGGGGCTTTCCTTCGCCAGCCTGGCCGCCGGAAACGCTTTTGCCCAAACCGCTCCCCTCCCGCCAGCCTCCCCCCCGCAGGCGCCCAAGCTCGACGATTGGACCGCCCCGCAATTCTCGCGCATCGTGCTCGCCCGCTGGGGCGATGCCGTTCTGCCCAGCGCCCCGCCTTTCGCCCCCACCCCGCTCACCGGCGGCCAGGCCGATTCGCAATTTCCCTATGATGGCGTCATCGCCGCCCTCATCAGCCCGCCTCCGTCGCAAGATGGCATACCCCGGCTGATTTTGGTGGTTGCCACCCCCGATGCCCCGGCCCGCATGGTCTTTCCCCCCGGCCAGGACAACCCCAAAGTCGCCGGCCGGCTTCAGGGCGTCACCATCCTCAACCTGCAATATCTTCAGGGCCGTTGGAAAACCGTCGATGGCGGCTACCAATCCCGGCGCATTTCCGATGGCACGTTGTGCCAGATCTCGGGCCCGGCGGCCTTGGCCATCGGCACCAGCGTGCAAGGCGTGCTCGGCCCCTCGGCCGGCGCGGCCACGCCCTGGGGCAGCGCGCTGCTGACCGAAGACCACACCGATGTCTGGCTCACCCGCCTCGCCGCCGTCGGCTACGGCTATGGCGACCCCGCCCAGGCCCCCTGTTTTGGCTGGGTGGTCGAGTTCAACCCCTTCGACCCCGGCTCGATTCCCATCAAGCGCACCGCGCTCGGCCGCATCGCCCGCGCGGGCATCATAGCCACCCAAACGCCAGATGGCCGCCCGGTGCTGTTCTTCACCCAAGACGCGCCCGCCGGCCGGTTGTTCCGCTTCGTCGCCGCCACCAACGCCACCAATGGCGGCGCCCTCGATTCGGGCCAGCTCAGCGTGGCGAAAATCACCGATACCGGCATTAGCTGGCAGGCGCTCGGGTCGGATATCCCAACCCTCGCCGGGCTCGCCGGCACCACCGCCGGCTCCGCGTTCGACGCGCCAGGCGGCTTGGCGCTGAGCCCCGACGGCGCCACGCTCTACCTCGCCTGCGCCGGCAACCCGGCCCGCGCCACGCCCAACGCCCTCAACCCCCGCACGGGCGACGATAACGGCCACATCATCGCCTTCGACCTCCCCTCATCCGACCCAACGGCTGCGAATTTCGATGGCCGCCTGCTCCTGCTCGCCGGCAACCCGGCCAGCGCCCAAGGCGCCTCCTACGCGCCCGGCAGCACCGCCTGGCTGCGCAAGCCGCGCACGCTCAGCCTCGATGGCCCGGGCAATCTCTGGATCGGCACCGACCAGCACGGCAACACCGCCCAAACCGCCGACGGTTTTTTCATCCTGCCGGTTGGCGATAGCGGCCTCGGCCCGCTCTCGGCCGCCTATCTCGCCCCCATCGGCGCCGCGGCCGGCGGCGTGGCGTTTGATGCCAACACCCATACCGGCTTCGCCATGGTCCGCCATCCCGGCGCCACGCCCACGGCCAGCTTCAACTTCCCGGCCACGCGCTGGCCCACCCTCGCCCCCGGCATGCCGCCGCAATCCACCCTGATCGGTCTGGTCGGCACGTGATCGAAATCCACCAGGGCGCGTTCGGCGACGAGATTTTCGCGGCCTGTTTCGCCATACGCTGGTCGGTGTTCATCGAGGAGCAAAACGTGCCGGTCGGCCTGGAGCGCGACAATGACGACGAAACCGCCACGCATTTCCTGGCCCTCATCGACGACATCCCCGCCGCCACCGCGCGCGCCGTCCACCGCTCGCCGCATCTGATCAAGCTCAGCCGCGTGGCGGTGCTCAAACCCTTTCGCGGCCAGGGCCTGGGCGAGACGCTGATGAAGGCCGCCCATAACGCCTTTCCCGGCACCGATTTCACCCTCAACGCCCAGCTCCACGCCCTGCCCTTCTACACCCGCCTGGGCTACCGGGCCGAAGGCGCGGTGTTCGACGAGGCGGGCATCGCCCACCGGCACATGGTCAGGCTTTCAGCATCAACCCGCTGAGAAAGCCGCGCATTTCATCGCCAAACGGCGCCGGGCGGCGGGTTTTATTGTCCATCTGCACAATCACGGTCACGGCGGTCGCCACGCAGCGCCCCTCCTGATACACCGCCTGAACAAAACTGGCCGAGGAATTGCCGATGGATTTGATGCCCGAGCCGATCTCCACCGTGCCCGGCCAAAACACCTCGCCGCGATAATCCAGCTCCAGCCGCGCGATCACAAAGCTGAAATCCGGGTGTTTCAGCCCCAGCCCCGAACCCGCCAGCAGCGCCACGCGCCCGGTCTCCAAAAACGTCGCGAACACGGCATTATTGACATGGCCCTGGCGGTCAGTGTCGCCATAGCGCAGCTTGTCGTAGGTCTGGCACGGAAAATCGCCGAGGGCGGGCAGTTGGGTCATGGCGCTCCAGGTATGGTTTTGCCGGGGTTGAACAGCCCGGCGGGGTCGAGCGCCGATTTTATGGCGCGCATCATATCCAGTTCAACAGCCCCCTTATGGGTGAGCATACCCGCCAGACGAAGCTGCCCAATGCCATGCTCGGCCGAGAAACTGCCCGCCATGGACACGGCCAACCCCTCAATGGCCCGGGTGATCGCCTCTTTCACCGGCGCCAAACCGGCCGCCTTCTGGCCCACGGGCGGGCGGATGTTGATGTGGAGGTTGCCATCTCCCAGATGCCCGAACACATTCGGCCGCAAGCCCGGATAATCTTTTGCAATCAACTCATTGACCGCCAAAACCATCGCCGCCATCCGCCCCGCCGGCACCGTGATGTCATGCTTCACCGCGCCCCCCTCAGCCAGCTCACCCTCCGAAATGGCTTCACGCAGCGCAATCAGCTCCTCGCGCTCCCGGCCAGACTGGGCAATCACCGCCTCCAGCGCCAGGCCGCTTTCCAGCGCGCCGCCCAGCACGCGCTCGAGCATCTCATCGGGGTTTTGCGCCTCATCCAGGCTCGACACTTCCAGCAGCACATAGCCGGGCGCGGCAAAGGGCGGGGTTTGGCGGGCGCTGTGGGCCGCGCCCAGCTGGGCGGCCGGCGCATCCATGAACTCACACAGCGTCAGCGCCGTGCCGAGCGCGCCGCGCGCGGCCTGAAACAGCGCCACCGCCGCCGCCACCGAGCCCACCCCGACCAGCGCGCTGCCGCGCGCCTTGATGGCCGGGGAAAGCTTGAGCGTCGCCGCGGTAATGATGCCAAGCGTGCCCTCGGCGCCAATGAAAACCTGCTTGAGGTCGTAGCCGGTATTGTCCTTGCGCAGGCTGTTCAGCCCATGCCAGATCCGCCCATCCGCCAGCACCACCTCCAGCCCCAGCACCTGCGCGCGCATGGAGCCGTAAGAGAGCACCTGCATGCCCCCGGCATTGGTCGAAATCACCCCGCCCACCTGCGCGCTGCCCTCGGCCCCAAGCGAGACGGGAAAGAAGCGTCCAGCCTCAAGCGCTTCTGTCTGCACCTCTTTCAGCGTCACGCCCGCCTCCACGGTCATGGCATCATTGGCCAGATCAATCCCGCGCACCGCCTTCATGCGCGCGAGCGACAGGATCACCTGCCCGCCCCCCGCCACCGGCACCGCCCCCGCCACCAGCCCGGTATTGCCGCCCTGGGGCACGATGGCGACGCCATGGCGCGCGCATAATTTCACAATTTCAGCAACTTGTTCGGTGGTCTTGGGCAGCAGCACGGCTATGGCCGGGTTATTCACCAGCCCGCGCCAGTCGCGCTCATAGGCGCCCCGGTCCTCGGGCGCGGCCAGCACGCCGCCTTCGCCCAAAATTCCCGTCAAATCGCCAAGGATATCCAAGCCCAACCTCTTGAAACAAAAGTTTTCATCACGCGGCCCCGGGGTGCGGGGCGGGGCCGCGCGGCATGCTCAGGCCTTCTTGCCCAGCTTATACTCCATCGCCTCTTCCGCCGAGGCCACGCCGCCATGGGCGGCCGACCAGGCCATGGGGTTTTCCAAAAACTTCCGCACGCCCGAGAGCGCAGCTTCAGAGAAATAAGGCTGAGACTTGGCGGCCTCGAGCACATCCCACCAGGTGCAGAGATGGTGCAGCGAGATATCCATGCTGGCCAGCGTCTCGAAGCTGCCCGGGAACACGCCATAGAAAAACACCACGAAGGTATGGTTGCACACCGCCCCGGCGTCGCGCAGCGCCCGCGCGAACTGGATTTTCGAGCCGCCATCCGTGGTCAGATCCTCGACCAGCAGCGTGTTCTTGCCCTCGGGCACATCGCCCTCGATCAGCGCGTTGCGCCCAAAGCCCTTGGGCTTCTTGCGCACATAGGCCATGGGCGCATGCATGCGCTCGGCGATCCAGGCGGCAAACGGTATCCCCGCCGTCTCGCCGCCCGCCACGGCCTGGATGGTCTCATACCCCACATGGCGCGAGATCTTCTCGACCGCGAGATCGCAAATCTTCGCCCTTGCCCGCGGAAAATAAATGATTTTCCGGCAATCTATATACACCGGAGACTTCCACCCCGAGGTCAGGGTATAGGGTTCCTCGGGGCGAAAATTCACCGCCTTGATCTCCAGCAGCAGCTTGGCCGTGGTCAGTGCCGCGTCGCGGTCCCACTCCGATACCCCGTCAATCCGTCCCGCAATACGCCCGCTCATGGCAACACTCCGCTTGAATACACGCAATCCCCTCTCCCTAGCCTCCCCCGCGCATCCCTTCAATGCACCAGCGCACGGCGGCGCAGGGTTGTCAGCCCGCGCCGTGGTGTTATTGAGAGGCCATTCTTTGGAGAGAGAACCCAATGGCAAAAATAAAAGTCAAAACCCCGGTCGTGGAGATGGACGGCGACGAGATGACCCGTATCATCTGGGGGTTCATTAAAGAGAAGCTGATTCTGCCCTATCTCGATATCGACCTCAAATATTATGACCTCGGCATCCAGAAGCGCGACGAAACCAACGACCAGATCACCATCGACTCCGCCAACGCCACCAAGCAATATGGCGTGGCCGTGAAGTGCGCGACCATCACCCCCGATGAAGCCCGCGTCACCGAGTTCGGCCTGAAGAAGATGTGGAAGAGCCCCAACGGCACCATCCGCAACATCCTCGACGGCACCATTTTCCGCGAGCCGATCATCTGCCGCAACGTGCCCCGCCTGGTTCCGCACTGGTCGCAGCCCATCGTGGTCGGCCGCCATGCCTTCGGCGATATTTACCGCGCGACCGACTATAAAGTGCCCGGCCCCGGCAAGCTCCAGCTGGTCTACACCCCCACCGAAGGCGAGCCGGTGGTGATGGATGTGCATGATTTCCAGGGCGCGGGCGTCGCCATGGGCATGTACAACACGGTTGCCTCCATCGAGGGTTTCGCCCGCGCCAGCTTCAATTACGGCCTCGCGCGCAACTACCCGGTCTATCTCTCGACCAAGAACACCATCATCAAAGCCTATGACGGTGTGTTCAAGGACACGTTCGAGCGCGTCTTCCAGACCGAGTTCAAAGACAAGTTCGCCGCCGCCAACCTCACCTACGAGCACCGCCTGATCGACGACATGGTCGCCTGCGCGCTCAAATGGAGCGGCGGCTACGTCTGGGCCTGCAAGAACTATGACGGCGATGTGCAATCCGACATCGTGGCCCAGGGCTTTGGCTCGCTCGGGCTGATGACCTCTGTGCTGCTCAACCCCGATGGCACGGTGGTCGAGTCGGAAGCCGCCCACGGCACCGTGACCCGCCATTACCGCGAGCACCAGAAGGGCCGCCAGACCTCGACCAACCCGATCGCCTCGATCTTCGCCTGGACCCGCGGCCTCGTCTATCGCGGCCGGTTCGACAACACCCCCGATGTCATCAACTTCGCCGAGACCCTCGAGCGCGTGTGCATCGAGACCGTCGAAGCCGGCGACATGACCAAGGACCTGGCCAGCCTGATCGACAAAAACGCCCCCTGGCTCAACACCCAGGACTTCCTCGACAAGATCGACGCCAACCTGCAAGCGGCGATGAAGTAACCACCAGACCGGCGGGGCCAAAACCCCGCCGGTGCCTGTTCAACCGGCCAGCCGCGCCAGCCGCCCCGCCTCTATCCGGGCAATCTCCGCGCCCCGCTCCGCGCGCAGCCGCCGCTCCGCCGCCGCGTTCCACTCATCCCCAATCTTGCGCATCTCCCCAGGCTCGGGCCGCGCGCCAATCTCGGCCGACACCCCAAGGGCCCGCCCGATTCCGGCCACCGTCCCCTCCCGGTCGCGCACCATGGTTTCATAGCGCAGCACCTCAAACGCCCGGCCATGGCGCCTGAGCATGCGCAGATTGTCGTTTTCCTGCTCCGCCAGATGCGCCATCCACTCCAAAATGGCCTCGTCATCATAGTCTGGCGCGGCCGCGCCGGCCTCATCGGTCGAGTGGTAGCGCCCCGTGGCGACCGCGCGGTAAAGCGAGATCGCCTGGGCGACGATATTTTCCCGCCACAGATAAAAAAACACCGTCTCCGGCCCAAACGCCGCAAAAAACGCCGCCTCGCCGAACAGGCCAACATCCACCGCCCGGGTTTCCATCCCAAACACGCCATTTTCCGTCTGGCGGCGGCGGCGCAACGCCTCCAAAAACCGCCCCGGCTCGGTGGCATTGAGAAATTCGGCGACCTCGCGGATGAAAGCGGGGTTCAGATACTCATCTGGAAACCCGAGCCGCTCAGTGGCGCTGAGCACCGAGGTCAGCCACGTACTGCCCGACCGCGCCGAGAAAAAAATGACATAAGCCCGCACCGGCGGCGCGGTCCCGGCGGTGTTGGCAAAATAATCGGCCTCACAGACTTCCAGCCCCTCAACCAGGGCCCCGAAACGCTGCGTCTCTTCATTCTTCATACAAAGGCGTCTATCACATTTTTACCGCAACAGCTGCTTGCCCAGGCGCCTCCACCTTTCACAGATGGCCGCGCAAACCAGCCCCACAGGTCAGAACAGCTTGTTGATTTGACTTTCCCAGTCCTGCACCTGAGCCTTCACAAAGGGAAACTCATCAATCAACCTACCGTGCTGAGTGGCCAAATCATCCAAATATCCCATCAACGCCCGCACCGCCCGCATCGCTTCGTCAACAGAGGCGGTGTAACGCAACGCGCCTCCACAATAACGCGCAGGGTCGTCAATCAGGTCCGGCACCTCATTCTTAAACCCCATAAATCGCGGATTGCGCAAAAAGTTAGCCGGCTTATCGCGCAAAAAATCAAACGGATCATGGTAATGATACGCCGTCTTGCGCCCCACTTCAGCTTGACCACTGGCCAGAACCTTGCTCCATCCGCGCACAAATTTGGCGATATATTGAAACGGTGACCGCTCGGAGTAATGGGCAAGCCATAAATCGTTATTCATAACGCCATTGATTTGACGGCTCCGTAGCCAAGCCCAATGAGATCCATGCTCAATGACGATATCCGCCTCGGGCAATCCTCCCCTTAAGATGATCTTGTGCGCGTCTGAGGGAGGACGGCGCTTGGTGATCCTGACAGGAACAATGGCTTCCGCGTGATCGTCCTGCGACGTCGCGAAATAATTCACCATCGGTATTTTAACAACTTCGACCGGCGGAACAGCCCCCATCAACTGTTCGAGATAAGCACGCGCTCCGCCAATAAGCGCCCGGTCGTCGATAAACTCATCGGCATCAAGGCAAAACACCCAATCAGGCGCATGCTCGCGCATCGCCACATTGTACATGTAGGTAAGCGCATTGCCTTCATTGAATGTTACGGCTCGGCTCTGAAACACCGTAATCGGCAGCCCCTCCTGTTTCAACGCCGCCAGAATTTCGACAGTACCATCCGAACTGCCATTATCCATGAAGATATGATGCTGCACAAAAGCCGCCGTATGACGGGCAAAAGCCTCAATAATATCGGCCTCGTTCAACGCCCGCGTAATCGCAACGATTTTCATGATCACCACCTGTTACCTACGCGTTCTCGACCAAGGCCGGCACCACAGAAGACGCGTTATTTCATTCACCTGCCTGATACACTCTGCACCATAGAACGCCAAGCCGCCAATTTTTCCCAAGCCAATATCTGCTAAGCACCATTCATCCCGGGCCAGTTTACAGCTTCACCCTCGTTCTCTTTCACCCAACACCCGCTCAATCCGCGCATCGGGCACCACCCACAGCAGGGCCGGCAGCCAGAGCAACCCAAAAGCGGATTTTGGCCACCCCACCGCCGCCAGCGCCACGCCGGCGGTATAAAGCCACATGGAAACCCGCCCCTTGCAATCCGCCCCCACGGCGCGGGCCAGCAGCCCCTCGCGCCCCTGCTGGCGGATCAGCCCGCCCTGCAACAAAAAATACGCCGCCGCCGCCATCAGCAGATCAAAGCCAAACAGCCCCACCGGCCCGCGCGCCAGCCCATCCAGGGCGATCCAGCCGGCGCAAAAGGGCAGCAGCGAGAGCCAGAACAGCAAGTGCAGATTGGCCCACAGCACCCGCCCGCTCACCACCTTCACGGCCTGAAACATGTGGTGGTGGTTGTTCCAGTAAATGCCGACATAAGCAAAGCTCAGCACATAGGAAATCAGCACCGGCCACAGCGCCAGCAGGTCGCGCAGCCCGCCGCCCGCCGGCTCGCGCAGCTCCAGCACCATGAGGGTGATGATGATCGCCATCACCCCATCCGTAAACGCTTCCAGCCGGCCCTTGGGCATCAGGGTTTTTCCTGCCGCGCCAGCCTGGTCAGGGCTTTCAGCACATCCTGGGCATATTTCATGCGCGCGGGCACATCCATCTCGCGCACCACCACCAGCTTCTGGTCGGGGCGCAGCTTCACCAGCCCGCCCTTGGTGCCAATCCACTGGATCAGCCCAGCGGGGTTGGCGAAATCATGCTTGCGGAACGAGACCACCATGCCCTTCGGCCCGGCCTCGATCTTTTCCACATTGGCCACCCGGCAGGCGCGCTTTAGCCCCACCACCGCCAGCAGATTTTCCACCTCGGGCGGCAGCGCCCCAAACCGGTCCACCAGCTCGGCGGCCAGCGCCTCCGAATCGGCATCCGACTCGAGCGTGCCGATGCGCCGGTAAAGCCCCAGCCGCACCGGCAAATCCGCCACATAAGCCTCGGGAATCAGCACCGGCAGCCCCAGGCTGATCGAAGGCGTCCAGTCCCGGTCGGCGGCCTTTTTATGCGCCCCCTGCGCGCGTATCTCATTCACCGCGTCTTGCAGCATCTGCTGGTAAAGCTCTATGCCCACCTCGCGAATATGCCCGCTCTGCTCATCGCCCAACAGATTGCCCGCGCCGCGAATGTCGAGATCGTGCGAGGCCAGCGTAAACCCGGCGCCCAGCTGGTCGAGCGTCTGCATCACCTCCAGCCGCTTCTCCGCCGCCGCGCTCAGGCGCTGGTGGGCGGGCCAGGTCATGTAGGCATAGCCCCGCTGCTTGCCGCGCCCCACGCGCCCGCGCAGCTGGTAGAGCCCCGCCAGCCCAAACATATCCGCCCGGTAAATAATGAGCGTGTTGACGGCGGGCATATCCAGCCCCGATTCGATGATGTTGGTGGCCAGCAGCACGTCATATTTGCCCTCGCCAAACTCGGTCATCACGCGCTCTAATTCGCTGGGCGCCAGCCTGCCATGGGCCATCACGGTGCGCAGCTCGGGCACAATGTCGCGCAGCCGCGCCGCCACCGGCTCCAGATCCTCAATGCGCGGCACCACGCAAAAAATCTGCCCGCCCCGGAATTTCTCCCGCGCGATCGCCTCTTTGATCACCAGGCTGTCGAACGGCATGATAAAGGTGCGCACCGCCAGCCGGTCCACCGGCGGGGTGGTGATGAGCGAGAGGTCGCGCACACCCGTCAGCGCCAGTTGCAGCGTGCGCGGTATGGGCGTGGCGGTCAGGGTGAGCACATGCACATCGGCCTTCAGCTCCTTCAGCCGCTCCTTGTGCTTCACGCCAAAATGCTGCTCCTCATCCACAATCAGCAGCCCAAGCTCGGCAAAGCTCACGCCTTGGGCCATCAGCGCGTGGGTGCCCACCACAATGTTCACCGTGCCATCCGCCAGCGCGGCCTTCACGGCGCCGGCCTCCTTGGCGCTCACCAGCCGCGAGAGCTGCGCCACCTTCACCGGCAACCCCTCGAAACGGGCCATGAAGGCGCGGTAATGCTGGCGGGCGAGCAAGGTGGTGGGCACCACCACCGCCACCTGCGTGCCGCTCATGGCGGCCACAAAGGCCGCGCGCAGCGCCACCTCGGTCTTGCCAAACCCCACATCGCCGCAAATCAGCCGGTCCATCGGCTTGCCGGCGGCAAAATCCTCCAGCACATCGGCAATCGCCTTCGCCTGGTCCTCGGTCTCGGTATAGGGAAAGCGCGCGCAGAATTCCGCGAACGAGCCTTCCTCGGGCGCCAGCAGCGCGGCTTCGCGCATCTGGCGCTCGGCGGCCAGCCTTATCAGCCCGGCGGCCATGTCCTGGATTCGGTTCTTGGCCTTGGCCTTGCGCGCCTGCCAGCTCGCGCCGCCCAGCTTATCGAGCGAAACCCCCTCGGTTTCCTGCCCAAAGCGCGAGAGCAGCTCGATATTCTCGACCGGCAGAAACAATTTGTCGCCGCCGTCGTAAATCAGTTTCAGGCAGTCATGGGCGGCGCCGTTCACGGTCACCGTCTCCAGCCCCTCATAGCGGCCAATGCCGTGGTCTTGATGCACCACCAGATCGCCCGCCTCGATCTCGGTGGCATCGGCGATAAACTGGTCCGCCCGCTTGCGCCGCTTGGGCGGGCGGGCAATACGCGCGCCCAGCAAATCCTGCTCGGCCACCACCGCCATCCGGTCGGTGACAAAGCCGCGCTCCAGCGGCAGCACGGCCAGCGCCACGGTGCCCTGGGGCAGCGCGCGCGCCTCATCGGCCGAGGCCACCGCGCGCACCTCCTTAATGCCCCGCTCCTTGAGCATGAGCGAAAGCCGCTCCCGCGCGCCAAAGCTCCAAGCCGCCACCACCAGGGTGCGCCCGGTCTTGGCCCATTTGCCGCGCAAATCGGCAAAGGCTTCAAAGGCCGCAATGCCCTGGCCGGCCAAAATCGGCGCCGGGCGGCCGCCATAATCCACCCCCGCCGCGGTGCCCTCGGCGCGGGCAAAGGGGGTCATCTCGAAGCAGGGGCCAAGGCTCAGGCACTTCGCCCACGCCTCCTCATCCAGATAGAGCATGCCCGGCGGCAAGGGCCGGTAGGCCGGCTCCCCGGCCCTGGGCGGCAATTTGCGCTCGGCATAATGGTCGGCGATCAGCTCCAGCCGCGCGCCCGCCGCCTGCCCCACCTGGTAATCCAGGCTGAGCGCGGCATTGGGCACGTAGTCAAACAGCGTCTCCATGGTCTGCGCGAAAAGCGGCCCGTAATGCTCAAACCCCGGATGCCGGTGCCCGGCGCTCACCGAGACATAAAGCGGGTCCTCAACCGCCTTGGCGCCGAACAATTCGCGCCACTGCGTGCGAAACCGCGCGACCGACGCGGCATCGAACGCCACCTCGGAGGCCGGATGAAAGTCCAGCTTCGCCACCGTCTCGCCCGAGCGCTGGGTCTCGGGATCGAAACGCCTGATGCTCTCGATCACATCGCCAAACAGATCGATGCGCACCGGCGCCGCGTCGCCGGCCGGAAACACGTCCAAAATCCCGCCGCGCAGCGAATATTCGCCCGGCTCCATCACCGTGCCGGTGCGCCGGTAGCCATCCGCGTCCAAAAACGCCGCCACATCCTCAAGCGCCACGGCCTCGCCGGCCGCCAGCGCCAGCCCGGCGCCCGCCAGCACCTGGCGCGGCGGCACTTTTTGCAGCGCGGCGTTCACCGTGGTCAGCACAATGCGCGCCCGGCCCGGCCCGGCCTGCAATTTGGCCAGCACCGCGATTCGCTCGGCGATCACCCCGCCATTGGGCGAGGCGCGGTCATAAGGCAGGCAATCCCAGGCGGGAAACGCGACCACCTCGGTCTGGGGGGCAAAAAACCCAATCTGCTCGGCCAGCACGGCCAGGCGCGCATCGTCGCGCGCGATGTGCAGCACCGTCCCCCCATGCTCGGCGCAGCGCCGCGCCAGCAGCAGCGCATCCAGCCCTTCGGGAACGCCGTAAACCGGGGTCATGTCGCGCGGTTCAGCGCCGCTGCGCGGATCCGGCGCAGCATCGGCCCATCGGCATGGGCGGGAATTTCCCGGCGTCCGGTCAGCCAGTCGGCCAGCTCGGCATCGGGAAACTCCATCACCGCCTCCAGCTCATCGAGCTCGGCGGGCGTCATGGCGGCGATGTTCGCCTTCACGAAATCGCCGATCAGCAGATCATTTTCAAACGTGCCGCGATGCTGGGCACGAAAGATGATGCGCCGGCGGCGGGCGTCGAGTTCGGTCGGGGGCGTTTGGGTAAAATCGGTCATGGCGGGTTGCGATATAGGCCGGGTTTGGCCAAGAGTCAGCATGTGAGTTCAGACAGCCTTCTTCCCCTGCGCGCATCGCTTGCCACCCTGCCGGGCCTTGGCCCCCGGCTTTCACCGCTCATGGCCAGGCTGGTCGGCGGCGCTTCGGTGCGCGATGTGCTGTTTCACCTCCCCACCGACTGGCAGGACCGCCGCCACCGCCCCAAAATCGCCGAGGCCCAGCCCGGCGAGATCGCCACGCTGGAGGTCGAGGTGGTGCGCATCGAAGCCCCGTCCCGCAAATCCCAGCCCCACCGGGTGATCATCGCCGATGCCACCGGCTTCGCCGAAATCGTGCTGTTCAACGCCGCCCGCCTCCCGCAATTCCCGCCGGGCGCGCGGCTCATCGTCTCGGGCAAGCTCGAGCGTTTCCGCGACACGCTGGTCATGTCCCACCCCGATCACGTGCAATCCGCCCTCCAGCCGGCCGACTTCCCCTGGATCGAGCCCATCTGGCCGCTCACCGCCGGCATCACGCCGCGCACCATGCGCCGCGCCGCGCTGGGCGCGCTCGCCCGCCTGCCCGCCCTGCCCGAATGGCACGACCCCACGCTGCTCAAACAGCGCCACTGGCCGGGCTTTGGCGAAGCGCTGCGCGCGCTCCACGCCCCGGCCGAACCACCCGGCCCAAAACCCACCGAACGCCTGGCTTATGATGAGCTGCTGGCCCGCCAGATCAGCTTCGCCATCGTGCGCGGGCGCCGGCGCAAGCGGGCCGGGCGCTCCCTCACGGGCGATGGCCGGCTGCGCGGCGCGGCGCTCCAGCGTTTCGGGTTCACCCCCACCAGCGGCCAGCTCCAGGCGCTGGCCGAAATCGATTCCGACCTCGCCGCCCCCCACCGCATGTTGCGGCTTTTGCAGGGCGATGTCGGCTCGGGCAAAACCCTGGTCGCGCTGCTGGCCTGCCTGCGCGCGGTCGAGGCCGGCGCCCAGGCCGCCCTGCTCGCCCCCACCGAAATCCTCGCCAAACAGCATTTCGCCACCTTCCAGCGCCTCTCGCCGGTGCCGGTGGTGCTGCTCACCGGCTCCATCCAGGGCGCGGCGCGGCGCAAACTCCTCGCCGGCCTGGCCGACGGCACCTTCCCCCTGGTGGTCGGCACCCACGCCATTTTCCAAAAACATGTCGACTTCAAAGACCTCGCGCTGGCGGTAATCGACGAGCAGCACCGTTTCGGGGTCGATCAACGCCTGGCCCTGGGCCAAAAGGGCGAGGCCACGGACCTGCTGGTCATGACCGCCACCCCCATCCCGCGCACGCTGCTGCTCACCCATTGGGCCGAGATGGACATTTCCCGCATCACCGAAAAGCCAAAGGGCCGGCCCGCCATCACCACCACGCTGCACGCGCTGGCCGAGCTTGAAAAGATCGAGCAGGCCGTCGAGCGCGCCATCGCCAAATCCGGGCGGGTTTACTGGGTGTGCCCGCTGGTCAACGAGTCAGAAGCCCTCGACATCACCGCCGCCGAGGCCCGCTTCGCCCATCTGCGCCAGCGTTTCGGCGCCCAGGCCGTGCTCGCCCACGGCCAGATGGAGCCCGAAAAACGCGACGCCGCCCTCAAATCCTTTGCTTCGGGCGAAGCCAGGCTCCTGGTCGCCACCACCATCATCGAGGTGGGGGTCGATGTGCCCGAGGCCAATGTCATGATCATCGAACATGCCGAGCGTTTCGGCCTCGCCCAGCTCCACCAGCTGCGCGGGCGCGTGGGGCGCGGCCACGCGGCCAGCTTCTGCCTGCTGCTGCACGAATCCGCCATCGGCAAGGCCGCCCGCGCCCGCCTCGCGCTGCTCCGCGACACCGATGACGGCTTCCTCATCGCCGATGAGGATTACAAGCTCCGTGGCGCGGGCGATTATCTGGGCACCCGCCAGTCCGGCCTGCCCGGCTACCGTCTGGCCGACCCCGCCAAACACGAAGCCCTGCTCGCCACCGCCCGCCAGGATGCCGTGCTGCTCCTCCAGCGCGACCCCACCCTCGCCACCCCGCGCGGCCAGGCCGTGCGCCTGCTGCTCAACCTGTTCGATCAGCGAGACGCCATCGCCACCGTCCATTCAGGTTAACCCCAAAATCAACCATCTGGCCCCCATGTCTCATCCCTCCTCTCATCCCCCCTCTCATCCCAGACCCGGCGTCGGCCTCATCCTCATGAAGGGCGATGAGGTGCTGCTCATCCGCCGCGCCAAACCGCCCGGCCTTGGCCTCTGGTCTCTGCCCGGCGGCAAGCAGGAGTTGGGCGAAACCGCCGAAGCCGCCGCGAGGCGGGAATTATTCGAAGAAACCGGCCTCACCTGCGGCCCGCTCACGCTCATCGGCCATGCCGACATCATCTCGCGCGACGAGACGGGCAACATCGAATTTCACTACACCGTGCTCGATTTCGCCGCCCCCTACACCGGCGGCGCGCCCGTGGCCGCCGACGATGCCAGCGCCACCGCCTGGGCGCGCGAAGAAGATTACAACCGCTACGCCCTCACCCCGGCGCTGCTCGACATGCTCAGTAAAACAAAAGCTCTACGGCGCTGATAAAGCGCTTCGAATCCGGCGGCGTGAGCGAGGAAAACCACGCCTCCAGCCCACCCTCCCGGTTGATCAGGTATTTGTAGAAATTCCAGCGCGGCTTGGCCAAAAACGACGCCTCCTCGACCACCCATTTGAAAAACGGATGGGCCGCGGGCCCCACGCAATGCTCTTTCGCGGCAATGGTGAAGGTCACGCCGTAATTTTTCTGGCAAAACGCCGAAATCTCAGCGCCCACCAAAGGCTCCTGCCCGCCAAAATCATTGCACGGCACGCCAACCACCGCCAGTTGGCCAAATTTCCGGGCCAGCGCCTCCAGCGTGCCGAGCTGGGGGGTAAAGCCGCAGCCGCTGGCGGTGTTAACCACCAGCACCGGCCGCCCCTTATACGCGCCAAGCGGCAGGGCCTCGCCCGCCAATGTCTTGAACGCGAAGTCATAGGCACTGGCCATTTCCGCCTCCAGAAATTAAACTCATCTCCATGAACACTGAACCATCGATCACGGCGCTGATCAACGTCATGCGCAGGCTTCGTGATCCCGTCACCGGCTGCCCGTGGGACAAGGTGCAGGATTTCACCACCATCGCCCCCTATACCATTGAAGAAGCTTACGAAGTCCAGTCCGCCATCCAGTCCGGCGACCCCAGCGCCCTGAAGGATGAGCTGGGTGATCTGCTGTTTCAGGTCGTCTATCACGCGCAAATGGCCGCCGAGCGCGGCTGGTTCGGGTTCGAGGACGTGGCGGCGGCGATCACCGCCAAAATGATCCGCCGCCACCCGCATGTGTTTGGCGACGAGGCCGCGCGCACGGCTTCGGGCCAAACCGCCGCCTGGGAGGCCCAAAAAGCCCAGGAGCGCCAAACCCTCGCCCAACACGGTGTGCTGGACGGCGTGGCCACCGCCCTGCCCGCCCTCAAGCGCGCGCAAAAACTCACCGCCCGCGCCGCGCGCGTGAAATTCGACTGGCCGACCCCCGAAGCCGTGCTCGACAAGCTGGACGAGGAAACCAGCGAGCTGCGCGCCGAGCTGCCCGGCGCCGACCAGGCCCGCCTGGAAGACGAGCTGGGCGACATGCTGTTCGTGCTCGCCAATCTGGCCCGCAAGCTGGGGCTGGATGCCGAAACCAGCCTGACCCGCGCGAATGAGAAATTCATCCGCCGCTTCACCCGCATCGAGGCCCTGCTGGCCGCCCAAGGCAAGACCCCGGCCGCCTCCAGCCTCGAAGACATGGACGAACTCTGGAAGACCGCGAAATCGGAGGGATTATGAAGACGCTGCTCGAAGGTTATGAGCGTTTCCGCACCGGCTACTGGAAGGCGCACAAGGAGCTCTACTCCGCCCTGGCGCGCGATGGGCAATCCCCGCCGGCCATGGTCATCGCCTGCTCCGACTCCCGCGTCGCCCCCGAGGCGATTTTCGATTGCGCGCCCGGCGAGATTTTCGTGGTCCGCAACGTCAGCGCCCTGGTGCCCGCCTATGAGCCAGACACCCACAAGCACGGCACCTCGGCGGCGCTCGAATTCGCCGTCAACGCCTTGAATGTCCGCACCATCCTGGTGCTCGGCCATTCCAAATGCGGCGGCATCGCGGCGCTGATGAAGGGCCCCGGCCAAGGGCACGGAGACTTCATCGACCGCTGGATGGAAATCGCCGCCCCGGCCCGCCAGCGTGTGTGTGATTCGCCCGAGCTGGCCACCGCCAGCTTCGCCGACCAGTGCGCCGCCTGCGTGCGCGAGGCCCTGCACGAATCCCTCGCCAATCTGCGCACCTTCCCCTGGATCGCCGAGCGCGTGGCGCAAGGGCGGCTGGAGCTTGCCGCCACGGTGTTCGATGTCGAAACCGGCATGCTCGAGCCGGTCGAATAATCCAGCCGCCGGGTTCCGCCCTTGCTGCACTGCAAGAGTTTCACTTGACCCGGAAACGCCCCCGGCTAAATCTCGCCGGAGCAAGGTAGAGCATGGATCAGTTCGCGGAACTCGGCGCCTCGTCGTCCACCCAGGCCGCCATCCAGCGCGTGCTGGTGGGCGAGCAGCGGGGCGTGCGCGCGGCGCTGCTGTTCGCCGGCCCCGCGCTCATCGCCTCCATCGCCTATATGGACCCCGGCAATTTCGCCACCAACATCCAAGCCGGCGCGGCCTATGGCTATAGGCTGCTCTGGGTGGTGCTGGCGGCCAATCTGGTGGCCATGCTGTTTCAGGGTCTTTCGGCGCGCCTGGGCATCGTCACCGGCCACAACCTGGCCGAAACCTGCCGCGACCATTTCCCCCCCGCCGGCACCACCGCCCTCTGGCTGCTCTCGGAATTTGCCGCCATGGCCACGGACCTGGCCGAATTCGTCGGCGGCGCCATCGGGGTTTCGCTGCTCGCCAACATTTCGCTCATGGCCGCCATGGTCATCACCGGCCTGCTCACCTATGGGCTGCTGGTGGCCGGCGGGCGCGGCTTTCGGCGCATGGAAATGATCATCGGCGCGCTCGTGCTCACCATCGCGCTTTGCTATATTTCCGAGCTGGTTTTCGCATCCCCCCCCTGGGTGGCGGTGGCGCTGGGCTGCGTCACCCCCACCCTCCCCGATGCCAACGCCCTCACCATCGCGGTCGGCATCATCGGCGCCACGGTCATGCCCCACGCGCTTTACCTTCACTCGGGCCTCACCCAGGCCCGCGCCCACCCAAGGCACGATGAAGACCGCGCCAAGCTGCTCACCTTCTCCAACCGCGAGGTGGTCATCGCCCTCACCATGGCCGGGCTGGTCAACATCGCCATGGTGGTCATGGCGTCCCGCGCCTTTCACGCCGGCCACCGCGATGTCGCCGATATCGGCACCGCCTACCACACGCTCAGCCCGCTTTTGGGCGCGGCCGCGGCCTCCATTTTCCTGGTCTCGCTGCTGGCGTCTGGCATATCCAGCTCCATTGTCGGCACCATGGCGGGCCAGCTCATCATGCAGGGCTTCATCCGCCGGCGCGTGCCGCTCTGGGTGCGCCGGGGCATCACCATGGCGCCGGCCTTCGCGGTCATCGCGCTGGGCGTCAACCCCACCCGCGCCCTGGTGCTCAGCCAGGTGGTGCTGTCCTTCGCCTTGCCGGTGCCCATGTTCGCGCTGGTCCATTTCACCGCCAAGCCCGCGCTCATGGGGCGTTTCGCCACTGGCCCGGCCTTGCGTGCCCTGGCCTTCCTGGCCGCCTTGTTCATCCTGGCGCTCAACATCCTGCTCCTGGCGCAGCTCCTCAAGCCCTGAGTCAATCACCCTCTAAACCACATAGGAAAACCGTGGTTTGCCGCCGGGCGGGAGTTATGACATGCTCCCTGTGCAACAATAACGCTAAACAGGACGCACATGGCCCTCACCACCAAACACCCCGAAACGCTCGCCCTGCATGCCGGCTGGCGGGCCGATGCCAGCACCGGCTCGGTGGCCGTGCCCATTCACCAAACCACCTCCTACCAGTTCAAATCGCCCGAGCACGCGGCCAATCTGTTCGCGCTCAAGGAGCTGGGCAACATCTATACCCGCCTGATGAACCCCACCACCGACGTGCTCGAACAGCGCCTCGCCGCGCTTGAGGGCGGGGTGGCGGCGCTGGCCGTGGCCTCGGGCCAGGCGGCCTCGGCCTATGCGGTGCAAAACCTCGCCCGCGCGGGCGACAATGTCGTCGCCTCGACCGATCTGTATGGCGGCACCTGGAATTTATTCGCCAACACCCTCAAGGATCAGGGGCTGGAAGTCCGCTTCGTCGATCCCGCCGACCCACACGCCTTCGCCAACGCGACCGACGAGCGCACCCGCGCCTATTACGCCGAGACCCTGCCCAACCCCAAGCTGCGCCTGTTCCCCATCGCCGAGGTGGCCGAGATCGGCCGCAAGCAGGGCATTCCATTAATCATGGACAACACCGCCGCCCCCCTGCTGGTGCGCCCGTTCGAGCATGGCGCCGCGGTGGTTCTCTACTCCACCACCAAATATCTGGGCGGCCACGGCACCTCGCTCGGCGGCGCCCTCATCGATGGCGGCAATTTCGACTGGCAAGCCCAGCCCACCCGCCAGCCGCTCCTCAACACCCCCGATCCCTCCTATCACGGCGCCATCTGGTCCGAGGCGGTAAAGCCGCTCGGCCCCATCGCCTACATCATCCGCGCCCGCGTGGTGCTGCTGCGCGATCTGGGCGCCGCCATCTCGCCCTTCAACGCCTTCCAAATCATTCAAGGCATCGAGACCCTGCCGCTCCGCATGGCGCGCCATTGCGAAAACGCCCTCAAGGTCGCGCAATTCCTGCAAACACGGGCCGATGTCACCAAGATCATCCACCCCAGCCTCGCCACCGGCCCCGACCGCGCGCGCGCCGATAAATACGCCAAGGGCGGTTTGGGCGGCCTGCTCGGCTTCGAGCTCAAGGGCGGCGCCGAGGCCGGCAAGGCCTTCATCTCGGCGCTCGAACTTTTCTACCATGTCGCCAATATCGGCGATGCGCGCTCGCTCGCCATCCACCCGGCCAGCACCACGCACAGCCAGCTTTCCCCCGCCGATCAAGCCGCCACCGGCGTCTCGCCCGGCTATGTGCGCCTCTCCATCGGGCTCGAACATATCGACGACATCCTCGCCGACCTCACCCAGGCGCTCGACAAAGCCGCCTGAGCTGTCAAAACAGCGCCCCGCTTTAAGCGGGGCGCGCACCGGCAAGGGCGGGGGGATATGTTTCTCGCCCCGCCTTCACCGGCCCGCGCCGTCAGATCAGCTCTTTCACCAGCTCCGCCGGGCGGCAGGCCTTGGCGCCTTTCGCCGTCACCACCACCGGGCGGTTGAGCAAAAGCGGGTGTTCGGCAATGGCCGCCAAAATCGCCTCATCCGAGGCCTCATGCAGCCCCAGCTCGCCGGCCAGCGGCTCCTTGGCGCGCAGCAGCTCGCGCGCGCCGCCGCTCATGGCCTTGGCCAGCCCCGCCAGCTCGGCGCGTGAGGGCGGGGTTTTCAGATATTCGATAATCTCGGGCTCAATCCCCGCCTCGCGCAGCAGCGCGAGCACGTTGCGCGCCGTGCCGCATTTGGGGTTGAAATAGAGTTTCACGCTCATCCTCGCCCCCTTATTTATGGATCATCGTGCCGATGCCGCCTTCGGTGAACAGCTCCAGCAGCAGCGCATGGGGCACGGTGCCATCCAAAATGGTCGCGCCCCGCACGCCCTGGGCCACCGCCTCCAGGCAGGTTTCGACCTTAGGGATCATCCCCCCCGAAATCGTGCCATCCGCGATCAGCTCATGCACCTGCGTGGTGGAAAGATCGGGCAGCAGCGTCTTGCTCTTGTCCAGCACGCCCGCCACATCGGTCAGCATCACCAGCCGCTGGGCATTCAGCGCCCCGGCCACGGCGCCGGCCACCGTATCGGCGTTGATGTTATAAGTCTCGCCATCCTCGCCCGTGCCCACCGGCGCGATCACCGGAATGAGCCCGGCGCCGGTCAGCGCGTGAATAACGCGCGTATCCACAAACACCGGCTCCCCGACATGGCCAAGATCGAGCACCTTCTCGATGTTGGAATCCGGGTCCTTCATCGTGCGGGTCAGCTTGCGCGCCCGTATCAGCCCGCCATCCTTGCCCGAAATGCCCACCGCCAACGCCCCGGCCTTGTTAATCAGCCCGGCCACCTGCTTATTCACCTGGCCGGCCAGCACCATCTCCACCACTTCCACCATGGCGGCATCGGTCACGCGCAGGCCGTTTACAAAATTGCTTTCAATATCAAGCCGCTTGAGCATGGCGTTAATCTGCGGCCCGCCGCCATGCACCACCACCGGGTTAATGCCCACCTGCTTGAGCAGCGCGATATCGCGGCCAAACTCATTGGCAAGCCGGCCTTCCATGGCATGGCCGCCATATTTCACCACAATGGTCGCGCCCGAATAGCGGCGCAGATAGGGCAGCGCCTTGGCAACGATATGCGCCTCATGCGCGGCATTGTTCATGGCCTGCTCGTCCACTTGCCTCTCCTCACAAAAACGCCGCGATCTCGGCGCGCAGCCCCTCAATCCCCAGCCCGGTCTCGCTGGAGGTGGTGATGATCTCATTGAGCGCGGCGGGGTGCTTGCGCGCCAAAGCCGCGATCTCGGCCTGCTTGCGGGCCAGGGCGCCGGGCTTCACGGCATCGGCCTTGGTCAGCACCACCTGAAAGGCGACCGCCGCCTGGTCGAGCAGCTCCATCACCGTCTGGTCCGAAACCTTGATCTCCACCCGGCAATCGAGCAGCAGCAGCACGCGGCGCAAATTCGGCCGCCCGCGCAGATAATCAAGCATCAAGCCCTGCCAGTCGCGCTTGATATCCTTAGGCGCCTCGGCATAGCCGTAGCCCGGCATATCCACCAGCACCAGCGGGCTCACCCCGACATGGAAGAAATTGAGCTGGCGCGTGCGCCCCGGCTGGTGCGACACGCGCGCCAGCGCCTTGCGCCCGGTCAGCGCATTGAGCAGCGAGGATTTACCGACATTGGAGCGCCCGGCAAACGCGATCTCCACCCCCTCCGCCGGCGGCAGCTTCTCCAGCTGCTGCGCGGCGAAAAAGAACTCGCACTGGCCGGCGAACAGCTTGCGTCCCGCCTCGATCTGCGCGGGGCCAAACGGCTCCGCGCCCTTCAGCTCTATGCCTTGGCCGTCTTGGCCGCCTTGCCCGCCTGGCGCATGATCAGCCATTGCTGCCCCACAGAAAGAATGTTGTTGCATGTCCAGTACAGTACCAGCCCGGCCGGCGAGCGCGCCAGCATGAAGGTGAAGATCAGCGGCATGAACTGGAACATGCGCGCCTGGGCCGGGTCGGCGGGCGCCGGGTTCAGCTTCTGCTGCAAATACATGGTGCCACCCATGATCAGCGGCAGCAGGCCGATATGGAGCATCGGCACATAGACGGTCGGATCAAACGGCAGCAGCCCGAACAGATTGAACAGATTGGTCGGGTCTGGCGCCGAGAGGTCGTGAATCCAGCCATAAAACGGCGTCTGGCGCATTTCGATGGTGACGAAAATGACCTTGTAGAGCGAGAAAAACACCGGAATCTGCAACAGCATCGGCAAACAGCCCGAGGCCGGGTTGATCTTCTCGCTCTTGTAAAGCTCCATGGTCGCGGCCTGCAGCCCGGCCTGATCGTCCTTGAACTGGGCCTTGAGCGCGTTGATCTTGGGGGTCAACGTCTTCATGCGCGCCATCGAGCGGTAGGAGTACGAGGCGAGCGGGAAGAACAGCAGCTTGATGCCGATGGTGAAGATGATGATGGCGAGGCCGAAATTGCCGGTCAGCCCGTTCAGATAATCGAGCGCGAAGAAGATCGGCTTGGTCAGGAAATAGAGATGGCCGAAATCCACCGCCTTGTAGAAATTCGGAATGCCGTATTCATCCGAATAGGCATCCAAAATCTTCACCACCTTGGCGCCGGCGAACAAATGCGAGGTAAAATCGACCGAGGCGCCGGGCGCCACCGTCTGCGGCTGCGCGGCGATGAACGAGGTCTGATACGCATTGCCATCGCCATCATTCACGGCCGAATAGCTCATCGAGCCGGTCATATTGGCGCTCTGCTCGGGCGCCACGGCGGCCAGCCAGTATTTATCGGTAATGCCGATCCACCCGCCGGGCGCGGTCTCGCTATACGCCACTCCGCCGGCGGATTTCTCACCGTCCGATTTCAGGTCTTTGTAGGATTCCTGCTTGAGCGTGTTGCTGAACACCCCGATCGGCCCCTCGAACGACACCCAGGTCTGGATGGTCGTGGGCTGATAATCGCGCACCACGCGCGACCAGGGGTAGAGCTGCACGGCCGCGCTGCCGGCATTCACCACTTTTTGCTGCACGGTGAACATATATTGCGCGTCCACCGACACCAGCAGCTCAAAGGTCAGCCCCTGGCCGTTATTCCAAGAGAGCGTCACCGGCGAGGCGGGGGTCAGCTCGGGGGCCGAGGCGCTCCACAGCGTCGTGTCCCCGGGCAGCTTCACGCCGGCGGGGGCGCTCCAGCCAAACTGCACATAAGTCGGCGTCTTCCCGCCGCGCCGGCCCATGATCTGCACCAGCGGCGAGTTGGCGGCGTCGGTCTCGTGGTAAGTCTTGAGCACCACATCGTCAAACACCGCGCCCGTCAGGCCGATGCTGCCTTTGACCAGCGGCGCATCCACCGGCAAGCGCGGGCCGTTTGCGGCGGCGGTGGCGGCGGCGGTCTGCGGGGTGGCCCCGGCCTGGGCCGCCGGCCCGCTCACCTGCGCGGCCGGAACCGGCGCGGGATGCGGCAGGAATTTCTCCTGCACGAAGGTAAACACCCCCAAAATGACGAAGGACAAGACAAGGGCTGTAAGCAGGCGCTTCTGGTCCATGGTGGATCAGCAATCCTTGAGAGTTTGGGGCACGGGGTCAAACCCGCCCGGGTTCCAGGGGTGGCAGCGCAAAATGCGCCTGGCGGCCATCAGGCCGCCCCGCGTGGCGCCGTGGCGGCAGATCGCCTCACGCGCATAGGCGCTGCAAGAAGGGTAGAAACGGCAATTCGCCCCGATCACGGGGCGCAGCGTCAGCTCATAAACACGAATCGCGCCCGAGAGCATCAAGGCGGCGGGGCTCATGCCAGCGCCTCATCGACCGCCCGGCGCAAATTGGCGCAGAGAGACGAGAATTTCACCCGCCCCGTCTCGTGGCGGGCAATCAGCACCAGCTCCACGCCGCGCAAGCCGCCCACCGCCAAAGTCAACCGCGCCGCCTCACGCAACCGGCGCTTGGCGCGGTTACGTGCGACGGCGTTGCCGATTTTCTTGGTGGCCGTATAGCCCACCCGCAGCTCATCGCCCGCCTCGGCCCTGGCCGCTTGCAGCACCAGCCCCGGCACGGCTTTTTTGCGCCCAACGCGCGCCAGGCGCAGAAATTCCGCGCGCTTTTGCAGGCGTTTGGGTGCTTTCAGCCTGGGCAAGCCGGCCTCCCGCGCGCGGGCGCGCAAAAATCAGGCGGAGAGCTTGGCGCGGCCCTTGGCACGGCGATTGGCCAGCACCTTGCGGCCACCGACGGTCGCCATACGGGCGCGGAAACCGTGCCGGCGCTTGCGGACAATTTTGGAAGGTTGATAGGTCCGTTTCACGTTGAGACACTCCGGCGAATAACAAAAAGGACAAAAACGACATCTCGCCCGGCTGTTGCCAACCTGGGCGGGTTGGCGCCCTATAAGCGCAGCCCCCTTCCCCGTCAATCATCCCGCTTCGTGTTCCGCCTTTTGGGTGGCTTGCGTCGCTGGCGATCTCGGCGCAGATTCTTATTATGGTGGCGATTTCTTTCTCTTCTTCTCCCCGCGTCAGCCTGGCCCTCCAGGGCGGCGGCGCGCATGGTGCCTTCACCTGGGGCGCGCTCGACCGGCTGCTCGAATCGGGTCTGCGCGTCTCGGCCATCAGCGGCGTGTCGTCGGGTGCCATCATCGCCACCATGGCGGTGCAGGGCTATGTGCAAAACGGCCCCGAGGGCGCGCGCGCCAAAATCCACGAGCTGTGGGCCCGGGTGGCGGACGCGCATGTCATCAACAGCGTCTCCCCGGCGCTGGACTGGATGTGGGGCTGGGGCAAGGGCGTCGAGCTTGGCAACGAGCTGGCCATGACCGGGCTGACCACGGCGCTGCGCCTGTTCGACCCTGGCCACCTCAACCCGCTCGGCCAAAACCCCCTCCAGCCCCTGCTCGAGGATCTGGTTGACCGCGCGCTGCTGCGCGACCCCGCGGCCCCCCGCCTCTATATCGGCGCCACCGATGTCGAATCGGGTGCCGCCAAGCTGTTCACCAACGCCGAAATCGGCGTGCCGCACCTGCTGGCCTCATCCTGCCTGCCCATGTTGTTTCCCGCCGTGCGCATCGGCGAGCGCCATTACTGGGATGGCGGCTATTCCTGCAATCCGCCGCTGGCCCCCGTGCTCACCCCGCGCCCCGACCGGCTCATCCTCATCCGCGCCCAGCCCCGCCAGCGGCGCGGCGTGCCCAGCTCCACCGCCGACATCGTGCACCGCCTGCACGAGATCGCCTTCCAGGCCCCGCTGGATGCCGAGCTGTCCCTGCTGCCCCGCCACACCAGCCTGCTCGATATTTCCGCCGACGAAGCCCTCGGCGCCCACCCGCTCAGCTCCAAGATGAACACCGACAAAGGCTTCCTCGAGGCCCTGTTCACCGCCGGGCGCGATGCCGCCGAGGCCGCCCTGCGCAACGCATGAACGCCCTCAAGCGCCTCAAGCGCCCCCGCTTCGCGCTGTTCGGCGATTCCCTCTCCGGCCGCGTGCTCTGGTTCACCGTCAGCGTCATTTTATTCATGGAGCTGGTGGTCATCACCCCGGGCCTTGGCATAGAGCGCCATAACTGGCTGGCCGAGCGCATCACCCACGCCTATCTTGTCACCTATTCCATCCAAACTGGCTGCCCCACGGAGCCGCCGCCGCAAACCCTGCTCGCCCTCACCGACAATGAGCAGATCAGCCTGTTGCGCCCCAACCTGCCCCCCCTGGTCATCGGCCAGCCCGGCATCCCCCTCACCGCCGGCAACGCGGTCAGCATCAGCGGCGAAACGCTCGGCTACAGCACCTGGCGGGCGGTGGTGCGGCTGGCGGGCGGCGGCGCGCCAATCCCCCTCATCTCCGCCCCCGCGCCCGACAATTCCAATGCCACCCTCCGCGTGGCGGTCAACGGCGCGGCCCTCACCGCCTATTTGCGCGCCTATGCCCTGCACACGCTCACCATCACCGTCATCGTGGCGCTCATCACCGGCCTGCTGGTCTATTCCGTGCTCGACCGTCTGCTCGTGCGGCCCATGCGCATCATCACCAGCTCCATCCGCAATTTCCGCGAAGCCCCCGAGCAGGCCAACCAAAGCGACCTCGCCTGGCTGGCCGAGCGCCCCGAGGACGACATCTCCAGCGCCGCGCGCGAGCTGAAAACCATGCAAGATGAGTTGCGCACCGCCCTGTGGCGCAATGCCCGTCTGGCGGCGGTCGGCACCTCGGTCGCCAAGCTCGCGCACGACCTGCGCAACATCCTCAGCACCGCGGTCATGGTCGCCGACCGGCTGCAATCCATCCCCGACCCCGCCGTGCAGCGCGCCACGCGCACGCTCATCCCGGCGGTGGACCGCGCGGCCCAGCTCGTCACCCGCACCGTCGAGTTCGCGCGCGAAGGCCCGCCGCCCGTCAACCGCACCGCCGTCACCCTGGCCGAGCTGATCGACGAGGCGATCCTCGTCGTCCAACCCGACGAGACCGCCATACACATCAAAAACCTCGTGCCCGCCTCGCTGGTTTTACCGCTCGACCGCGCGCAGATCTTCCGCGTCCTGGCCAATCTGCTGCGCAACGCGGTCGATGCCGGGGCGCACCACATCACCGTCAGCGCCCAGACCCAAAACGGCGTCACCCGCATGCATGTGGCCGATGACGGCCCCGGCCTGCCGCTGCGCGTGCTCGATAATCTGTTCAAGCCCTTCACCGGCACCAGCCGCCATGGCGGCTCCGGGCTGGGCCTCGCCATCGCGCGTGACATCATCCGCGCCCATGGCGGAGACCTCGTGCTCGAGCAAACCGGCCCGCGCGGCACCGTCTTTGGCATGGACCTCGCGATCAGCGACACCCAACTCTAACCCAGGCCGCGCCAACAGCCTCTGCCCACCCCGGCAAATAAATAATTTTCTTCCAACCCGCCCGGCATATTGGCAAAATCTACGTTATTTTCCGGCCAATCTTGCGTTTTGTAAAAAAATATCCTTCTAACCGTCTATGATCCCGGTAACCCTCATTCCGGCCCGCGTGCCGCTCGGCCTGATTGGCGCCGGGGCGCCCGGCCTTCGCCGCCTCACCGCCTTGCGGGCGGGCGGGGCGGATGGCCTCGCCTTGTTCACCACCGACCCGGCCCTGGCCGCCGCGGCCGGCCTGTCCGCGCCCACCGCCCTGCCCTCCGATGCCGCGCTGCGCGCGCTGCGCCTGCTCTGGATCGCCGGCCTGCCCACGTCCGAGGCCCGCGCCCTGGCGGCGCGCGCCCACGCGCAAGGCGTGCTGGTCAATGTCGAGGACGTGCCCGATCTGTGCGATTTCCACGCCGTCTCCGAAATCCGCCGGGGGGATCTGCTGCTCACCATTTCCACCGGCGGCGCCGCGCCCGGCCTCGCCGCCGCGCTCCGCCGCTGGCTCGAGGCCTGGTTTCCCGCCCACTGGGCCGGGCGCGTGGCCGAAATCGCCGCGCTGCGCCGCCTGTGGCGGGCCGAGGGCGCCACCATGCCCGAAACCGCCCGCCGCATAGATACATTGCTCACCGAGCGCGGGTGGCTGCCCGTCGCGCCCGCCGCCAAGGACGATCCCCATGCCTGACAGCCTCTCCACCACCGCCACCGCCTTCGCCACCCTCAAGGATGCCCTGACCCGCCGCTTTCCGGGCCGCATCGCGCTGGTCTCCTCGTTTGGCACCGAATCGGCCGTGCTGCTGCACCTGGTCGCCCAAATCGACCCCACCACCCCGGTCATCTTCCTCGACACGCTCAAGCTCTTCCCCGAGACGCTGGCCTACCGCGATACCCTCATCGCCCGCCTCGGCCTCACCGATGTGCGCGTCATCAGCCCCAAACCCTCCCGGCTGGCCAAATTCGACCCCGACGGCACACTCTGGCAGCGCGATGCCGACCAATGCTGCGCGATCCGCAAAACCAACCCGCTCGATGACGCGCTCGAAGGTTTCGATGCCTGGATCACCGGCCGCAAGCGCGCCCAGGCGGCCACGCGCGCGCATCTCGAGCTGGTGGAAACCGGGGCCGATGGCCGGGTCACCGTCAACCCCCTGGCCTTCTGGTCAGATGCCGACCTGACCGCCTATTTCATCGCCCATAACCTGCCCCGCCACCCGCTGGAGGCCGAGGGCTACAGCTCCATCGGCTGCGCCACCTGCACCCGCAAACCCCTGCCCGGAGAAGATAAACGCTCCGGCCGCTGGGCGGGCAGCGCCAAAACCGAATGCGGCATCCACCTGCCGCGCGCCATGCAAAAACCCGACTGGCCCGAGGATTTCAATTTCGAGGTTTAGATCAATATTGGTTTAGATTGAGCCGGCAGACGTAAGCTAAGCCACTGAAATTGATTGTCAAAACAAGGCTGGAGCGGGTGCGCCTCAACGCAGCCCGCTCTCAGGGCCGCTACCCCGCGGCCGCCACCAGCGTCCCGGCGGTCAGGCGCCAGATGCGGTCGAGCTGCTCGGCACCGGTGAGCCGGTGGAGGATGAGCAGCACGGTGCGCCCCTCTGAGGCGGCGTTGAGCACCCGGAAAAACTCCTGCTCGGTGGCCGAATCCAGCCCCGCGCACGGCTCATCGAGCAGCAGGATGGGGGCGTTCATCAGCAAGGTGCGGGCCAGGGCCAGCCGCCGCCCCTGTCCGCCCGAGAGCGTGGCCCCGCCCTCGCCGAGCCAGGCATCGAGCCCGTCGGGCAACTCGCGCACCACATCGGCCACCTGCGCGGCCTCCAGCGCGGCCCACAGCGCGTCATCATCGGCCAAGGGGTCGCCGAGCCGCAGATTATTACGGATGGTGTCGGCGAATAAATGTGTGGTCTGGCCCAGATAGGCGATGCGGTGGCGCACCGCCTCGGCGGGCAACTGCGCGATATCGGTGCCCCCCAGCCGGATCTGCCCGCGCTCGGGCGCATACAGCTTGAGCAGCAGCGCGGCGATGGTGGATTTCCCCGCCCCCGAAGGCCCAAGAATGGCCACCCGCGCGCCTTGCGCCACCTGCAAGGAGAGCGCCTCGAACACATAAGGCCGGTCGGGCGCGTAACGGAACGCCACATGCTCAAACGCGATGGCATTGCGCGACGGCATGGGCGCCGGCGCGGCCGGGTCTGGCACTGGCGGCGCGCTTTCGGCCGCCTGCACCACGCGCGCGGCCGCCGCCTTGGCCTGGCCATAAAGCAGCCCGGCGCGCGGCAGGCCTAGCACGGCCTCAAACGCCACGCCCAGCACCATCACGGCGGCCACCGCCGGCACGGGCGCGCCCCAAAACCCCAGCAAGATGGCCGCCAAAATCCCCGCCTGGGCGAGCACAAACCCATAGGCGTTGAGCGCCGAGCCTCTGTGCGTCAGCTCGCGCTGGGCGCTGAGCAGCGCGGCCTCGCGCGCCTGGATGGCGGCCAGCATCCGCCCCTCGGCCTCAAAAATCTTCACCTCGCGCAGCCCGTGCAGCATGTCGAGCACACTGGTGCGCAGCCCGCTCATCGCCAGCCCCGCCTTGGCCGCGTTCTCGCCCGCCGCGCGGGCGGTGAGCAGCGGCAGGTAAAACCCCACCGCCCCCAGCGCCAGCAGCACCAGCAGCGCCACCGGCTGCTCGCGCCACAGCACCATGGCCACCACCGGCACCAGCACCAGCGCGCTCAGCAGCGGCACCGTCAGGCGCAAAAACAAGCCATCCAGCGTGTCCACGTCATTGACCAGCCGCGACAGCGCATCGCCCGCGCGCCGAAACCCCAGCCCGCCGGCGGCGCTGGCGGTCAGCCCCTCGAACATCCACACGCGCAAATTGGCGAGCGCGCGAAAAATCGCCTCATGCCCAACCACGCGCTCCAGATAGCGCAGCACCACGCGGGCCATGCCCACCAGCGGCAGCAGCGCTGGCACGGCGATCAGCCCGCCCACCAGCCCCAGCGCCAGAAACCGCCCGGCATAGAGCGAGAGCGTGACATTGGCGAGCAGCGCCGCGAGCGCGAGCAGCAGCGCCGCCAGCAGCCAGCCCCAAAACCGGGCCCAAAGCGAGAAAATGCGTAAAATCGGGTTCATCTTCATCACTCCCGCCAGCTGGTATAGCGCAGCGCGTCCAGATCGACCCGCCTGGCGCCCACGGTTTTGGCAAAATCCATGGCCATGGTGGAATGTGTGGCCAGCACCACCGTGCGCCCCAATGCCAGATGGCGCAGGCTTTCCAGCACATCGCGCTCGGTGGCGGGGTCGAGATGCGCGGTCGGCTCATCGAGCAGCAGCAGCGGGGCGTTTTTCAAAAACGCCCGGGCAATGGCGATGCGCTGCGCCTGCCCGCCCGAGAGGCCAAAGCCCCCCTCGCCGACCTTGGTTTGCAGCCCCTGGGGCAGGCTGTTCACCAGCTCGTGGAGATGCGCCCAGCGCACCGCGTCCTCGAGCTCGGCGGCCGAGGCGGCGGGGTTGCCAAAGCGGATATTCTCCTCGATCGTGCCCGCGAAAATCACCGGCTTCTGGCCGATCCAGCCGATCATCTTGGCGCGCGCCGCCGGCACCAGCGCCTCGAGCGAGGCGCCATTGACCGTGATCTTGCCCGCCTGGGGCTCCAAAAACCCCAGCACCAGATCCATGATGGTCGATTTTCCCGCCCCCGAGGCGCCGGTGAGCAGCAAGATCTCCCCCTTGCCCACCCGGAAGGACAGACGCTCAAACACCGGCTTCCCCTCGCCCCAGCCATAGGTGACATGGTCAAACGAGAGCAGCACGCCATGGGCGGCGACCGAGCGTATTTCGGCGGGCGCGGCGGGCGGCGCCAGGGTTGGCAGGGCGGCAAACTCATCGGCCACCGCCTCCACGGCCATGCGGTCGGCATAAACGGCGGCGAAGGCGCGCAGCGGCGCGAAAAACTCCGGCACCAGCAGCAGCATGAACAAGGCCACCGGGGCCAGCGCCTCATCGCCCCGCACCACGCCCAAAAACCGCACCACGATCAAAATCATGGCCGCCGCCGCCGCGAGGTCGAGGGCGGTGGAGGAGAGAAACGCCACCCTCAGCACGCGCATGGTGCGCAGGCGCAGCTCATCGGCGGCCAAACGCAGCGCGGCCGCCTCCTCGCGCGCGCGTCCGGCCAGCACAATGGTCGCAATGCCGCGTATGCGGTCAAGAAACCGCACCTGCAGGCGGGTCATGGCCAAAAACTGCCGCCGCGCCGCGCGCGCCGCGCCAATGCCCGCCACCGCCATGGCAAAGGGCACAAACAGCCCGGCCATAATCAGCACCAGCCCGGCGCGCCAATCCGTGTGCAGCGCCACCAGCCCGATCAGCCCCGGCCCGATCACCGCCAGCGCCGTGGCGGGAATCCAGCGGGCATGAAACCCGTCCATGGCCTCCACGCGGTCTATGGCGGTGGCGGCCAGCTCGCCCGAATGGCGCCCGCGCAGGCCCGCCGGGCCCAGCCCCAGCAGCGCGGCCAGCACCTGCCCGCGCAGCCGGCGCCGCGCCGCCGCGCCCAGCTCGAAATTTTGCCGCTCGGCCAGCAAGGCCAGATAAGCCCGCGCCAGCGCGGCGGCCACAAATCCGGCGCCGGCCGCCGCCAGCGCCCAGCCGCCCACGCCCAGATGCAGCACCCCCGCCAGCAGGCGCGCCGCCGAGGCCGCCTGCAAGAGCGCGCACAGCGTTCCCGCCGCGCCCAACCCTATGGGCAGCCCCGCCGCGCGAAACCCCAATTTTTGCTCAGCCTTAACCCACGGTTTGCTATGCCTGCTCATGGCTTGCTTCTAGCCAGCCGCTCCCGCCTTGCCCAGTACCTCCTATCTGGTTGCCTGCCCGGCGCTTGCCCAATTCTCCGCGCCGCCCCGGATCGGGGCTGGACGCCCACCCCACAAAAGTTCAAAACCCGGCCATCATGATCATCGCCAGAACGCTTGAAGAGTTGAAAACCGCCCGCGAGACTCTCGGGGAGGTCAATTTCGTGCCCACCATGGGCGCGCTGCACGAAGGCCACCTGACCCTGGTGCGCGCCGCGCGTGCCGCCGGGCTGCCCGTGGCGGTGAGCATTTTCGTCAACCCCACCCAGTTCGGCCCCAAGGAAGACCTGTCCCGCTACCCGCGCGACGAGGCGGGCGACCTCGCCAAGCTCGACCAGGCCGGCTGCGCGCTGGTCTGGCTGCCGCGGGTTGATACCATGTACCCTCCCCATGCCTCGACCAGCGTGCATGTCGCCAACGTCACCGCCCGCTGGGAAGGCGCCACCCGCCCCGGCCATTTCGATGGCGTGGCCACCGTGGTCGCCAAGCTGTTCGGCCAGATCCGCCCCCAGGCGGCGTTTTTTGGCGAGAAGGACTGGCAGCAGGTGCAGGTGGTGCAGCGCATGGCCACCGACCTGCATTTGCCGGTGAAAATTATACCGGTGCCGACCGTGCGCGAGGCTGACGGTCTGGCCTTGTCGTCGCGCAACGCCTATCTCTCCGCCGCCGAGCGCAAAACCGCTCCGGCGCTGCATGCCGCCTTGAAAGAAGCCGCCCAGGCCATTTTGGCCGGCAAGGAGGTGGCGGCCACCCTGCACAAAACCCGCCAGCAACTGGCGGAAGCGGGCTTGACGCCTGATTATGTCGCGCTCGTGCATGCCCACACGCTCGAGCCGCTGGCCGGCTTCAAGGCCCCGGCCCGCCTCATCGCCGCCGCCAAACTGGGCACCGTGCGCCTGCTCGACAATCTGGCGGTCGGCCCTTGATCAATTGAAATTATTAAAAGTTTTTTGGGGCCGCCCCTTTTTTTCAAAAAAGGGGCGGAGTCTTGGGGCGCTTTTTGAAAAACTCTCCCCAAACCCCGCAAAAACTTTTAAAAATATCAATAAATTTATTATTTTTGATTTTTAAATAATATCACAAGTTTAATGATGCAGCCAGGCCAGCGGGTCCGGCGCGGCCAGCAGCCACACCCCAAACGCCCACGCGCTCGAAGCCGCCACCCCCAAAATCAGCCCCAGCACCGAGCCGCTCTGGCTCTTGCCCAAGCCCGGGCGCGGCAGCGGAATCGGCAAACGCTGCCCCAGCACCAAATTGCACAGCAGCCCGCCCGCCAGCCCCAGCGCCAGCACCCCGGCCAAGCTTGGCGCGCGCACCAGCACCGCCAGCGCGGGCAACGCCAGCACCAGCAGCGTGGCATGGGCGCTGGCGGCAATCTCGGCCCGCCGCGCCAGCGTGCCGGCCGCCGGGCTCGAAGCCGCCAGATCGGGGATGAGATCATTCGCCCGCAACACCGAGATGAAAAACAGCCCCAGCTGCCCGGCCAGAAACACCAGCAGCGGCACCGCCACCACAATGCCGTTGGCGACATCGAACCGCCCGGCCAAAATCAGCAACACCGGCACCAGCGTGAGCGAGCGATACACCACCTGCGTCACCATGCCCGGATAACGCGCGAGCTGGCGCACCTCCTTGGCGAACAAAGCCCTGAACACCCCGCCCCTGAAGCGCCCACCCTGCGCGCTCCGGCGCCCTGGCGGGCGGTAGGCGGCGGCCGAAATCGCCCCGTGCGCAAACGGCCCCGCCAGCCCGCGCCACACCACCCCAAACACCAGCGCCGCCAGGGCCAGTGTGGCGGCCAGGTCTGGCAACTGCCCGGTCAGCGCGCGGGCAAACATAAACCCCACCCCGCCCCCGCCCCGCGCCGGCAAAAACAGCGACCAGAACGCCGCCAGCTTCGCCTTGGCGACAAAACGCGGCGCCTGGCCCAGCACAAAAATGCCCACCCCCACCAGCAGCGACAACATATGCCCCAGCCGCCGCGCCCGCGCCGGCCCCAAGCGCCCCACCAGCCCCACCACCAGCGTGAGCGAAACCGCCGCCACCACCAGCCCCTCGGCCAGCACCACCGGATAAGCCGCCAGCGCCCACACCTGCCCAAACACCGCCAGCCCATTGGCCAGCACGCCGGTCAGCAGCAGCCAGGGCGCGGCGACCGAGACAGCAATCCCCAACATGCGGCAGGCCAGCACATGGCCGGGGTCGAGCGGCGAGGCGAGCAGAAAATCGACATCCCCCCGGCCATAAAGCACATCGATGGCGGCGGTGATGCCGCGCGAGAGCATGAGCAGCCCCAGCACGATGAGGTTGATATTGGCCGCCAGCAACATCTGCCCCCCGGCCAGCGTGTAGCGGGTGATCCACCAGGCCAGCACCAGCGCCACCGCCTGAAACACCACCCCCACCGCCAGCACGGGCACCAGCACATGGCGGTGCGTGCGCACCAAAATCGAGCCGCGCCACAGCACGCGCAGCTCATGGCGCAGCAGCCACAAAAACCCCGGCGGCGATCCCAGCCCGCTCATGCGGCGGTAAGGTTCAAAAACACATCCTCGAGCGTGCCATGCTCAAGCCCGGCCTTGGCGCGCAAACTGGCCAGATCCCCCTCGGCCAGCAGCCGCCCACCGGCCAAAATGCCGATGCGCGTGGCCAGCCGCTCGGCCACCTCCAAAATATGAGTGGTCAAAATAATCGCCGCGCCCCGGTCGGTTTGCTGCTTGAGCAGCGCCTTCACCTGCCGGGAGGCCACGGCATCGAGCCCGGTCAACGGCTCATCGAGCAGCAAAAAGCGCGGCTCATGAATGAGCGCCCCGGCCAGCACGGTTTTTTGCTTCATCCCGCGCGAGAAACCCTCGCAGCGTTCATGGCGATGCGCCCACAACCCCAAAATCTCCAGCAGGCCTTCCGCCCGCGCGCGCGCCGTTTTGGGCGCCACCCGCCACAGCCCGGCGACAAACTCGAGATATTCCAGCGGGCTCAGCCGGTCATACAGCAGCGGCTCATCGGGGATCCAGGCCATGATCTCCTTGGCCCGCAGCGGCGCGCGCACCACATCGCGCCCAAACACGCTAATTTCCCCGGCATCGGGCCGCATAAGCCCGGCAATCATGCGCAAACTCGTGGTTTTGCCCGCGCCATTGGGACCGAGCAGGGCGTAAAATTCGCCGGGCGCAATGGCCAGTTCCAGCCCCTCCACCACCTTGCGGCCAAAAGCTTTCGTCAGCCCCCGCACGGTCAGCGCCAACTCCACCGCCATCCCCGCCCCCTCACGCTTACCGCGGCGAGGTTAAGGGCTTAAAACGCGCTTGGCCAGATCAGCGCCCGCCCTCGCCCTCGGGCTTGCGCGTGACGCTCCCCTGGCCCGGCACGGGCGGCAATATGTAGCTCGCCCAGGTCTCCTCAACGGGGGCGCGGTCGGGCGGCGTATCATCGGCCGGCAAAAACCCTCTGCCCGCCATCATCATGGTCATCAGCCCCGCATGGCTCAAATCAATCCGCATGGCCGCCTCCTCCCGCGTCCAGCATGTTTCCAACCGGAGGACCATTCTGCGCCTCTGCCGGTTAACAAAGCCTATATGGTGTGCGTGCGCCCCCGCAACAAGAAATGCCGTCCGGGATGGCCGAATCGGCATTTAAAAAAGTTAACAAGCCTCTGATTCTAAAAAAACGCCTTCAGCCTTCCTGGCGGTAGTTCGGCGCCTCGCGGGTAATCGCCACGTCATGCACGTGGCTTTCGCGCAGGCCCGCGCCGGTGATGCGGCGGAAGATGGTGTTGGTTTGCAGACTGGCGATATCGGCCGAGCCGGTATAGCCCATGCCCGCCTTCAGCCCGCCCACCAGCTGGTGCACCACGGCGGCCATCGGCCCCTTATAGCCCACCCGGCCCTCGATGCCTTCGGGCACCAGCTTCAGCTGGTCCTTGATTTCCTGCTGGAAATACCGGTCCGCCGAGCCGCGCGCCATGGCGCCCAGGCTGCCCATGCCGCGATAGGATTTGTACGAGCGCCCCTGATACAAAAACACCTCGCCCGGCGCCTCGTCGGTGCCGGCCAGCATCGAGCCGACCATCACGGCATCGCCGCCCGCCGCCAGCGCCTTCACCAGATCGCCCGAGGCGCGGATGCCGCCATCGGCAATGGCGGGCACGCCATGCTTGTGGCACGCGGCCGCGGTTTCCATCACCGCCGAGAATTGCGGCACGCCCACGCCCGCCACCACGCGGGTGGTGCAAATGGAGCCCGGCCCAATGCCGATTTTCACGCCATCCACCCCGGCATCGATCAGCGCGCGCGCCCCATCGGGGGTGGCGACATTGCCGCCAATCACCTGCACCGCGTTGGACGCCGCCTTAATCCGCGCCACCGCCTTCAGCACGCCATCCGAATGGCCATGGGCGGTATCCACCACCACCACGTCAACGCCCGCCTCCACCAGCGCGGCGGCGCGCTCGGCGCCATCCGCGCCAACGCCCGTGGCGGCGGCCACGCGCAGCCGGCCCAGCTCGTCCTTGTTGGCGAGCGGATGGGCCTCGGCCTTGTCCATGTCCTTCACGGTCAGCAGCCCGATGCAGCGATACTGCTCATCGACCACCAGCAGCCGCTCCAGCCGGCGCTTGTGCAAAATCGCGCGCGCCTCCTCCATCGAAATGCCCGGCCGCACGGTGGCCAGGTTTTCGCGGGTCATCAACTCATAGATCTTGGCATTGTCATCGGTCGCGAAGCGCACATCGCGGTGGGTGAGAATGCCGACCAGCTTGCCGTCGCGCTCGACCACGGGAAAGCCCGAGATATTGTGCCCGCGCATCAGCGCCCGGGCATCGGCCAGCGTCTGGTCGGGGTAGATGGTCAGCGGGTTGACCACCATGCCGCTCTCGAATTTCTTCACCCGCTTCACCTCGGCGGCCTGCTGCTCGATGGTGAAATTCTTATGGATCACGCCAATGCCGCCCTGCTGGGCCATGGCAATGGCCATGGCGGCTTCGGTCACCGTATCCATGGCGGCCGAGACGAGCGGGATATTGAGCGAGATCTCGCGGGTCAGGCGGGTGGAGGTATTGACCCCCGCGGGCAGCACCTGGGAGTAGGCGGGCACCAGCAGCACGTCGTCAAACGCGAGCGCCTCGCGGATACGGCTGGAGAGATCGGAGCTGTTGGGAAGATCGGATGCCATGGCGCCACTTTCAGATGAAAACCTTGGCGCCTCCCCATAAACGCCGCAACCACCCCACGCAAGCGCGTTTATATGACAGCGCGCTCAGGGCAGGGTTCCGATTCTGCGTGGGGAAAGGGTTTAAAAGTTTTTGGGGGTGTGGCCCCTTTTTACAAAAAGGGGCCACGAAAGACGCCGCCTTTTTTGTAAAAAAGGCGGCACCCAAAAAACTTTTATAACCTGTTCAAACATTTACTCCGGCCTGAACCCCGTGGCCACCACATACATCTCTTTCGAGTCCTTGCGGCTGGCGGGCGGCTTGGCGTGGCGCACCAGCTTGAAGCGGGCCTTGAGGGTATTGAGCATGTCGCGCTCCGCGCCGCCCTGAAACAGCTTGGCCACAAACGCGCCATCGGGCGCCAGAATATCGCAGGCAAAGGCCAAAGCCGTCTCGGCCAGGGCCATGATGCGCAAATGGTCGGTCGCCACATGGCCAGACGTGTTGGGCGCCATGTCGGTCAACACCAGATCGGCCTTGCCGCCCAGCATCTCGATCAGCCGCGCCTCCATGCCTTCTTCCAGAAAATCCCCCTGGATGAACTCAGCCCCCGCCATCGGCTGGATTTCGAGCAGATCGATGCCCACCACCGTCGAGGCGCCGCGCTCCAGCGCCACCTGGCTCCAGCCGCCCGGCGCCGCGCCCAAATCCACCACCCGCGCGCCCTTGCCGATGAGCTTGTATTTCTCATCCAGCTCAATGAGCTTGAACGCCGCGCGCGAGCGCCAGCCCTGGGCCCTGGCGGCGGCCACGTAAGGGTCGTTCAGCTGTCTCTGCAGCCAGCGCTGCGACGAGGTGGAAAGCTTGCGCGCGTTTTTCAGCCGCACCGCTTCACGGCGCGGCGGCAAATTTGATGATGACGTCATGAATGATAACCGTACTGGCGTTTCTGGGGGGTGTTGGCCGCGCGAATGAGCCGCATGAGCAGCCCCTCGCGCAGGCCCCGGTCCGCGACAAGCAGGCTGGGCACCTGCCAAAGCTCATGAATGGCGGCGAAAATGGCGCAGCCCGGCAGCACGAAATCCACCCGCTCGCCGCCGATGCACGGATGCCGGCTCAACCCCTCGCGCCCGAGCGCGCGGGCTTCCATCAGCGCCGCATCCACCGCCCGGCGGGTGAGCGACACGCCATCCACCAGCCCGCGGCGGTAGCGGTCGAGCTTGAGCGACACCCCGGCCAGCGTGGTCACCGTGCCCGAGGTTCCCACCATCAGCACACCGCCGCGCCTTATCTCCTCGCCAATGCGGTGCACGGCCTCAAAGGGGCGCAACAGGCTCACAATATCGCCCACCAGCCGCGTGAAGCCCGAATCGGAATAGCAAATATCGGCGCAGCGCTCCGAGAGCGTCACCACCCCCACCGGCAGCGACAAATAGCCGATCAGTTCCGGCACGCCGCCATTCACCCGCACCCAGGCCACCTCGGTCGAGCCGCCGCCAATATCAAACAGCACCGCCCGCCGCCCGCCGCGCATCAACAATGGCGCGCAGGATTCCACGGCCAGTTCCGCCTCCTCGCGGGGGTTGATGATCTCGAGCGGCAGCCCCGTGGCATCCCGCGCCCGGCGGATGAATTCGGCCCCGTTCTCGGCCTGCCGGCAGGCCTCGGTGGCAATGGCGCGCAGCCTGAGCGGCCCGCCCTCGCCATCGCCCGCCCAGCGATGCGCGCGCTCGGCGCAAATGCTGAGCGAGGCGATCGCCCGGTCCATCGCCACGGGCGAGAGCCGCCCGGTCTCGTAAAGCCCCTCGCCCAACCTCACGACTCGCGAAAAACTGTCGAGCACCTGAAACCCGCGCCCCGAGGGCGTGCCGACCAGCATGCGGCAATTATTGGTGCCAAGATCGATGCCGCCAAACACCGCCCGCCGCCCCGCCCTGCGCGAGTCGGCTCCCTTATATTGCGGAATCTGGGAAACCTGGCTGCTCATGCCTTCATATATTCGCCCTTTGCGCCCCCGGGGCAAGCGGGAAACACATTGAACATCTGACCGTGGGCTAATTTTATGTTGCCCCCCCACGCCCCATGGGCTTGCCCTGCCCGTCTTGGGGTGCTAGGGGAGCGCCCACCCACCGCTTGGGGGATAGTTTAGCGGTAGAACTCCCGGCTCTGACCCGGGCAGCCTTGGTTCGAATCCAGGTCCCCCAGCCAAATTTTCTCAGTAAATCAAAGCCTTTTCCAAAGCCCTTCGCGGGGCGCTTGGTGTTTGCGCGCGGCGCTGGTAAGCGGGCGCTCATGAGCCCTGGGCGGCGATGATCCTCTCCGCCCTGGCGCCGCTCGCCTGGTTTCGCAAGAAAGGCTGGATATGACCGATTTCTACATCCCCGAAGAGCCCACACCCGCCGCGGCGATCGCCGCCATCGGCGAGGATCTGGCCCTCTTCGACGATTGGATGGACCGCTACGAATTCATCATCGAGCTGGGCCGCAAACTGCCCGCCTACCCCGCCCAATGGCAAGACGACACCCACCGCGTGCGCGGCTGCCAAAGCCAGGTATGGCTGGCCCACGAGCTCCAGGGCGAGCGGCTTTATTTCACCGGCGCGTCCGATGCCGCCATCGTCTCCGGGCTGGTGGCGCTGGTGCTGCGCGTATTCTCGGGCCGCACCAAGGCCGAAATCCTCGGCACCTCGGCGCAGTTTCTCAAGGATCTCGGGCTGATCGGCGCGCTCTCCTCCAACCGCGGCAATGGCGTCGCCGCCATGGTCGAGCGCATCCACGCCCTCACCGCGGCCGCATGAGCCTGGGCACCTCCGGCCCGGCCAGCGCCTCGGCGGTGCCGGCCTCCTCCAGCACGCGCGCCTGGGCGCGGATCTCCTTGCGCCAGATCTGAATAATCTCCAGCATCGCCCGGTCCGGCCGGCCCGCCCACACATGCCGCCAGGCGGCGCGCAGCATCTCGTTCGCCTGCGCGCCGCGCGCATAGGCGCTAAACGGGTTCTCGGGCGCGCTCACCGGCGGCGCGCCCGCCAAGCCGCGCAGCCGCGCCAGCACCAGCGCCTGCACCTCCACGCCCAAAGCCAGGCTTTGGGCCATCAGGTTTGAAACACTCACAACCGGGGTCATAAACGCGGATTTCATGCGTTCCATGGCTGATCTCCTTCAGCCGCCGGACAGCAGATCCATATCCGCCGCACCGGGCACGGCTCTAAACACCATGCCCGACTATATGAACCCGCCTTTACGCGCCGCAAGGAGAAATTTGCTGCGTTGCAGCAAATTCACATCCTACTCATCCACCCCAAACCGGTTGGAGCGCGGAAACCCGTTGGGCGGCAGCCGCCCGGCACTGGCGCGCGCGCCCAGCCATTCGGCCAGCTTCGTCTCCACGCGCAGCTTGTCGCCAATCCGCCAGGTCAGCCCGGCCGAGAGCGCGAAGGTCTTCACATCCGAAAGCCCGCCATCCTTGTATTTCTGCAACTGCACGCCGGTGCCGCGCGGCATTTCGGGCACCTGGTCGAGCGGAAACACCAGCAGCTTGCGGTTCTGCCCGATCACCGCCACATGGTCGCCCTTCACCGGCTCGCAGGCCGCCCATTCCTCGCCGGGCTTGAGCACCAAAATAATCTTGCCCGCCCGCCGCTCCGAGGCCAGCTCCCCCCCCGGCAGAATAAACCCGCGCCCGGCGCTGGAGGCGACAATATATTTCTGCCCCTGGTCGGGGATGAACAGCTTCAGCACCCCGTCCTCATTGGTCATCTCGGCCATCAGCCGAATGGCCTGGCCATCGCCCCGCCCGCGCGGCACATCGGCGGCCTTGATGGTGTAAACCCGCCCATTGGTCGACAGCAGGGCGATCTTGTCGGTCGATTCACAGCGCAAGATCTGCGCGAGCTTGTCGCCCTCCTTGAATTTCAGCTCCGCCCCCTCGGCCAGATGCCCCTTCTGCGCCCGGATCCAGCCTTTCTCCGACAAGATCACCGTAATCGCCTCACGCTCGATCAGCGCCTCGGCGACAATCTCCACCACCGGCGCGGCCGAGGAGATGAGCGTGCGCCGCGCCCCCAGCGCGCCCTGCCCAAACGTCTCCTCCACCTCCAGAATTTCCTCGGAAATCCGCGCCCAGCGCTTGGGCTCCGAGGCCAGCAGCCCCTGCAGGCCCTTCTGCTCGGCCGAGAGCTTCTTGTGCTCGGTCTTGATCTCCATCTCCTCGAGCTTGCGCAGCGAGCGCAGCCGCATGTTCAAGATGGCATCGGCCTGCACCTCGGTGAGCGTGAAGGCCCGGATCAGCGCCGCCCTCGGCTCATCCTCATGGCGGATGATGCGGATCACCTCATCGAGGTTCAAAAACACCTTGATGAAGCCGTCCAAAATCTCCAGCCGCTTGGCGATCGCCGCCAAACGGTGCTCCGAGCGCCGCACCAGCACCTCATGGCGGTGGTCGATCCAGCCTTTGAGCAAATCGCGCAGCCCCATCACGCGCGGCGTGCGCCCGGCATCGAGCACGTTCATATTGAGCGCGAAGCGGCTCTCCAGCTGGGTTGCCCGAAACAGCGAGGCCATGAGCATCTCAGGGTCCACCGTGCGCGTCTTGGGCTCCAGCACCAGCCGGATCTGCTCGGCGCTTTCATCGCGGACATCGCCCAGCAGCGGCAGCTTCTTCTCGCCCAGCAGCAGCGCGATCTGCTCGACCAGCCGCGATTTCTGCACATTATAGGGAATTTCGGTAACCACGATCACCCAGGTGCCGTGCTTGCCCTCTTCCCGGCTCCAGCGCGCGCGGGTGCGCAAGCTGCCGCGCCCCGTCTCATAGGCGGCCAAAATCGTCGCCTCATCCTCCACCAGCTCGCCGCCCGTGGGAAAATCCGGCCCCTTCACAAAGTTCAGCAGCGCGGCGGTGCCGGCCTCGGGGTTGGCAATCAAATGCCGCGCCGCCCGGCACAGCTCGCCGGCATTGTGGGGGGGAATATTGGTCGCCATGCCCACCGCGATGCCCGCCGCCCCATTGGCCAGCAAATTGGGAAACGCGCCCGGCAGCACCACCGGCTCGGCATCCTCGCCATCGTAGGTCGGGCGGAAATCCACCGCGTTCTCGTCAATCCCGCGCAGCAGATACTCGGCCACCGCGGTCAGGCGGCTCTCGGTGTAGCGCATGGCGGCGGCGTTATCGCCGTCGATATTGCCAAAATTCCCCTGCCCCTCGATCAGCGGGTAGCGCGCGGCGAAATCCTGGGCCAGCCGCACCAGCGCCTCATACACCGCCGAATCGCCATGGGGGTGATATTTACCAATCACATCGCCCACCACGCGCGCGCATTTCTTGAAGCCCGAGCGCGGGTCCAATTTAAGCTGGTGCATGGCGAAAACCAGCCGCCTGTGCACGGGCTTCAGCCCATCGCGCACATCGGGCAGCGAGCGCGACATGATGGTCGAGAGCGCATAAGCCAGATACCGCTCCGAGAGCGCGTCCTTCAGCGCTAGGTCCTCGACCTGCCCACTCATATCAACCGGCATATCCCCCCTCATCCAACCTGCGCGCCAGATGCTCATAAAGACCCGCCCGCGCCGGTGGAAGGGGCTTATGGCGCGCGCCGAACACGTCGCGGGCGAGAAAATGCCCGGTGAGCTTCAAGGCCGCCACATGGTCGGCCAGCCGCGCGGGCGCCTCGCCGATCAAAAAATCGGGCAAAACCAGCAGCCGCGCCACCCAGTCCCCGGCTTCCGAGAGCGTCACCGCCCGCCCGGTGCGCGGCGAGACATAGGCCAGCCGGTCATTCCCCCCGGCGGAGGACGAAAAATCAAGCCCAAACCCCAGCTCTTTAAGCAGCACCAGCTCCCAGCGGCACAGCGCGGTCAGCCCCAGCCCGGCAATGTCGATCCCGGCCAGCAGCCGCAGCAACCCCTCGAAACTCCCGGGCAGGGCCTCGCGCTCGGGCGCGGCCTGGGCGGCGAGCGCGCAGGCGGCATTGAGCACCAGCAGCGCCTCGGGGTCGTGCATGGCCAGCGCCGCCACGGGCCGCACCAGCTCGGCGCTCACCGCGCCCAGCTGGGTTTCCGTGCGCGCCACCCAGCGCGCGGCCAAAATATTGCCCCGCTGCCAGATCGCCGCCTGGCGGCGCGAGGCACCGCCCCTGGCCAGCCCCCGCCACAGCCCGCGCGGGGTCAACAGCCCGGCCAGCAGATCCCCCTCGCCGTAAGGCTGGGTGTCGAGCAAAATGGCCGGGCCGTCCCACTCCATGCCTAGCTCAGCGCCGCCTTGGCCACCGCCAGATAATAGCGCGCGGCCACGGGCAATATCTCGTCGTTATAATCATAGGCGGGGTTGTGCAGCGGGGCCGAGGGGCCATTGCCGATCCACGCATAAGCCCCGGGTATCTCGGCCAGAAACCGCCCGAAATCCTCGGCCGCCATGGTCGGCGGCAAATCGCGGCGCACCACCAGCCCCGCCGCGCGGGCGGCCTTGGCCGCCAAATCCGCCTCGGGCGCATGGTTGATGGTGGGCTCGAGCCCGCCAGACAGCACCACCGCCGCCTCCAGCCCGTTGGCCGCCGCCACGCCTTCGGCCAGCTCCCCCACGCGGCGCTTGAGCAGGGCCATCACCCCAGGCTTGAGCGCGCGCATGGTGCCCCCCACCGTGGCGCTTTGCGGAATCTGGTTGCGCGCCTCGCCGCCCTTCAGCGTGCAGGCCGAGATCACCCCCGCCTCCAGCGGGTCGAGATTGCGCGCCGGCACGGCGTTCAGCGCCAAAATAAACTGCGCCAGCCCCTGCACCGGGTCGGCCGAAAATTGCGGCATGGCGGCATGGGCGGCCCGGCCGGTAAAGCTGGCCTCGAAATTCACCGCCCCCGCCATGCAGGGCCCGTCATGCAGCATCACCTCGCCGGCGGCCAGGCCAGGCCAGTTATGGTAGCCAAAAATCCGTTCCATGGGAAAACGCGTGAGCAGCCCGTCCTTGAGCATGGCCTCGGCGCCGCCAAACCCTTCCTCGGCGGGCTGAAACACCAGCACCACCCGCCCGGCCCAGCTTTCATCCGCCACCAGCAGCCTGGCCGCCCCCAGCAGCGAGGCGGTGTGCCCATCATGCCCGCACGCATGCATCACGCCCTGATTGCGCGAGGCATGGCCAAGCCCGGTGGCCTCTAAAATCGGCAGCGCGTCCATATCGGCGCGCAACCCCACCGCGCGCGCCGCGCCACCCCGCTCGATCACCCCCACCACCCCATGCCCGCCAATGCCGCCCCAATGCGGCACGCCCAAGGCCCCCAGCTGCGCGCGCACATAAGCCGCCGTGCCCGCCTCATGGCAGGAGAGCTCGGGGTGCGCGTGCAGATGGTGGCGCCAGGCCTGCAAGGCAAAATTCAGATCATCGGGCATGGCCAGAGTGTGGCCCCGCCCCCCAGCCGGATCAAGATGAATTCATGCGGCGTTCATTGAACGGCAGGCACGCATGGGGCACCAAGCCGCCATGACCGAAACCTACACCACCCCGGCCCGCCTGTTGCACTGGCTCATCGCCGCCTTCGTGCTGGCCCTTATCCCCGTCGGCTTCGCGCTGAAATTCGACCTCGTGCCCGACAGCACGCACCGCGCCATCGCCGCGCTCCATATCAGCGTCGGCCTCACGGTGCTGGCGCTCATGGCGGCCCGGCTCATCGTGCGCGCCAGCGCCCCGCACCCGGCCCTGCCCGCGGCGCTCACCGCGCGCGACCAGCTCATCGCCCGCCTCGGCCATGCCGGGCTGTACGCGCTGCTGCTGCTCATGCCGGTCTCGGGCGTCATCTTCATCGCCGCCCACGGCCACGCCATTTCCTGGTTCGGGCTGGTGCAGCTGCCGGCGCTGTTCTCCACCGAGCATCACCGCATCGGCAAGCTTTTCGCGCTCTGCCATCTGGTCGGCGGCATCGCGCTCACCCTGCTCATCGCCGCCCATCTCTACGCGCTGCACAAACACGCCCGCCAGGGCGTGCGCCTGCTGCCGCGCATGTGGCGCTAATATCCCGAAGTCTGAAATCCATTGGGTTTCAGACTCAGGCTAAACCGCCACCGCCATGGCCAGATAATTGACCGAAAGATCCCGGCTGACCGAAAAACGCCGCGTAAAGGGCGAATAGCTGAGCCCCGCCGTATCGGTCAGCCGCAGCCCGGCCGCGCGGGCAAAGCGCGCCAGCTCCTCGGGCTTGATGAATTTCCGCCAGTCATGCGTGCCCTTGGGCAGCAATTTCAGCACATATTCGGCCCCCAGCTTGGCCACCGCGTAAGAGGCGGGCGTGCGGTTGAGGGTCGAGAGAAACAATACGCCCCCGGGCGCCAGCAGCGCCCGCAACGCGCGCAAAAATTCCACCGGCTCCGCCACATGCTCGATGATCTCGAGCGCGGTGACCACCGGAAAGCTCATCCCCTCGGCCACCAGCGCCTCGGCGGTGGTGTTGCGGTAGGCAATATCCAGCCCCTGCGCCGTGGCATGGGCCTCGGCCACCGCCACCACCTCGGCGCCGGCATCCACGCCGGTCACCGCAAAGCCTTGTTTTGCCAGGGCTTCCGCGAGCAACCCGGCCCCGCACCCCACGTCGAGCAGCCGTGCCCCCGCCCCCGCGACTCGCACCGCCCGCTCACCGACCCATTGGGCGCGCGGGCCGTTCATCTGGTGCAGCGGGCGCATGGGGCCGTCCGGGTTCCACCACTCGGCGGCCAGCGCGTTGAAATGTGCGATTTCCGCCTCTACCACCGAACCGTTCTGCATTGCCCAAACCCTTCCTGGGGGCTATGTGACGCCGCCAGCGTTTTTCCACAAGGGTTTCTAAATGGCGCGTATCGTTATGAAGTTCGGCGGCACCTCGGTCGCCGATCTCGACCGGATCAGGAACGTCGCCCGGCGGGTCAAGGCCGAGGTCGATGCCGGCCATGAAGTCGCGGTGGTCGTCTCGGCCATGGCCGGGGTGACCAACCAGCTCGTCGGCTATTGCCAGTCGCTCTCGCCGCTGTTCGACGCGCGCGAATATGACGCGGTGGTGGCCACGGGCGAGCAGGTCACGGCCGGCCTCACCGCCATCGCGCTCCAGGAGCTCGGCCAGGAGGCCCGCTCCTGGCAGGGCTGGCAGATCGCCATCGAGACCGACGGCCAGCACGGCAAGGCCCGCATCGAGGGCATCGAGGGCGATGAGCTGATCGAGCGCATGAAGATCGGCCAGGTTCCGGTCATCGCGGGGTTCCAGGGCATCGGGCCGGATAACCGTGTCACCACCCTCGGCCGCGGCGGGTCCGATACCTCGGCCGTCGCCGTCGCCGCCGCCATCAAGGCCGACCGCTGCGATATTTATACCGATGTCGATGGCATCTACACCACCGACCCGCGCATCGTGCCCGGCGCCAAGAAATTGTCTAAGATCGCCTACGAGGAAATGCTCGAGCTGGCCTCCGTGGGCGCCAAAGTGCTGCAAACCCGCTCGGTCGAGCTGGCCATGAAGGAGCGCGTGCGCGTGCAGGTGCTCTCGAGCTTCTCGGACGAGCCCGGTACCCTAGTTGTTGATGAGGATGAAGTCGTGGAACAGGAAATCGTCGCCGGCATCGCCTATTCGCGCGATGAAGCCAAGCTCACCGTCCGCCGCGTGCCGGACCGCCCCGGCATCGCCGCCGCCGTGTTCGGCCCCCTGGCCGATGCCAGCATCAATGTCGACATGATCGTGCAAAACGTCTCGGCGGATGGCACCACCGACATGACCTTCACCGTCGGCAAGACCGATTTCGCCCGCGCCAAGCAGGTGCTGGAAAACGCCCGCGCCGAGATCGGCTACGCCGAAATCACCGCCGACCAGAACGTCGCCAAGATCTCGGTGGTGGGCGTGGGCATGCGCTCGCACGCGGGCGTGGCGGGCACCATGTTCAAAACCCTGGCCGAGCGCGGCATCAACATCCAGGTCATCACCACCTCGGAAATCAAGGTGAGCGTGCTGGTCGCCGCCGAATATACCGAGCTCGCGGTGCGCGCCCTGCACACGGCCTATCAGCTCGATGCTTGAGCAGGTGAACGCCGCCACGCGCGAATATGACGCGCTGACCCGCCGCGGCCGGGAGTTCCTGGGCACCGAGCATGCCATCATGTGCGGCGCCATGAGCTGGGTGAGCGAGCGCCACCTCGTCTCGGCCATCTCGAACGCCGGCGGCTTTGGCGTCATCGCCTGCGGCGCCATGCCGCCCGAGCTGCTGGCCAAGGAGATCGACGCCACCTTCGCCCTCACCCAAAAACCCTTTGGCGTCAACCTCATCACCATGCACCCCAAGCTCGATGAGCTGATCGCGGTCTGTGTGGAGAAGCGGGTCGGCCACATCGTGTTCGCGGGCGGCATCCCGTCCAGCGCCAACATCAAAGCCGCCAAGGCGCGGGGCGCCAAGGTCATCGCCTTTGCCCCGGCCCTGGTGCTGGCCAAGCGGCTGGTCAAATCGGGCGCCGACGCGCTGGTCATCGAGGGCTCGGAAGCCGGCGGCCATATCGGCCCGGTCTCGCTCACCGTGCTGGCGCAGGAAATCCTGCCCCACATCACCGAGGTGCCGGTCTTCGTGGCTGGCGGCCTGGCCCGCGGCGAGGCGATTTTGGGCTATCTCGAAATGGGCGCGGCGGGCGCGCAGCTCGGCACATTGTTCGCGGCCGCGGCCGAGAGCATCGCCCACGAGAATTTCAAGAAAGCCTTCATCCGCGCCGCCGCGCGCGACGCCATGCCGAGCGTGCAGCTCGATGAACGTTTCCCCGTCATCCCCGTGCGCGGGCTCATCAACGAGGGCACCAAGCGCTTCATGCGCCACCAGGCCGAGGTGGTGGCCAAATTCCAGACCGGCGCGCTCGACAAAACCGCCGCCCAGCTCGAGATCGAGCATTTCTGGGCCGGGGCGCTGCGCCGCGCGGTCATCGACGGCGACATCGAAAACGGCTCGGTGATGGCCGGGCAATCGGTTGGCATGGTCACGGCGGTGCAGCCCGTGGCCGAAATTCTGGCGGCGCTCAAGGCCCAGGCCCTGGCCGCGCTCGAAGCCCGTGGCACAAGAGGCTGACCCGCCTCCCCCGCCCAAGCGGCGCCGGCGCAAGCCGAAACTCGGCGACACGCGCCAGCTTTTCGCGCGCCTGCGCGATCAGCTGGCGGCCGGCACGTCCAGCCTCGCCGACATCGCCAAGCTGGTGGCCGAGGGGCTGGAGGTCGATGCCTCGGTCATCTACGTCACCCGCCCCGGCGAATTGCTGGAACTCGCCGCCACCTGGGGGCTGAACATCGGGGCCGTCGGCCATACGCGCCTGCGCGTGGGCGAGGGCATCATCGGCATCACCGCCTCGTCTGGCGACATCATGAACCTCGCGGATGCCCAAAATCATCCGCGCTATGTCTACCGCGCCGAAACGGGCGAGGAAAACATGGCCTCCATGCTGGCGGTGCCGGTCAAGCGGGCCGGGCGCACGCTCGGCGTCATCGGCGTCATGTCCAAGGAGGCCCGCACCTACACCACGGTCGAGGTCGAATCCCTCGCCACCGTCGCCATGCTGCTGGCCGAGATTCTGGCCAAGGCCGGCGCCATCGATGTCAGCGACGAAGGCTTTTCCGAGACCCTGCCGCGCCGTTATGGCGGGCATGTGCTCTCCAGCGGCATCGCGCGCGGCCAGATCCTGCCCTACGGCGCCGCCGCCCCCATCGCCCGCCTGCTCACCGACAACCCCGCCGCCGAACTCAAACGCCTGGAAGCCGCGGTCGAGACCTCCAACAAACATCTCGACGGGCTGATCGCCGCCACCATGCCCGGCGGCTCCGCCTCGCGTGATGTGCTGGAAGCCTACCGCATGGTCTCGCAATCCTCGGGCTGGCTCACCCAGGTGCGCGAGGCGATCAATGACGGCCTGACCGCCGAAACCGCCGTGGACAAGGTGGGGCGCAATCTGCGCGAGCGCATGCGCCGCATCACCGACCCCTATCTGCGCGAGCGCCTGTCCGACATCGAAGACATGATCGGCCGGCTGATGGTGGCGCTGGGCGGCATGGCGCCCAAGCCCGAGCGGGCCGATGGCCTGATCCTGCTGGTGCGCCGCCTGGGCCCGGCCGACCTGCTGGACTGGCACACGCGCGGCATTGCCGGCGTCGCCATCGAAGAGGCCAGCCCCTCCGGCCACGCCGCCATCCTGGCCCGCGCGCTCGGCCTGCCCGCCCTGCAAGTGGACCGCGGCGCGGTTGAAAACGCCCAGGAAAATGACGAGGCCCTGCTCGACGCCGAGGGCGCCACGCTCATCTTGCACCCCGAGCCCGAGGTCATCGCGGTCTATGACCGCGCGCTCGAGGCCCGCTCCCAGCGCGCCGCCACCCTCGCCTCCTACCGCGACGTGCCGGCCCTGACCAAGGACGGCACCGAGCTGAAGCTGATGCTCAATGTCGGGCTGGCCCTGGAGCTTGACCAGCTCGAGCGCACGGGCGCCGACGGCATCGGGCTGTATCGCACCGAAATCGCCGCGCTGGCCGCCGGCGGCATCCCCGACATTGCCGGCCAGGCCGCCGAATATGGCCGCGTGCTCGACCGCGCCAATGGCCGCCCGGTGCAGTTCCGCACACTGGATCTAGGGGCCGACAAGCTGCTGCCCGGCGAATCCGCCGGCCCCGAGGAAAACCCCGCCATGGGCTGGCGCAGCCTGCGCGTGGCGCTCGACCGCCCGGCCATCCTGCGCCGCCAGCTCCGCGCCCTGCTGCTGGGCGCCCAGGGCCGCCCGCTTTCCATCATGTTCCCCATGGTCGCCACCGTCGAGGAGTTCCGCACCGCGCGCGATTTGCTCGAAGCCGAGGCCGCCCGCATCCGCCCCGCCCCCGAGCGGCTGGAAGCCGGCACCATGCTCGAGGTGCCGGCCCTGCTGTTCCAGCTCCCCGGCCTGCTAGCCGAGGCCGATTTCATCTCGGTCGGCACCAACGATCTGCTGCAATTCCTGTTCGCCGCCGACCGCGGCACCCCTGAGCTCGCCGACCGCTACGACACGCTCTCCGCCCCGGTTCTGGAGCTGCTGGAAAAACTCGTCACCTATTGCCAGGAGGCCGGCGTGCCGCTCTCCATCTGCGGCGAGGCGGCGGGCCGCCCGCTCGATGCCCTGGCCTTCGCGGCGCTGGGCGTCACCACGCTCTCAATGTCGGGCAACGCGATTTTGCCGGTCAAATCCGTGCTGGTCGAGGCCGACCTCACCGCGCTGCGCCCGATCCTGCGCGAGCTGCGCCGCGCCGGCGCGGCGGGCGGTTCCATCCGCGAGCCGCTGACCGCCTGGGCGCGCGAACATAATCTGCCAATTTAACCCCGCGCCCATATTTAAGGCCGGGCGATATAGGTATAGAAGCCCCCGCAATGCCCGACGATTCAAGCGGAATGATGCTCATGGACGACAGCCCGAATTCGGCAATGGTGCGTGCAGGCGCGGGCCTGCGCGAGGTGCGCGAGCGTCTGGGCTGGAAACTGCCCGATGTCGCGGCGGCCTTGCGCATCAAGCACGACTATCTCACCGCCATCGAGGCGGGAGATCTCACCCCCCTGCCCGGCCAGGCCTACCGCACCGGCTTCATCCGCTCCTATGCCCAGCTCCTGGGCCTCGACCCCGAGGAAATCCTCGGCCGCTTCCGCGATGCCGGCGCCCTCAATGACGGCACCGAACCCCCCATGACCTATCTCGCCCCCGTGCCCGACCGCGCCGTGCCGCGCGGCGCGCTGGTGCTCATCGGGCTGGTGGTGCTGCTGGCCATTTACGGCGTGTGGTACAGCCACAGCGCCTCGCAATCCCATCTGGCGCAAACCGTGCCGGCGGTCTCGGGTGAGCTGACGCCCCTGGCCCCGCAAGTCACCACCCCGGTCACCGCGCCCCCGCCCGCCGCGCCGCAAACCACCAACAGCCAGGCCGCCAGCACCCAAACCGCCAGCGCCCCCGCCGTGCCGCCCGGCGCCGCCGTGCCCGCGGCGCTCGATGTCGCCACCCT
>JAJXWD010000037.1 GCA_021781835.1 Pseudomonadota bacterium | reverse complement strand
GCCCGCTCCCGTAACAAGGCGTCCGGCAGATCACGAACATGCGCGGCAAGTGCCGCCTTGTCCAACTTGCGACGGCGCGTCTTCGCGGGCTTCGGGTGCAAATCAGCGGCGCCAAGCCAGCGATATAGCGTCATCCGACTGACCTGAAATAACCGAGTAGCTTCCGTCCGGCTGCCACCACCACGCACATAGCCCACAACGCGTTCACGTAAATCAATGCTATAGCTCATATCCAACTCCGCAAAGCCCGCGGATATTAGCGCGTAACATTGTTATTGTGAATCACTATATACCATCCCGCCACATATTTGACGCTTCTAGCCCGGTGGCGGGATGGTATGAGTTTTTGAGTTTGCGCGTGGCCGCCCCACCACCCCCACGCGCATACCAGTCAGCCTCAAGGCTGACTGGTATCGGACCATCCCGCCAAATGCTTGACGCTTCTAGCCCGGTGGCGGGTGAGCTGGGCTTGCTGGCGGCTGAGCAGGCGGAGCGCGAGCAGGAGCAGCAGCGCGCTGGGCAGCAAGGCGGTGAGCGGGGCCGGCAGGGCGAGGCGCTCACCGGTTTGGGTGATGAGCTGCTGGGTCAGCTCGAACCCCAGCCCGATGAGCGCGCCGATGAACAGGGGCCGTCCGGCATTGGTTTGGCGCGGCCGGCCAAAGCCGAAGGGCGCGGCGATGAGCACCATGGCCAGCGCGCTCGGCGGCAGGCTGAGCAGCGCCCACAGGCTTTGCTCGTAACGCGAGACCTCGGCGCCCTGCTGTTGGCCGGCGCGGATGAAGCGGATGAGCGAGAGCGGCGAGAGCGCGGCGGGCGGCAGGGAGAGCAGGCGCATCTGGCGGGTGGAGAGAAAGGGCGTCCAGCCTTGGGTGTCGTGATAGGTGGTGGCGAGGGCGCCGGTGGGGGTGATGGTGGTTTCCCGCACCTGCACCAGGGTCCAGGTGCCATCGGGGGCGATGGTGGCGCGCTTGGCGTGCAGGGCGGTGGTGAGCCGGCCTTCGGGGGTGAAGGCGTAAATATCGATCTGCTGGGGGGTGTTGTCGTAATCGAACCGGCCGACATTGAGATATTGCCCCCCGTGTTCGGCCCAGAAGCCGCCATTGGCCAGCTCCGGGGCGCCGGGGCCAAGTGCCTGGGCCTGGTGGGTCTGGGCGATGAACTGCGCCGCCGGCACCACGAACTGCGCCAGGGCCAGCACCAGCAGGGTGAGCGGCAGCACCAGCCGGGCCTGGGCGCCGATGAGCCGCGCGGGCGGGTGGCCGAGCGCCTGGAAGGCTTGCAGCTCGGACCAGCGGGACAGGCCGCCGAGCGCCAGCAGGCAGGCCAGCAGCAGCGCCACGGGGCTGAGCGTGACAAAGCGCCCCGGCGCGGTGAGCAGGGTGTTTAACAGGGCATCGGTGACATGATAGCCGCCTTTGCCGACCAGCGAGAGCTGGGCGACGAAGCCGAACAGGCTGACCAGCCCGGTGATGCCCGCCGCCATCAGCACAAACAGCCGGGCGGTGAGGCCGCCAAGATAGCGCTCGAGGGTCATGCGCGGCGCCGGCGGGCGAGGGCGGGCCAGAGCGAGAGCCCGAGCGTGACCAGCGCCAGCGTGAGCGGCGCCACCCACAGGCCGGGAAAAACCGGCAGATGGCCAAATTGCACCCAGGTGCGCGCCGCGCTGCACAGCAGGTAATAGCCGGTATAGAGCAGCACGGCGGGCAGGAAGCGGGCCAGGCGGCTTTGGCGCGGGCGGGCGCGCGAGAGCGGCAGGGCGAGCAGGGCGAGCAAAATGGTTGAGATGGGGGTGGAGAGCCGCCATTGCAGTTCGGCGATGTCGGCGGCGTCGCGGCTTTGCAGCAAATGCCACAGGCTGGCCACCACCGGGCTGTAGCCGGGCGTGCCGATGGCCGCCTCGTCGGCGTTCAACTCCAGCCCCTGGGAGGCGAGGATTTGGTTTTTAAGCGGGGCTTTGGGGTAGAGGTCGTAGATATGGGCGTTTTGCAGGTAGACGCGGTCGGTGGCGGGGGCGTTGGGGTCGTGCAGCGGCGCGGCGAGCTGGGCGAAGACCAGCTCGGAATGGTCGGAAAGCTGGCGGCGCACGAACACATCCTGCGCGGGGCCGCCATGGCCGTCGCGGTGGGTGATGAAGATGACCCGGCTGCCATCGGCGCTGGTGTAGAAAATGCCCGCGCGCAGGGCGTCGACATCGAGCGAGAAGGCCGCGCGCCAGCTTAAAACATGGGATTCGCGGTAGGCCCAGGGGCGGGCGAAGGCCGAGAGCAGCCCCACCGCCACCGCCACCAGGAGCGCGAAACCCAGCACGGCGCGCGCCAGCTCGGCCGGGGAGATGCCGAGCGCGGCCATGGCCGTGGTCTCGGAGGCGCTGCCCAGGCGCCCGAGCGCCAGCAGCACCGAGAGATAGAGCGCGATGGGAATGAGCACATCGAGCGCGATGAGCAGCTTGAGCCCCGAGAGCGCCAGCAGGGTGAGCGGGGGCATGAGGCCGGCGGCGCTGTCGGCCAGCGACCCGGCCATGGCGTAAAACGCGAACAGCACGCCGAGCAGCCCCAGGATCGCCGCCAGGGGCTTTGCAATCTCAGAGGTGAGGTAGCGCGTGATGACCAAGACCGCCCGTGCCCAGAAAGCGCCCCCATGAACCGGGCACGCAAATGGCCTGCTCTTTAAATAATCCATCCGGGCCTGTATAGCTTGGGGAATGTTTATCATCGGCGCGCGGGGCCGTGCCCGCCCGGCGCGCGCAGGACAGGATTGGCCAGACCGACATGAGCGATACCGACGCCGAGCTGAAGACCGTGATTTTTGACACGCTGCGCGCCGCTCTGACCAAGCCGGCGGAGCTGAGCGAGGCCACCCATATCGTCGATGATCTGGGGCTGGATTCGGTGGCGGTGATGGATTTCGTCATGGAAATCGAGGACCGGCTCGACCTCTCGGTGCCGCTCGACAAGATCGCCGAGATCCAGACGCTGGGGGATCTGCTGAACGTGCTGCGCGGGCTCAAGGGCGGCGCGTAAACATGGGGCTGCTGGATAAATACGCCGCCCTCGGCGCGCAATACGCGCAGGTCGAGGCGGCGGGGGTCAATCCGTTCAACGTCACCTTCGAGGCCATGGTCTCGGCCACCGAGGGGCGCTACCGCGGCAAGCCGGTGCTGCTGCTGGGCACCAATAATTATCTCGGCCTGACCTACGACCCCGGCGTGGTGGAGGCCGCCCTGGCCGCCACCCGCGCCGAGGGCACGGGCACCACGGGCTCGCGCATCGCCAATGGCTCTTATGGCGGGCATAAGGGGCTGGAGACCGAGCTGGCGGATTTTTACGGGCGCCGGCACGCCATGGTGTTCACCACCGGCTACCAGGCGAATCTGGGCATGCTCTCGGTGCTGGCGGGCAAGGACGACCATTTGATTCTGGATGCGGATTCGCATGCCTCGATCTATGACGGCGCCAAGCTGGGCAATGCCCAGGTGACGCGCTTTCGCCATAACAGCCCCGAGGATCTGGACGCGCGGCTGCGCCGGCTGGATGGCACGCCGGGGGAGAAGGTGATTGTCGTCGAGGGCATTTACTCGATGCTGGGCGATACCGCGCCGCTGAGGGAATTCGCCGAGGTGAAGCGCAAATGGGGCGCTTATCTGGTGGTGGACGAGGCGCACTCGCTGGGCGTGCTGGGCGCCACCGGGCGGGGCCTGGCCGAAGCCGCCGGGGTGGAGGCGGAGGCTGATTTCATCGTCGGCACCTTCTCGAAGAGCCTGGCCGGGGTTGGGGGGTTTTGTGTCAGCGATATCGAGGGGTTCGATGTGCTGCGCGTGGCGACCCGGCCTTATATGTTCACCGCCTCGCTGCCGCCGGGCGTGATTGCCGCCACCCGCGCCGCCCTGGCCGCGCTGCGCGCCCGGCCCGAGCTGCGCGCGCGGCTCAACGACAATGCCGCGCGGCTCTATAACGGGCTGGCCGGGCTGGGCTTCGCGCTCGGGCCCGAGCCCAACCCGGTGGTTTCGGCCATCATGCCCAGCCCCGAGATGGCGTTTGCCTTTTGGGCGCGGCTGCTCGAGGCCGGGCTTTATACCAATGTCAGCCTGCCGCCCGCCACGCCCAAGGGGCTGGCGCTGCTGCGCTCGAGCGTGAGCGCGGCACATTCGCCGGCCCAGATCGAACAGGCGATTGGCATGTTCGAGGCGGTGGGGCGGGAGATGGGGATCATTGGCGCGGAGGCGCGCCCTGCCCCCGGCTGAGGACGCGCCGCGCGCGCTGATTTTGCGCCATAATCTGTTCCGGCGCTCGGAGCCCTTCATTGCGCAGCAGGCCGGGGCGTTTGCGCGCTACCGGCCGCTTTATATGGGCCGGTTGCGCTATGGCCCGGCACCCGGCGAGGCCGTGGCGCTCGAGGATCTGGCCCCGCGCCTTAAATACGCGCTGGCGGCGTGGCAGATGGCGAGCCGGGATGTCGCGCCCTATATGCGCTTGCTGGCCGGGCGGCGGGTGGAGGTGGTGCATGCGCATTTCGGCATCGAGGGCGTGTATGCGCTGCCCTTGGCCGCCAGGCTCGGCGTGCCGCTGGTGACCACGTTTCATGGCTTTGACGCCACGCTGAGCACGGCCGGGCTGCTCTCCTCGCCCGCCTGGGCGGCTTATCCGTTTTTGCGCGGGCGGCTGGCGCGGCGGGGCGATTTGTTTTTGTGCGTGTCGGCGTTCATCAGGGGCAAGCTGCTGGCGCGGGGGTTTCCGGCGGACAAGACGCGGGTGCATTATATTGGGGTGGATACGGCGCGCCTCGCCCCGCGCGCGGCGGGCGAGGCGGAGAAGATCGTGCTGCATGTGGCGCGGCTGGTGGAGGTGAAGGGCACGCAATATCTCATCCGCGCCTTTGCCCGGCTGGCGCCCGGCCACAGGCTGGTCATCATTGGCGAGGGGCCGCTGCGCGGCGGGCTGGAAAAACTGGCCGGGGAGCTGGGGGTGCGGGCGGAATTTCTGGGCGCCATGGCCCATGAGGCGGTGCTGGGCTGGATGCGCCGCGCGGCGGTGCTGGTGCTGCCCTCGGTGCGCACCAGCTCGGGCCGCGAGGAGGGGCTGGGGATGGTGACGCTGGAAGCCGCGGCGCTGGGGGTGCCGGTGATCGGCGCCGATGCCGGGGGGATTGGAGAGGCGGTGGCCGATGGCGAAAGCGGGTTTTTGGTGCCCGCCCGCGACCCCGAGGCCCTGGCCGCGCGGCTCGGCCTGCTGCTGGGCGATGCGGATTTGCGCGCGCGCATGGGCGCGGCCGGGCGGGCGCGGGTGGAGGCACGCTTTGACCTCGCCCGCCAGAGCGCGGCGCTGGAGACGATGTATGACGAGCTGCGGGCCGCCCGTGCGCGCTGAGACCACCGCCCTGGTGGTGGCCCACCCCGATGACGAGGCGCTGTGGTTTTCGGGCCTGCTGGGCGAGGCCGGGCGGGTGGTGATTTGCTTTGGCGACCAGCTGGGGGGCGGCGCGAAAAACGCCCGGCGGGCGCAGGCCGTGGCGGCGCTGCCGCTGGCGGGGGTGGTTAATCTGGCCATTCCCGAGAGCGGGGTGCGGCTGAGCGTGGACTGGGCGCGGGCGCGCGAGACGGCGTTTGGCATGGAGATTGCCGATGTGGCCGGGCGGGCGCGCTATGAGGCGAATTTTGCCCGGCTGAAGGCGGCGCTGCGGCCCTGGCTCGCGGGTATGGCGGATGTGGTGAGCCATAATCCGTGGGGGGAATATGGCCACCCCGAGCATGTGCAGCTTTACCGCGCGGTGAGCGATTTGCGGGCCGAGCTGGGGTTTGCGCACTGGTGCACGGGCTATGGCGCGCCGCTTAGCCAGGGGTTTGCCGCGCGCGCGGCGGCGCGCTGGGTGGGGCGGCGGGTGGTGCCCACCAATGCCCGCCTCGCCCGGCGGCTGGAGTGGTTATATATGCGCCACCGTGTGTGGACCTGGCCGGTCTTGCACCGCTGGCCCGACAGCGAGACGCTCTATGAGCTGGGCGAGGCGGGCCAGGGCTTTGGCGGCGAGGCGCTGTGGGACTGCACGAGGCTGCGCTTGTGGCGGACTGGCGGGGCAAGGCTGCGGGTGGGGTGAGCGAAGCCAATGAAATTGCGCGCCAAGACAAAAGTAGAGCGGGCGCATTGTGCTTTGGCTGGATATCTTTGTCTGCATATTGTCTGTTTGAGGATGCGCGCGGGAGGAGCCGTAAATGCGCAACCGGCGGCGGTCTCCAGCCCCTTGATCGGCTGATGGCCAGCCACGGCCCGTGAGCAGGTTGCCACCTGGCAACCTGCTCTTATTCCGTTCAGGCATATAAGCGATGGAACCGGAGCAAATTGTGGAAAGCTCCCCGAACCTATTGCTTACGCCCCAGCCGCCCGGTGACCATCGTCTGCGTGCGGCCGCCCACCCACGCCGCGCCGTTGTCGCCGTAGTCGACGAAGATGCGCCCGCGCCGGCCCAGCCTGGTGCCCTGCGCCGCGATGTAGGGGCCGTCTGCCCGCTTCGTCTCTCGCAGCCACTGCGCCACCGCCGCGTTGAAGCTGCCGGTCACCGGGTCCTCGACCAGATTGCCGTGAGCGTCGCTGAAGAACGTCCGTACCTCCCAGGCTGCCTCCGCCCCGGCGGGGTGCGGGCCGACCAGGCCGATGTCGAGCGTTTCCGCGTGGTGGCGCGCGGGCTCGACGGCCAGGACCGCCGCCGCCGAGCGGAGCATCACGCCGATCCAGCCGGGGCCGTTATCCGCCCAGCGGGCCTCGACGATCTCCGCCTGGTCGAGACGCAGGACGGCGGCGAGCTTCGCCATGGTCTCGGCGTCGACGGCCCCGGCCCGCAGCAGCGGCGGGGCCGCGAAGGCGAGGCGGTCCCCATCTTGCCGAATGCTGATCAGGCCGGCACCGCACTCCTGCACGATCTCGCCGCTCCGCCGTGGCACGCCGCCGGCGCTCAGCCAAGCGTGGCAGGCCCCGAGCGTGGGGTGGCCTGCGAAGGGCAGCTCGCGCTCCAGCGTGAAGATGCGCACCCTGTAATCCGCGCGGCCGTCCTCCGGCGGCAATAGGAAGGCCGTCTCCGACAGGTTGAACCAGCGCGTCATGCGCTGCATGGTCTCCGTATCGAGGTCCTCGGCCGAGGCCACCACGGCCAGCGGGTTGCCGGTGAAGGGGCCGTCGTGGAACACGTCGACCAGATCGAAGCGCTTACCCATGGGCATTTCTCCTTGCCGTTTGGCGTCACAGCTTCGCACGGCGGTGACCGGGTGGCCACTGTGGCTGTGGCGCTTTCCCAGCGAGACAAGAGCCTGAACGCCGAACGGGACGTTCAGGAAGTGGATGCGGCAGTTGAACATCGCCTGTATTGCGCGGTGGTCTACAAGTTCAGATCGGAGAGGCCGGGGTGATCACCCGGCCGCGCTCCCAGTGGCCAGTGGAACAGGCGTTCCTCGGTGCGGATTGCGAGGTCGTTGATCGAGGCGATGCGGCGGCGCATCAACCCGTTTTCGTCGAACTCCCATTGCTCGTTGCCATAGGAGCGGAACCATTGGCCGGCATCGTCATGCCATTCATAGGCAAAGCGCACGGCCATGCGGTTCAGGCGAAAGCCCCAGACCTCCTTGATCAGCCGGTACTCCAGCTCCCGCGCCCATTTGCGGGTGAGGAAGGCGGCGATCTCGGCGCGGCCGCGGATGAATTCCACCCGGTTCCGCCATTGGCTGTCGGGCGTGTAGGCCAGCGCGACCTTTTCCGGGTCGCGGCTGTTCCATGCATCCTCGGCCATGCGGGCCTTGAGGGCGGCTGTCTCGGGATCAAAGGGAGGCATGGGCGGGCGGGTCATGTTGGGCTCCTCTTCAGGAATGTGAGGCGGCGAGGCGGAAGGCGGCTTCATACGCTTGGGCGCGGCGCATGCCGGCAAGCGGGGCTAAGCGTTGGCGGTAGGCAGCAAGGATTGAGGGTGGCGCGTCCTCTGGTCGCCCGGCCGTGAAAGGCGGGGCGGGGGCGTATTCCAGGCCGAGTTGAACCGTTTGGGCGATCTCGGCGCCGCCGACCTCGGCCAGTAAGGTCAGAGCGAAGTCGATGCCCGCCGTCACGCCGCCACCAGTGATGATGTTGCCATCCCGTACCACGCGGGCCTCGTCGGGGATCGCCCCGAACAGCGGCAGCAGGTCACGCCACGCCCAGTGGCAGGCCGCACGTCGCCCCGTGAGTAGCCCTGCCGCGCCTATAATCAGTGAACCCGTGCAGACCGAGGTAACGTAGCGCGCCCCCGCCGCCGGGTACGCAGAGCAGGTCGCAGTCGGGCACGTCGGCGAGGCGGGTTGTGTGCGCGAAGGTTAGCCCCTCGCTGGGCACCTCACCGCCGTCGCGGCTTGCCACCAGAGTCGTGGCGCCCGGTAGGCGCGAGAGGAATTGGTGCGGTCCGGTGAAATCGAGCTGGGTCATGCCGGGATAGATGGCGAAGACGATGCACAAGGGGAGTGGGGGCATGGGCATACTCCAGTGAGGATGGCGGCACTGTCTCATGCGGCGGTGATTGACGAAATGACATTAATCCCTCATTTCAAGCCATGACCCGGCGCATAGGCATCCTGCTCTACCCAGACTTCCAGATCCTCGACGCCACCGGGCCGATCGCGGCGTTCGAAATCGCCGGGCGGCTGGCCGGGGGCGGGTACGAGTTGTCGGTGTTGTCGGTTGGCGGTGGACTTATTGTGTCCTCTTCCGGCGTAGCTCTGGCCAGTATGTTGGGTCAGGACGCGGACATGCTGGACACGTTGGTGGTCGTGGGCGGCCAGGGCAGCTCGCAGGCCATGCACTGTCCGAAGACCCGCGCTTTTCTGCAGGCCCAAAGCCAAACGGCACGCCGGCTGTCCAGCGTGTGTTCGGGCGCATTCTTGCTGGCGGCAGCGGGGTTGCTGGATGGACGGCGGGCGACGACCCATTGGCGCCGAGCGGAGGAGCTTGCCCGCCTGTTCCCGCGCGTCGCGGTCGAGCCCGACGCCATCCATATCCGCGATGGGACGGTGTGGACGTCGGCGGGCATTACCGCGGGCATCGACCTTGCATTGACGCTGATTGCCGAAGATTGGGGCGCGCCCATTGCCAAGCGGGTGGCGCAAGAGATGGTGGTCTATTACCGTCGGCCGGGTGGGCAGTCGCAATTCTCGGCCCTGCTGGACATGGGCGGGGGCGACAGGCGCTTCGCGGACCTGCTCGGCTGGATGCGCGGCCATCTCGGCACGCGACTGACCATCGAAACGATGGCGGCTCAGGTAGCCATGAGCCCGCGGCATTTCTCGCGGGCGTTCACGTCCTCGGTGGGGATGAGCCCGGCCCGGGCGGTCGAGCGACTCAGGCTGGAAGCGGCCCGGGAACGCATCGAACACAGCAGCGCACCAATCGAGGTCATCGCCGCGGCCGTCGGCTTCCATGACCCTGAGCGCATGCGGCGGGCCTTTCTGCGGGCCTTCGGCCAGCCGCCGCAGGCAATGCGGCGCAGGGTACGGACGGAATGACTACGCCTCGGTGGTGGTGACCATGGCATGGCGAGCCTCCCATCGGGTGACCGGCGGCAAAATGGGGCCACCAGAGGGGATAGTGGTGGGCGGTCCCAAAAGGAAAACAGGCCGGTTGCTGCCGACCGTCCTGTTAGCACTTAAATTTCAAGGAATTAGTTGGCGCGCCCGAAGAGATTCGAACTCCTGACCCTCAGATTCGTAGTCTGATGCTCTATCCAGCTGAGCTACGGGCGCGTCGTGGCGGGGGTGTAACCGAAGCGTCTTCGGTGTGCAACCCCCGGCGGGTAATTAAATCGCCTCGAGCTCCGCAATCAGCGCATCGCCCATCTCCGAGGTGGAAATGACCGGGCGGCCCTCGATTTTGATGTCGGGCGTGCGGCCGGCTTTGGCCAGCACGCGCTCCACCGCCTGCTCGATCGCCAGGGCTTCGTCTTCCATGTCGAAGGAGTAGCGCAGCAGCAGGGCCAGGCTAAGGATTTGCGCGATGGGGTTGGCCACGCCCTTGCCGGCGATGTCGGGCGCCGAGCCGTGGATGGGCTCGTAGAAGCCCGCGCGGCGGCCCGTGACGGGATCTTTGGCGCCGAGCGTGGCGCTGGGCAGCAGGCCGAGCGAGCCGGTGAGCATGGCCGCCAAATCCGACAACAAGTCTCCAAACAGATTGCCGGTGACGATGACATCGAACTGCTTGGGGTTTTTGGCCAGCTGCATGGCGCAATTATCGGCATACATGTGGGTCAGCTCGACATCCGGGTATTCCTCGGCCTGGAGCCTGGCCATCACGCGCCGCCACAGCAGGCCCGATTCCATCACGTTCGCCTTCTCGACGCTGCACACGCGGTTGGCGCGCTTGCGCGCGAGGTCGAAGGCCACGCGGCCCACGCGCAGGATTTCGGGGGTGGTGTAGACCTCGGTGTTGACGCCGCGCTCGGTGCCGTCCGCCAACGTCTCGATGCCGCGCGGCTCGCCGAAATAGACGCCGCCGATGCATTCACGCACGATCATGATGTCGAGCCCGCGCACCAGCTCGGGCTTGAGCGAGGAATTATCCACCAGCGCGTCAAACACCTTGGCCGGGCGCAGATTGGCGAACACCTGCAATTCCTGGCGCAGGCGGAGCAGGCCGGCCTCGGGGCGGATGTCGAAGGAGACCTTGTCCCATTTCGGCCCGCCGACCGAGCCGAACAGCACGGCGTCAACCTCCTTGGCCTTGGCGATGGTGGCATCGGTCACCGGCACGCCGTAGGCGTCGATGGCGGCGCCGCCGACCAGATCCTCATGGAGCGTGAAGGAGGCGCGGCCGGTTTTTTGCACCCAGTCAAGCACGCGCTTGGCCTGGGCGAACACTTCGGGGCCGATGCCATCACCGGGCAGCAGGAGCAGCGATTTATTGGCGGTCATGGTTCTGGTCCTTCAGATTTTGGGCAGCCAGGCCGGTTGTTTGGCCTCGTAGGCGGCAATGGCCGGGGCGTGTTCGAGGGTGAGGCCGATATCGTCGAGCCCGTTGAGCAGGCAATGTTTGCGGAAGGCATCGACGGTGAAGGCGATTTCCTCGCCGCTCGGGCGCACCACCAGCTGGCGCTCCAGATCGATGGTGAGGCGGGCATTGGTGCCGAGGCTGGCATCGTCCATCAGCTTGGCCACCACAGCCTCGGGCAAGGCGATGGGCAGGATGCCGTTCTTGAAGCAGTTATTGAAGAAAATATCGGCGAAGCTCGGCGCGATGACGCAGCGTATGCCGAAATCGAGCAGCGCCCAGGGGGCGTGTTCACGCGAGGAGCCGCAACCGAAATTATCGCCCGCGACCAGAATATGGGCGGCGCGGTATTTGGGCTGGTTGAGCACGAAGGCCGGATTTTCGGCGCCTTGCTCATCGTAGCGCATATCGGCGAACAGGCTCTTGCCGAGGCCGGAGCGCTTGATGGTTTTCAAGAATCGCGCCGGGATGATCTTGTCGGTGTCGACATTCTTGATGTTGAGCGGCGCCGCGGTGGCGGTCAGGGTGGTGAATTTATCCATCAGATCAGCTCCCGGACATCGGTGAGGACGCCGGTGACGGCGGCGGCGGCGGCCATGCCGGGCGAGAGCAGGTGTGTGCGCCCGCCCGGGCCCTGGCGGCCCTCGAAATTGCGGTTGGAGGTGGAGGCGCAGCGCTGGCCGGGGGTCAGCTTGTCGGGGTTCATGCCCAAGCACATCGAGCAGCCGGCCTCGCGCCACTCAAAGCCCGCCGCGATGAGCATATCGGCGATGCCCTCGGCCTCGGCCTGTTTCTTGACCAGCCCGGAGCCCGGCACCACCAGCGCGCGCACGCCCGCGGCCACCTTGCGCCCCTTGGCGACATGGGCGGCCTCGCGCAGATCCTCGATGCGCGAATTGGTGCAGGAGCCGATGAACACCACGTCGATCCTGGTGCCGGCGATGGGCTGGCCGGCGGTGAGCGCCATGTAGGCAAGCTGACGCTCCATCTGGGCGCGCTTGGTCTCGTCCGCCTCATCGGCCGGGTTGGGGACGGTGCCGGTGATGGGGATCACCGCCTCGGGGTTGGTGCCCCAGGTGACTTGCGGCACGATCCCGGCGGCATCGAGCACCACCAGCTTGTCGTACTGCGCGCCCTCATCCGATGGCAAAGTGCGCCAATAGGCCACCGCGGCGTCGAAATCGGCGCCCTTGGGGGCGAAGGGGCGGTTTTGGATGTAGGCGAAGGTGGTGTCGTCGGGGGCGATCAGCCCGGCGCGGGCGCCGGCTTCAATGGCCATGTTGCACACGGTGAGGCGCCCGGCCATGTCGAGCGCGCGGATGGCTTCGCCCGCGAACTCGATGACATGGCCCGTGCCGCCCGCCGTGCCGATCTTGCCGATGATGGCGAGCACGATGTCCTTGCCCGTGCAGCCGGGGCGCAGCGTGCCATCAATCCGCACCAGCATGTTCTTGGCGGGTTTTTGCAGCAGCGTTTGGGTCGCCAGCACATGCTCGACCTCGGAGGTGCCGATGCCGAACGCCAGCGCGCCCATGGCGCCATGGGTGGAGGTGTGGGAGTCACCGCACACAATGGTCATGCCGGGCAGCGAAATGCCCTGCTCGGGGCCGACCACATGCACAATGCCCTGGCGGTCGTCGGACATGGGGAAATACGTGACCCCGAACTCGGCGACGTTCTGCTCGAGCGTGGCGATTTGCAGCGCGCTCTCGGGCTCGTTGGTTTCGCTCAGGCGCTCGGGGCTGGTGGGCACGTTGTGGTCAACCACCGCGAGGGTGTTCTCGACCCGGCGAACCTTGCGCCCGGCGGCGCGCAGCCCCTCGAACGCCTGCGGGCTCGTCACCTCATGCACCAGATGCCGGTCGATGTAGAGAACGCAGGTGCCGTCCTCCATCCGGTCCACCACATGGGCATCCCAAATCTTGTCGAATAACGTCCTCGCCATCGTGTTCACGACCTCCACATAGTTGAGGCGCCCAAGGGGAACGCCGTCCCCCTTGACCCCCTGCCAGGGGCCGAGCCCCTGGACCTCAATAAGGTTTCAAGGTTTGAAAAAGGGCCTGCCCCGGGCCGTGACATGGCTCATGGCAGGCCCTTTTTCAAACCTTAAGCGTATGGGTTCCAAGGGCCTCCCGGCCCTTGGCGGGGGTCCAGGGGGCAGAAGCCCCCTGGGACGCACCTCACTCCGCGGCGGTCGTGGTTTCGACTTCGCGGGCCTTTTCGGCGATACGGGCGGACTTACCGCGGCGGCCGCGCAGGTAGTAAAGCTTGGCGCGGCGGACATCGCCGCGGCGCACCACCTGGATGTCGGCGATGACCGGGGCATAGAGCGGGAACACGCGCTCGACGCCTTCGCCATACGAGATCTTGCGCACGGTGAAGGAGGAGTTGATGCCGCGGTTGGAGCGGGCGATGCACAGGCCCTCGAAGGCCTGGACGCGCGAGCGGTCGCCTTCCTTGACGGTGACGTTGACGCGCAGCGTGTCGCCGGGGGCGAAGGCGGGGATGGTCTTGGTCTCGGTCAGCTTGGCGATCTGCTCGGCGTCGAGCGTCTGGATGATGTTCATGGGTTTGTCCTTCTTGAAACGGTTTAGGGCGTCGGCCCTTGGGATGCAATGTAATGAGCGTAGAGGTCTGGCCTGCGCGCCAAGGTGACCGCGCGCGCCTGGTCGAGCCGCCATTTGCCGATGGCCGCATGGTTGCCCGAGGTCAGCACCTCGGGCACGTCGCGGCCTTGCCAGGTGGCGGGGCGGGTGAAGTGCGGGTATTCGAGCAGGCCGTCGGCGTGGCTTTCCTCGAGGCCGCTTTCCTCATGGCCCATCACGCCCGGCAGCAGGCGGATGACCGAGTCGAGCAGCACGAGGGCCGGCAGCTCGCCGCCCGAGAGCACGTAATCGCCGATGCTGAGTTCCTCGGCCCCGTGCGCGTCGATGACGCGCTGGTCGAAGCCCTCGAACCGGCCGCAGACCAGGACCACGCCCGGCCCCGCGGCAAGCTCGCGCGCGCGCGCCTGGGTGAGCGGGCGCCCGCGCGGGGTGAGGAAAACCAGCGGCCGGGCCGCGCGCGCGACCGAGGTGATGGCGGCGTCGAGCACATCGGCGCGCAACACCATGCCGGCCCCGCCGCCAAAGGGCGTGTCATCGACCGCGCGGTGCCGGCCGAGGCCGAACGCGCGGATGTCGGTGACGGCGAGGCTCCAAACGCCGCCGCGCAGCGCCCGGCCGGCCAGGCTCTCGCCGAGCGGGCCCGGGAACATCGCGGGGAACAGGGTCAGCACATCGGCGCGCCAGGTCATGGCGTTGCCTCCGTCTGCCCCGCCACCTCGCGCGGCGGATTCACCACCACAAAGCCGGCCGCCACATTCACCACCGGCACGCAGGCGCGGGTGAAGGGGATGAGCGCGCCCGAGGGGGCGAGCTCCAGGCTGGCGCCGGCGCCGAAATCGAGCACCTCGGCGATTTTGCCCAGCACCTTGCCCTCGCTTGTGCGCGCCTCCAGCCCGATGAGGTCGGTGAAGTAGAACTCCTCCGCCTCGGTTTCGGGCAGCTCGCCGCGGGCGATGAACAGCTCGGTGTTGGTCAGTGCCTCGGCCTCGGTGCGGGTGGCGACACGGCGTTTGCCGCCCGCCACGACCTCGTCGATCCAGGCGACATTTTCATGCGCCCAGACGATCTGGAAACGGCGGCCCTTGCGGTCGGTGAGGGTGTGGCCGGCCAGGGTGTCGGCGTCCTCGGCGTGGGAATGGACGCGCACAGCGCCGCGCACACCGTGCGGCTTGCCTATGACGCCCATCAATATCAGCCGGTCAGCCAAGATACACCCTCTCTACGCGCGCTGGTTTCAGGCGGCCTCGGCGGCCTTGGCGCGCGCGGCTTCACGCTCCTGCGCCTTCTTCTTGGGCATGGGCTGCTTGGTCTGCTCGGTGCGCGCCGGGGCCTTGATCAGCTCGGCCTTGGCGAGGAAGCGGGCCACGCGGTCGGTCGGCTGGGCGCCATTGCCGAGCCAGTATTGCAGGCGCTCGGTCTTGAGGATGATGCGCTCGGCGTGGTCGGCGGGCAGCATCGGGTTGTAGGTGCCCACGCGCTCGATGAACTTGCCGTCACGCGGGGCGTCGGCGTTGGCGACCACGATGTGGTAGAAGGGGCGCTTCTTGGCACCGCCGCGGGCGAGACGAATCTTGACTGACATTGGAACTCCTTGGGTTGATCGTAAAAATTAGAAAGGCCGCCGGCCGCCGGGCTTGGCTTGCCCCATGGCGGCCTGCATCTGGCTCATCACGGCCTGCATGCCGCCGGCCTTGTTCATGCGCTTCATCATGGTCGCCATGTCATCGAACTGCTTGAGCAGCTTGTTGACATCGGCGACCGAACTGCCCGACCCGGCCGCGATGCGCTTTTTGCGGCTGGCCTTCAAAATATCGGGCGCGCGCCGCTCGGCCGGGGTCATCGAGTTGATGATGGCGACGTGGCGCTTGAAGATGGTCTGGTCGAGATTGGCGTTTTCGATCTGGGATTTGAATTTGCCGAGGCCCGGCAGCAGCCCCATGATGCCCGAGAGCGAGCCGAGCTTGGAGATCTGCTTGAGCTGGGCGGCGTAGTCTTCCAGGTCGAACTTGCCCTTGGCCATTTTCTTGGCCAGCTTCTCGGCTTCTTCCTGGTCGATGTTGGCGGCGGCCTTTTCGACCAGCCCGACAATGTCGCCCATGCCCAGAATGCGCCCGGCGATGCGCTCGGGGTTGAATTCATCCAGCGCGTCGAGCTTTTCGCCAGAGCCGGTGAGCTTGATGGGCGCGCCGGTGACCGAACGCATGGAAAGCGCCGCGCCACCGCGCGAGTCGCCATCCAGCCGGGTGAGCACAATGCCGGTGATGCTCACCGCCTCGTTGAAGGCGGTGGCGGTGGCGACCGCGTCCTGGCCGGTCATGGCGTCCACCACCAGCAGCGTCTCGACCGGGGTGACGGCCGCGCGGATGGATTTGACCTCTTCCATGAGGGCGAGGTCGATGGAGAGACGGCCGGCGGTGTCGAGGATCACCACGTCGTAGCTCTCGCGCCGGGCGATATCCATGGCGCGATGGGCGATTTGCAGTGGCGTCTGGCCGGAGATGATGGGCAGCGAGGTGACGCCCGCCTTTTGCGCCAGCTGCTCGAGCTGGAGCTGGGCGGCGGGGCGCTGGGTGTCGAGGCTCGCCAGCAGCACTTTCTTGCGCTCGCGCGATTTGAGCCGTAGCGCGATCTTGGCCGAGGAGGTGGTTTTGCCCGAACCCTGGAGGCCGACCATGAGAATGGGCACGGGCGGCACGGCAATGAGGTTGAGAGGTACGGGCTGGCCGCCCAGCGCCTCGATCAGGGCGTCATTGACGATCTTGACGACCATCTGGCCGGGCGTGACCGAGCGCAGAACCTCGGCGCCGACCGCGCGCTCGCGCACGCGGGCCACGAAATCCTTGACCACTGGCAGCGCCACGTCGGCGTCCAGCAGCGCCAGGCGGATTTCGCGCAGGGCCTCGGTGACGTCAGCCTCCGACAGCGCGCCGCGCTTGCGGAGCTTGTCGAAGATATCGGAAAATTTGCCCGACAGCGTGTCGAACATGCGCGCTTTTCTCCACAACACAAAACGCGCCGTGGTGCGAACCCTCGCAGCACGACGTTTTGATGACGCCGGTCATGCGCTGACGGGGCGGGAGAGTCAAGCGCGGATTTGGGCAAAACCGCCCGGCCGGCGCGCGGGCCGCGCCGGCCGCGGGGGCGGGCGCTCAGCGCGAGACGGCGGCGCCGAGCTGCTGGGTGAGCGCGCCGACCAGATCGGCGATGGAGACGACGCCGACCAGCGTGCCATCCTCGACCACCGGCAGGCGCTTGACATTGAGCCGCACCAGCAGGGCGGCCACATCGGCCAGCGGGTCCTCGGGCGCCACGGCGACGGGGTTTTGGATCATCACCTCGCCCACCAGCACATTGTGGCGGGGAGAATAATCGACGCAAAGCGGCTGAACGCCCAGAAACGCCTGCAACCAGTTGACATGGCGGCCATCCGATTCAAGGCCCGGATGGCGCAGCAGGTCGCTCTCGGTGAGCAGGCCGAGCAGGGAGCCCGCGCCATCCACCACCTGCACGCTGCCGGCGGCCTCGGAGAGCATGACGCGCGCGGCCTCGGCCAGGGTCATGTCGGGGGAAACGGTGACCGGATCGGTCATGACGTTCGCGGTAATCATCTTTCATTGCCTCTATGCAACAGGGAACGCCGTGCTCATGAGCTTTTGGGCCGGGGGGAGCGTTGATCTGGGTCAAGTTTTTTGGTGCAGCGCACACAAAACCCCGCCCGGCCAGGCTAACGGCCTGATCGGGCGGGGGTTTTTCTCCCGTTTGGCGGCGTGCGTTTCACGCGGCTCTGCTGCGTTGCAGCATCAACCCGGCGGGGCGGGGAACAAAGCGTCCCGAACCGCGACAGACTGGGCGCGGTCGAGCAGGTTTTCCCGGCACATCAAATCGGCCAGCACCAGGGCGACGTTGAATTTGAACGCGTCGGTGGTGGTGAGCACCTCGAACACCTGGGCCAGCGGCCAGAGGGCGAAGCTTTCCACCTCGCCATCCATGGGCTGGGGCTCGAAGCTTTCGGGCAGTTCGAGGTCATAGGCATGGATGGCATCGCGGCGCAGCCCTTCGGGGCGCTCCATGTCATAACGGAACAGGGCCACCTCGCGGGCTTGGGCCGCCAGCGGGCCGGGCAGGCCGGCTTCCTCGTCCGCTTCCTTGAGCAAGGTGGCGAAGGGGGAATAGCCGGCCGGCACGCCACCCGCCACCAGATGGTCGAGCTTGCCGGGATCGAGCTTTTTATTGGCGGCGCGCTTGGCCACCCAGAGATGCGTGCCCCCCGCCTTGCGCACGAGGCCGTTGAGATGCACGCCCACGCCGATGACGCCGAACAAAGGCAGGGCGCCGCGGTCGAGCCGGCCCAGCACCTCGCCCTCGGGGGTTTCGCGGACATCGAAATCCTCGGCGCGGGTGGGGATGCCGGCCAGGCGGGCAAGCTCGTTCAGGTGGGGCAGCGCCGCGGGGCTGAGCACGGCATTGGGGCCGCGCACCACCAGATCGGGGCTGAGCGCGGCGAGCCTGGCCGCCAGATCGGGGGCGAGATAGCCGATATGGCGCCCGCCCGCGTAGAGCGTGAGCCGCCCGCCCGGCAAACGGGCCGAATGGCAGGCATGAATGTGATCAAGAAGCTTTGAAATTTGCGCGGGGGATGCCATGTGCGCTGACATGACCCGTAATGCCGCCCGTGCCAACCCCCATCTCGCCCCCGACCCCGCCCAGAAAAAGCCGTCAGGGTCGTTTTCCACCGTTTTGTCGCTGATGCCTTATTTGTGGCCGCCCGGCGAGCCCGCCTTGCGGCTGCGCCTGGTGCTGGCCACCATCTCGATGATTTTGGCCAAAGTCGGCACGGTTTACGTGCCCGTGCTCTATGGCCATTCGGTGGATGCGCTCTCGAAGGCGGCCGGGCCGCTGGCCGTGCCGGTGGCGCTGATTGTTGGGTATGCGGTGGTGCGCATCGCGGCGGCGGCCTTTGGCGAGCTGCGCGACGCGCTGTTCGCCGCCGTGCAGATGCGCGCCTCGCGGGTCGTCGCGCGCAAGACGTTCGAGCATCTACACGCGCTCTCGATGCGCTTTCACCTCGACCGCCAGACCGGCGGGCTCTCGAACGTGATCCTGCGCGGCACGCTGGGCATCCAGAACGTGCTGCGCCTCGCCACCTTCAACCTGCTGCCCACCATTGTGGAGCTGCTGCTCACCACCTTCATGCTCTGGCATTTGTTCAATGCCTGGTATGCGCTCATCACCTTCGTCGCCATCGGCTGCTATGTGGCGTTCACCTTCGCCTTCACCGCCTGGCGCACGCAGTTTCGCCGCGCCATGAATGAAACCGACAACGAGGCCCAGACCAAGGCGATCGACAGCCTGCTGAACTTCGAGACGGTGAAGTATTTCGGCAATGAGCACCACGAGTCGCGGCGCTTCGATGAGAGCCTGGCGCGCTACGAGGCGGCCTCGGTCAAGTCGCAAGTGTCGCTGAACGCGCTCAATATCGGCCAGGCGGCGATCATCTCGGGGGCTTTGGGGGTGATGATGCTGATGGCGGCGTCTGGCGTGGTGCACCACACCATGACGGTGGGCAGCTTCGTGCTGGTCAACACCTATCTGATGCAGCTCTACATCCCGCTGAATTTCCTGGGCTTTACCTATCTCACCCTGAATCAGGGGCTGATCGACATGGAGCAGATGTTTTCGCTGCTGCGGGTCAACCAGGAGGTGAAGGACAAGCCCGGCGCCAAGACCCTCGCCGCCCATGGCGAGCCGGCCGAGATTACGTTCGAGGCTGTCGAGTTCGCCTATAACCCCGACCGGCAGATTTTGAAGGGCGTGAGCTTCACCGCCCGGCCGGGCCAGAAGATCGCCCTTGTCGGGCCGACGGGCTCGGGCAAATCCACCGTCTCGCGGCTGCTGTTTCGCTTCTACGACGTGACCGGCGGCGCCGTGCGGGTGGATGGGGTGGATGTGCGCGATTATGGCCAGGTCTCGCTGCGCGCGGCGATCGGCGTGGTGCCGCAGGACACCGTGCTGTTCAATGACTCGATTTTCTACAACATCGCCTACGGCAAGCCCGGCGCCACCCGCGAGGAGGTGGAGCACGCCGCCCGGCTCGCGCAGGTGCATGAATTCATCGCCTCCCTGCCCCAGGGCTACAAGACCAAGGTGGGCGAGCGCGGGCTCAAGCTCTCGGGCGGCGAGAAGCAGCGCGTGGCCATCGCCCGCACCATTTTGAAAGACCCGCGCATACTTATACTGGATGAAGCCACCAGCGCGCTCGACACCGCCACCGAGCAGGAAATCTCGGCCGCGCTGCGCGAGGTGGCCGCCCACCGCACCACCGTGGTCATTGCCCACCGGCTCTCGACCATCACCGATGCCGACGAGATTCTGGTGCTGCAAAGCGGCCAGGTGGTGGAGCGCGGCACCCATGCCGGGCTGCTCGATGCGGGCGGAATTTATGCCGGCATGTGGGCCGCGCAAAGCGAGCAAGACCCCCAACCCCTGACGCAAGCCGCGCAATAGCCCGTGGCGGGGGATGGCAAAGCCGGCCCCCAGCCGCTAAAACGGCGGCGCATTTGACCTGAGAGACCCGAGATGAGCGACACCGCACGCATGCCCGAACAGGAACTGAGCCACGCCGGCTCGGTGGTGGACAAGGCGATTGAATATATGATCGGGCAGAATCTGTCCGAACTCTCCATCGCCTCGGCGCTGCTGGGCGGCGCCGTGGGGCTGCTGACCCGCAGCCTGCCCGACGATGTGGTGGTGCAGATTCTGCATAACGCCATTGAAAGCATAGAATCTGGCGAAATGAGCCGCGCCAAGGGCGATGATCACGCCGGAAAGGCTTGACGGGGGGGGGCTTTTCACCCATAAGCCCGGCCTGATCCGGGCTGGCCCAATCCAGCCCGCTTTGCGTTTTTTGAGGAAGTACCATGGCCCGCCGTTGCGACCTGACCGGAAAGACCGTGCTAGCTGGCAATAATGTCAGCCACGCGAACAACAAGACCCGCCGCCGGTTCCTGCCGAACCTGCAGGTCACCTCCCTGATCTCCGATGCGCTGGGCACTGTCCGCCTGCGCCTCTCGACCCGTGCGATCCGCACCATCGAGCATAATGGTGGGCTCGACTCCTACCTGCTCGGCCAGAACAACAGCAAGCTGACCACCGAAGGTCTGGAGCTGAAGCGCCGCCTGCAGAAGGCCCTGGCCAAGAAGGACGCCAAAGCCGCTTGATGGCTTTGGCACCGGCGAAACGCCGATGCTGATCAGAATTACCCGGAACCTCCAGATCGACGAGCGCGATCTGGAGGAATTCTTTGTGCATGCCTCCGGGCCTGGCGGGCAAAATGTCAATAAGGTGGCCACGGCGGTTGAGCTGCGCTTCAATCTGGGCGCCAATGCCACCCTGCCCGAGCCGGTGAAGGCCAGGCTCGCCCGGCTGGCCGGCAAACGGCTGAGCGGGGCGGGGATCCTCATCATCACCGCGGAAGAGCAGCGGCTGCAAAGCGCCAACCGCGAGGCGGCGCGCGAAAAGCTGTTCGCGCTCATCCGCGAGGCGGCGGTGGTGCCCAAGGTGCGCCGCGCCACCAAACCCACCAAGGGCTCGCAGACCAGGCGACTCGACTCTAAATCCAAGCACAGCGCCCTCAAGCGCGGCCGCAGCACCAAGGATTTTTGAGCCGGCCCGAGTTGCGGCGCGGGCGGGGGGATGCTTTTCTGCGCGCGGGACGGGCCAAGAGCCCGATATTTACGCGAGGGGAAAGCATGAAAACGCGCGCGGCCGTTGCCTGGGCGGCAAACAAGCCTTTGACCGTTGAAACCGTCGATCTCGAAGGCCCCAGGGCCGGCGAGGTGCTGGTTGAGATCATGGCCACGGGGGTCTGCCACACCGATGCCTACACGCTCGACGGGTTGGACAGCGAGGGGCTGTTTCCGGCCATTTTGGGCCATGAGGGGGCGGGCATCGTGCGTGAGGTGGGGGCGGGCGTGACCAGCCTCAAGCCGGGCGACCATGTGATTCCGCTCTACACCCCCGAATGCCGCCAGTGCAAAACCTGCCTCTCGCGGCGCTCCAACCTGTGCACCTCCATCCGCGCCACCCAGGGCAAGGGGGTGATGCCAGACGGCAGCAGCCGGTTCTCCTGCTCAGGTGAGACGGTGATGCATTATATGGGCTGCTCCACCTTCTCGAACTTCACCGTGCTGCCCGAGATCGCGCTGGCGAAAGTCCGCGAGGACGCGCCGTTTGACAAGATTTGCTATATTGGCTGCGGGGTGACCACGGGCATCGGCGCGGTGATTTACACCGCCAAGGTCTGGCCGGGCGCCAATGTGGTGGTGTTCGGGCTGGGGGGCATTGGGCTCAATGTCATCCAGGGCGCGCGCATGGTGGGGGCCAACCGCATCATCGGCGTGGACATCAACCCCGCCAAGCGGGCCATGGCCGAAAAATTCGGCATGACCCATTTCGTCAACCCCCGGGAGGTGGGCAATGACAAGGTGGTGCAGGCCATCCAGGATCTGACCGATGGCGGGGCGGATTTCACGTTTGATTGCACGGGCAATGTGAATGTCATGCGCCAGGCGCTGGAGGCCTGCCATCGCGGCTGGGGGGAGAGCATTGTCATCGGCGTGGCGCCGGCGGGCGCCGAAATCGCCACGCGGCCCTTTCAGCTGGTGACGGGGCGGGTGTGGAAAGGCTCGGCCTTTGGCGGCGCCAGGGGGCGCACCGATGTGCCGAGGATTGTCGATTGGTACATGGACGGCAAGATCAACATCGATGATCTGATCACCCACACCATGCCGCTGGAGCGCATCAACGAGGCGTTCGACCTCATGCATGCCGGCGAGAGCATCCGCTCGGTGGTGGTGTTTTAAAAGACTGGTTTAAAAGAGTTGGGGGCGCTTTTATAAAAACGCCCCCAAGCCCCCCAAAAATTTTTGAACTTTAGATCAATATTGGTTTGGATTGAGTCGATAGACGTAAGCTAAACCAATGAAATTGATCGTTAAAATATAACTGGAGCGGGTGCGTCATAACGCATCCCGCTCTAGATCAATATTGGTTTAGATTGAGTCGATAGACGTAAGCTAAACCAATGAAATTGATCGTTAAAATATAACTAGAGCGGGTGCGTCATAACGCATCCCGCTCTAGTGCCCGGCGCTGGGCGCTTCGAAATCGGGCGCCAGGCCGGATGCCGAGAGTTGCGCGGCCAGGGCGGATTTGAGCCGCGAGAGGCCGGATTCAGACGTGCTCTCGGCACGCGCCACCAGCACCGCCTGGGTGTTGGAGGCCCGCAGCAGCCACCAGCCATCATCGGTGTTCACGCGCACGCCGTCCGTGTCCGAGACCTTGGCGCCGGTCTGGCGCAGGCGCTCGGCAACCTCGGCCACCACCTCGAATTTGCGCTCCTCCGCGCATTCAAAGCGCAGCTCGGGCGTGTTGACCACGGCGGGCAGGCTAGCGCGGAACGCGCCCACGCTCGGCGCCATGCGCGCGATCACGCCCAGCACGCGCACCGCGGCGTAGAGCGCGTCATCGAACCCGTACCATTTGTCATTGTAGAAAATATGGCCCGACATTTCGCCAGCCAAGGGCGAGCCGGCCTCGGCCATCTTGGATTTGATGAGCGAATGGCCGGTCTTCCACATCAAGGGCTCGCCGCCCGCCTTGGCGATCTCATCGAACAGGATCTGGCTGGCCTTCACATCGGCGATGATGGTGGCGCCGGGGTGGGATTTGAGCACGTCGCGCGCCATGAGGATGAGGAACTGGTCGCCGAACAGGATATGGCCCTCATTATCGACCAACCCGATGCGGTCGGCGTCGCCATCGAACGCCACGCCGACATCGGCGCCCTCTTTCTTCACGGCATCGATGAGCTGCTCGAGATTTTTGGGCACGGTCGGGTCGGGGTGATGGGCGGGGAAGGTGCCGTCCACCTTGGCGTTGAGCACGATATGCTTGCCCGGCAGCTTGGCGACCAGGCGGGTCAGCACATCGCCCGCCGCGCCATTGCCATTGTCCCACACCACTTTCAGCGTCCGCTCGCCGTCCCAATCCTTGAGCAGGCGCTCGACGTAAATTTCCTCGATGTCCTTGGTGACGACACTGCCCCTGGCCTCGGGCACCACCTCGCCCGCGGCCGCGCGGGCGCCCAATGTCTGGATCTGGGCGCCAAAGAACGGCTTGTTCTTCAGCATCATCTTGAAGCCGTTATAGTTGGGCGGGTTGTGGCTGCCCGTGACCATCACCGCGCCATCCGCCGGCTCGTTGAACGAGGCGAAATAGAGCATCGGCGTCGGGCCCTGGCCGACATCGACGACCTGGGCGCCAGACGCCATCAGCCCCTCGATCAGGGCTTTGGAGAGCATGGGCGAGGACAGCCGGCCATCGCGCCCGACCGCCACGCGCTGGCCGCCAGCCTCGATGACGATGGAGCCAAACACCCGGCCAATGGCGAAGGCGTCGGCCTCGGTCAGGGTTTCGCCGACGATGCCGCGAATGTCATATTCACGCAGCGAGCTTTTGGGAAAATGATGCGAGAAGCTCATGGCAGGACTCTTCAGGCGTTGACGTAGTTTTTAAGAAATTCGCGGACCGCCGGGCCGAGATCGGGGCGGGCGAGCGAAAAGGCGATCTGGGCCTCGAGGAAGCCGATCTTGTCGCCGCAATCGAAGCGCTTGCCCTCGAATTTCAGACCGTGGAACGAGGTATGGCCGATCATCTTGGCCATGGCGTCGGTCAGCTGCACCTCGTTGCCGGCGCCGCGCTCCATCTGCGAGAGATATTTCACCACCTCGGGCAGCAGCACGTAACGGCCGATGATCGAGAGGTTGGAGGGCGCCTCCTCGGGCTTGGGCTTCTCGACCAGGCCGGTGACCTCGACGATGTCGCCATGCGTCTCGCCGACTTTGAGGATGCCGTAACGGTTGGTCTGCTCGCGCGGCACCTCGGAGACCGCGACCACATTGCCGCCGGTCTCGTTATAAACCTTGGCGAGCTGGGCGGTGCAGGGGGTTTTGCTCAGCACCAGATCATCGGGGAGCAGGATGGCGAACGGGTCGTCGCCGATGAAGCTGCGCGCGCACCAGATGGCATGGCCAAGCCCGAGCGGCACTTGCTGGCGGACGGTGGTGATGGAGCCGGGCGGCATGGCCTCTTCGCGCAGCAGCTCCAGCGCCTCGCGCTTGGAGCGCTCGGCGAGCGTGGCCTCGAGTTCGAAGGCGATGTCGAAATGATCGATGAGGGCGGTTTTGCCACGGCCGGTGACCATGCAGAACTGGTCGATGCCCGCCGCGCGGGCCTCATCGACCGCGTACTGAATCAGCGGCTTGTCGACGACGGGGAGCATCTCCTTGGGCATGGCCTTGGTGGCGGGCAGGAAACGTGTGCCAAGGCCGGCAACGGGAAGCACGGCCTTGCGAAGCGGTTTGACCAAGAGTTCCTCCTCGGGGAAACAAACTGGCAGATAGGTGCCACGGGGCGGGCGTGGCGGCAAGCCACCCGCGCGCGCCGTGGCGGGTTGATAAGGCTCAGGCGGCGGTGGCGGCGCCGGGGGTGGGGGCCGTTTGCATCGCGCCTGTCATCGGAATGAAGAAGCACCCGATATCGCGGCGGGAGTGGATCTTTCCTGCGGCATCTTTGTGATAAATGTAAAAAACCTGCCCATGCTTGAAAGGCTGGCCGATGGGAATGATCATCCGCCCGCCCGGCTTGAGCTGGGCGAACAAGGCGGGCGGCGCGTATTGCGCCACGCAGGTGACGACGATGATGTCAAACCCGCCCCGCACCTCGGGCCAGCCGTAAAACCCATCGCCCACCTTGGCGCTGATATTGTCATAGCCGAGCGGCGCGAAAATCTTCTGCACCGCCTGACCGAGGGGGGCGATGATCTCGATCGTGTAGGCGTGATCGACGATGCGCGAGAGCACCGAGGACTGAAACCCCGAACCCGTGCCGATTTCAAGCGAGACCTCGCCCGGCTTGGGCGCGATCACCTGGGTCATGTAGGCCTGGCCCTCGTAATCGGAGAGCACCGAGCCATAACCCAGCGCCCAGGTCTTGGGCGGGGGCGGGTCGTAGGCATCGCCGCAGGTGGTGCGATGTTCCTCGTAATTGTAATGATAATATTCGCGGGGCACCGCCTCGAACGCCGCCATGACCAGCGGATCGGCCTTGCCCAGGCGCTGGGTGAGGTAATCCGAGATCGCCGCCATGGCGGCCGGCTTGCGGGCCTGGATGGCATCGAACTGCGCCTGGGTGAGCGAGACCGGTCGGCCGGAGGCCGCCATGGCGGCCTCGAAGGCTTGCAAAGTCCAGGGCTTGGCGTTGGGCGTGGCGGGGGTTGGCAGCGCGGGGGCGGCATTGTCCGCCAGGGCGGGCGCCGCGAGCGAGGCGCCGAGACCCGCGATCACGCCGCGGCGGCTGAGCGTCTGAAGAGGGCGTACCAAGATTTTTGTCCTTCACGGGCGGGGAAAGCGAGCGCGGCGAGGCCATACAGCAAGACCGCGCCGCACAAAACGGCATGTAACCCGATATTGCGCAGAAGCAAATTGGCCAGCGGCGTGGCGAGCACCGAGAAGGCGCCGTTCAGCCCCCAGGCCCAGGGCAGAAAGAACCCATCGGCGGCGAACTGGGTGAGGCCGAGGGGAAAAGGCAGGCCCATGAGAAACCCGGCGGGCGCCAGCGCCAGCGCCAGCACGGCCACGCGCGCCGCCACCGGCCAGCCGGCCAGGGCCAGCATAGGCGCGCCCTGAAGCGCGAACACGCCGCCCGCCCACAGCGCCAGGCCGCGCGCCGCCAGCGCCACGCCCGCGCGCGGGCGCGCCGCCAGC
>JAJXWD010000036.1 GCA_021781835.1 Pseudomonadota bacterium | reverse complement strand
GGGCAACATGCTGGCCAAGCAGCTCACCTTCCTGGCCAATGCCGATGCCGCGGGCATCGTGCTGGTGGCGAGCGTGCCCATCATCCTCACCTCGCGCGCCGACGACGACCGCGCCCGCCTGGCCTCCTGCGCGGTCGCCGCCATCATGGCGGCGGCGGCGGCGGACTGACCCAGGGCGCAAAAGTTTTTGAGGGGCGTGGGGGACTTTTTTCAAAAAGTCCCCCACATCTCCGCCCCAAAGACCGCCCCGGACGGGGCGGCCTTTGGGGCGGAAAAGACGTGGACCTTTTTTGAAAAAAAGGTCCACACCCCAAAAAACTTTTGCTCATGGGGCCGTGCTAGCGCTTGGGCGCCGGGTGGGTCTCGAAACTGTAGGGGCTGGTGCTGGTGCGCCCAGGATCGAGCTTGAGCCGGTGGGCAATGGGCGGAAACGCCCGCGAGCGGCAATCCTGCCGGTCACACATGCGGCAGGAAAGCCCAATCCCCACCGCCGCCGTCGCCAGATTAAGCCCGTCCGAATAAACCACCTCCGGCGCGTGCGATACATCGCACCCCATCGCCACCACATGCACCGGCGGCGGCTCGCCCCAGCGCGCCGGCCGCCCGGCAATGGCGCGGGCAAAGCATAAAAACGTCTCCTTCTCGGAAAGCTGGGCCAGCTGCACCCGGATCTGCCCCGGCGTGGCGAAGGCCGAATGCACGATCCAGCGCGGGCAGGTGCCGCCATAGCGCATGAACGGAAACCCAGCCGCCGAAAACCGCTTGGAAACATTGCCCGCCGGGTCGGCGCGCAGAAAAAAGAACGGCACGCCCCGTGCGCCGGGGCGCTGGAGCGTCGAGAGCCGGTGGCACGCCTGCTCATAAGACACGCCAAACCGCGCGGTCAGCGCCTCCACGTCATAGCGCCGCTCGCGCGCCGCCGCGAGCGTCGCCTCATAGGGCATCAAAACCGCCCCGGCTATGTAGTTGAGCAGCCCGATCCGCAGCAATTCCGCCGCATCGCGCGAGGTCGGCTCGGCCCGCTCGACAATCTCCTCCACCGCCCCGCGCGCCTCGAGCAAGGCGAGCTGAAACGCCATCTGAAACCCCCGGCTCTCGCGCGGCAAATCCTCCGAGAGCGAGAGCATGCGGGTGTTGGCATCGTAAATCCGCAGCGCGCCGGGCAGCGCGCCAACCCGCACCACTAGCCCATGCTCACGCCGTAGCCGCTCGGCCAAAGCGTGGCTGGTGCCCACGGCCGCCACATCGAGCTTGGCGCTGATCTGCTCGGCCGCCACCTCCAGCGTCGGGAAATGGTTCTCATGGGCATGGAAAAAATCCCGCACCTCCTCATTGGGCAGCAAAATCTTGCGCCCCGAGGGCAGCGTGATCCCCGAGGATTCCTCGCGCGCGCCAGCCAGGGCCCGGTGCAGCGCCAGCACCGCCCGCGCCGCATTGGGCGCCGCCGCCAGCGCCTGCAACTCAGACTCCGGCACCGGCTCGATGCTCAACCCCGGATCCGAAAAAGCCTCGCGCAGCAACACCTCATATTCACGCTCCTGCACACCCGAGAGCGCCGCCAGATCCACCTTCAAAATGTCGGTCAGCTTGAACAGCAGCGAGGCGGTGACATTGCGCTGGTCATGCTCGACAAGATTTAAATAAGACGTTGAAATACCAAGCTTCTGGGCAAAGCCTTGCTGGGTATAACCTTGCTCCATGCGCAGCCGGCGGATGGTTTTTCCAATGGGGGCTTTTGACATGTTTTACATTTAGCAAAATTTTACAGTAAAGTCACGCACAGCTTTCGCGGAACCCCTAGGGGTTTTCGCTGTACATCGCGGCGCGGTGTAAATAAATTGACGATATGGACGTTCCGGCGGCGGGCATCTCTCTCTCCATCGCTCGCTTCCCCCCGCCGCCGGGAGGTCTACCCCAAAGACCCAAATTTTCAGGAGTTTTCCCATGCGTCACCAGCTGACCCCGACCTTCTCCCCCGATGGTTTTGGTGGGCACGCCGCGGCCCAGAGCCAGCGCGAAGCTGGCAAGGGCGCCGTGGCCACCGCTCCCCGCCCCGAGCCTGTCCGGGATCATGACGACCGTTACGATGAAGGGCTCGTCCATTCCCATGGCTGGGCGATGTCGTCCAACATACGCTGACCCCGATAACAGCCAGGTTTAGGGAAACAGGCCCCGGGCGTTCGCGCCCGGGGTTTTGTTTTTGTGGCTTTTCGTGGTTTTGGCCATGGCAAAACCACGAAACCGGTGCAAACTCGCGCCATGTCCACACGGTCGCTTCTGCTCACCCCCGACCTGCTGCTGCGCGCCTACCGGCTGGGGGTGTTCCCCATGGCCGAGGCACATGACAGCCCCGAGCTGCACTGGCTCGACCCCGATGAGCGGGGCATCTTGCCGCTGGAGCGGTTCCACATTCCCCGCAGCCTGATGAAGCCGCTCCGCGATGGGCGCTTTGGCGTGACGGCGGACCGGGATTTCCCGGCGGTCATCCGCGCCTGCGCGGCGGCCCGGCCGTCGCGGCCCGAAACCTGGATCAATGACGAGATCGAGCGGCATTTCATCGCGCTGCATGAGCTGGGCTTTGCCCATTCCATGGAGGTGTGGGCGGGCTCAGAGCTGGTGGGCGGGCTTTATGGCCTCTCGCTCGGCGCGGCGTTTTTTGGCGAGAGCATGTTTTCCACCCAAACGGACGCCTCGAAAGTCGCGCTGGTGCATCTGGTGGCGCGGTTGCGGCTGGGCGGCTACCGGCTGCTCGATACCCAGTTCATCACCAGCCATCTGGCCCGCTTCGGCGCCATCGAGATTTCGCGCAGCCTCTACCATGCCCGCCTGGCCGAGGCGGTGGAGCAGGATGCGCGGTTTCTGGCCAGCCCTGATCCTGCCTTATTGATGTGCGAGATCGCGCTCATGCGCAAAGAGGGCAAGTGATGATGACAAGGCTTCTGGGGCTGGGTTTGGCGCTGCTGCCGGTGGCGGCGTGGGCCAACCCGGTGTTTCTGCCCGAGGAGGATGTGGCGGTGAGCTATGAGCTGACCGCGCCCGGCCGCGCCCCGGCGGATTACCAGCTGAGCTATGACGCCGAGGATGAGCTGGCGCGGATCGACACCCAGGCCGGCTATTATGTGCTGGCCAATCTGCCCGCCGGCTCGGCCGAGCTGGTGGTGCCCTCGTTGCGCGCGGTGGCGGCGGCGCCGGATTTTTCGGGGCTCACCCGGATGCTGACCAGCGCCGACGGCGCCCAGTTCACGGCCTTGGGGCAGGGCTCTTATGCCGGGCTGCCTTGCCGGAAATATCTGGTGTTGAGCCACCAGGGCACGGCCAGCGTGTGCCTGACGAGCGATGGCGTGATTTTGCATTTTGCCGGGCATGATGCCCAGGGCTCGGCCGAGGTGACGGCGCTTTCGGTGGCGCGCGGGCCGCAGCCGGCGGGAAATTTCGCCCAGCCCCAGGGCTATAACCAGCTCAATTTGCCGCCCCAGGCCCTGGCGGCCCTGCTGGGCACCAACGAATAAATGTTTTTGGGGGCCGCTTGAACCGGCGGCGCGCCCCTGGCAGTTCACCAGAGAGAAGCGGAGGTTTGAGGGGGGCTTTTTGAAAAAAGCGCCCCTCAAGCCCCGTGCGAACATTTTTGAGCGTTTGAGAGCATAATGGCAAAGCGCCGCGCGGATGTGATGTTGGTGGAGACCGGGCTGGTGGAGAGCCGCGCCAAGGCGCAGGCGCTGATCATGGCCGGGCTGGTTTACGCGGGCACCGCCAAGGTGAGGAAAGCCGGGGATTTGCTGCCCGATGACGCGCATCTCAGCGTCAAGGGCCAGGATCACCCTTGGGTTTCGCGCGGCGGGTTGAAGCTTGCCCATGGCTTGGCGCATTTCGGGTTCGAGCCCGCGGGCCGGGTTTGTCTCGATGTCGGGGCGTCCACCGGCGGGTTTAGCGATGTGCTGCTCACCCATGGCGCGGCCAGGGTTTATGCGGTGGATGTCGGGCATGGGCAACTGGCCTGGAAGCTCCGCTCGGACCCGCGCGTGGTGGTGATGGAAAAGACCAATGCCCGGCATTTGACGCCTGAGCAGATTCCCGAGCCCATTGGCGCGCTGGTGTGCGATGCCAGCTTTATCGGGCTGCAAACCGTGCTGCCCGCCGCCATGGGCCTGTGCGCGCCGGGGGCCTTCGCGGTGGCGCTGATCAAGCCGCAATTCGAGGCGGGGCCGGGCCAGGTGGGCAAGGGGGGCGTGGTGCGCGACCCCGCCGTGCATGAGGCGGTGTGCGCGAAAATTCAGGCCTGGTGGGCGGCGCTGCCCGGCTGGGAGGTGCGCGGCATAACGCCGAGCCCGATCACCGGGCCGGAGGGCAATGTCGAGTTTCTTATCGGCGCTGTGCGGACGGGGTGAGCGGCGCGGGGCTCTTGGGGGCTTTGAGGGCGGCGCGGTAGGCGGCGATGTTGCGCAGCTGCGTGGCGAAATTGCGCGAGAAAACATGCCCGCCATCGCCGGTGGCGACGAAATAGAGCGCGTCGCTGGCGGCCGGGTGCAGCACGGCGTCGATGGCGGCCTGGCCGGGCGCGCAGATGGGCCCCGGTGGCAGGCCGGGATGCATATAGGTATTATAGGGCGAGGGGTTGGCGAGGTCGGATCTGGTGATGCTGGCCCCGCCCGACTGGTGGCCCTGGGTGGCGGCGAAAATCACCGTCGGGTCGGCTTGCAGCTTCATGCCGAGCTGGAGGCGGTTTTCATAGACCGCGGCCACCTTGGGCAGCTCGGCGGGCAGGGGCGTTTCCTCCTGCACGATGGCGGCCAGCGTCAGCGCCTGCTGGGCCGACTGGAAGGGCAGGCCGGCGGCGCGGTTTTGCCAGGCTTTTCGCAGGGTTTGGGTCATGGCCGTCTCGGCGCGGGCGAGGATGACGGCGCGCGGCGTGCCGTAGAGGTAATCATAGGTCTGGGGCAGCACGGTGCCGTCGGCCGGGGCGGCGATGGTGCCGGTGGCGGCGGGCAGGGCGTTGATGATGGCGGCGATCTGGGCGCCGGTCAGGCCTTCGGGGAGGGTGACCTGGTGCTGCACGGGCGAGCCGTGGCGCAATATGTCGAGCACCTGACCCAGCGAGGCATGGGCGGGGATGAGAAACTCGCCGGCATGGAGCACGCCCTGGGCGCGGGTGAGGTGGGCGACGATGCGGAAGGTGAGGGGGGAGGCGATGACCCCGGCCTGGCGGAGACGCTCGGCGGTTTGGGTGGCGCTGCCTTCGGGGATGATGACATCGGCCGGGGTTTGGCCGGGGCCGGGGCCGTTGAGGGTTTGGTTCCAGGCCATGCCGCCGGCGCGCAGACAGGCGAGCAGGGTGAGCAGGGCGAAGAAAACGCGGGTGCGGATGGACATAAACCCCTTGAAATCAATCAAAAGTTTTTGGGGCCATCCCTTTTTTACCAAAAAGGGGCGGAAAAGGTGGGGGGCTTTTTATAAAAAGCCCCCCACGCCCCGCAAAAATTTTTAAACCCGCTTGAAGATGATCGAGGCGTTGGTGCCGCCAAAGCCGAAGCTGTTGGAGAGCGCCACGTCGATCTTGCGGTCCTGGGCGGTGAGGGCCACGCGGTCGATCACCGAGGCCTTGGAGGGCTCGTGCAGATTGAGCGTCGGGGGGGCGACATTGTCGCGGATCGCCAGGATCGAGAAAATCGCCTCGACCGCGCCGGCGGCGCCAAGCAGATGCCCGACCGCCGATTTGGTGGAGGACATGGCGACCTTTTTGGCATGATCGCCGAACATGTTCTCGACGGCTTCGAGCTCCAGATCGTCGCCCATGGGGGTCGAGGTGCCGTGGGCGTTGATGTAATCGACCGCCTCGGGCTCGATGCCGCCATTTTTGAACGCCGCCTTCATGGCGCGGAACGCGCCGTCATGGTGCTCGGCGGGGGCGGTGATGTGGTGGGCATCGCCCGACATGCCGTAGCCGCCGATCTCGGCATAGATTTTGGCGCCGCGGGCCTTGGCGTGCTCATATTCCTCCAGCACCACCACGCCCGAACCTTCGCCCATGACAAAACCGTCGCGGTCCTTGTCCCAGGGGCGCGAGCCTTCGGTCGGGCGGTCGTTGAAGGCGGTGGAGAGGGCGCGCGCGGCGGAAAAGCCCGCGATGCCCAGCGGGTTGACCGCCGCCTCGGCGCCGCCGGCCACCATCACGTCGGCATCGCCATAGGCGATGAGGCGCGCGGCGTCGCCGATGGCGTGCACGCCCGTGGCGCAGGCCGTGACCGCCGAATGGTTGGGGCCCTTGAGCCCGTATTTGATGGAAACCTGACCCGAAACCAGATTGATGAGCGCGGCCGGGATGAAGAAGGGCGACACGCGCTTGGCGCGGCCCTCATGCACCTGCACGGAGGTTTCATAAATGGTCTGGAGACCGCCAATCCCGGAGCCGATCATGACGCCGGCGCGGTATTTCTGCTCCTCGGTCTCGGGGAGATAGCCCGAATCCTCGACCGCCAGGCTGGCGGCCACCATGCCGAGATGGATGAAACGATCCATCTTCTTGAGTTCCTTGACCGGAATCCATTCGGCCAGGTCAAGCGCGCCTTCGGTTTTGGAGCCCGCGGGAACCTGACCGGCGATTTTGGCCGCAAGCTCCGTGGTGTCGAAATTGGTGATGGCGCTGATGCCGGACTGGCTGGCGATCAGTTTCTTCCAGACATGTTCATAGCCAAGCCCCAGGGGGCTGACGATACCCATACCGGTTACGACAACACGGCGCATGCGAACTCCTCGGACGGCAGGTTCAGGACGCGAAAAGCCCGATTACTCGGCCTTCTGCTTCTCGATATACTCGACGGCGTCCTTGACGGTGGTGATCTTCTCGGCGGCATCCTCGGGGATCTCGACGCCGAAGGCCTCTTCGAAGGCCATCACCAGCTCAACGGTATCGAGCGAGTCCGCGCCCAGATCGTCGATGAAGGAGGCTTCCGGGGTGACCTTGGCCTCGTCGACGCCCAGGTGCTCGACAACAATCTTCTTAACCTTGTCGGCGATTTCGCTCATAAAACTGTACTTTCCTGCAAACGGGGTGAGTGGATTTCAGGCCGTCTTAACCCGTGGCGAAGCAAACGTCACGGGTCGAGGCGGCGCTTAGCATGGTTTTTTGCGCCACGCCAAGCGCGGCGGCGGGGAAACCGGGGTTTTGACCCCGGTTCAGCTCATGGCCATGCCGCCATTGACATGCAATGTGGTGCCCGTGACCCAGCCCGCCTCGTCGGCGGCGAGGTAGAGCACGGCGGCCGCGATGTCGGCCGGCTGGCCCAGGCGGCCAAGCGGGATCTTGCCCGAGAGATCGGCCTTTTGGGCGTCGTTCAGGGCGTCGGTCATCGGGGTTGCGATGAAGCCCGGCGCCACCAGATTGACGGTGATGTTGCGCGAGGCGACTTCCTGCGCCAGCGATTTGGTGAGGCCGATGAGCCCGGCCTTGGCCGCGCAATAATTGGCCTGGCCCGGATTGCCGGTGGTGCCGACGATGGAGCCGATGTTGATGATGCGCCCCGCCTTGCGCCGGAGCATGAATTTGAGCGCCGCGCGGATGAGGCGGAAGGGCGCCGAGAGATCGACGCTCAAGACCTTCTCCCAGTCGGCGTCCGACATGCGCATGGCCAGGCCGTCCTTGGTGAGGCCGGCATTGTTGATGAGAATATCGACCTTGCCCATGGCGGCCTCGGCCTCATTGATCAGCCGGGCGGCCTCTTCGGGCTGGGAGAGGTCGGCGGGGAGGACATGGACGCGCGCCGAAAGCTCGGCGGCGAGGGCATCGAGCGCCTCGCGGCGCGTGCCCGAAAGCGCGACAACCGCGCCCCGCGCGTGCAGCACGCGCGCGATCTCGGCGCCGATGCCGCCCGAGGCGCCGGTGATGAGCGCGGTTTTGCCGGTCAGGTCGAACATATCAGAGGACTTTCAGGATGGCTTCGATGTCGGCGGGGGTGCCGACGGAGTGGGCGGCGGCATCGGGCGAGATGCGCTTGACGAGACCGGCCAGAACCTTGCCCGCGCCCAGCTCGATGAAACTGTCGATGCCGGCCGCGGTCATGGCCTGGACGCTCTCGCGCCAGCGCACCGTGGCGGTGACCTGTTGCACCAGCAGGTCGCGGATCTGGTTGGGGTCGGTGGTGGGGGCGGCGGTGACATTGGCCACCACCGGCACGACCGGCGTGCGCGGCGGGGTGTTGGCGAAGGCTTCGGCCATGGCATCGGCGGCGGGGGCCATGAGGGCGCAATGGAACGGCGCCGAGACCGGCAGCAGCATGGCGCGCTTGACGCCCCGGGACTTGGCGAGCTCGATGGCGCGCTCGACGGCGGATTTATGGCCCGAAATGACCACCTGGCCGCCGCCATTGTCGTTCGCGGCCGAGACGATCTCGCCCTGCGCGGCCTCGCGGCAAATGTCTTGCGCGGCCTCGAACTCGACGCCGAGCAGCGCCGCCATGGCGCCAACACCCGGCGCCACGGCCTTTTGCATGGCCTGGCCGCGCAGCTTGAGCAGGCGGGCGGTTTCGGCCACCGAGAAGCTCTCGGCGGCGGCGAGCGCGCCATATTCGCCCAGCGAATGGCCGGCGACCAGCCGGGCCTTGTCCTTGAGGGTGATGCCGCCCTCGGCCTGGAGCACGCGCAGCACGGCCAGAGACACGGCCATGAGCGCGGGCTGGGCGTTCTCGGTCAGGGTCAGCTCGTCGTTCGGGCCCTCGAACATCAGTTTCGAGAGCTTCTGCTTCAGCACCTCGTCCACTTCCTCGAAGACGTGGCGCGCGGGGGCGAAGGACGCGGCGAGGTCGCGGCCCATGCCGACCGCCTGGCTGCCCTGGCCGGGGAAAATGAAGGCGTGTACCGCCATGTGTAACCTCCGTTATCTGCCGCCGCACTAGCATGGGCCGCGCCGGAGGTAAAATTTCAGCCCACCACGCGCAGCCGGGGCGGGGTGGCGGACAGGGGGGCGGTGTTGGGCAGGGCCGCGCCATCTTGCTTGCGGCGGATATGCAGGCGGCTCGGGGCGTCTGCGGGCAAAATCCGCGTTGTGCGCCAGGCAAAGCCGTGGCGGCCATCGCCGATGCCGGCCTCGGCCAGGTCGGCGCGGAACTCGCAGGCCAGCGCCTCGCCGATCGGCTCGCCATCGAGCAGGATTTCGAGCAGCACGGGCAGTTCGGGGTGGGCTTCGTCCTGCGCCCAGCCCTCGAGCTTGTGGGGGGGGGTCAGGCGGTCGAACCAGCCGCGCAGCGGGCCGGGCGCGGCGCCGACCCGCGCGACCACGGGCAGCAGCGCGGCGTGCAGGGCCTCGCCCTTTTCAGGGCGCTTGGCGCACAGCTCCAGCTCCTCGGGCGGCAGATGGCCGGGATAGAGGGCGAAAAACTCCGCCGCATTGTCGAATTGCGCGCGCTGGTCGCCAATGTCGGCGTAGGTTTCGGCGAAGGCGCCCTCGGCCACCACGCAATCATGGCGCTCCAGCTCGATCTGGTAATAATCGAGGCTGCCCAGGCTGTCTTCCTGGGTGATGGTGAGGCCGTTCACCAGCAGGCTGGCGAGCAGCAATTTATCGCCCACCAGCAGGGCATGGCCGGGGGAGACGTAGAGGTCGCGCGCGGGCTGGCCGGGCGCCAGGGCGCTGGGGCGGATGCGCACGGGGGCGCGGGCCTTGTCGGCGCCGACGCGCTCATGGTGCTGGCGGCCGATCCATTTGATGGGCTGGAGGCCGCCAAAACGTGTCACCACCAGATCGCCGATCGCCAGGGCCTCGACAGCGACCTCGCCCGTGGGGGTGAGGATGCGCGTGCCCTTGAGGTAGCAGATGGCGATTTCGGTGCCGACGGCGACATCGGTGTAGGTGAGCGCCGCGGGGGTGAAGGCGCCCGAGAGGGTGAGCACGATGTCGGCCGCGCCGTTGGAGAGGGTGAGCAGGTCATAGGCGCCGCTGGTCGAGACGGTTTCGGAGCTGGCGGTGAAGCCCTCGACGATCAGCGTGTCGCCCGCGCCGAAGCCGGTGAGGCTGATGCCCGGACCGGCCAGCTCGGCGGTGGTGCCCGAAACCACCCAGCCGGCGCCGCCGGCGAAGGACAGATCGGTGAAACCGGAGACGGTGCCGCCCATGTCGAACGTGCCGGCGCTGGTGGCGGCGCCGAATTCGAGCAGGGCGCTGGCGCCCGTGGCGATGACCGCGCCCGAAAAACGCGCGCCGGGATCGAGGATCAGCGCGTCGGCGGCGCCGCCGAGGGTGATGGCGGCGGCGCCGCCGGCGATGCTGCCGGAATCGATGACCGTGCCGCCCTGGATGAGCGCCACCCCGACCGTGCCGCCCGAGATAAAGCCGGTATTGACGACCGTATCGCCGGCGTTGCGCCCGTAAATGCCCGCCCCCGCGCCGGTGATCGTGAAGCTGTTGGCGACCTCGGCGCCGGCCAGGCTGCCGAGCACGATGCCGGCCTTGTAGGTGCCCTCGATCAACCCGGCATTGCCGATGCTGTTGAGGCCGCCCGTGGCGTTGAGATAGACGCCGATGCCGCCCAGCACCGTGCCGCCCGCCTGGTTGGTGAGCTCGCCGCCGGCCAGCAGGTCTATGGCGCTGCCAAAAACCAGCGTGCCGTTATGGGTGAAGCTGTTGTCGGCCGATTGCACCAGGCCGCTATTGGTGATGAAGCCCGCGCCGGTGCCATGGACACCGGTGGCGATGGCGGTGTGGGGGCCGGTGATGGTGCCCGTGTTGGTGACCACGCCGCTCTGGTAAAAATAAACGCCCGCGCCCTTGGTGGCGGCGATGTCGCCGGCGTTGCTGATTTCGTTGCCGGCGCCGCTATTGGCCACCCGCACGCCCGACGCGCCCGAGATCAGCCCGCCGGCCTGGTTGATGACCGTGCCGCCATTTTGGATATAGATGCCCGCATAGCTGGCGGCCTTGCCGGTGGGCGTGGCCCAGCCCGCGATGGTGCCATCGTTGAGGATGGTGCCATAGCCGAGCTTGATGCCCCAATCGCCCGAGATGAACCCGCCGATGGTGTTGTCGATCAAGCCTTCCCCGCCCGCCACCACGCCGGCCAGGGCGGTGGTGTTGACGGTGGTGGCGCCGCCGATGGTGTGCTGGGCCGAGACGAGGCTGCCCGCATTGCCCACCACCAGCGTGCCCGCCCAGTCGGTGATGGCGCCATAGGCCGTGCCCTGGATGGTGCCGAGATTCATGACCGTGTCGGTCATGGTGCCCATGGTGCTGTAGCTGCCGCTCTGGTCGAACCGGATGCCGTACTGGCCCGAGATCACGCCGCCCAGCGTGTTGCCGACATAATTGCCGAGCGCGGCGGTGTTGGCCTCGCTGAATTCGATGGCGGCGTAGGAGCCGTTGGTGCCCAGGGTGGTGGCGGTTTCGGTGATGGCGCCGGCATTGAGCACGATGCCGCCGCCGGCGGTGTTTTTGACCTCGACGCCCCCTTTATGCCCGGTGATGAGGCCGGTGTTTTTGACCAGCCCGCTGCCCTGGAGCTGCACGCCGGCATTGTTGCCGCCCGCGATGGTGGCGACGGAGCCGAAATTGGTGACGGTGCCGGCGGCGGTGGTATCGAAGATGATGCCCGCGTCGGCGCCGTAGATGATGTGGGTGTTGGCGACCGTGCCGCCGGTGAACAGCACCGCGCCGACGCCGACGGTGCCCTTGATGACGCCGTTATTGTCGATCAGCGCGCCGGAGGTGGCGGAAATGCCGTCTATGGCCACGCCGCTGGCGCCGATGATCTTGCCGGAATTGGTGACCGTGCCGGCCTCGGCGAGGAAAATGCCGGCATCGAAGAAGGTGGAGGTGGTGGCCTGGGACAGGATCACGCCGGTGTTATCGACCGTGAACACCGCCCCTTGAGGGCCGAACAAGGCGGCCGCGAAACTGATGGGGGTGAGCGTGCCGCCATATTGGATGGTATAGGTGCCGATGTGACCATAGGCATTGATGGTGCCGGTGACCGTATTGCTGGTGACGCTGGGCGAGAGCGTGACCACCATGGTGATCGTACCTGAATAGGTTCCCGACATTCCGTGCCTCCAATTTTTGTGGGCGCTTATGGTGTGTGAAGAAACGTTACGACAAATCGGTCCGTTTGGAAATTGATTTGTCCGGTTGGCCGCGCGGCGGGGGTTTTCAACCCCAGGTTTTTGTGCGAGGCAAGGGCATGAGTGCCGCCACCACGCGCCGCAGCCTGCTGCAAGCCGCCCCGCTGCTGGCGCTGCCCGGCGCCGCCACGGCCGCCCCGCCCGCGCAACTGCGGCTGCGCATTCTGGCGACCTCGGATTTGCACAGTTTTGTCGAGGCTTATGATTATTGGCGCGATGCGCCCGATGACACGGTGGGGTTCACGCGCATCGCCACGCTGATCGGCGCGGCGCGCGCCGAGGCGGCGAATTGTCTGCTGTTTGACAATGGCGATCTCATCCAGGGCAACCCGCTGGCCGATTTTGTCGCCCAGCCCGGGGCGTTTCCGGCCGATGGGGTGCACCCGCTGGTGCGCGCCATGAATTTGCTGGGCTATGACGCCGCCACGCTCGGCAACCATGAGTTCAATTACGGCGTGGACTATATGCGCCGCGCCCTGGCGGGGGCGAATTACCCTTATTGCTCGGCCAATTATCTCGATGAGGCGGGGACGCCGATTTTGCCGCCGACCCTGCTGCTCAGCCGCGCCTTCACCGCCGATGACGGCACCAGGGTGGCGCTGAAAATCGGGGTGATCGGGTTTTTGCCGCCCCAGATCGTGGACTGGGACCGCGACCATTTGGCCGGCCAAGCGCGCAGCGCCGATATTGTTGAGGCGGCGGCGCGGTTTTTGCCCGCCTTGCGCGCCGAGGCCGATCTGGTCATCGCGCTCTCTCATTCGGGCATTTCCACCCGGCCGCGCCGGGGGGGCGAGGAAAATGCCAGCCTGTATCTCTCGGCGGTGCCGGGGATCGACGCCATCATCACCGGCCATTCGCACCGCGTGTTTCCGGGCGATGATTATGAAAGCGGCGCGGGGGTGGACGCGGTGAACGGCACGCTGAACGGCGTGCCGGCGGTGATGCCGGGATTTTGGGGGTCGGAGCTCGGGGTGATCGATCTGACGCTGGGGCGCGCGGCGGGCAAATGGGCGGTGACCGGCTTTGCCTGCGCCACGCGCGCCATTGCCCAGCGCCAGGGCGGCAGCGTGAGCGCCCTGACCAGCGATGACGCGGCCGTGGACAGCGCCACCCAAACCGACCAGGCGCGCGTGCTCGCCTGGATACGCGAGCCCATAGGCACGCTGAGCCAGCCGGTGAACTCTTATGGCGCGCTGATCGGCACCGACCCGTCTCTGGCGCTGGTGAACGCGGCGCAGAGCTGGTACGCCGCGCCCTTGCTGCCCGAGGCCCTGCGCGGGCTGCCGCTGCTCTCGGCCGCCGCGCCGTTTCGGGAGGGGTATCAGAGCCCGGAGAATTACGTCGATCTCAGCGCCGGGACCATTGCGGTCAAGGATGTCGCGGATCTTTATATGTATCCGAACACGGTGTGCGCGGTGCGGGTGACCGGGGCGCGGCTGAAGGCGTGGCTCGAAGCCTCGGCGGAGATTTTCAACCGGATCGACCCCGACGACCCGGCGCCGCAATGGCTGCTCAGGCGGTGGGTGCCGTCTTATAGTTTCGATGTCATATCCGGCATCACCTACCAGATCGACATTACCAGGCCGGCCTGGCGCGAGGACCCGGCGGCGGGGGGGCGGATTGTCGGTCTCGCCTGGCGGGGCGCTTCGGTGACGGACGGGCAGGAATTTATCGTGGTGACCAATAATTACCGGGCGGATTCGGCCTTTGCCCGCACGCCCGAGGCCGTGGTGCTGCGCGCGCCGGACCAGGTGCGCGATGTGCTGACACGCTATATACTGGCCCACCGGCGCGTGAGCGTGGCGGTGCCGGAGGTGTGGTCATTCGCCACGCCCCCCGCGCCGGTGACGGTGATGTTTGAAAGCGCGCCAGCGGCACAGGCCTACCTTACCCGCCAGGCGGGGGTGAGCGTGATGGGCGAGACCGCCACGGGCTACAAGCTGTACGGGTTGACGCTCGGCTGAGGCCGACCTGCAGCATTTTGGCAACAGCATTGCAAAAAAACGCGGTGAGGGGCATTTTGGGCTGGCCCGCGCGGCGGCGGATTTGCTAGCCAAGCCTGACGGATTTGCCTAACAAAAATCGGCGCCGTCTGGGAGATTTTCTTGTTTCGCCGCATGTTCGCGGCGGCGCTTTTGGGCGGCGGCATCCTGGCGGGTGCCGCCGCTGGCGCTGCCATTCCCCCCAAACCCGTGAGCGGGCTGTGGCTCACCGCCGACCATCAGGCCGTTATCGCGCTGGCGCCGTGCGGGGCGGATGTGTGCGGGCGGATCATCGGCATGGTGTTCGACCACCCGAGCGACCCCGAGCCGCTGGATTGGCGGGGCAGGGGGCAATGCGGGGAGCAGATCATCACCGCCAGCCCCGCGCCTGATGGCACCTGGCAGGGCGAGGTGCTCGATCCGCGCTCGGGCACGCGCTACCACGCCAAATTATGGCGCGAGGCCGGCGGGCTGGCGTTGCGCGGCTATGTGCTGGTGCCGCTGCTGGGCCAGACACAGAGATGGCGGGCATTTTCGGGCCAGATTTTGCCGGGTTGCCATTTGCCGGGATAGGGCGGCGCGGTTGCGTGGCGCGGGTGAGTATTTATAGGCTAGCGCCATGGACAGCCCGCTTACCGCCGCGCCCGCCCCCGAGGATATATTGCGCCGCCTGTTTGGCCTGCCGGCCTTTCGCGGCCAGCAGGAGGCGGTGGTCTCGCATGTGATCGCGGGCCAGGACGCGATTGTGCTGATGCCGACGGGGGGCGGCAAGTCGCTCTGCTACCAGCTGCCGGCTTTGTGCCGGCGGGGGGTGGGGGTGGTGGTCTCGCCCTTGATCGCGCTGATGCGCGACCAGGTGGCGGGCTTGCGCCAGCTGGGCGTGGCGGCGGCGGCGCTCAACTCCAGCCTGAGCGGGGCCGAGCGCGCCGAGGTGCGCGCCGATCTGCGCGCCGGGCGGCTGAAGCTGCTCTACGCCGCGCCCGAACGGCTGCTGATGCCCGATTTTCTCGAAATGCTGGAGGGGGTGGATATCGCGCTGTTCGCCATCGATGAGGCGCATTGCGTCAGCCAGTGGGGGCATGATTTCCGGCCGGAATATATGGAGCTGGCCAAGCTCGCCGCGTGGTTTCCCGGCGTGCCGCGCCTGGCGCTCACCGCCACCGCCGACCCGCAAACGCGCGAGGATATAGGCCGGCGCCTCGCGCTCGAGGGCGCGCGGCTGTTTCTCTCGAGCTTCGACCGGCCCAATATACGCTACGCCGTGCTCCGCAAGGAGGCGCCGCTGCGCCAGCTGCTCACCTTTTTGCGCGCCCATGAGGGGGAAAGCGGCATTGTGTACTGCCTGAGCCGCAACACGGTGGAGCAGACGGCGGCGGCGCTGAATGCCCATGGCATCAGGGCGCTGCCCTACCATGCCCGCCTGCCGCCCGAAATGCGCGCCGCCAACCAGGATGAGTTCTTGACCACCGAGGAGGGGCTGGTGCTGGTCGCCACGGTGGCGTTTGGCATGGGCGTGGACAAGCCCGATGTGCGCTTTGTGGCGCATTTGGACCTGCCCGCCAGCCTGGAGGCGTTTTACCAGGAAACCGGCCGCGCCGGGCGCGACGGGCTGCCCGCCGAGACGCTGCTGCTCTATGGCATGCAGGATCTGGTGATGCGGCGCGGCATGATCGAGCAAAGCAACGCCCCGGCGGAGGTGAAGCAGGTGGAGCGCGCCAAGCTGGATGCGCTGCTTGGCGTGTGCGAGACCATTACCTGCCGGCGCCAGGCGATTTTGGCGCATTTTGGCGAGACGCTGCCAGAGCCTTGCGGCAATTGCGACAATTGCCTGACCCCCGCCGCCACCTGGGACGGCACGGTGGCCGCGCAAAAAGCCCTCTCGGCGGTGTGGCGCACGCGCCAGCGCTTTGGGGTGGGGCACCTCACCGATCTGCTGCTGGGGGTGAAGACCGAGAAGATCGAGCGGTTTGAGCATGACCAGCTGCCAACCTTTGGCGTGGGCAGCGAGCTTGACCGCAAGGGCTGGGGCTCGGTGTTTCGCCAGCTCATTGTGCGGGGCGCGCTGGAGGTGGACCATGAGAATTTTGGCGCGCTGCGGCTGGCGGGGCCGGGCGAGGCGATTTTGCGCGGCAGGGAAACCGTGCGGCTGCGCCAGGAACCCGCCGCCACCAGCGCGCGCGGGCTGCTGAAGAAGAAAAATGCCCGCCTGGAGGTTGCGGCCCAGGACCAGAAACTGTTTGAGGCGCTGCGCGCCGCGCGTACCCGTCTGGCCAAGGAACAGAACGTGCCGGCCTATGTGATCTTCCACGACGCCACCTTGGCCGCCCTGGCCGCCGCCCGCCCGGCAAACCTGGCCGCGCTGGCGCAAATTCCGGGGCTCGGGGCTTCAAAGCTCGAGCGCTACGGCCGGGCGATCTTGGAGATTATCGAGGCGGGGTAAGGGAATTCTCGGGGAGTCTCTTTCGTGGCGCGAGGCGCCGCGTTCAGTATCACCCAACAAGCGGGAGGAGTACCGCCAGCTCTATTTGAGATGATGCTGGGGCATATGGCGAAGCGTACGCGCCGTAGCACACTGATTTTTATATCAAAACGGCAAATGGGGGGTTAAAAAGACACTTTCCATACCATCCCCCGCGCATCCACGCCGCCGCCCGCCGCGCCCCGCAAGGGAAAACGCCGCGTTTTTTTCGAAAAATCTTCAGCCAATCCCCACAGCCCCAGCCGGCAATACATATCGTTCTGATATGGATCGTCAAAAAAAAGCATTTTTTGACCGGCAATATACTGCCTATGTTCACTCCGCTTCTGGAGGCAACGGCCACACATGCCATGCATCTCTCAAGCAAAAATCTTAAAGGCCAAGAAAATTAATAAAGTTTAGAAAAGGGGAGACGTGGTGATGAAATCGAGCAGGCTCGTATTTGCGCTCGCGGCTGGAGCCGTGTCGTTGGCGCTGGTTCAACAAGCGGCGGCATCGGAATCCCGTCCGCCCATGCAGCCGGGAGCAACCACCGGCGCGCCCGCGGGCGCGCTGCCGCCGGCCGGCTTATACGCCAATATTGATACATATTATTCAAGCGGTACCGTGGTGAATGCCGAAGGCCAGAACACCGGCGTCAAAATCGCGGGCGCGGGGGGCGGCTTAAGGCTGCTCGATGTTCCCGGCTGGCGGATTTTGGGAGCAAGCTATGGCGCCGCAATCATTCAGCCATTCAACTATAATCTTGTGAATGCCAACAATATCGGCCATTCCTCAAGCTACAGCATGGGGCTTTACAATACCATTCTCACGCCTGAGATACTGTCCTGGGCGCTTGGCAAAGGAAATTTTGTTTCCGAGGGTTTATCAATCTACCTGCCCAACGGCGACTTCATTGCCACTTACAGCCCCAAAACGGGCTATGTTTCATCGCCCATCTCCGGCGCTAATCATTACTTTGTTTTTGAACCAAATCTCGCTTACTCGTATCTCAAAAACGGCTGGAACATCACCCTCAACAACACAATTGATTTCAACGCCACAGACCCAAAAACACATTACCACTCGGGGGACATCTATTATCTCGACTGGACGATTGCGCATTGGTTCGGCCGTTATCAGATAGGCGCAATCGGAAACTATACACGCCAGTTCACCAATGATACAAAATTTGGCAGGCCGGTTATCAATATCGGCGGTGTGGGAGACCAATACATGCACGCCTCGGCCGGTCCAATTTTCAGCTACAAATTCCAGGCGTCGACACTGGTCATCCGCTATTTATATGGCTTTGCCGGACAGAACGGGGGCAATCAGTCATTCTTTCATATCGGGCTGAATTTTCCTTTATCTTAAGCGGGAAAACCAGTTCAGCGTTCATGCCCTCAAACCCGGATGATATGCTGAACAAGACATCGAGCGCGCGAGAGATGCAAGCGCGGCGTTTGCAGGATAATAAATCAAAAAGGGGACGGGACGTGTCAAACGGAATTTTGTCATCAGCCACATCAAAGGCGCAAAAGCGCATACTGCCTTTGCTGACTGGCCTGTATTTTTTCGCGATCCTGGATCGTGTCAATGTTGGCGTGGCGGGCCTTACCATGAGCCGCGACCTGCATTTAACCGCTCAGGCATTCGGCCTTGGCGCCGGCATTTTCTTCTTCGGCTACGTCTTGAATGAAATTCCCTCGAATATCATGATGCACCGCCTGGGCGGACGGGTCTGGCTGGCGCGCATCGCCATCACCTGGGGCATATTGGCGGCCGCCGTCGCGCTGGCCTCGGGCGCCAAGAGTTTCGTGGCATTGAGATTTCTGCTCGGAATCAGCGAAGCCGGTTTCTTTCCGGGCGTTATCTATTTCATGTCCTTGTGGTTTCCGGCGGCGCAAAAAGCCAAGGTCAATGCGGCGTTTCTCTTTGCAATACCAGCCGGTAACGCAATCGGCGCCATTCTTTCCACCCTCCTGCTGCGGCTGGATGGCTTCATGGGCCTCGCGGGATGGCAATGGCTGTTCATGGCGGAAGGTCTGCCGCCAGTGCTCCTTGGCATTATACTGCTCACAAATTTCGCTGACCATCCCGCTCAAGCAACCTGGCTGAGCGCGGAAGAAAGGCTGGCCCTGATTACAAAAATTAACGCCGAGGCAGACGCCGACGCCGGACACACCAATATAGCGGCTGTTCTCGCAAGCCCCACCGTTTGGATGTTGGGGCTGGTCTATTTCGGCCTGAGCGCGACGCTGGCCTCCTTAAGCATGTGGCTGCCGCAGCTTGTGCATGGCATGGGCACCGTTAATGTCGAGCAGGCCGGTTTTATAACCGCCGCGGCGCTGTTTCCCGGCGCCTTCATCATGTATTTGTGGTCCAAGCGTTCAGACGCAACCGGCGAGCGTGTTTGGCATGTCGCCATTCCCTCGGTTGTGGCTGGTCTCGCATGGCTGTGCGTCTCCGCGGCCCATGTACTCTGGCTCAAGATAGTTCTCCTGATCATTCTCGGTGCCGCGGGCTATGCCAGCTTCGCAGTGTTCTGGGCCATACCGCCAAGAATTTTCTCACTCCAGACCAGGGCTTTTGGCGTCGCCCTGATCAGCGCGGTCGGCAATCTGGGCGCGTTTTTCGGCCCCTGGTTCATCGGCTATGAGAAAAGCCTTCATGGCAGCTTTGCCGACGGTTTTGAGGGGATCGGCATCTCTCTCTTCATCTCCGCGGCTCTAATCATCATGCTGCGCAAGCAAAATAAAATCAGGAAACCGCAATCCATTTCCGCAACTGAAAAACGAGTTTAACAATGAAAAAGAATATATTGTTCATCATGTGCGACCAGTTGCGGTTTGATTATTTATCCTGCTACGGCCATCCCAGCTTACAAACACCGAACATTGACGCGCTGGCCAAGCGTGGCGTTTTGTTCAACCGGGCTTATGTGCAATCGCCCGTATGCGGCCCCTCCCGAATGAGCTATTACACAGGCCGGTATATGCGCTCCCACGGCGCGAACTGGAACGGCTTTCCGTTGCGCGTGGGCGAGCCGACACTGGGCGAGCATTTGCGCAAACTCGGCGTTCGCACGGTGCTGGTTGGCAAAACGCATATGAAAGCCGACCTTGAAGGCATGAAAAGATTGGGAATTGATCCGGCGTCAAATCTCGGCGTCGAAATTTCCGAATGTGGCTTTGAACCATATGAGCGTGATGATGGCTTGCATCCCGCCACCGCGCCCCGCCCCGCTTATGAGCAATATTTGCGCGACCAGGGGTTTAACTCATCCAACCCATGGGAGCATTGGGCCAACTCAGGCGAGACGGAAGCCGGCGTGCAAAATGGCTGGCTGCTCGCCCATGCCGACAAAGCAGCGCGAATACCAGAAGAACATTCCGAAACACCATACATGACCCAAAGAGCCATCTCCTTTCTTGCTGATGCGAAAAAGGATGGCCGGCCATGGTGCCTGCATTTGTCCTATATCAAGCCGCATTGGCCATATATCGCGCCAGCGCCCTATCATGAGATGTATGGCGCGCTTGATGTCATTCCAGCCAACCGCGCGCAAATGGAGACAGACAACCCGCATCCCGTCTATAAGGCCTTCATGCAATTGAGGGTCGCGCGGAATTTTTCACGCGATGGGGTTCGTGAGCACGTCATCCCCGCCTATATGGGACTGATCAAACAGATCGACGACCAGTTGGGGATCTTGTTCGCCTCTCTGAAAGATCATGGATATGACAAAAACACCATGATCGTTTTCACATCTGATCACGGTGACTATCTCGGAGATCATTGGCTTGGCGAAAAGGATCTGTTTCATGATTGCTCGGTCCGCGTGCCGATGATCATTTACGATCCCTCGCCTGAAGCGGATAAAACCCGCGGCACCGTCTGTGATGATCTGGTCGAGGCCATAGATCTTGCCCCGACATTCATAGCCGCTCTAGGCGGGTCTCCACAGCCTCATATCCTTGAAGGGCACTCCCTTATGCCCGTCCTCAACGGAAGCGGCAAAATCGAGCGGAGGTATGTTGTCTCCGAATATGACTACTCAATGCTGGAAATCCGGAGCATGCTAAACAAAAAACCAGATGAAGCGCGCATGTTCATGGTGTTTGACGGCCGGTTCAAATATATCCACCCCAACGGCTATAGACCGATGATGTTTGATTTACAGAACGATCCAAATGAACTTCGCGACATCGGCGAGAGCGATGAATTCAAGGCCGAGCGCGAGCGGATGCGTGAAGCTTTGTTTGAATGGGCGTTGAAAGACCATAACAGGATAACCATGTCCAATGAGCGTATCGAATCCTACACACGAGACCACACGCAGCTTCGGTCTGGATACATCATCGGCTATTGGGATGAGCAGGAACTCGCCCAGGCACGCATGAAGGCTTTGAACAAGGTCTAACCGTTCCTGATTTTAAATGGACGCCGGCTTGGCGTCCTGCATATTTGAAAATATAATTTTTATCTTTTTAAGGAGGATATTATGAATTTTTGATAAATCACTATTCCGCCGCCGGATGACGTTGATCGAACGGCTAAGAGCCGGGTGATCAAAATCTAAAAAATCCAGGCTGAATGCCTGCGTATAAAAAAGCGGCCAGCGCGGCATGGTGGAAAGGAGATCACAATTGCTGATGAGCGGAAAAATGAAAGAGGCATTGTCCGGCGGCAACACCCATTGAATATCTTGCAATCCCAGTATGGAGAATGCTGCATCCGTCTGCAACCTGATCGGTGTGCCATTGGGATGCTGAAGCCATTTATACTTTGTCAGATCATGAGGTGTTATAACCGCCTGCCTGGTCAAAGGATGATTCTTGCGGCACAGTATGCCAATGCGGTCGTCGAACAGTTTTGAGATTTTCATCCCCGGCCACTGATCAACGGCCGATAACGGGCCTATGACCAGATCAGTTCGTCCGTCCGCCAGCTTTTCCGCGAGTTCTTTTGAATTGCCAATGGAAATGTCGATTAATATCTCGGGATGATCGGCAATGAAAAGGCTTATCGCCGGGCAGACGAGATGCCGCGCGATACCTGGCGGAGCGCCGACGCGCAACCGGTCAACACTGCCTGACTTTATCGATGTCAGGTAAAGAGAGGCGGCATCCTGCGCCCGCTTGATCGCCAAACCTTCCTGCGCCAGCCTCATACCGAGATCGGTCGGCTGTGCCTTGCGGCCGCTTTTCAAGAAAATTGGTTGACCTATCCGCTCCTCCACCATGCGGATATTCCGGCTGAGCGCAGGCTGTGTCAGGCCAAGCATTGTCGCCGCCGCCTGAAATGTACCAGTTTCAATAATCGCGGAAATCTGTATCAAATATTTTGCGTCTATTTTCATGGTCTTAGAACCTGAACGAAAAAGATGGTTGAGCGATTTCAGTTGGTTATGTTTCTGTTGGTTTGCGACAACTGGCGGAACCACGATGGCTTGGACTGAGACCGCCCGGGAGCGATACTGCCGGGAGGATCTTCGCTAGGCAAGCAGCCTTACCGATGCCAAATGAGTTTTGATAGCGCCATTTATGCCTGCCCCGGCGCGTCCGGTGGTCATCGTGGATTTTCGGCAGGGTTTGGCTGCCAAACCTTTCAACCGGGACCGAGGCCCCGACGATGACCGATGAGAAGATGAGCCTTGCCGCGCTTTTGGAGAAGCGTGCCGACGCCGATTTAGCGCGTGAGATGATCGGCTTTGCCGCATAGCGGCTGATGGAGCTGGAAGCGGCGTCGCTGACTGGTGCGGGCCACGGCGAACGCAGCGCCGGGCGGCTTCCCATCGGCGCCGATGGCCGAGTTTATTTGAAGATAATGTGGCTATCGACCCCATAATATTTCAAAAAGAACGCCTCATAGCCGCGAATGAACCAGGCGGGCGAAGCTGCGGTCGGCAGGGGCCGCTCCTGCATTGGAATTTGATCAAGTGATAAGCCGGTATCAAAAACCTGTCCGGTATAATGACCAACGGCACGGTACGCATTCAAGACCAGGCATGACCGTTCATAGTTTTGTTGCGTAGTATTCATCACAAAAATCGCCATCCACGACAGGGCGATGATCATCAGAAAAATTCGAATTGAGTTCGATATCAACCTGTCTTGTTGAAAATCCGCCAGTGGAATCGTAACGGCGGGGACGGCCGAAAACATCGCGATCAGCAGCATCCCGCCCCAAGGGTAGCTCGTGAAGCTGAAATAATTCTGATCGGCTTGCAGGGAGATCAGACCAACCACGATCAGTGTCGCGCATGTGATGATTGTAAATGAAACCGTGGCGGGCGTCAGGTTTGCCAGCCGGTGGCGCAAAAACCATAATGTGCCGGCACCAGCCAAACCAGTCACGAGAGGAAGGCTGAATATCAGCGCGTCTTCTGGAAAATTTTGCCTATGCCGCAGAAATTGTAAAACTTCCACAAGAAGAGACGTGCCCGCGCCGATATGTATGCGTTGTGAAAACACAATGGTTATGAAAATTGCCAGTACGCAAAACCCAACAAGACTTGCCACAATCACGGCGACCTGGTGCTTCCGGACCTGGTCCCATTGCCAAGTCAGTCCTGATGCGAAAAGAAGGGCCGTGAGCATTATGGCCGTGTAGCCTTCCAGAGAAAAAGCGGCGATATAGCCGAGCACGAGCAACCAAGGTGAGGGCGCTTTGGTGCAGCCCGTTTTAGCTAAACCAAAGATGCAGTCAAGTAACTCCGCTAAAACGACAAAGGTGATAAAGGCGGGGATTTCATAGCAGACGGCCCTTACCTCATTGGTCCAGGGCAGGATCACAAGAACCAAAAATGCAACAAACAGGCTGCGCAGCATGCTGCTTTGGTTGGGAGTTGCTGCGCTGATCCGCAGGTACAGATAGCGATGGACGATACAGAGGAATGTTGCAAACAGGGTCGCATTGAATATTTTGAAAACAAAGAAAAAATCCGCGCCAAACAATATGTGAGCGGGGAAGAAGACCAAATCGAACATATGCGCCAGCAGATTGCGGCCATATAAATCCACCACCCTGTTTGGTATCCAGTCTGATGAGAAGTGCGGCAGAAGCAACTCGTTGCCGTAATGGCCCTGCATGTGGTTTATATCGTCGCCGTTTACGACCGCTTTGTTGAATGTCGACAGCCAAGCGATACAGAACAGTATAATGCGCCCACTATACCCGCCTTTGAACGATGGCTCTTGCAAGGCGTGCAACGCGTTAACCGTTTCAGCACGATTTTGGTAGTTTACAGGCATTGTCACGTCCAAAATGGATAAAACAGGATCTTAATTATCTTCCTGAGAACTCACTGTATAGTATCTGTCCGGGGCCGGGGAGGGCGTGAATGTAGGTCGGGTTGCCGATGACCTTGACCACCAGCTACACCACCGGGGGAGCGTTCGGGCGTCTGTTTGCGCAGGTGGGCAAGCTTGGCTACGGGGTTAGGCCCGCGAAGGCTGCCGATGCGTTTTTCATCGCGGTGACGCGGGCGCGGGGCACAAGCGCCCAGGCTCTTTGGCGGCCTTGGCGGAAGCGGTGGGACGTTCGGATAATCTCATCTTGCGGTAATGACTGTATGGCGCGCGGGGGGGCAAGCCGCGGGGGGAGGCGACGACAAAACACCGTAAAGCGGCTGAAATCAGCCGGTTTTACTATGCCATGATATCTGAAAACTCATGGGGGTGGCGGAGAGGGTGTCCTTCTCCGCCATACTCGTGGCAATTCGTGCGTGTCAAAATTCTCTCTTACACATTATAAAATAAGAAAAATTAAGCCGCACGCATACCTGCGAACAACCCCGTGTTCACCCAAAAAGGATGGTGCAAAGGATGGGACAATATGCTACGTTCAGGTTGTTGAACGGAGGCAATATTGGCCAGGCAAGAGAAGCGTCTGTCTGCTTTAGCGGTGACCAAGGCCGCGAAACCGGGCATGTATGCCGACGGCCTCGGGCTCTACCTTCGTATCGGGCCTTCAGGCGCCAAGTCCTGGGTGTTCCGCTACCGCGTGGGTAATGGCCGTCGGGACATGGGGCTCGGTCCTTTGCATATCGTCTCTCTGGCCGATGCCCGGGCCAAAGCCGCCGAATGCCGGAAGCAACGCCTCGACAGGGCTGACCCTTTGCAAGTCCGTGAGGCCGCTATTTTGGCAGCCAAGCTGGAGGAGGCCAAAGCCAAGACATTCCAGGATTGCGCCGACGCGTATATTACGGCTCATGCTCCGGGTTGGCGCAATGCCAAGCATGCAGACCAATGGCGGAATACCTTGTTGTCCTATGCCTACCCTGTGTTCGGCGCCTTTCCCATTCAAACGGTTGATACCGCCCTCGTCATGAAGGTGCTGGAGCCGATTTGGGCGACAAAGACCGAGACGGCCAGCCGGCTGCGTGGGCGAATAGAATGCATCCTCGACTGGGCGACCGTCCGAGAGTACCGGCGCGGCGAGAATCCTGCGCGGTGGAGGGGGCATCTCGAAAATCTTTTGCCCAAGCGTCAGAAGGTCCAGAAGGTTGAGCATCATACCGCTCTGCCCTACGCAGAGATGAGTAGTTTCATGACGCTACTGCGTGCCCAAGAAGGCATCGCCGCTCGCGCGTTTGAATTCCTTATACTTACGGCCACGCGAACCAGTGAAACCATCGGCGCGACATGGGACGAGATCGACCTTGACGCCAAAATTTGGACCATTCCGGCCTCTCGTATCAAGGCTGGCCGGGAACATCGGGTTCCATTGTCACCTGCGGCGATTTTGGTCTTGGAGGGGATGAAATTTGAAGGCTCCGACCATCATGTCTTTCCTGGCGGCCGACCGGGGGCGTGCTTGTCGAATATGGCGATGCTGAAACTGCTCGAAAGGATGGGCAAAAGCCACTTGACCGTACATGGGTTCCGCTCGACATTTCGGGACTGGGTATCAGAGCGGACGAATTTTCCTCGCGAGGTTGCCGAGATGGCTTTGGCTCATGCGATCAGTGACAAGGTGGAAGCTGCCTATCGGAGGGGTGATTTGTTCGAAAAGCGCCAAAAGCTTATGGAAACGTGGGCGGCGTATTGCGAAACGGTGCCTTCTCACTCTGAAAAACGCGTCGCAACCCAGAGAAGTCATTGACTAATGGAATTTTGGCCAAAAAAAGAAGACATGGAAGTTCAATTGTCTCCGGAACAATGGAACGACATCATCGCGGGCATCAATTTAAAGGACCAGGACTCCGCTTGTAGCGCCAAAAATGACCTTGACTCAGCGATATCCCAATATCTATGGAAGAGCTTTATAGACCAAGAAGTCATAAGCACATCTAAACAAGAAAAAATTTTGCAAGATGTAGCCGAAATATCGGGAGACCTCCTCTCCATTATTGAGAATTGTTTTTTTCCGATCGATCCCGATAATTATGAGTGGTGGTATGATAATGTTGTAAAACGTCGGCAACGGAAATCAGAAGATCGGCCCCTAAAGCGGGCAAAGCCCTTATTGGATAAATCTCAACTCGAGGCACTGATACTCGGCGATTACAATGAATTTAGAAAAAATGCCGGGAAAATATGCCAAGCGATTACGGAAAGATTACTACCTGATCTCGACGAAAAAGATCGTGAGAAGCGGCGTCGCAATGCGGTGACTGGTTCCCAGCTTGACGACCTGTTAATCGAGCCAAAAACACTGGGCAGCGTTACTGTAGCCGGCTCTACTTCCGCTCAGAGAAGCGAATTTGCACGCCGGGTAATGTTACACAACATAAAGCAGGTTTCGATTGCAGAGCAAGGGGAAGAGCTTGATATGGAACTCATTCATGCAGGCATTTCCAAAATGCACACCCTTTCACAGGCGGCAAGCAGAGGATTACGAGCAAAAAAGGGCCGCCCGCCGGCAGATCGCCATTTGCACCAACTGGTCGCAGACGCACTGAAGGTTTATGCGTCTATTGGTGGAGTGGGCTATACGACGGGAGGGGAAGCCCCGCCCTTCATGAAACATCTGATGAGATACGTCATCGATTTCGCGCAGGATAGACTGGGCGATGACTTTGCCCGGAATCTCCAGCATAGCGTCAAAAAAGCAACCCAACTGACGGACAAGATTAAGCAAGCACGAAAGAAAAGGGACTATCTATATTGAACGTCATCCTCGCGGACAAGGGAAAAAATAGCCGCTCAAAATGAGCGCTTTTCTTCTCTCGAAAATGGGAAATGCGTGTTGCTAATAAGCCTTGGTCAACAACCACGACAAAGGATTATCGGTCGTGCCCCCGTCCGTGGTGTAGGAGGCCGGTAATCGGCCTGCCGTAGCGACCGCCGCGTGTCTGGCGGAGGCAGGCCGATTGGCGGCCACCGGGGCGGTTTTTGGGTAGCATTGGGTTGCGACT
>JAJXWD010000073.1 GCA_021781835.1 Pseudomonadota bacterium | reverse complement strand
ATCAAGCTCAACCCAAATAACACCAACCCAGCAAACCTCTCAGCTCACCAGAAACCCCAGGCCAAAAACCCAGAGCCGAAACGCCACCAGCGTATCCCTTCCCAACCAATTCAATTGTCAAAGATCGTTACCTCAACTCAGAGGCCAAACAGAAGAGGCACCGTTTCCGGTACCTCTTTCGTAAGGCGCCACCGCGTCAAAGCGTGGGCGGCTTTTACGTCTAACCAGCCCGGACTGTCAACGCAGCTTCACAAAGTTTTTTCACCCCCCGCAAACCCTGGTTTTCCTTGGGCGCCTTGAGGTTTTTGACCAAAGATGTGCGATTTTTGCATAAATTCATAAAACATATGCAAATAACTCATATCTCAGAACCATACGCCTTGGCCGAAAAAACCCTTGCAAATCCAGCACTTAATGTCGCGCTGGTGGCGGCGATGATTTTTTCCTGGCCAAAATCCGGCCCGAGATCGGGGGCGCCGGTGGCGTCGGCGATGAAATCGACGAAGTAATCCTTGTCGTGCGCGGCGCGGGCGGTGGTTTCACAGCAGAAATTGGTCATATAGCCGCAGATCGCCACGCGCTTCACGGCCAGCGAGCGCAGGATGGGTTCCAGCTCCGTGCCCTCGAACGCCGAATAGCGGTGCTTGGTGATATGCAGCCCGCCCGGAACGATGTTCAGCCCCGCCACATAATCGGCCTCGGCGCTGCCCTCGACAAACCCGACCGGCTCGGCCTGGCCGGAGAAATCAAACATCCGCCCGGCATCGCGCCCGTCTGCCCGGTGGACATGGCGGATATAGAGGATGGGCCTGCCCTTGGCCGCGAACGCGGCGATCAGCGCGTTGATGCGCGCGAGCGAGGCCGCGAATCCCGGCACGCACAGCGGCGAGGCCGGGTCGGCGTAGATGTTTTGCGCATCGATCACCAGCAGCGCGGTATTCATGAAAAAACTCCCCGGGTTGGTTGCCCGGGGAGTGTAGCGCTTAAGCCGCTTCGGCCAGATGACCGTCGATCACCAATCCGCCCTCGGCCGCCGAAACCGGCACGGTTTCGCCGTCCCGGACCACGCCTTCCAAAATCAGCCCGGCCAGCGGGTTTTGCAGATTGCGCTGGATGACGCGCTTGAGCGGGCGCGCGCCGTAAACCGGGTCGTAGCCCGCCTCGGCCAACCAGTCCCTGGCCGACTGGTCAAGCGCCAGCCTGATGCCGCGCTCATGGAGCAGGGCCTCGAGCCGCTTGAGCTGGATGGTGACGATGCTCGCCATATCGGCCCGCTGCAGGCGGCTGAACAGCACGATCTCATCGAGCCGGTTCAGGAATTCGGGGCGGAAATGCTCCCGCACCCTGGCCATCACCCCGGCCTCGGCCAACCGCACATCCTCGCCCTCGGCTTGCGCGGCCAAAATGTCCGAGCCGAGATTGGAGGTGAGCACGATGATGGTGTTCTTGAAATCCACCGTCCGACCCTGCCCATCGGTCAGGCGGCCATCGTCGAGCACCTGGAGCAGCACGTTGAACACGTCCTCATGGGCTTTCTCGACCTCATCGAACAGCACGACCTGATAAGGCCGGCGGCGCACGGCTTCGGTCAGCACGCCGCCCTCATCATAGCCCACATAGCCCGGCGGCGCGCCGATGAGCCGCGAGACGGCGTGTTTTTCCATGAACTCGCTCATGTCGATGCGCACCATCGCCCGCTCGTCATCGAACAAGAACTCGGCCAGCGCCTTGGTCAGCTCGGTTTTGCCAACCCCCGTGGGGCCAAGGAACAAAAACGAGCCGATCGGCCGACCGGGGTCTTGCAACCCAGCCCGCGCGCGGCGCACGGCGTTGGAAACGGCTTTGAGCGCCGCCTCCTGCCCGACCACGCGCGCGCGCAGGTTTTCCTCCATGTGCAGCAGCTTGGCGCGCTCGCCCTCGAGCATTTTTTCCACCGGCACGCCCGTCCAGCGCGAGACGACGGCGGCGATCTGGTCCTCGGTCACGGCATCGTTCACCGCCTGGCCGTCCTGGGCCGCGTTCAGCTGTTTCTCAAGCTCGGGGATCCGCCCATAAAGCAGCTCGGACGCCCGCCCGAGATCGCCCTTGCGCTGCGCCGCCTCGACATCGTTGCGCGCCTGCTCGAGCTGTTCCTTCAGCTTGCTAACATCGGCGATCTGCGCCTTCTCGGCCTGCCATTTGGCCGTCTGGGCGGTGGATTGCTCCTCGAGATCGGCAAGCTCGGCCTCCAGCTTCTCCAGCCGCTCGCGCGAGGCGGGGTCGGATTCCTTGCGCAAGGCCTCGCGCTCGATTTTCAGCTGGATCAGCCGGCGGTCCAGCTCGTCCAGCGCCTCGGGCTTCGAATCCACCTGCATGCGCAGCCGCGAGGCGGCTTCGTCCACCAGATCGATCGCCTTGTCGGGCAAAAACCGGTCGGTGATGTAGCGGTTGGAGAGCGTGGCCGCCGCCACCAGCGCGTTATCGGCGATGCGCACGCCATGGTGCAGCTCGTATTTCTCCTTGATCCCGCGCAGGATCGAGATGGTGTCGGCCACGCTCGGCTCATCGACGAACACCGGCTGAAAGCGCCGGGCCAGGGCCGCGTCCTTCTCGACATGCTTGCGGTATTCATCCAGCGTGGTGGCGCCCACGCAATGCAGCGCGCCGCGCGCCAGCTCGGGCTTCAAGAGGTTCGAGGCGTCCATCGCGCCATCGGCCTTGCCAGCGCCGACCAGCGTGTGCATCTCATCGATGAACAAGATGATCTCGCCCTCGGCGCTCTCGATCTCCTTGAGCACCGCTTTCAGCCGCTCCTCGAACTCGCCGCGATATTTGGCCCCCGCCACCAGCGCGCCGAGATCAAGCGAGAGCACCCGCTTGTTGCGCAGGGATTCCGGCACGTCGCCATTGACGATGCGCAAAGCCAGCCCCTCGACGATCGCGGTCTTGCCCACCCCGGGCTCGCCGATCAGCACCGGGTTGTTCTTGGTGCGCCGGGCCAGAACCTGGATGGTGCGGCGGATTTCCTCATCGCGCCCGATCACCGGGTCGAGCTTCTGGTCGCGCGCCAGCTGCGTGACATCGCGGGCATATTTCTTGAGCGCGTCGAAATTCTGCTCGGCGGTGGCGCTGTCCACCTTGCGGCCCTTGCGCATCTCGGTCACCGCGCGCTCGAGCGCCTGGGCGCTCACGCCCGCCTGGTTCAGGGCCTTGCCGGCCGGGGTGGCGCTGGCGGCCAGCGCCACCAGCATGCGGTCCTGCGCCACAAACGCATCGCCCGCCTTGGTGGCGGCCTGCTGCGCGGCATCGAGCACGCGCACCAGATCGGGCGTGACGCCGGGCTGGCCAGCGCCCGAACCCTGGACTTTCGGCACTTTGCGCACCAGCTCGTCGGCGGCGGCCTTGGCGGCACGCGGGTCGCCACCGGCCATTTTAATCAGGCCGGAAGCCGCGCCTTCCTCGTCATCGAGGAACGCCTTGAGCAGATGCTCGGGCGTGATCTGCTGGTTATATTCGCGCATGGCGATGGTCTGGGCAGCCTGAACGAACCCCCGCGCGCGTTCGGTGAATGTCTCAAAATCCATGTTTTGCTCCTTTCGTCCCTCTCTGAGGCAACGGTGCGAAGGCGCACCCCTGGAATAGGCGATGCGATCTCTGCACCCCCATAATGCGCAGCGCCATGATCTCCCTCAAGAGAAAAATGTCTGGTCTGTCAGGCGCGCAAGGGTCGGCGGGGCGGGTGGCGGCGCAAAATGAGCAGCAGCAGCACAATGCCCGGCAGGGCGGCCAGCGCGGCCAGGCAATAAAAGGCAAAAAACCCCGTATGGACGGCAATCTCGCCCGAGGCCCCGGCCACCGTGTGCAGCGCCAGCGGCGCCAGCGAGGAGAACAACGCATATTGGGTGGCGGTATGCTCGGGCGCGCACAGGCCGGAGAGGTAGGAGAGAAAGGCGGTGTCGGAAAACGCGTCGGTGAAGGCCTCGGCGCCGGCGATGATGAGCAGGATGTGCGGCGCGTGGGGGTAGAGCGCCAGCACGGGGTAGAGGCAGAGCGCGCCAAGCTGGAGCAGCGCGGTGACCAGCAAGGCCCGGCCCACCCCTAAGCGCAAGACCAGCAAACCCCCCAGCCCCGTGCCGGCAATGCCCAGAACCAGCGAGAGCGGCCCGTTGGCGATGGCGATGGCCGCGCGGTTGAAGCCAAGCCCGGTGTAGAACGGCGCCAGCATCGGCGCGCCCATGGCCCCGCCGAGCCGGAACAGCACGATGAACGCCAAAATGAGCAGCGCGCCCCGCCGCCGCAAAAACTCCGTCAGCGGCTCGGCCACCGCCTGGGAAAAGCGCGCGGCCAGGGTACTGGGGTGGGCTTCGCGCGCCACCTCCGGCTCGGCGGCCAGCAGCGCGGCAACCAGGCCCGGCAGCATGAGCGGCGCCATCAGCCCCATGGCCAGCGGCCAGCCGGTTTTGATGCTGAGCGCGATGACCCCGGCATTGGACACCAGATATGCCACCCGCCAGCCCCACACCTCGCAGGCCAGCGCCGCGCCCTGGATTTCGGGGGCGAAGCTTTCGATGCGCCAGGCATCGATGACGATGTCCTGGCTGGCCGAGCAAAACGCCACCAGCGCGCCGGCGGCCAGGGCCAGGGCCGGGTGGAGGGCGGGGTTTGAGAGGCTGAGCAGCAAAATGGCGCCGATGAGGGCGAGCTGGGCGCTCACCAGCCAGCCGCGCCGGCGGCCGAAAAACAGCGGCCGCGCCTCGTCGAACAGCGGCGCCCAGAGGAATTTGAGCAGATAAGCGAGGCCGATATTGGCGGTGAGCCCGATGAGGGCGAGCGGCAAATGCCCCGCGCTCATCCAGTAGCGCAAGGTGGGGCCCGAGAGCGCCCAGGGCAGGCCGGAGGAAAACCCCAGCACCGCCATGGTGCCCAGCCGCCCGAGCGGCAGGGGCCCGGGCTTACTGGTTGTCGGGGTCGTTGATATTGTCGGCCTTGCTGAAGCTGCCATTGACGACGCTGCCCTCATCGCCGGGCCGCATGCCGGGCAGGCACGCGCCCTGCCATTGCAGCTGGCTGGTGATGGTCATCTGCCCCTGGCGCGTCTCATAGACGGCCTTGAGCGTGACATCCTTGGCGTCCTGGTAGGTCAATGTCTCGTTGAGCTGGTGCACGCCGCTGCTTTCCATGCATTGGGCGGTGATGCGGTAGGTGCCGCCCGAGCCCAAAACCTCCAGACCCGTGCAGGCATTGGCCTCGGTGAGGAAGAATTTCTGGTCGTTCTGCGGATCGACGCAGGAAACGCTGACGACATTCTGGGCATTGGCCAGGGGCTGGCCGTCCGGCCCCAGCGCGGTGGTGATGCTCTGCCACAGGCCCGGGGCGCGGGCGGGCAGGTCCGCCGCCAGGGCGGGCGCACCGAGAAAACTGAACAGCAGGATGGCGGAAGCAGAACGGTGATGCATGGCCGCCTGCATAAGCAAAGGCGCCGAGTCGCGGCAATCAGGCGCGGCCCGGAAATTTCGCCCCGCACTTGCCAAGGTGGCAAATCGGGCATTTCTTCACAACCATGACATGTAACCGCCTCTGGCTCGATCTCAGCGACGTGGCGCGGTTTTTCGCCGGCCATGCGCGCCCGACCGGCATACAGCGTTTTTGCCTGCAAACCGCCCGGGCGCTGGTGGCGGACGGCGCGCCGGCGCGGTTTTGCGCGGCCAGCGCGCAAGGCTGGCAAGAGCTGGATTTTGCGGGCCTGAGCGCGGCCATAGAGGCGCTGAGCGCCGCCGCCCTGCCCGCACC
>JAJXWD010000072.1 GCA_021781835.1 Pseudomonadota bacterium | reverse complement strand
TTGGTGGGCAGCCTCTACCTCACCCGTCCGGGCTTCGCCACCTACACCTCCAACCCGGCCGACCTGCAAGCCTCCGCCAACGCGCTGTTCGAGGTGGTGGCCAGCGGCGCGGTCAAGATCCAGGTCAACCAGACCTTCCGGCTCCAGGAGGCCGCCCGCGCCCACGAGGCGCTCGAAGCCCGCCAGACCACCGGCAGCACCGTGCTGCTGCCCTGAGCCGCCCGCCCGCCCGGCTGGCGGCGCTCTGCCTGGGGTTGCTGGCCGCCAGCCTGCTGTCGGCCAGCTTCCTGGACCGCCCCGCCGCCCTGCTCTTCGCCGCCCACCCGGCCTGGCGGCCCTGGTTCCAGGCCTGCGCCACCCCCTCGCTGCTGCCCCTGCCGCTGGCCGGGCTCTATCTCTGCGCCGCCGCGCTGGGCCTGCGCCCCGCCTGGCTGCGCGGCCCCTGGCTGGCCATGAGCCTCGCCACCATCACCGCGGCGGCGGCCAAGGATGAGCTGAAATTCCTCTTCGGCCGCGCCTGGCCGCAATGGTGGCTCAAATACGGGGTCTATGGCTTCCACCCGCTGGCCACCTCCTATCTCTACGGCGCCTATCCCTCGGGCCACACCGCCTATATGAGCGCGCCGCTGGCCGTGCTCTGGGTCACCGCGCCCCGGCTGCGCGGCTGGTCGGCGCTGGGTCTGGCGCTGGTCATGGTGGGGCTGGTGGGCGCGGGCTATCATTTCATCGGCGATGTGCTGGGCGGGCTGGCGGTCGGGCTGCTCTCGGCGGCGGGCACGCTGCGGCTGCTGGGGGGGCGTCATGGCTAGCCTGTGGCGCGCGCGGCGCTTTTTGCCGCTTTTCATCACCCAGGCGCTCGGCGCGCTCAACGATAATCTGTTCAAAAACGCCCTGGTCATCCTGGCGCTGGCCCGTCTGCCCGCGCACCAGGCGGCGGCGCTGGCGGCGCTCTCGGGCGGGCTGTTCCTGCTCCCCTACGCGCTGCTGTCGGCCAGCATGGGCCAGATGGCCGATGCGTTCGAAAAAACCCGCCTCATCCGGCTGGTCAAGCTGTGGGAGCTGGGGCTGATGCTGCTCGCCCTGGCGGGCTTCCTCACCGGCAGCTTCGCGCTGCTGGTGGCCGTGCTGTTTGGGCTCGGCATGCAGGCGGCGGCCTTCTCGCCGCTCAAATATGGCATCCTGCCGGAGTTTTTCAGCGCCGACCGGCTGGTGATCGCCAATGGCTATATCGAGGCCGGCACCTTCATGGGCATCATCATCGGCACCGTGCTGGGCGGCGGGCTCATTTTGGTGCCCGGCGGCCGGCTCATCGTGCCGGCGCTCGCCATGGCCATCGCGCTGGGCGGCATCGCCTCGGCCTGGGCCATGCCGCGCTCACAGGTCGCGGCGCCGGGGCTTCGCCCCGGCTGGCACATGCTGCGCGAAACCCGCGCCCTGCTGGCCAGCGCCCGCGCCAACCGGCCCGTCTGGCTGGCCTCGCTGGCCATTTCCTGGTTCTGGGCCTTTGGCGCCCTGGTGCTCGGCGCCTTTCCGGTGCTGGCCGAGCAAACCCTCCATGCCGGCGCCCATGCCGTCACCCTCATGCTGGGCATTTTCGCCATTGGCGTCGGCGTGGGCTCGGTGCTGGCCGGGCGCCTGACGCACGATGCCCATCTGCTCCGCCTCACCCTGCCGGCCGGGGTGGGCATGAGCCTGTGCGCCGGGCTGTTCGCGCTCATCGGCCCCCGGCTTGGCGTGGTGGCCGGAGTGGCGGGGCTGCTCACGCCGGGCGGGCTGGCGCTGCTGGCGGTGCTGGCCGGGCTCTCGGTGTGCGGCGGGCTGTTTTCGGTGCCCTTTTACGTGCGCCTGCAAGAGGCCAGCCCGCCCGCCGCGCGCGCGCGCATGGTGGCGGCCAATAACGTGCTCAACGCCCTCATCACCTTTGGCGCCGGGGCGCTGGGCGCGCTGGCCTTTGGCCGGGGCGTGGGCGCGCCCGCCGTGCTGCTGGCGCTTTGTGCCGCCAACCTCGCGGTTATGGCCGCGCTCAGAGCGTTCTTGCGGTCTTGAGCAGCTCGTCGCGGGCCTGGGTGGCCAGCTCGTCGGCCCGCTCATTCAGCGGCTCGCCCGAATGGCCGCGCACCCAGCGCCAGTCTATCTCATGGGGCTTGGCGGCGTCCAGAATCCGGCGCCAGAGGTCCATGTTCTTCACCGGGTCGCCGGTGCTCGAGCGCCAGTTCTTGCGCACCCAGCCGGTCATCCAGCGTGTGATGCCGTTTTTCAGATATTCGCTGTCAGTGTGCAGCGCCACCTTGCACGGGCGCGTCAGGGCTTCCAGCGCCTCGGCCGCGGCGGTCAGCTCCATGCGGTTGTTGGTGGTCTCCAGCTCGCCGCCGGTCAACTCCTTCATGGTGCCCTTATAGACCAAAATCGCCGCCCAGCCGCCGGGGCCGGGGTTGGGCTTGCACCCGCCATCGGTCCAGATCTCCACCTGCTCAGAGCCCATAAGCGTGCTCGCTCCTGGCGGTGAGGTGGAAGCGCAGCCGGCGGTAATAATCCAGCGGATCCTTGCGGGTCACCATGGCGCCCGGCGGGGTGTTCAGCCAGTCATAAAGCCGGGTCAGCAAAAACCGCAGGGCCGCGCCCTGGGCCAGCACCGGCAGGGCGGCCCGTTCGGCGGGCGAGAGCGGGCGCACCGCGTCATAGGCTTTCAGCAAGGCTTGCGCGCGGGTGATGTTGAACGAGAAATCCCGCTCGAAGCACCAGGCATTCAGGCACACCGCCAGGTCATAGGCATAAAAATCGGTGCAGGCGAAATAGAAATCGATCAGCCCGGAAAGCTCATCGCCCAGAAAAAACACATTATCGGGGAAGAGATCGGCATGAATCTGGCCCTTGGGCAGGTTGGCGGGCCAGGCGCCCAAAATGCCCGGCAGCCATTCATTCAGCTCGGCGGCCAGGCCCGCCTGCACCCCATCGGCGCCGTCGGCGCATTTGGCCAGCAGCGGCGCCCAGGCATCGGGTCCCAGCCCGTTCTTGCGGGTCATGGCAAAGTCTTGGCCCGCCAGATGCAGCCGCGCCAGCGCCGTGCCCAGCGGCGCGCAATGGGCCAGCCCCACCCGCCTTGGCCAGACGCCCGGCAAAAACGTGGTGATCGCCGCGATCTTGCCCGAGAGCGGGTTGAGATTGGCGCCCGAGCGCGCCCGCACGGGCAGCGGGCAGGTTAGCCCCTGGGCCGAGAGATGCTCCATAAGCCCCAGAAAATACGGCAGATCCTCAGGGTTCACGCGCTTTTCATAGAGCGTGAGAATAAAGTCCCCGTGCGTGGTTTTGAGCATGTAATTGCTGTTCTCCACCCCCTCGGCGATGCCGCGGAAGGAGACCAGCGTGCCCAGATCGTAAAGCTCCAGAAAGGCTTCGAGCGCTTCGTCGGTGACTTCGGTATAAACTGCCATGGGTGTAGATGACCGCGCGTGAAAATTCTGGCAAGGGAGGGGCATGAAAGAAATGCGCCGCTCACACGCCCTCATCGCCCTGCTGGCCGCGACCGGTCTCGCGGGTTGCAGCCATCATAACCAGCCCGATGCCGGCCCCGCCGTGCTGCCGGCCAATCTGCAGGCCGATTTCACCCCCGACCAGACGGCCAACTGCCCCCAGGTCGCGGTGCTCCAACAGGCCCAGACCCTGACCCTGTTCGCCCCCAACCGCACCGATGTCGGCGGCCAAATCAGCACCGCCCAGATCACCGGACTGAACGGCGCCTGCGTGGTCAACACGAAAACCAACACCATGACCGTCTCGCTCAGCCCCGCCCTGCTGGCCGATAACGGCCCCGCCAACCAGGGCGCGCCGCTCACCCTGCCGTGGTTCGTCTCGATCTCGCGGGGGGACCAGATCATCGACAAGCATGTCTATGCCACCACCCTCACATTCGATGGCAACGTCACCCAGACCGCCATGGCCGGGCGGACGGTGAAGGTCGATCTGCCCGACAGCCCCGATTCGGCCGGGATCGATATTCTGGTCGGGTTCCAGGAAACCCCCGATCAGCTGGCTTATGCGGCCGCCCACCCCAACGCCGCGCCCTAAGCCACGCAAACCCACGCAAAGCCACAAAAATCACAGGCCAAAACCACAAATCCACAAAAAAGGCGCCCAAATGGGCGCCTTTTCGGTGGGGTCAGCCTTGTTGCGCGGCGACGAATTTTTCCAGCCAGTGGATGGTGTAATCCCCGGCCACGAATTCGGGGGCCTCGAGGATCTGCTGGTGCAGGGGGATGGTGGTCTTGACCCCGGTGATGACGAATTCGCGCAGGGCGCGCTTCATGCGGGCAATCGCCTCCTCGCGGGTTTTGCCATACGAGATCAGCTTGGCGATCAGGCTGTCATAGTGGGACGGGATGCGGTAGCCCGCGTAAAGCCCCGAATCGACCCGGATGCCAAGCCCGCCCGGCGGGTGGAAAACCTCGACCTTGCCGGGCGAGGGGGCGAAGGTCTGGGGGTCCTCGGCGGTGATGCGGCACTCGATCGAGTGGCCGCTGAGGGTGATGTCGTTCTGGGTGTAGCCCAGAGGCTCGCCCGCCGCGATGCGGATCTGCTCGCGCACCAGATCCATGCCGGAAATCATTTCCGAGACCGGATGCTCGACCTGCAGGCGGGTGTTCATCTCGATGAAGGCGAACTGGCCGTCCTGGTACAAAAACTCCAGCGTGCCGGCATTGCGGTAGCCGATGCGCTTGAGGGCGTCGGTGACGGTTTTGCCCAGAGCGTCGCGGGCCTCGGGCGTGATGACCGGGCTGCCGGCTTCCTCGAGGACTTTTTGGTGGCGGCGCTGGAGGGAGCAGTCGCGCTCGCCGATATGGACCACCCCGCCATGATTATCGGCCAGGATCTGGAGCTCGATATGGCGGGGTTTGTCGAGGTATTTTTCCATGTAGACGGCATTGTTGCCAAACGCCGCCCCGGCCTCGGCGCGGGCCTCGCGCCAGGCGGTTTCCAGCTCCTCGGCGGTTTGCGCGACGCGCATGCCGCGCCCGCCGCCGCCCGCGGCCGCCTTGATGAGCACGGGATACATGATCCGCGCCGCCACCTCGCGGGCTTCCTCGAGCGAGGCCAGCTCGCCGGGCGAGCCGGGGACGAGGGGCACGCCGAGATCGGCCATGGTGGTCTTGGCGGTGATCTTGTCGCCCATCATGCGGATATGCTCGCCGGTGGGGCCGATGAACACGAGGTTATGGGCCTCGACCATCTCGGCGAATTTGGCGTTTTCCGAGAGGAAGCCATAGCCGGGATGGATGGCCTCGGCCCCCGTGATGAGGGCGGCCGAGATGATGGCGGGCATGTTGAGGTAGGAGTCACGCGCGGGCGGGGGGCCGATGCACACGCTCTCATCGGCCAGGCGCACATGCATGGCGTCGGCGTCGGCGGTGGAGTGCACGGCCACCGAGGCGATGCCCAGTTCGCGGCAGGCGCGCAGCACGCGCAGGGCGATCTCGCCACGGTTGGCGATGAGGATTTTCTTGAACATTACTCGATGATCACCAGCGGCTCGTCATATTCGACGGGCTGGCCGGAGCTGACCAGGATGGATTTCACCACGCCCCCCTTGGGGGCCTTGATCTGGTTGAAGGTTTTCATGGCCTCGACCAGCAGCAGGATGGCGCCGGCCTCGATGCTCTGGCCGACCGCGATATAGGGCGGCGCGCCGGGCTCGGCGGAGAGATAGGCGACGCCCACCATCGGGCTCTTGACGGCGCCGGGATGCTTGGCCGGGTCGGGGGCGCCGGGCGCGGCGG
>JAJXWD010000035.1 GCA_021781835.1 Pseudomonadota bacterium | reverse complement strand
CGCGCCATACGCGCCCGCCCACATGGCGGCGCCCCCATCATCGCCCCAGCCTTTGGCCGCGCCGGCGCCCGTGTCCGCAACGGGCGCGCCCACCCCGGCCGGGCCCGCGCCGCTCCAGCCCGCCGCCGCCCGCTACCGGCAGAGCATGGCCTTTGAGCAGGCGCTGGATGAGTATTTCCTGCGCCTCTCGCGCATGCCGCCCGCCAGCGCCGCGGCCTTTGACCCCCGGCTCAGCCCGCGCTGGGTGGGGCTCAACCTGCCGGGCTGAGCCCGTCTCCCCACAAGCTTGCAATCAACGCCTCCGCCTCCTCGCGCGGTAATTTCAGCGCGCGTTGGGCGGTGGCTTGCGAAAATCCGCCGCGCGCCATGGCGGCCAAAATCTTTTGCTCAGGCGCCGCCCCAAACGGCCCGGCCCGCTTGCGGCGCAAATAGGCGCAGGCCGCGGCCAGTTCGCGCGCGGGGTCTTGCTCGGTCGCGGCGCCCCGCACGCCCTTGGCGGCCAGATGCGCGCTCACCGCCCGCGCCGATTTCCCCTCCCGCCGCAGCCGCTTGGCCCGCGCCGCCGCGAAGGCGTCGTCATTGAGCACGCCCAGCTCCTTGAGCCGCGCGATTACCCCGGCAATGGCGCCCTTGGCGCCCCGGCAGGCGCGCGCCACCTCTTCCGCCTCTTCCCCCGCTTCTGTTTGCAGCCGCCCCCAGCGGTCTATTTTGCGCGCCAGCACCCGCGTCAGGCTCATCTCGGTGGCCGCATAGCGGGTCAGGTGGGTCATCGCGGCCTCTTGCAATTTTGCCGCATCGGGTGGTTTTGGCGCCATATTCATAGCTTGCCGCCGATTTTGCCTCTTGTCACCCGCCCCATAGCGCCTTAAGAGCCCCGCTTCCCCCCAAGGGAAAGCGTGCGTGTCCGGGCCTTTTGGCATGCCTGGCCGCCGCCCCGATATCCGGGACCCCCGTGTTGAGCGGGGCACAGCAGACAGGAGATCAAAATGCCGAAGCTGAAGACCAAGTCAGCGGTCAAGAAGCGCTTCAAGATCACCGCCACGGGCAAGGTTCTCGCCGGCCCCGGCAAGAAGCGTCATAACCTCTATGCTCGCTCGCAGAAGGCCAAGCGCCAGAACCGCGGCAGCCAGGTGCTCACCCACGCCGACGGCCTGACCGTCAAGCAGTGGGCCCCGTACGGTCTCGAGTAAGGAGGGAATAGAACCATGGCACGTGTGAAACGCGGCGTTACCACCCACGCCCGCCACAAAAAGATCATCGGTCAGTCGAAGGGCTATGTCGGCCGTTCCTCGACCAATTACCGCATCGCGCTCGAGCGCCTGGAAAAGGCCCTGCGCTATGCCTACCGCGACCGCCGCGTCAAGAAGCGTGAATTCCGCTCGCTCTGGATTCAGCGCATCAACGCCGCCGTGCGCGAGCACGGCCTCACCTACAGCCAGTTCATTTTCGGCCTCAAGCAGGCTGGCCTTGAGCTGGACCGCAAGGTGCTCGCCGCCATCGCCTTCGACGACCCGGCCTCCTTCGCCGAGATCGTGCAGGCCGTGAAGGGCGTTTCGGCCGCCGCGGCCGAGTAATCAGCCAAAAGATCACTTGATCGCATGCCGGGCGGGGTCCATCCTCGCCCGGCATGTCTGTTTCTGGCCCCCTCCCCGCTCATCTGGCCCAAGAGGCCGCCTTTCTCACACCCCATGAGCGTGACCGCCTGTGGCGGGCGGCGCTCACCATGGCCGATTCACGCGGGCTTCTGCTCCGGTTCTCGGCGCTGTTCGGCCGGCGCATCGAGCGGCTGCGCCAAACCCTCACCACCACCGGCGCGCGTCTGGGCGGCGAAAACTGGGCGGCCCTCACCATGCGGGCCGAGCGGCTGATCGAGGATACGCTCTGGTCCTCCTTTGGCTTGGCCTGTTTCGGGCTCGAGGCCGAAGCCCCTCGCATCCCGGTCTCAAATTTTTCAAACGCCGCCCGGCGCGCGGCCACGGCGGCGTCTGGCGCGGCGTCGGGCTTCATCGGCCTGCCCGGCGTGCTGTTCGATATCCCCTTCACCACCACCACCATCCTGCGCTCCATCGCGCTCACCGCCCGCGCGGCGGGCGAGGATCTCTCGCGCGAGGATACACGCCGCGCCTGTCTCGAGGTGCTGGCCTTCGGCGCGCCCGGCCAGGATGATGACGATGCCGAGACCGGCTACTGGGCAACCCGCCTGGGCGTGAACCACCTCACCCTCAATTTGTTCATCAAAAGCGTGGCGGGCCGGTTTGGCGTGGTGCTGTCCGAGCGCCTGCTGGCCCAGGCCGTGCCGGTGGCCGGCGCGCTCTCGGGCGCGGCGCTCAATTACGCCTTCACCGACTATTACCAGAAAATGGCCGGGGTGCATTTCACCCTGCGCGCGCTCGAGCGCCGCTCGGGCGATCAGGCACGCCTGCGTGCCTTGTTCGGCCACATGCTGGTGGCCGCCAAAGCCCGCAAGCGGGTCAAGCGCCCAGCCGAGCCCTCCCCCATCATCGAAGCCCTGCCCCCAGGCTGACACCGCCCCCTTGCGCGCGCGCCCGCTCATGGGCAGTTAAGGCCCATGTCAGATGATCTCGATGTGCTCCTGAACACCCGCGGCCAGACGGCTGAATTTGGTGTCAATGTCACGGCCGCGCTGTTTGATGGCGCGGGCCGCGCGGTGTTTGCCTGCGGCGACGGCACGCTGCGCCTGCGCGAAGGCGATGGCTACCAGACGCTCCAGGCCCATGACGGCGCCGTGCTCGCCCTGGCCGCCCACCCGCTGGGCGGTGTGGTCACCGGCGGCGATGACGGGCGGCTGTGCTGGACCACGGACGGCGAGGTCCGCGAGATCGCCAAATTCGGCGCCAAATGGGTCGAGCAGCTGGCCAGCTTCACCGGCAAGGGCGCTTTGATCGCGGCGGGGGTGGGCAAGCTCGTGCATCTGTTCAACGCCGAGGGCAAGAAGCTCCGCGAACTGGCCCACCCTTCCACCGTTACCGGGCTGGCGTTTGACGCCAAGGGCAAGCGCATCGCCGCCTCGCACTATAATGGCGCCTCGCTGTGGTTCACCGCCTCCACCGCCGCGCCGCGCGTGCTGGAGTGGAAAGGCAGCCACACCGGCGTGGTGCTGCACCCCGAAGGCACCGCCCTGGTCACCTCGATGCAGGAAAACGCCCTCCATGGCTGGACTCTCCCTGAGGGCAAGCACATGCGCATGAGCGGCTATCCGGCCAAGACCGAGTCCATGGGCTTCACCAAATCGGGCAAATGGCTGGCGACCGCGGGCGCCGACACGCTGGTGCTGTGGCCGTTTTTCGGCGGCGGGCCGATGGGCAAGCCTCCCCTTGAGCTGGGCATGGGCGATGGGGTCATCAAGCGCGTCGCCTGCCATCCGCAGCATGAGGTGGTGGCGGCCGGGTTTTCGTCCGGCCTGGGGCTGATGCTCGATGTGCCGGGGGAAAAAGTGCTGCCGCTCTGCGCGCCGGGGCGCGGCGCCTTCACCGCGCTCAGCTGGAACGCGTCTGGCACCTGTCTGGCCTTTGGCACCGACACGGGGTTTGCCGGGCTGGTCAATTTCGCGGGCTGAATCCCACACAAACCCACGGAAATCCAAAAACCGGCCCGCGAGGGGCCGGTTGGCCGCTCACGGGGCTTTGTCCAGCTCGATCTCGGCCGTGACATCGGCGCTGGCCGTGCTCGGGCCGGGGGCGGATTGGGGAGCCGCCATGGCCAGGCGGCCCATCATCATTGGCATGGGGGGCGGGGCGGCGGATATGGTCAGGGTTTTCAGCCGGCCCACCGTCTGGTGCAGCTGCGCCGCGATGGCCGCCGCCTGGGTCTGGAGCTGGCTAATGGCATTGGCGATGGCGGCCTGCTGCAAACGGGCCTGGGCGGCATCCGAAAGCCCGCCGCCGAGCCCTTCGAGCATCACCCCCCGCTGCTGAAGCCGGGTCAGCAGGCCCGCGAACGCTGCCGGGGGCACGCCGCCGGCGGCCGGCATCACCAGGGTCAGCGCTTGGCTGGCGGTATAAACCGGCGGCGAGGCCGGGTTGCCGGGGGTGGAGGGCTGGGTGCTGGTGGCATAGCCGCTGGTGGTGGCCGCCACCCCGGCCACGGCGCGGGCGGCGGCCAGGGCGGTCTTGGCCTGGCTGTTCAGCATGTCCTGGGCGGTGGCGGCGCTGGCGGCGCTGGCCTGGAGGATGAATTGCGCCACCGCCTGATCGGGCGGGGTGCTGGCATGGCCGGTTTCGCTCAAATTCAGCACGGTCTGCGCGGCGGCGGGGCCGGCCAGCAGCCCCGCGAGCACCGCCATGCAGACCGTGCGGTTCATGTCAGGTCAGCGCCGCGCAGAATTTCTGGATGCGCGTGCAGGCTTCCGTCAGCGCCTCGGTCGAGGTGGCGTAGGAGATGCGGAAATGGCCGGGATAGATGAAGGCCGAGCCATGCACCGCCGCCACGCCCTGCTCATCCAACAGCGCGATGACGAAATCTTCATCATTTTCGATCTTCTTGCCCTTGGGCGTGGTCTTGCCGATGCAGCCCTGCATTGAGGGGAACACGTAAAACGCGCCTTCGGGGGTGGCGCAGGAGAGGCCCGGCGCCTGGTTCAGCATGGCGGCCACCAGATCGCGGCGGGTTTTATAGACCGCGACCATCTCGCCCAGCATGTCCTCCGGGCCGTTGAGCGCGGCGACCGCGGCGGCCTGGCTGATGGAGGAGGTGTTGGAGGTGCTCTGGCCCTGGAGCTTGTCCATGGCCTTGATCAGCTCGGCGGGCGCGCCGCAGAAGCCGATGCGCCAGCCGGTCATGGCATAGGCTTTCGAGCAGCCATTCATGGTGATGGCGCGGCTCTTGAGAGCGGGCTCGACCTCGACGATGGTGGCCGGGCGGAAGCCGTCATAGGCCAGCTTCTCATAAATATCGTCGGAGAACACCCAGATCTGGGGGTGTTTCAGCAGCACATCGCAGATCGGGCGCAGCTCCTCGGCCGAGTAGGCGGCGCCGGAGGGGTTGTTGGGGGAGTTGAGGAACACCCATTTGGTCTTGGGGGTGATGGCCGCCTCGAGATCCTCGGCGCGCAGCTTGAAGCCGTTATTTTGCGCGCAGGGCACGAATACCGGCGTGCCTTCGGCGAGCTGCACGATGTCGGGGTAGGAGACCCAGCAGGGGGTGGGGATGATCACCTCGTCGCCCGCCTGCACGGTGGCCAGCATGGCGTTGAAGATGACCTGCTTGCCGCCGGTGGAGACGATGATCTCCTGGGGCGAATATTCGATGCCGGAATCGCGCTTGAACTTGGCGGCGACGGCCTGGCGCAGCGCCAGGGTGCCCGAGACATCGGTATATTTGGTGTCGCCGGCGTTGATGGCGTCGATCGCGGCCTGCTTGATGTGCGCGGGTGTGTCGAAATCAGGCTCACCGGCGGAGAGGCCGATAATGTCCTTGCCTTCGGCTTTGAGCGCGCGGGCCTTGGCGGTGATCGCCATGGTCGGGCTGGGGCTGATGCGGTTCAGGCGGTCGGCGATGAGGCTCATTCGTTGCGTCTCGATGAAGTTGAGTTCACGCGCTTTCTAACCCTCTGGAAAGCGGCGTGCAATTCGTGAAAACGGAACACGGCCCCGCTTGCGGCGCGCGGCGAAAGGGAATAGGGCCGCGACTGTGGCGGGTTGCCCTCATCGGGGGCCGGCCACAACCCCAAGGACCTGCGAGCAGACGCCGCGTACTGGACCAAACCGGTGGCGCCGCTCCGATGGAGAGTCACATGAAGATCTCGAATTTCGCCGCCGCCTTCGCCTTTGCCGCGACGCTGGCCGCCGCCCCGGCTTTTGCCCAGAGCACCAGCGCCACCACGGCCCCGATGCAGGGCATGAGCAGCCCGGCCGCCGCCCCGGCCGCCACCATGGCCCCGGCGATGGCCGCCCCCGGCACCGCCGTCAAATCCGCCGTCATGGGCAAGATGATGGCCGACCAGAAGTTCAAGACCCCGGCCCTCGCCGCCGCCCATTGCCCGGGCGACCAGGTGGTGTGGTCGACGTTCACCAAGAGCAAGGTTTTCCACACCAGCCACTCGAAATATTACGGCAAAACCAAGCACGGCGCCTATGTGTGCGAGAAAGAGGCCCTGGCGGCCGGCTACCACAAGGCCAAGAACTGAGCTATCGGTTTACCCAAGACCGCGCGCCGGGCCACCGGCGCGCGGATTTATCCCGGGGAGGCCGTCCGGCTTCCCCTTTTTTTGTCTGGAGGATCAGAGATGTCCGACGCTGAAATCATCACCCTGCCGTCCGGTGTGCGGGTGCAGGACCATGTGGTTGGCACGGGCGAGAGCCCCAAGGCCGGTCAGTTCGTGACCGTGCATTATACCGGCTGGCTTTATAATAACGGCGAGAAGGGCAAGAAATTCGATTCCTCGCGCGATCGCGGGCAGCCTTTCGTGTTCAAGCTCGGGGTTGGGCAGGTGATTTCGGGGTGGGATATCGGCGTTGCCTCGATGGCGGCCGGGGGCAGCCGCACGCTGATCTTGCCGCCCGAGCATGGCTATGGCGCGCGCGGCGCCGGCGCGGTCATTCCGCCCAATGCCACGCTGATGTTCGATGTCGAGCTGATCAGCTTCAAGTAACGCTTTGAGTATGCGCGTGACAGCCCGCCAGCCCCACGCGCATCTTTGAGTATGCGCGTGGCCGCCCCGCCAGCCCCACGCGCATCTTTGATTTTGCGCGTGGCCGCCCCGCCAGCCCCACGCGCATACCCGTCAGCCCCAGGACTGACCGGTATTACCCGCCCGCCTTGGGCAGGCGGATGACGAAGCGGGCGCCGATGATGTGGCCCGCCTCATCGCGGCGGTTTTCGGCCGAGATGCGGCCCTGGTGGGCCTCGACGATCTGGCGCGAAATGGACAGCCCCAGCCCCGAATGGCTGCCGAACGTCTCGGTGCTCGGGCGCTCGGAATAGAAGCGGTCGAAAATCGAATCGAGCTTGGCATCCGGTATGCCCGGCCCCTCATCCTCCACGCTCAGCTCGATGATCCCGCCCGTCTCGCGGCCCCGCAGCCAGATATGGCCCTGGGTGGGGCTGAACGAGATGGCGTTGCCGATCAGGTTGCGCAGCACCTGCACCAGGCGCGTCTCGGAGCCGCTGACAAACAGCCCCTCGCCGGGCGGCACATCCACCTCCATCAGCGGCGACCCCGCCTTGCGGGTGGCATCGTGGATTTCGGCCAGGGTCTGGAGCATCCGCGCCATGTCCACGATCTCGTGCTTGGAGCGCGACAGCTCGGCATCGAGCCGGGAACTGTCGGAAATATCGGTGATCAGCCGGTCCAGACGCTGCACGTCCTGGCTGATGATGGCCAGCAGGCGCGCGGCGCGTGTTGGATCCTCGACGATGGTCAGCGTCTCGATGGCCGAACGGATGGAGGAAAGCGGGTTCTTGATCTCATGGCTGACATCGGCGGCGAACCGCTCGATGGCGTCCATGCGCGCCCACAGCGCCTTGGCCGAGCTTTCCAGCGTGCGCGCCAGCGTGCCGATCTCGTCGTTGCGGGCGGTGATGGCTTCGGGCATGGGCTGGGCGCGGGTGCGGCCCTCGCGCAGGCGCTCGGCGGCGCCGGCCAGGCGCGAGATCGGGCTCGCGATGGTGCGCGAAAGATACAGTGAGACGATGACCGTGAGCAGCAGCGCCAGCGCGAACAGGCCGAGAATGGAAATGCGTACCGAGAGCACGGCGGCATCCACCTCGTTGGCCTCGCGCGTGAGCAGCACGGTGCCGACATTTTGCTGGCTGGCGGTGATGGGCTCGGAGACGGTGATGAGCAGGATGCCGTTGTCATCGCGGCGGACAAAGGGCGGAATCTCCTGCCCCGTGGCGCTGCCGGTGAGCTCGAGCACGGTGCGCGCATCGGGCTGCCAGCCGAGCGTGTTGGGGTCTTCACCGGCATCCTGGCCGACAATGCCGGACTCGTCTTCATTGCCGGTGACCGAGCCGGAGAGATGGTCATAGACAAACGACACCGCGCGCGAAAACAGGCCGGGCGGCGGCGGCGCGCCGAGCGGCTCGGAGATGATGGCCCCGCCCGGCCCGTTATGCACGCGCGAATTGGCGATCAGCGTGCCGTCTGGCCCGTAAATGAGCGCCTGGGCGTAGGGGGTGGGGGCGGTGAGCGAAAACAGCAGCGGCCCGGCCAGGTTGGGGTTGACCGCCGGCGCGCCGTTGCTCTCCTGCACCGCCGTTTCGGCGATGGCGCCGGCATAAATCCGCGCCTGTTCGCGCAGGGCCGCCACCTCGGCGGCGAGCAGGCCCTGCTGGTACTGGTCCAGATAGAGCAGCGCCGCGAAAATGAGCGCCACCGGCAGGATGTTGACCAGCAGAATATCGCGCAGCAGGCGCGAGAGGCGGGGTTTGCGGGTCAGGGTCAGGCGTCCTTGTAGCGGTAGCCGATGCCGTAGAGCGTTTCGATCTGGTCGAACTCGCCATCCATGGTGCGGAATTTCTTGCGCAGGCGTTTGACGTGGCTGTCGATGGTGCGGTCATCGACATAGACGTTTTCGCCATAGGCGGCATCGATCAGCTGGTCGCGGGATTTGACCATGCCGGGGCGCTGGGCCAGCGCCTTGACGAGCAGGAACTCGGTGACGGTGAGCTGGATGTCCTTGCCCTTCCAGAGACATTGATGCTTGGTCTCATCGAGCGAGAGATCGCCGCGGGTGAGCACGCTGGCGGGCGTGGCGCCCGAGGCCTCGGCGCGGGTGCTGTCATGGCGGCGCAGCAGGGCACGGATGCGCTCGATCAGCAGGCGCTGCGAGAAGGGTTTGGTGATGTAATCGTCGGCGCCGAGCCGCAGGCCCATCAGCTCGTCCAGCTCATCGTCTTTCGAGGTGAGCATGATGACCGGCATGGAGGAGCGCGCGCGCAGTTTTTGCAGCAGCTCCATGCCGTCCATGCGGGGCATTTTAATGTCGAGCACCGCGAGGTCGGCGGGCTTGGCGAGCAGGGCCTGGAGGGCGGACTCGCCGTCCGTGTAGGTGCGGACCGCGAAGCCCTCGGCCTCGAGCGTCATCTGCACCGAGGTGAGGATATTGCGGTCGTCATCGACCAGGGCAATGGTGTGTTTCATGGATTCGGCCTCGCACGGGTTCTGCCCCAACGGAGTGACGGGATTATGGCAAGGAATCAAGAGTATTTGACCGCGGCCGCCGGGCTTATGCGCGCCATGCGCCAGGCCACGCTGGCAACCCTCGATAAGGGCCTGCCCTTTGCCTCGCTGGTGACACCGGCGCTCGATGAGGATGGCGCGCCGCTGCTGCTGCTCTCGGGCCTGGCCGCCCATACCCGCCATTTGCGCGCAAACCCGGCCTGCGCCCTGCTCATTGCTGGCCCGGCCGTGGATGACAACCCCCAGACCGCGCCGCGCCTGTGCCTGCAAGGCGAGGCCCGCCCCGTGGCGGGCGAGGCGCAAAATGCCCGCTATCTGGCGGCCCACCCCTATGCCGCGCGCTATATCGGGTTTGGCGATTTTGGGTTGTGGAAGCTCGATGTGCGGGCGGTACAATTTGTGGGCGGGTTTGGGGCGGCGGGGCGGCTGGATTTTGCGGCATTGCAGCATGAAATTTCTCAAAACCCTGGTGCGGCGCAAGGTTGATGATGGGGCCTTGGGTGCTTATGAAGGCCCCATCAAATCGCGGCTTAATTTTAAGAGAGGACCAACCTCGTGACCCATATTTCCGACATCACGCCCCTTCGCGACGCCGCCCAGCTTGCCGGCACGGGTGTGCGCGTCGCGGCCGGACTGCACGCCAACCTCACCGCCCCCGCGCTGGTGGCCCATGCGCTGCGCCAGGGGGATGGCCGTCTCTCGGCCGATGGCGCGCTGATGGTGCGCACCGGCGTGCATACCGGCCGCTCGGTGGGTGACAAATTCGTGGCCGATGAGCCCGAGACCAGCCAGGATGTGTGGTGGGGCAAGGTCAACCAGAAGCTGCCGCGCGAGAAATACCAGGTGCTCAAGGGCCGGGTGCAGGCCTATTTGCAGGGGCGCGAGCTGTTTACCCAGGATCTGTATGCCGGCGCCGACCCCGCGCACCGCATCAAGGTGCGGCTGGTGAGCCCGAGCGCGTGGCATGCGCTGTTCGCGCGCAACATGTTCATCCGCCCGGCGCCCGAGGAGCTGGAAGGCTTCGAGCCCGATTACGTGATTTTGCACGCCCCCTTCTTCGAGACCGACCCGGCGATCGACGGGGTGAAATCCTCCTCCGCCATCGTGCTGTCCTTCGCCGAGAAGACCATCATCATCGCGGGCACGCAGTATGCGGGCGAGATCAAGAAATCCATCTTCACGGTGATGAACTGGATTTTGCCGAGCCGCGGCCTGCTCTCCATGCATTGCTCGGCCAATATCGGCCCCGAGGGCGACAGCGCGCTGTTTTTCGGTCTGTCTGGCACCGGCAAGACCACCCTCTCCTCCGACCCCACCCGCAAGCTGATCGGCGATGACGAGCATGGTTGGGGGCCAGAGGGCGTGTTCAATTTCGAGGGCGGGTGCTACGCCAAGGTCATTGATCTCAGCCAGAAATCCGAGCCCGAGATCTGGGCGGCCTCGCACCGTTTTGGCACCGTGCTGGAAAACGTGGTGGCCGATGAGCGCGGCAATATCGACCTCACCGACCGCTCGCTGACCGAAAACACCCGTGCCTGCTATCCGGTCGAGTATATCCCCAATGTCGAGCTTTCGGGGCGCGGGGCCGTGCCCAAGAACGTCGTCATGCTCACGGCCGATGCGTTCGGCGTGCTGCCGCCTATCTCGAAGCTCACGCCCGCGCAGGCCATGTATCATTACCTCTCGGGCTACACCGCGCGCGTGGCGGGCACCGAGAAGGGGCTGGGCGCCGAGCCCGAGGCCACCTTCTCGACCTGCTATGGCTCGCCCTTCCTGCCCCGCCATCCGCAGGTTTATGGCAAGCTGCTGCAAAAGCTGATCGGGGAATATGGCGCCAATTGCTGGCTGGTGAACACCGGCTGGACGGGTGGGGCCTATGGCGTGGGCAAGCGCATGTCGATCGGCCATACGCGCGCGCTGCTGCGCGCCGCGCTGGCGGGCGAGCTTGATCAGGTCGAGTACCGCACCGATCCGTTCTTTGGCTTGTCCATTCCGGTCAATGTGCCGGGCGTGCCGGCCGAGGTGCTCGACCCGCGCGAGGCCTGGGCCGACAAGGCGGCCTATGATGCCGCGGCCAAGGCGCTGGTGGGGCGGTTCATCGCCAATTTCGCCAGCTTCGCCGAGCATGTGGATGATGACGTGAAGGCCGCGGCCATCAAGGCGGCCTGATCCGGCGCCCCGACGCGGGGCTGGCACGAAAAAACCCCGGCGCGCCGGGGTTTTTTTATGGCTCGGGGATGGCGGGCGCGCCTTGGATGAGGAATTTTTTCTCCCGGGCGCTGGCGCCGGCGGTGAGGGTGACGGCGTCGCGCTTGACGCCCAGCCAGTGGCAGAGCGCGGCGATGATCGCCTCATTGGCCTTGCCGTCTTCGGGCGCGGCGTTGACCGCCACTTTCAGCCGGGCCGGGGGCCAGCCGGGCTGGGGCGCGGCGGCCACCACCGGGCCGATTTGCACCCGCCGGGCGCCGGGCTGGGCCTTGACGGCCAGCACCAGCCCCGCCGGGGTTTGGGTGTGGAAGCTCACACGCGCTCGAGGATCAGGGCGATGCCCTGGCCGCCGCCGATGCACATGGTGACCAGGGCGTAGCGGCCCTTGATGCGGGCCAGCTCATACATGGCCTTGATGGCGATGATGGCGCCCGAGGCGCCGATGGGATGGCCGAGCGCGACGGCGCCGCCATTGGGGTTGACCTTGGCGGGGTCGAGCCCAAGATCACGCGAGACCGCGCAGGCCTGGGCGGCGAAGGCCTCGTTCGATTCGATGACATCCATGTCGGCGGCGCTCAAGCCAGCCCGGCGCAGCGCGTTTTGCGAGGCCGGAATGGGCCCGAGCCCCATGACCTCGGGCGCCACGCCGGCATGGCCGTAGGCAACGATGCGCGCCATGGGGGTGAGGTTGCGTTTGCTCACCTCGGCGCCCGAGGCCAGCACCAGCGCGGCGCCGGCATCGTTGAGCGGCGAGGCATTGCCGGCGGTCACGGTGCCGTCTTTCTTGAACACGGGCTTGAGGCTGGCCAGTGTCTCGGTGGTGGTGTCGGCGCGCACATGCTCGTCAGTGTCGAAGATGGTCACGCCCTTGCGGCCGGGGATTTCGACCGGGGTGATCTGGTCCTTGAAATAGCCGGCGGCCTGGGCCGCGGCGGCGCGCTGGTGGGACTGGGCGGCGAACGCGTCCTGCGCCGCGCGCGTGAGGCCGTATTGGGCGGCGACGTTCTCGGCCGTGATGCCCATGTGGCCGTTGCCGAACGGGTCATGCAGCGCGCCGACGACCATGTCGATGACCTTGCCATCCCCCAGCCTGGCGCCCCAGCGCTCGGCGGGCAGCAGATAGCCGCCCCGGCTCATGCTCTCGGCGCCGCCCGCCACCGCGATGGACGTGTCGCCCAGCATGATGGTCTGCGCCGCCGAGACCACCGCCTGCAGCCCGGAGCCGCATAAACGATTGACCGTGAAGGCCGGGGTGCCAACCGGAATGCCGGCATTCACCGCCGACACGCGCGAAATATAGGCATCCTTGGGCTCGGTGTGGATGACATGGCCCATCACCACATGCCCGACATCGGCGGCCTCGACCCCCGATTTGGCCAGCGCCGCGCGGATGGCGATTTCGCCCAGCTGGCTCGGCGCGACATCTTTCAGCGCCTTGCCGTAATCGCCGATCGCCGTGCGTTGGCCGGCGAGAATGAACACGTCTGACATGGGGACCTCCGGTGTTATGTGGGGGGCGTCGCCATGCCCCAGCCCCAAACCATAAGCCGGGCGGCGGGCTGCCGGTATCCCCCAAAAAAAAACCCGCCGGCACCGCACGGGCCAGCGGGTCAAGTCAACAGGGAGGCTTCACGTCTGGGAGACGTAGGAACAAGGCACCAGCCGGATAAGGATCCTCCGGCACCCAGTCCCTCTCCGGCCCGGAGGCCGGATGACATGTCCAGTTCGCACCGGACATGTTGTATATAAGCCACAATAGAGATTTTTTAAGTGTTAAAATTGTAATGCAGCTTGTCTGACGTGACAAATCGTTGCAGCCGCTCCCCTCGATTCCAGGGTTTCCGCGGGATTCAGCCCCGCAGACCCTTGGATTCGGCAATGGAATTTACCAAAAAGTCACGAAAAACCGCGACGCGCTTCGAGTTCCGCAGCTCTTCGGGGTAGACGAAATACATGTCGATGGTGGGTTTTTTCACTTCGGGCAGCACCGGCACCAGGCCGGTGGTGTCGTGCACCAGATAATCGGGCACGGTGCCGAGGCCGAGCCCGGAGCGGATGGCGACCAGCATGGCCTGGAGGGAATTGACCTCGAGCACGCCCCGGCGGGGTGAGCCATCCTTGCGGCCGACCTCGCCCAGCCAGTTGACATCGGGGACCGGCGGCTTGCGGTCACCGAACATCACCAGCTTGTGATTGTCGAGATCCTCGACCGTCTGGGGCAGGCCATGGGTTTTGGCATAGTCGGCCGAGGCCCAGATCTGGTTACGGATCTCGCCCAGATGGCGCTGCACCAGGTCCGGCTGGCGGGGCGGGTGCATGCGGATGGCGACATCGGCCTCGCGCATGGCGAGGTCGAGGTCGGTATCGTCGAGCAGCAGCGAGACGGTGACATCGGGGTGGTGGCCCATGAAATTTTTGAGGCGGGGCGCCAGCCAGGTGACGCCAAAGGAATGGGTGGTGGTGACCTTGAGCCGCCCGGCGGGTTTTTCCTTGCTCTCGGCGAGCAGGGCCTCGGTCATGGCGAGCTTGGCGAACACCTCGCGCACCGTGCGGTTGAGCGCCTCGCCCTGTTCGGTGAGGATGAGCCCGCGCGCGTGGCGGTGAAACAGCGGCACGGAGAGCGCCTCCTCGAGCGCCGAAATTTGCCGCGAGACGGCGGACTGGCTGAGGTTGAGCGTGTCGCCCGCATGGGTGAAGCTGCCGGCCTCGGCGACCGCGTGGAAGACGCGGAGCTTGTCCCAGTCCATTTTCTGCCCGGTCATTATGCTGCCTCGCTGACGGGCAGCGCGTGGCCGCCCAGATATTTTTCGGCTTCCAGGGCCGCCATGCAGCCAGTGCCCGCGGCGGTCACCGCCTGGCGGTAGATTTTATCCTGCACGTCGCCCGCGGCGAACACGCCCTCGACCGAGGTTTGCGTGCTGCCCGGACGGGTGAGGATATAGCCCTCGTCATCGAGCGCGATCTGGCCCTTGAACAGGCCGGTGGTGGGCGAATGGCCGATGGCGATGAACACGCCATCCACCGCCAGCTCGCTGGGCGCGCCGGTTTTGGCGTGTTTGACACGCAGCCCCGTGACCACCTCGGGCGTGCCGCTGCCCAGGATCTCGTCGATCGTGTGGTCCCACATCACGGTGATCTTGGGGTTTTCGAACAAACGCTGCTGCATGATGCGCTCGGCGCGCAGGGAGTCGCGGCGGTGGATGAGGGTGACATGCGCGGCATGGTGGGTGAGGTAGATGGCTTCCTCGACCGCCGTGTTGCCGCCGCCGACCACCGCGACCTTTTTGCCGCGGTAGAAAAACCCATCGCAGGTGGCGCAGGCGGAGACGCCGGCGCCCTGGTATTGGCGCTCACTCTCCAGCCCCAGCCAGCGCGCCTGGGCGCCGGTGGCGATGACCACGCTCTCGGCCTCGAAGACCAGCCCGCCATCGGTCACGGCCTTGAAGGGGCGGCGGGAAAAATCGACCTCGGTGATGATGTCGTAGAGGATTTCGGCGCCGACATGCTCGGCCTGCCTGGCCATCTGCTCCATCAGCCACGGGCCTTGGATGGGCTCGGCGAAGCCTGGGTAATTCTCGACATCGGTGGTGATGGTGAGCTGCCCGCCAGGCTGGAGCCCGGCCACCAGCACAGGGGCCAGGTTGGCGCGCGCGGCATAGATCGCGGCCGTATAGCCGGCGGGCCCCGCGCCAATGATCAATACCCTGGTCCGTCTCGCCTCTGACATGTTCTGCTTCACCTGGTGTGCGTGGATGGCATACATATCTGTTGAGGCCGTACTCATACAAGAGAGCGTTGCGTTTCACGCATGGCCTTTGATGATCTTTTGTGCGGCGTGGGACGTTTTATATCAGGGAAATGACCTATCCTCGCTCAGACCATTATGACGGCACCCGTTTCTTCAACCCCGAGACCGGGCCAGGGCCGGGACGGCGCGGCGGCTTTGCCCGCGTGCTGCGCCGGCGCTTCTCGCGCGACCCCGCGGCCTGGGCGAAATGGCCAAAGCTGGTGGAAAACCGCCCCTATCCGCCGCTGGGCGCGCGCGACGGGGTGAGTTTTTTGGGCCATGCGATGTTTCTCATCCGGCTGGGCGGGGTGTGGGCGCTCACCGATCCGATTTTTTCCGCCCGCTGCTCGCCGTCGCAAAATGTTGGGCCGCTGCGGGTGCGCGCGCCGGGGCTGGGCGTGGGGCAGCTGCCCGAGATCGGGCTGATTTTGCTCTCGCACAACCATTATGACCACATGGATCTGGCCTCGCTGCGGGCGCTGAGGGGGCGGTTTCCGGGGGTGCGGATCGTCACGCCGCTGGGCAATGGCGCGTATCTGGCGCGCAAGGGCATTGGCGGGGCGATCGAGCTGGATTGGTGGGAGAGCGTGCGGCTGGGCGAGGTGGAGGTGACGATCACCCCGGCCCGGCATTTCTCGGCCCGCACGCTGCGCGACCAGCGCAAAATGCTGTGGGGCGGGCTGGTGATGAAGGCGGAGGGCCGGCAGGTCTATTTCGCCGGCGACACCGCCTATACCAGGGCGTTTGCCGAAATCGGCGCGCGGCTGGGGGCGCCGGATCTGGCGCTGCTGCCGATCGGCGCCTATGAGCCGCGCGATTTCATGGGGGCGGTGCATATGAACCCCGACGACGCGGTGCGCGCCTGCCTCGACCTTGGCGCCAAACGGGCGATCGGCATGCATTTCGGCACGTTTCAGCTCACCGCCGAGGAGATCGGCGCGCCCTTGCGCGATCTGGCCGCGGCGCGCGTGGCGCAGGGCGTGGCGGCGGAGCGGTTCTTTACCCTCGATGTCGGGGAGAGCTGGGGATTTTAGCCGGGGTGCGATTTCTCGGGGTAGGTGCATTGGGGCGCGCCGGGGCAGCGCCAGCATTCGGGGCGGCGGGCCTTGCACAGATAGCGGCCGTGCAAAATCAGCCATAAATGCGCGGGTTTGAGCATGGCGCGGGGGATGCGCTTCAAGAGCGCCTCCTCGACCGCGCGCGGGGTTTTGCCGGGCGCGATGCCGGTGCGGTTGCCGAGCCGGAAAATATGGGTGTCGACCGCCATGGTCGGGTGGCCGAACACCTCGTTCAGCACCACGTTGGCGGTTTTGCGCCCCACGCCGGGCAGGGCCTCGAGCGCCTCGCGGGCTTCGGGCACCTCGCCCTGGTGGTGCAGGAGGAGCTGGGCCGAAAGAGCCGCGACATTGCGGGCCTTGGCCTGCCAGAGCCCGATGGATTTGATGTAAGGCCCAATGCCCTCGGCGCCCAGCGCCACCATTTCGGCCGGGCCGTGCGCGGCCTGGAACAGCGCCGGGGTGACCTTGTTCACCGCCACATCGGTGGTTTGCGCCGACAGCACCACCGCCACCAGCAGCTGAAACGGGGTTTCATAGGCCAGCTCGGTCTTGGGGTCGGGGTTGGCGGCCGAGATGGCGGTGAGAAAGGCCGGAATATCGGCCTTTTTCATCGGTTTTTGGCTCATTTGGTGCCAAACAGCCGGTCGCCGGCATCGCCCAGGCCGGGGTGGATATAGGCGTGGTCGTCGAGCTGGCGGTCGAGCGCGGCGGCGTAGATGGGCACATCGGGGTGGGCGGCGGAGAGCGCCGCCACGCCCTCGGGCGCCGCCAGCAGGCAGACAAATTTGATCCGCGCGGCGCCCGCCTGCTTGAGCCGGGTGACCGCCGCGATGGCCGAATGGCCGGTGGCCAGCATGGGGTCCACCACCACGCATAGCCGCTCATCGAGCGCGTCGGGCACCTTGAAGTAATATTCCACCGGCTCATGGGTCACGGGGTCGCGGTAGAGCCCGACATGGCCGATGCGCGCCGAGGGCACGAGGTCGAGCATGCCGTCCAAAATCCCCTCGCCCGCGCGCAGAATGGAGATGAAGCAGAGCTTTTTGCCCTGTACCTGGCGGGCTTCCATCGGCTCGAGCGGGGTCTCGATGGTGACGGGCTCGAGGGGCAGGTCGCGCAGCACCTCGTAGCCCAGCAGCAGTGAGATTTCGCGCGCCAGACGGCGGAATTCGCCGGTGGTGGTGTCTTTTTTGCGCAGCAGGGTGAGTTTGTGCTGGACCAGCGGGTGGTCGATGATGGTGAGCATTTTGATCCCTCGGGCGTGACGGCTTTGTGTAACAAGCGCCCCGGGGCTTGGCTACTGCTCAGCCCTCCTCGGCCAGGCGTTTGAGGGCGGCGCGGTATTCGGCCCCCAGCCGCTCGACCAGCCTGGCCGCCGGCACGACCTGCTTGACCGCGCCGATGCCCTGGCCCGAGCCCCAGATGTCCTTCCAGGCCTTGGCGCCGGGATTTTGGGTGGCGCCGAAATCCATGTGCTCGATCTCGCGGCCGCGCAGCGAGGCGGGGTCGATGCCGGCCTGCGCGATGGAGGGGGCGAGGTAATTGCCGTGCACACCGGTGAACACGTTGGTGTAGAGAATATCCTTGGCGGCGCTCTCGACGATCATCTGCTTATAGCCGGTGGCGGCGTTGGCCTCCTCGGTGGCGATGAAGGCCGAGCCGATATAGGCCAGATCGGCGCCCATGGCGCGCGCGGCGGCGATGGAATTGCCCGTGGCGATGGCGCCCGAGAGCGCCAGCGGGCCGCTGAACCATTCGCGGATTTCCTGCACCAGCGCGAAGGGCGAATAGGCGCCGGCATGGCCGCCCGCCCCCGCCGCCACCGCCACCAGCCCATCCGCCCCGCGCTCTATGGCCTTGTGGGCGAACTCATCGGTGATGATGTCGTGGAACACGATGCCGCCATAGGAATGGATGGCCTCGTTCACCTCGGGCCGGGCGCCGAGCGAGGAAATCACCACCGGCACCTGGTATTTGACGCACAGCGCCAGATCCTCATCGAGCCGCGTGTTGGTTTTGTGGACGATGAGATTGGTGGCGAAGGGCGCGTCGTTAGTGGCCAGCTCGCGGCGCAGGCGCTGGAGCCAGTCCTCGAGCGCGCCGGGCGCGCGGGCATTGAGCGAGGGAAACGACCCCACCACACCCGCCCGGCACTGGGCGATGACCAGATCGGGCGTGGAGACAATGAACATCGGCGCGGCGATGACCGGCACGGACAGGCGGTGCTTGAACAGATCTGGCATGGACATGACGGTTTCCCCGGATTTTGTGCCGCCAGTTAAGCCCGGGGTGACGTATGGGACAAGTACCGCAAACGGGGGAGCGCCGCGCCCGCTTCAGGGGCTGGCGATCACGGGCAGGGTCAGCCCGGCTTTCTTGAGGTCGCTGGCGGTCGTGTCATGTTCCTCGCGGACGGCGGCGTTATAGTCGCCGGGGGGCATGCCGGCGGGCAGGTGCTGGCTGAGGGTGAAATCCGGCCGGGCGTGGCTGTCAATGTAGAGCGCGACGTCAAACGCCTGTGTGGGGGTGAGGTGGGGATTGCCGAGCGGCATATTGCCTTTCACCCAGGTTGCCAGCTTGGCGATGTTGGCCAGGCCCGCGCCGGCATTATAGCTGTTTGGCCCCCACAGGGGCGGGAAAGAGCCGGGCACGCCCTGGCCGGTGGCGCCGTGGCAGGCGGCGCAATTGGTGCTGTACACCGTGGCGCCGGCCTTTACCGTGTCGGCGCTGGCGGTTTTGAGCATGGCCGGGAACGGGCTCTTGGGCGCCGCCGGCAGGGGGCCGTAAATGGGTTTGGTGCGGTCGAGCCAGGTGATGTAGGCGGCCATGTCCACGATCACCGGGCTGTCTGTGCCGGGGCGCATGCCGTTCATGCTGCGCATGAAGCAATTGGCGATGCGGTCTTCGAGGGTGATGACCACGCCTTCGCGCGGGGAGAAGGCGGGCAGCTTGGTGGCGGTGAAGCGGAAATTGCCGGGTGCGGCGGTGTCGCCGGCATTGAGGTGGCAGCTGCTGCAGGCGAGCGCGTTGCCGATATAGGGTTTCACCTCGGGGCTGGCGGAGGACATCATCATGTCATGTCCGCGCTGGATGGCGGCGCCGAGCGGCCCGGGGGGCAGGTTTGGCAAGGTGGTGCCGGCCAGGGCCGGGCTGGCGGCGGTGGCGGCGAACAGCAGCGCCGCGACGAGATTTTTGGCCATGGCGAACCCTCCGATTTTGGACGACCATAAACCGTTTTGCCGCCAAGGCAAAAGATTTCCGGGGCTTGAAACCTAAAAGTTTTTTGTGCTTTGGGGGTGTTTTGAAAAACACCCCCAAAGCCTGGTTTGTTTGTGGAAAAACGAACTCCCGGCGAGGGTCAGTGAGGGGCGGCGAAGGCCTCGCGGATGGCCTCGACCACGCCGGCATCCTCGATGGTGCCGGGCACCACCACCGGCTCGTTATTGGCGATCTTCTTCATCACCGCGCGCAAAATCTTGCCCGAGCGGGTCTTGGGCAGTTTCTGCACCACCAGCACCTCGCGGAAGGCGGCGACGGGGCCGATTTTTTCGCGCACCAAAGCGACCAGCTCCTTGACCAGCGCCTCGGGCGGGCGCTCCACGCCGGCCTTGAGCACGACCAGCCCGCACGGCACCTCGCCCTTCAGCTCATCGGCCCGGGCGATCACCGCGCATTCGGCGATGTCCTTATGGCCGGCCAGCACTTCTTCCATGGCGCCGGTGGAGAGCCGGTGCCCGGCGACGTTGATGATGTCGTCCGTGCGGCCCATGATCCAGACATCGCCATCCTCATCGATCATCCCGGCATCGCCGGTGCGGTACCAGCCGGGGAAGGATGTGAGATAGGCGCTGACATAGCCTTCGTCATTTTGCCAAAGCGTGGGGCCGCAGCCGGGCGGCATGGGCAGCTTGATGCAGAGATTGCCGACAGAGCCCGTGGGCAGCGTCTCGCCCGCCTCATCGAGCGCCTGGACATCATAGCCGGGCGAGGGCCGCCCGCCCGAGCCCGGCTTGAAGGCGGTGAGCCCAAGCCCCAGAAAGCGCGAGGTGATGGGCCAGCCGGTTTCGGTCTGCCACCAATTATCGATGACCGGCTTGTTGAGCAGGTTCTGGATCCAGATGGCGGTCGGCGGGTCGCAGCGCTCGCCGGCCAGGAACAGGGCGTTGAGGCTGGAGAGGTCATATCGGGCGATATGCGCGCCCTCCGAATCCTGCTGGCGCACGGCGCGCAGCGCGGTGGGGGCGGTGAACATGGTGTTCACCTTATGCTGCGCGATGACCCGCCAGAACGCGCCGGGGTCGGGGGTGCCGACGGGCTTGCCTTCATACATGATGGTGGTGGCGCCGACCAGCAGCGGGGCATAAACTATGTAGGAATGGCCGACCACCCAGCCGACATCGGAGGCCGCCCACATCACCTGCCCGGCGGTGACGCCGTAGGTGGTGTGCATGCTTTGCGCGAGCGCCACGGCATGGCCGCCATTGTCGCGCACCACGCCCTTGGGGCGGCCGGTGGTGCCGGAGGTGTAGAGCACATAAAGCGGGTGGGTGGCGTCGAGGCTCACGCACGCCGCCGGTGCGGCCGCGGCTTCGGCGGCCAGGAAATCATGGTCGCGACCGGGGGTCATGGCACCCTGGAAGGCCGGGCGCTGGAAGATCACGCAGGCCTCGGGCTTATGTTCGGCGAGGTCGAGCGCGGCATCGAGCAGGGGTTTGTAGGGCACCACGCGCCCCGGCTCGAGCCCGCACGAGGCGGCGACGATGAGCTTGGGCTTGGCGTCGTTGATGCGGGTGGCGAGCTCAGGGGGCGCGAAGCCGCCGAACACCATGGAATGGATGGCGCCCAGCCGCGCGCAGGCCAGCATGGTGAGCGCGGCTTCGGGGATCATGGGCATGTAGCCGATGACCCGGTCGCCTTTCTGCACGCCGAGCGCCGTGAGCGCGCCGGCGATTTTCTGCACCCGCGCCAGGGCCTCGGCGTAGGAAATTTCGATGACGCGCCCTTCCATCGGGCTGTCCCAGATGATGGCGGTGCGCGCGCCGTGGCCGGCCGCCACGTGGCGGTCGAGGGCATTATGGCAGGTGTTGAGCTTGGCATCGGGGAACCAGGCGCCATAGGGGCCCTGGGTGCCGTCGAAAATCCGCGTGGGGGGCACGTCCCAGTCGATGAGCTTGGCGGCTTCGGCCCAATAGGCGTCGGGCGCGCGCCGCCAGCCGGCATAGAGCGAGGTGTAATCGGGCATTGTTCTTGTTCCCTCTTATTGAGTGAGAAGGTTTGGGTGGTCTTTGAAAGGGAATGGGGAAATGAAAAGGGGCGGCCTTGTGAGCCGCCCCCCTGTCAATGGCCCAGGGCCTTAGCCGACGGGCAGGATGGTCTTGCCGTGGGCTTCGTTGATGACATCGGCCGCGCCGAGATAGAAAGCGGCGGCGGCGGTGGCCAGGCCCAGATAGCCGCCCAGCGTGACCACGCCGGCCATACCGAGCAGGTTGCCGAAGCCGAGCAGGAAGAAGGTGGGGGTCAGCAGGGTGAACACGAGGATCAGCGCCTTGTTGGCGGCGAACGAGCCGATCCACATGACGGTGGTCATCAGGCCCCAGGCGATGAGATACCAGCCGATGGCCAGGCCGGCATCGCCCGCCGGAATGCCGCCGATGAAGAATTTCACGAGCAGGGCAAAGGTCCACCAGAAGGCGCCATACGAGACGAAGGCCACCATGCCGAACGTGTTGCCCTTGACCAGCTCAAACAGGCCGGCCAGCAGCTGGGCCGTGCCGCCATAGGCGAAGGCCATCGGCAGGATAACCGGGAACATCGCGCCCGCGGGGAGCAGGCCGGCATTCACGAGCGACAGCAGCAGGGTGGTGAGCGCGAAGCCAAACAGCCCTACGGGCGCGGGATTAGCGAGTTTCATGCGAAGTATCCTCCGTTGGTCTTGAACCGTTAACTGTTATTTTTCATGGACTTGACATAAATCAGGACCGACACCGTTATGGCCGGGTTCAGTCCGGTTGTAAAATGCAGTTTTTTTCATGTGTCGTTTTGGTACAAATCCGCAAGGCAGCCCCGCGCATGCCGCATGGAGGCGTGCGGCGCAACGGGAAGAGGTGCGGGGATTTGTGGTTAATATATTGAAAAATTTATATTAAATCAGCAGCCGCGCGGGTCGGCTTGGTGCCGGTCAAGGGGGGTTTGGTCAAATGACCGGGGTGGTCACCCCATCCATGCCCACGGTGACACCTGAAATATAAGACGCTTTTGGGCTGGCCAGAAACAGCACCGCCTCGGCCACTTCCGCCGGTTCGGCCAGCCGCCCGAGGCCGATGCGCGCGACCGCCTCGGCCAGGGCCTCGGCCTCGCTCACATGGTTGGCCCGCATGGTGGCTTGCAGCCCTTCCCGCACGCGGCTCGTGGCGGTGAGGCCGGGATTGACCCCCACCACCCGCACGCCCGCGCGCCCATAGGCCGCCGCCAGACCGGCCGTGGCCAGCATGAGCGCGGCATTGGCCGCGCCGCCGGCGATATGCACCGGCGCCGCCACCTTGCCGCCAGAGCCGATGATGTTGACGACCACCCCCGTTCCCCGCGCGGCCATGCGCTTGATGGCGGGGTCGGTGATGTTGATATAGCTGAAGAATTTGGCGTCCATGGCGGCGTGCCAGGCGGCGGGGGTCAGCTCCTCGGGGGGCACGCGCCGGGCCGCGCCGGCGGAATTGACCAGCACATCGAGCGGGCCAAGCTCGGCGTCCAGCCGCGCGAGCAGGTGGGCGGCGGCGGCGGCATCCGCGAGGTCGGCGGTGAAGCCGTGGGCGCCGGGCAGGCTGGCCAGCGCCGCCTCGACATTGGCGGGGTCGCGCGAGCAGATGGCCACGCGCGCGCCCTCGCGCAGAAACACCCCGGCACAGGCAAGCCCGATGCCCTTGGAGCCGCCGGTGACCAGCACCAGCTTGCCGGTCAGGCCGAGATCCATCTCAGGCGCTCTGCGTGTGCAGGGCGGGGGCGAGGATGTGCGTCAGCGCCTTGACCAGCTCGTCCATCATCTCATCGGTATGTTTGGGGCCGGGCGTGAAGCGCAGCCGCTCGGTGCCGCGCGCCACGGTGGGGTAGTTGATGGGCGTGGCATACATGCCAAATTCCCGGATCAGCCGCATTGAAACCTCGGTCGCCTTGGCGGCGTCGCCGATCATCAGCGGCACGATGTGCGAGGTGCTCTCCATCACCGGCAGGCCGGCTTCGCGGAATTTACGCTTCAGGGTCTCGGCGCGATCGAACAGGGCCTTGCGGCGCTCATCGTGGGCGCGCAGATGGCGGATGGAGGCGAGCGCGGCGGCCACCGTGGGCGGCGGCAGGGCGGTGGTGAAGATGAACCCGGCGGCGACCGAGCGGATGTAATCGAGCACCTTGAAATCGCCGGTGATATAGCCGCCATGGCAGCCATAGGCCTTGGCCAGCGTGCCCTCGATGATGGTGATGCGGCTTTGCACCCCATCGCGCTCGGACACGCCGCCGCCCTGCGGGCCGTACATGCCGACCGCATGCACCTCGTCGAGATAGGTGAGCGCGTTGTATTTATCGGCCAGGTCGCAGATCGCGCTCAAGGGGGCGATGTCGCCGTCCATCGAATAGACGCTCTCGAACACGATGATCTTGGGGGCGTCGGCCGGCGCCTCGGCCAGCAGGCGCTCGAGATCCGCCATGTCGTTGTGCTTGAACACATGCACCGTGGCGGTCTTGCCGCCCTTGATGCCGACGATCATGGAGTTGTGGTTCTGGGCGTCTGAGAACACATGCCAGTCTGGCAGGGCGTTGAGGATGGCGGTGAGCGAGGCCTGGTTGGAGACATAGCCGGAGGTGAAGAGCAGCGCGGCATCCTTGCCGTGCAGGTCGGCCAGCTCCTCCTCGAGCGCGACATGCAGCGGGCTGGAGCCGGCGATGTTGCGCGTGCCGCCCGCGCCCGCGCCAAAGCGGCGCGCGGCGTCGGCCGCGGCCTCCACCACCTCGGGGTGGGTGCCCATGGCGAGGTAATCATTGGTGGACCAGACGAGAATGTCGCGGGTCTTGCCCTCCATGGTGACGCGGTAATAGGGGAAGCTGTCGGCCAGTTTCTCAAGCGCGACAAAGCGCCGGTAGCGCCCCTGGGCGGAGATTTCAGCCAGCGCGTCGTCGCATTTTTGCAGAAATTTATGCATCTCTAACCGTGTGTGGTTGTCTGAAACTGCCGGCAAAATGGCGGCTTGGGGGCAATAGTCAATGATTTACATCAACCATCCAGCCTTGCCGGAAACGCGCGTCCGCGCGCGCCATCCGGCCCGCTGGCCAGGGGCGCTTTAACCGCCTGCCCCGCCACGATTAAACCCGCTAAACCCGTCCGCCCACATAGGTGCGCAGGGACTCAACCTCATATTGGTGCTGCTCGATGCGGGCCTTCACCACGTCCCCGATGCTGACCAGCCCGACCAGCTTGCCCTGATCGACGATGGGCAGGTGGCGGAAATGCCGGTTGGTCATGGTTTCCATCGCCTGTTCGACGGTGGTGCCGGGCGTGGCGGTGATGGGGTTGGGGGTCATGAGCTGGGCGGTGGTGAGGTCGAGCGTGTTGCCGGCTTCCTGCCCCAGGCGGCGGACAATGTCGCGCTCCGAGAGGATGCCGACCAAGGTTTCACCCTCCAGCACCAGCACGGCGCCGATGGATTTTTCGGCCAGCACCGTCACCACGTCGCGGATGGGGGTGGTGGGCGCCACATAAATGAACCCGGCCGGCTTGCCGTGCAGAATATGACTGAGATTCATGATCTTCTCCCGTCTGTTTTGAAGAACAGTATGGGGAGGCGGACCCCCGCGCGCAATGGTTTTTTGCGTAACCCGCGCGCGGAAGTTGAGGCGGGCGGCTCAGTCCGCGAGCGGGCCGTAAAGCGCGGGGCGGCGGTCTTTGAAAAACGGGTCGGCGGCGCGCACGCGGGCCTGGTGGTCGGGGTCGATATCGGCGAACAGCATCTCCTCGCCGCGCCCGGCGAGCGCCAGCACCGTGCCATCCGGCCCGCACAGGCTGGACAGCCCGACATAAGAGAGCCCGTCATCATCGCCCGCATGGTTGGCATAGGCGGTGTAGACCTGGTTCTCATAAGCGCGGGCGGGCAGCACATGGCGGGCCACCTGCTCGTAGGGCTGCATTTGCGCGGTGGGGATGAGCAGCACGTCGGCGCCGCTGAGCGCGAGGCGGCGGGCGGGCTCGGGGAACTCGATGTCATAGCAGATGAGCAGGCCGAATTTGAGGCCGCGATACGCGACCACCGGAAATTCGGCGCCCACATGCTTGAACATGGCGCGGTCGAGGTCTCCGAACAGGTGGGTTTTGCGGTAATTGAGCAAAATCTCGCCCCCCGCCCCGATAAGCACGGCCGAATTGGCGACCTCGCCGCCAACCGCCTCGGGGTAGCCAAAGGCGAGCGCGATGCCGTGCGCCCGGGCGATCTCCTGGGCCGGCTGGAGGCCCGCGCCATCCAGCGCCTGGGCGGCCGCGGCCGCGGGGCCGATATTATAGCCCGAGAGATACATCTCCGGCAGGATGAGCAGCCCGGCGCCATGGGCTTTGGCCTTGGCGGCCTGCGCGGCCATGTGGGCGAAGGCGCCGGGGATGTCGTTGATCAGCCCCGGCCCCTGATAAAGGGCGATTTTCAGCATGGGCGAGCCTAGCCATAAGGGGGGGCGGTTGAGAAGAGCCACATCGGGGCGGTTGAAAAGAGCCACATAACGCGCTAGACACCCGCCCGCCGGCACCCCTGGAGGCCGGCTTTTGTTGTTTCTATGGAGCGTAACATGGCCAATTTTGAAGTGATCGAGGCCTCTCTCCGTTCGCGTGCCGGCAAGGGGGTGGCGCGGGCGACGAGGCGTGAGGGCAAGGTGCCCGCCGTTGTTTATGGGGCCCGTCAGGAGCCCAGCCTGATCGCGCTGGACCCGCGGATTGTGTGGAAAGAGCTCAAGCGCGGCGGCTGGCGCTCGCGCCTCTATGAGATCAAGACGGGCGATGAGAGCGTGCGCGCGCTGATGCGCGACGTGCAGTTCCACCCCGTCACCGACCAGCCCGAGCATGTCGATTTCCAGCGCCTGATCGCCGGTGAGCCGGTGCGCGTGGGCGTGGTCGTGCACTTCCTCAACGAAGTGACCTGCCCCGGCCTGAAGAAGGGCGGTGTGCTCAACGTGGTGCGCCACAAGGTCGAAGTCATCGTGGACGCCGAGCACGTGCCGGAGAAGTTCGAGATCGATCTCGGCCAGTGCGACATCAATGACACCGTCCGCTGGCATGACCTCAAGGGCACCGAGAACTGCAAGCCGGTGATCATGGGCCGCGACTTCGTGGTCGCCACCATTGCCCCGCCGCTGGTCTCGGCCGAGCAGCTGGCCGCCGAGGCCGCCGCCGCCGCCGCCGCCGCCGCCGCCAAGAGCGGCAAGGGCGGCAAGAAGAAGTAAGCCGGCTTAGGGTCGCGCCATGCTGTTATGGGTTGGACTTGGTAACCCGGAGCCCGGCATGGCGCGCAACCGCCACAATATCGGCTTCATGGCGGTCGATGAGATCGCCGCGCGCCACGGGTTCAGCCCGTGGCGTTCGCGTTTTCGGGGGTTGTGCGCGGAAGGCCGCGTGGGGCTTGAGAAAATCCTGCTCCTGAAGCCGATGACCTACATGAACCTCTCGGGGGAATCGGTGCAGGAGGCGGCGGCGTTTTACAAGATCGCACCCGAGCAGGTCACCGTGTTTCACGATGAGCTGGATCTGGAGCCGGGCAAGGTGCGCGCCAAAAAGGGCGGCGGCAATGCCGGGCATAACGGTCTGCGCTCGATGGACCGGCATTTGGGCACGCCCGATTACTGGCGCGTGCGGCTTGGCATTGGCCACCCCGGCGACAAGGCGCGCGTGACCGGCCATGTGCTGGGGGATTTTTCAAAAGCCGACCAGGAGTGGCTGGGCGTGCTGCTCGCCGGGGTCGCCGCCAATGCCGATGTGCTGGCGGCCGGCAAACAGGCCGAATTTTGCACCCGCCTGGCGCGGGACAGTTAAAAGGAGCGTATCATGGGGTTTAATTGCGGCATTGTGGGGCTGCCGAATGTCGGCAAATCGACCCTGTTCAACGCGCTCACCGCGACCGTGGCGGCGCAGGCGGCGAATTATCCGTTTTGCACCATCGAGCCCAATGTGGGGCGCGTGGCGGTGCCCGACAAGCGCCTGACCATGCTGGCCGAGATCGGCAAATCGCAGAAGATCGTGCCGACCTCGCTGGAATTTGTCGATATTGCCGGGCTGGTGCGCGGGGCCTCGAAGGGCGAAGGGCTGGGCAACCAGTTCCTGGCCAATATCCGCGAGGTGGATGCCATTGTGCATGTGCTGCGCTGCTTCGAGGATGGCGATGTCACCCATGTGGAAGGCTCGGTGGACCCGGTGCGCGACGCCGAGACGGTGGAGACCGAGCTGATGCTGGCCGATCTCGACAGCCTGACCAAGCGCGTGCCGATGCTGCAGAAAAAAGCCAAGAGCAACGATAAGCAGGCCGCCGCCGACCTCGAGCTGATCGAGCCGCTGATCGCCGCGCTCGAAGCCGGCAAGCCCGCGCGCGCGGCCATTCCCAAGGGCGAGGAAGAGGCGGTGAAGCGCCTGAACCTCATGACCTCGAAGCCGGTGCTTTATGTGTGCAACGTGGAAGAGGCGGCGGCCGCCACGGGCAATGCGCACGCGGCCCGCGTGGCCGAGATGGCGGCGGCCGAGGGGGCACGCCATGTCATCATCTCGGCGGCCATCGAGGCCGAGGTGAGCCAGCTGCCCGAGGAAGACCGCGCCGGCTTTCTGGCCGATCTGGGGTTGGAGGATTCGGGGCTGGACCGCATCATCCGCGCGGGATTTGGCCTGCTCGGGCTCATCACCTATTTCACCGTGGGGCCCAAGGAGGCGCGCGCCTGGACCATTGTGCAGGGCACCAAGGCGCCAGGCGCGGCCGGGGTGATCCATGGTGATTTCGAGCGCGGGTTCATCGCCGCCGAGACGGTCGCGTTCGATGATTACGTTGCCTACAAGGGCGAGGCGGGCGCCAAGGAAGCCGGCAAGTTGCGCGTGGAAGGCAAGGATTATGTGGTCAAGGATGGCGATGTGATGCTGTTCCGGTTCAATGTCTGATCCGGGCTGATTTCTGACATAATCATCCGTAATAAACGGGGCGGCTTCCGGAGTATGCCGCATGACCGCCCCGACCTGGACTGATCTCGCACATCTCGCCGCCAGCGCCCCGCGCATCGCGGATCTGTTCGCGCAAGACCCCGCGCGCTTCACCAGCTTCTCGGCCAGGTTCGAGGATCTGCTGCTGGATTTCTCCAAAACATCGCTTACGCCCGCAGCCATGGCCGCGCTGCTGGACATGGCGCGAAACACGGGCCTTGAAGCCCGGCGCGACGCGATGTTTGCGGGCGAGAAGATCAACACCACCGAAAAC
>JAJXWD010000007.1 GCA_021781835.1 Pseudomonadota bacterium | reverse complement strand
TCTTGCGCAGATTGGCCCAGTCTTGCTGCTCACGCAGGCGCACGAATTCGGGGTACAAGGCGGGGGATAAAAAGACCGCCGGTTGCATCAGAGCATCGCTAACCTGCGTGGCGACCCGGTAGAGCGTCGCGCCCGCCCCGCCCAAAACCGCCCCGACGATCAAAATATCGATGCGTGAGGCCACGTTGATCAAGGCCTGGTCGGCGCTGGTGGGCAGCAGCAGTTTCCAAAATCCTGTTTGGTGGCTGCGCCAGGGCACGCCGGTCAAGCGGAAGCCCCGCAGGCTGGGGATGAGCCTGGTGAGCCGCCACAACAACGCGCCATCCGCCAGGAACGCCACAACGATGGAGGCATACCAAAAGACCAGGAAAAACGTCAGGTTCCAATGGAGACAATAGCCCGCGATGGCGCCGGTGAAGCGGATGAGCGCGCTCAGATTATCCGCGATCACCGCCATTCTGTAGCGGTCGGTAATCCGCATGACACCAATGGTCGCCCCGGTATTCATGAACAGGGCGCAGGTTACATAGAGCGCGGTGGTTTTTTCATGCCCGCCCCAGCCCAGATAATGGCTGCCGACGATGGACATGGGCACGCCGATCATCACGGCGGCCAGGGCGCCCGCCCCATCGAGCAGCAGGCAATGCCGCAGCAGGGTCTGGAAGCGCGGGCGGTCTTCGGCCTCATACAGGGCGGTGCCGAATTGGAGCATGGGCTGCCATGTTTGCAGCCTGGTGGCGGTGGCCAGGGCGCCCGTAAAGGAGTTGATGAGCAGCAAGATGCCATATCCCTGCAACCCCAGCTGCCGGGCGGCAAACACGGTGGTCAAAAACCCCAAAACCGCGCCAATGCCGTTCCCCCCCAACAAATAGCCCGCATTGCGCATGGCGCGGGCAAAGGGCGTTATGGTCATGGCAGGGGGCGGCTGGGTTTCCATGGGTCAGGGGTGCGTTTAGTCTGGTTGGGCTGAATAGGGAAGGGTCATGCCTAGGGAGACACAGGGGCTAACGGACAAAGCTCGATGGTCTCTTGCACCGACGTGGCGACATGGACGCATCTCTTCCCACCCTCCACAAACCGCAGATTTAGCTGGTTCAGCACGGGGAGGGCGCCATCTTGCACACCGGGCATATTGGTCAGCAGCCAGACTGGCGGGTGCTGGTTCAACAGAGCCTGCACGCGGGGCCATTCGGGGGATCGTGCATCCAGCTCTTCAAGGCGGATGGCATGGGCGGGCGGGGGCGTGAAAAACGGCACCACATAGCCGAGCGGAACGCCCTGCATCAGCAGCACGGTATGGGCGGGCAGCACGGGCAAGGGGGCGGAAATCAGGCTTTCCCCGTAGCCGATCCGCCCCCAGCTGATCGGCCTCGTGAAGGCGAGGCAAAAAACCGCCAGCACCGCCACTGTCCAACGTAGCCGTGGCCTGGGCAATAGGCCCTCCAGAACAGTCGCGACGATGATGCCGCTAAGCACTTCAAGGGGCAGGGCATAGCGCAATATTGAAAAGGTCAGCAGCCAGACCACATAGGCGGTGGCGAAAAACAGCCATAAGGCAATGGTTTGGCGCGAAGGCCGGGCTTTGCAAAACACCCCGCCCAGCGCCAGGGCCAAGGCTGTATAGGCGAGCGCGAAACGAGGGTCGCGCAGCTTGAACTCCGACACCACATACGGGTTGCCCTGTACCCAAAAAAACGGATAGGCCAGCCATTGCAGCGCCGTTTTGGGAAAAAAGCGGGGATCGATGGTGTGGACCGGCGCCGCCCATTGCGAGGGAAACAGCGAATTGAACATGGGATAGAGCGGGTTGCCGAAGCTGTGCCACAGAACCAGGCCCCACCAGCCATAAGCCAGCGCGAAGCCCAGGGCGATGCCAAGACCGAGCAGCACCAGACGGCCCCGGCGCTGCCCGCCCGGCGACAAAAGCAAAAACAGCGCGAGAGACGGGGCGAACACGCCCAAGGTCAGTTTGAGGCCAACGCCAAAGCCACACAAAAAACCAGCCAACAAAGCCACGCCCAACCCATTGCGGCATAACAACCACACCGAAATGAGCAGGATGTCCGTGGCGAGAATGTCATTGAAGGTGGTGCCGATTTCGGAGATCGTCGTTGCCCCCGTGAGGCCGATAAGCGCGGCGAGGCTGGCGGAGGGTCGATCGGCCACGAAACGCGATGATAGTTTGAAAACCAGAAACACCAACAGGCCATAGGGCAACCCGGCAAGGGCGGCCACCAGCCGAGGCGCGTTGGGCAGCAAAACGAATGTGAGGAGGTAATAAGGAATATCGGCCAGAGGGTCGAAATAGGATTGTTTGTTCGCGGGGTAATAATCCGCGCCAAGCCTTGCGTGAAACAACGCCCAAGGATCGTAGAGATGGTAGTTTTGCAGGTCAAAATTGGCGTCTGTACCCAAAATGACCGAGAGGATCATGCCAAGCGCAAGACAGAATGACAGCTGAACAAAGGGATTTGCCGCGGCACCGCGGAGCTGGCTGAAAGAGGGGCTTGGGGGCAACACAGACAGAAGGCGCATGTTTAAAAGCCCCAAGGCATTTCAGATTTTAACGGCAATTCGCCTGTATGTGATTTTGCCGTGGCCGCCACGGCCTCAAACGCTTCCAGAACGGATTTTTGCATGGCGGCGGCTGAAAAATGCGCCCGCGCGAAGGCGCGCTGCGCGTCGGAGCGGGCCTGCCAGGCTTCGTCATCTTGCAGCAGCAAAGCCAAGGCCCGCGCAATGGCGGCAACCTCGTCATGCACGGGTATAACCGCCTCGAGGCCCGGAATGCCCTGCGCGCCGGTTCTGGTGGTAACCAGCGGCAGCCCGTGGCTCAGGGCTTCAACCACTTTGCCCTTCACGCCCGCGCCAAAGCGGAGCGGCACAATGGCGACGCGCGCTTGCGCATATAAACGGGCCAACGCCTCATCTGAAATATAGCCCGTGACCTCGACATTAGGGCCAGCCAGGGCCCGCACGGCGTCGGTCGGGTTGGCGCCGGCCAAAATAATGCTGACAGGGCCAACCATTTTCTCAAGCACCGGCCGGATTTCACAGACCAGGAAATGCGCCGCATCGACATTGGGCAAATGCGCGAATCCCGCCACGAAGAGCAGCGCGCGTTGTGGCGGGGGGGTACGCGCCTCGGCGATGGGAAAGAAAAACGGCGTGATCGTTTTGGCCAGCGCCCAGGGCGCAACCTCCCGGACCACGATCGTTTCCGTTTCAGACGGGTAGAGAACCAGATCGACCCGCCCCCAGATGCGCCGCTCCATTTTTTCGGCGGCGGCGGCCTTGGCCAGAAATTTGCGCGCCTGTTGGGGCGCTTGCGCATACATCGCCTGTCTGCGCAACCGCGCGAAATGCAGGTCATGCCCATAGAAGCTTATGGGCGCCCGCGTGCCGGCCTTGACGGCGGACAAAACGGCCCGGGCGATGGTGGGGCGGCTGATCAGCACATGGTCCAGACCGGCGCCGTTTTCCGCCAGCCAGGCCGAGAGAGAGCCAGGCCAGCGCTCATCGAGCACCTCGACGCCCATTTGCTCCACGGCCGCCGCATAAACAGGCGTGCGGCCCCGCTCATGCGACCATAATTTGACAATCCAGCCCGCGCCGATCAGGCACTCGATAATCCCCAGAACAGAGCGTGAGCCCGCGTCGCGGTCAGGCTCTGGCGCGTAACGGTCGATGATCAGGATCAGCTTGCGCTGCTTGCCATGGTCGCGGGCGCGTGGCCAATCGTGCGGACCGGCGAAATGGTCCCGCCGCAGCACCGCCCCCCATTGCGCGGCGAATTTAGCCTGATTGGTGGCCTGATAGGCTTTGACGCCGCGTTTGGTATCCGTGCCGTGAGACTTGCCCTCATGGTGGATCACCACGGAGCGCGGAACGTAGAGCGTTTTCAGCCCCCGCGCGCGAATGCGCATCGCGAGGTCGGAATCCTCGTAATAGGCGGGCGCGTAGGCCGGATCGAACCCGCCAAGGGCCGTGAAGAGGGCGCGGGCGAGCATGATCGACGCGCCGGAGCAATAATCCACTTCGCGCGGATAGTTGAACTCAGGCCGGGCCGGGTCACCGCCGCGCCCAAAATTCCACCCCGAGCCGTCGCCCCAGAGAATGCCGCCCGCCTCCTGGAGGCTGCCATCCGCGAAAATGAGCTTCGACCCCACCAGCCCCACATCCGGGCGGGCTTCCAGGGTCTGCACCAGCTGGTCTATCGCACCGGGCAGAAGCTCGGTGTCGTTATTCAACATGTAAAGATAGCGCCCCTTGGCCAGGGCAGCCGCCCGGTTGCAGCTCAACAAAAAGCCAAGGTTTGTTTCGTTGCGTGTGAAGATGATGCCCGGGATCTCACGCAGCCGGCTGACATCCTCCGGGCCGGGATAGGCATCATCGACCAGCACAACCTCCAGCGGCACCGTGGGGGCGGACGCCATGATGGAGGAGAGGCAGAGCAGCGTGAAATCCACCTGCCCATAGGTTGAAATGATGATGGAGACAATCGGGGTCTCCGAAGCCGGGATGATGATGGCGCGCGGAGACGGTATGAGGGGCGGCCTTGGTTTGCCCTTGGGGCTGGCCGGCGCAAACAGGCGCAGACGCTGAAGAGCGACCTTGCGTCCGCGCCATCGCCGGTAGCGGGCGCCAAACGGCAGGCTGGCCGTCCACCAGAAAGCTTTGGCGAGCAGCCCCGCCATTTAAAAATCAGTCTTATATGAAGCCGCCCCGTTTGTGCCGGGCCGGTCTGGCGCGTAACCGGCCAGACGCCGCGCGCCAGAGGTGAGCCCAATCATCGAACGAGCCTGCGAGACATGGTGCGGATGCTCTTAGCAAGGGGCATTGCCCCGCACAATGGCGCGCGGCCAGCCTTGCCGCCGGGGGAGTGGCGTTTAGGCCCCGGGCGTCTGCGAAGTCCCCAACCAGGCGAAGACGGTCAATGCACCCGGCTTGCGTGGAGGATCACCGCCTTGAGCACGGCATTGGCGAGGCTCAGCGCGTGGTCCTCGAGCCCCCACCAGACCGCCTGGCGGCCGCGCGGGTCCATCTCAAGCAGTTTCACCTCCGGCTGGACTTCCAGCCCGTCGCGCACCACGCCGCGCAGCACGCCGTCAAAGGGCGCCAGCATCGGCGCGCCGTCGAGAAAGCCGACCGGGTAATCCTTGAAAATGCGCGTGCCGATTTCGAGCGGTGTGTGCCAGCGCCCAGCGAAGGGGGCACGCACGAAACGCTCGGCGCCGCGCCCGCCGAGCAGGCGGGCGCGGCCATCTGGCCGGTCGGTGGCGCCGGCCTGTACGATGCGCCCGCGCCGGAGGGGGCGGGTCTCGACCGCGAGCTGGCAATTTTCGCCGGCCACGAAGCTAGGGCCGAGGCCGATGGTGAGCCGCGCCAGATGCCGCAAATCTGGGGTGATGTGGTATTTTTGCAGGCGTGCGTCGATCAGCAGGTCGGGGACTTGCAGCACCAGCAGGTCGGTCAGGCCCATTTCGGTGACCGCCACGCGCCCACCTTGCCGACGTTGCAAGAGCAGGTCGCGCAGCCCGTCGGCGCGCTGGGCGCCGATGCCGTCGAGGATGATCGTGTCGTCATAGAGCGCATCGTGAAAGGCCATGCGCCGACGGATCACCGGCGGGTGCGGGTCGTGGGAGAGCACGGTGAAATAGCCCTGCTGGTGCAGGCGCACGGCGGTGGCGGAGGCGATCTCGTTGGTCCCGAGGATGACGGCAAAGCCGCGGGAGGGAGCGCGCAGAGGCGGTGCCGGCATGGGGCTCCTGTCATGAGAGGGTGTCGTTATGAAATGGCAAGCAAATTCCGGGCCAGGAGGGGCGGCGGGGGGGCTGGACGCGATTGTCGGGTTTTTGTCGGGTTGGCGACGCTGGCTGGGTGGTTTGGGGTGTTTGTAGATGGTTTTGTCTGGCCCGGTTTTTGAAAGGGGCCGATGCGGATGCAGCAGGAGGGGCTAAATGAGAGATGAGGTGAGGCAAAGGATCGCGCGGATCGTCACCGCCGATCCGGTGGTGCTGTTCATGAAGGGGACGCCCCTGGCGCCGCAATGCGGCTTCTCGGCCAATGTCACGCGGGTGCTGATGCAGCTCGGTGTGGCGTTTTCAAGCGTCAATGTGCTCGAGGAGCCCGAGATCCGCGAGGGGGTGAAGGCCTATGCCGACTGGCCGACGATTCCGCAGCTCTATATTGGCGGGGAATTTGTCGGGGGCGCCGACATTGTGCGTGACATGATGGCAACCGGCGAACTGATCGGGATGTTGCGGGCGCATCATGTGGCGCTGCCGGGGGGGACGCCATGAGCGAGGCTTTGCCACAGGTTTTCAAGCGCCATGTGTTCATGTGCCTGACCCAGCGCCCGCCCGGGCATCCGCATGGCAGTTGCGGCGCGGCGGGGAACGCCAAGCTGTTTGAGCTGATGAAGGCAAGGCTCGAGGTTTTGGGGCTGGGGGGCGATATTGGCCTGACCAGTACGGGATGCCTGGGTTTTTGCGCGGCCCAGCCGTTGATGGTCGTGTATCCCGAGGGGGTCTGGTACCGGCCGCGGACGCCCGAGGATGTCGAGGAGATTGTCACCACGCATTTGCGGGAGGGACAGATCGTCGAGCGTCTGGCGATGGTGCTGACGCGGTGAAAGGCGGCGGCTTGAAGGGCGCTTTTTGACAAAGCGTCCCCTCAAATGGTTCAGATGGGATTTTTAGCTGTGTGATCGCCTTCGTCACAGGCTCAGCTGGATCAACGGCGCGCCGCCCCGGCCGAGCAGTGCGTCCACCTTTTTGCGGACCGCGGCGATGGTCAGTGGTTTGGCCAGCGCGCCATGAGCGCCCGCGCGCAACGCCGCCAGGGCCTCGCCCTCGCTGGCTTGGTCGTGCACCACCAGCACGCGCACGCCGGGGAAGGCCGTGCTCAGGCCGGTGACCAGGGCCGCGCCGTCCGCCCCCGCCAGCAGCGCCGAGACCAACACCAGATCTGGCTTGCGCCAATCCTGCCCGGCCGCATAGGCCGCGGCCGCCGAGGCCATCTCATGGGTCTCGATCTCGTCTTGCAGCATAAAGGTGAGCGCGGCGCGGGTGATTTCGTCGGGTTCGATGATGAACACCCGGCGCTGGTCGACCGCGTGGCTCGTGGCAACACCAATCTGCATCCTTATCCTCCGCTTTCAAAAGCCTGGCCGTTTGCCAAGCAAGAAGCGTTCCGTGCCTGATTGTTCTGTTTGAGACAGGCGCGACAGAGGGTGTCAGGTTCGGCACATCGGGGGGGCGGAAAAGCTTCTTAAAAATACAAATATTTCATATGATTATTGTTTGGCACGGGGGTTGCTTATCAGCCTGCGGGACGGCGAGTGAGGGCTGAACACAGGCAGACGCGCAAGACGAGCGGTGTGTTCCTTCCCGTGACCGCGAGCACGTTACCAAGCGAAATCCTCCGCGCGGGCAGCGCGGGACTGGCAACGAACTCACAGGAGTGATGACTATGTCTTTGCGACAGATCGCGTTTTACGGAAAGGGTGGCATCGGTAAATCAACCACCTCTCAAAACACTCTGGCGGCGCTGGCCGAGATGGGGCAGCGCATCCTCATCGTCGGGTGCGACCCCAAGGCCGACTCCACCCGCCTCATCCTGCATGCCAAGGCGCAGGATACGATCTTGAGTCTCGCCGCGGCGGCGGGGTCGGTGGAGGATCTCGAGATCGAGGACGTGATGAAGGTTGGCTATCGAGATATCCGCTGCGTCGAGTCGGGCGGGCCGGAGCCTGGTGTTGGTTGCGCGGGGCGTGGTGTCATCACCTCGATCAACTTCCTCGAGGAAAACGGCGCTTATGAGAATATCGATTATGTTTCCTATGACGTGCTAGGCGATGTCGTGTGCGGCGGGTTCGCCATGCCGATCCGCGAGAACAAGGCACAGGAAATCTATATTGTCATGTCCGGCGAGATGATGGCCATGTATGCCGCCAACAACATCGCCAAGGGCATTTTGAAATATGCCAACTCGGGCGGCGTGCGCCTTGGCGGGCTGGTCTGCAACGAGCGCAAGACCGACAAGGAACTTGAGCTGGCCGAGAGTCTGGCCAAGAAGCTCGGCACGCAGCTCATCCATTTCGTGCCGCGCGACAATATCGTGCAGCATGCGGAGCTGCGCCGCATGACCGTACTCGAATACGCGCCGGATTCGAAGCAGGCGCAGGAATACCGTACGCTTGCCCAGAAGGTCCATAATAATGGAGGCAAGGGCGTGATCCCAACCCCGATCAGCATGGACGAGCTGGAAGATATGCTGATGGAGCATGGCATCATGAAGGCCGTCGATGAATCCATGATCGGCAAGACCGCTGCGTTTGCCTGAGCCAACCCCCTGGCCGGCATCCGGCCAGGGCCACTCACCGGATAAGCCAAGGAGCAGACAATATGAGCATTGTTGAACCTTTAAGCGTCGAGGATATCAAGGCGCGCAATAAGGAACTGATCGAAGAGGTGCTCCGGATCTATCCGGAGAAAACCGCCAAGCGCCGCGCCAAGCATATAAATGTGCACCAAAGCGGCAAGTCGGATTGTGGTGTGAAGTCGAACATCAAGTCCATTCCGGGCGTGATGACAATCAGAGGCTGTGCCTATGCCGGCTCGAAGGGCGTGGTGTGGGGGCCGATCAAGGACATGATCCATATCAGCCACGGCCCTGTTGGCTGCGGGCAATATAGCTGGGCATCACGGCGCAATTATTATATCGGTGTCACCGGTATCGATACGTTCGGCACGATGCAGTTTACCTCGGATTTTCAGGAAAACGACATTGTTTTTGGTGGAGACAAGAAGCTCTCCAAGGTAATCGATGAAATCCAGACCTTGTTCCCGCTCAATCGCGGCATCTCGGTGCAGTCTGAATGCCCGATCGGGTTGATCGGTGACGATATCGAGGCTGTCTCGAAGAATAAATCCAAGGAATATGATGGCAAGACCATTGTACCGGTACGCTGCGAGGGGTTCCGTGGGGTATCGCAGTCTCTTGGTCATCATATTGCCAATGATGCCGTTAGAGATTGGATTTTTGACAAATCAGATGGAAAGCCTTTGGCGTTCGAGCCTAGTCCATATGATGTCGCGATCATTGGTGATTATAACATCGGCGGTGATGCCTGGTCTTCGCGTATCCTGCTTGAGGAGATGGGGTTGCGCGTGATCGCGCAATGGTCGGGCGATGGCACGCTCGCCGAGCTGGAGGCCACGCCGCGCGCCAAACTCAACGTACTGCATTGCTACCGCTCGATGAATTATATCTCACGCCATATGGAAGAAAAATACGGTACGCCGTGGGTCGAGTATAATTTCTTCGGGCCAACCAAGATTGTCGAATCGCTGCGCAAGATCGCAAGTTTCTTCGATGACAGGATCAAGGATGGCGCTGAGCGTGTGATCGCCAAGTATCAGCCGTTGGTGGATTCCGTGATTGCGAAGTATAAGCCGCGCCTCGAGGGTAAGACCGTGATGCTCTATGTCGGCGGGCTGCGTCCGCGTCATGTCATTGGCGCCTATGAGGATCTTGGCATGGAGGTTGTCGGCACTGGCTATGAATTCGCGCATAATGACGATTATCAGCGTACCGCACAAAATTATGTGAAGGACGCGACGCTGATTTATGATGACGTCACTGGCTATGAGTTCGAAAAATTCGTCGAGCGCATGAAACCCGATTTGGTGGGCTCGGGCATCAAGGAGAAATACATCTTCCAGAAAATGGGTGTACCGTTCCGCCAGATGCATTCATGGGATTATTCGGGGCCTTATCACGGCTATGACGGGTTCGCGATTTTTGCCCGCGACATGGATATGGCGATCAACTCGCCCGTATGGAAGCTGACCAAGGCGCCTTGGACGCCCAAGCCGCAGCCTTTGCCGCTGGCCGCCGAATAAGCAGCCATTCGTAAGATATCAGAAAAGGGCTTCATGATGACTCAGGATGCCGATAAGGTGCTCGACCATTTTGAGCTGTTCCGCGGTGCGGAATATAAGGAAATGTTTGCCAACAAGCAGAAAAATTTCGAGAACCGCCACGCGGATGGCGAGGTTGAGCGTGTGCGTGAGTGGGCGAAGACACCAGAATATCAAGAGAAGAATTTCGCCCGAGAGGCGCTTGTCGTCAATCCGGCCAAGGCTTGCCAGCCGCTCGGCGCCGTGTTCGCCTCGCTGGGGTTCGAGGGCACGCTGCCGTTCGTACATGGTTCCCAAGGTTGCGTTGCCTATTACCGTAGCCATTTCTCGCGCCATTTTAAGGAGCCGACCTCGTGCGTGTCCTCCTCGATGACCGAGGACGCGGCGGTGTTTGGTGGGCTAAACAACATGGTTGACGGCCTCGCCAACACCTACGCGATGTATAAGCCGAAGATGATTGCGGTCTCGACGACTTGCATGGCGGAAGTGATCGGAGACGATCTCAATGCCTTTATCAAGACAGCAAAGGAAAAAGGCTCGGTACCAGCCGAGTTTGATGTGCCGTTCGCGCACACGCCGGCTTTTGTAGGCAGCCATGTGACCGGGTATGACAATGCCATGAAGGGTATTGTCGAGCATTTCTGGGATGGCAAGGCGGGTACTGCGCCAAAACTCGAGCGCACCGAGACGAACGCCATAAATTTCATTGGTGGGTTCGACGGCTACACGGTCGGAAATATGCGCGAAATTCGCCGTATCTTTGACCTCATGAACGTTCAGTACACGATTTTAGGAGATAATTCAGAGGTGTGGGATACACCGGCCGATGGTGAATTCCGCATGTACGACGGTGGCACCAAGCTCGCGGAGGTGGAGAGCGCCATCAATGCCCGCGGTACCATTTCGATGCAGCAATTCTGTACCGAGAAGACGCTTGAGCTGATCGCCAATCACGGCCAGGAGGTGGTATCGTTCAACCATCCGGTCGGCGTCAAGGCAACCGATGAGTTTCTGATGGCGGTTGCGCGCATTACGGGGCACGAGATTCCAGCGGAACTTGAAAAAGAGCGCGGCCGTCTGGTCGATGCCATCGCGGATTCAAACAGCCATATCCATGGTAAGAAATTCGCGATCTATGGCGATCCCGACTTGACCTATGGCCTCGCGGCTTTCCTGCTCGAGCTTGGCGCCGAGCCGGTGCATGTGCTCGCGACCAACGGCAATAAGGCCTGGGCCGCGAAGATGCGGACGCTTTTTGACAGCTCGCCATTCGGGGTGAACTGCAAGGCCTATCCTGGCAAGGATTTGTGGCACATGCGCTCCCTGCTCTTTACTGGGCCGGTAGATTTCTTGATAGGCAACACTTATGGCAAGTATCTGGAGCGCGATACGGGCACGCCACTGATCCGCATCGGCTTCCCGATTTTTGACCGTCACCACCATCACCGCCGGCCGGTCTGGGGCTATCAAGGCGCGATGAATGTGCTGATCACCATCCTCGACCGGATATTTGACCAGATGGATGCAACCACGAATAACACTGGCCAGACCGATTATTCATACGACATTATTCGTTGATAACTTAGACCTCCGCCGCCGCGTGTGGCGGAGGTCTAGCGTTTGGGTGTACCTATTCGCAATAAAGGAGCTGTTTGAATGACGCCACTGAATGCGAAAATCCAGGAAGTTTTCAGCGAGCCTGCTTGCGGAATCAATCAGGGAAAATCAGAAAAAGAACGCAAGAAGGGATGCGCCAAGCAATTGCAGCCGGGTGGCGCGGCCGGTGGTTGCGCTTTTGACGGTGCCAAGATTGCGCTGCAACCCTTTACCGATGTCGCGCATTTGGTACATGGGCCGATCGCGTGCGAAGGAAATTCATGGGATAATCGTGGCGCGCGGTCTTCAGGTTCGGCGCTGTGGCGTACCGGCTTCACCACCGATATGAACGAAACCGATATTGTTTTTGGCGGTGAGAAGCGGCTTTACAAGGCGATCAAGGAAATCGGAGAAAAATACGATCCCGCTGCGATTTTTGTCTATCAGACCTGCGTGCCGGCGATGATTGGAGATGACATCAATGTGGTGTGTAAGGCCGCGTCTGAAAAATTCGGAAGGCCGGTGATTCCGGTGAATGCACCAGGTTTTGTCGGTCCAAAAAATCTGGGAAACAAGCTCGCGGGCGAAGCTTTGCTTGATCATGTGATCGGTACCGCGGAGCCTGACTATGTGACGCCTTATGATATCAACATCATCGGTGAATATAACCTTGCCGGTGAGTTGTGGCAGGTAAAGCCGCTGCTGGATGAATTGGGCATACGCATTTTATCTTGCATATCTGGTGACGGAAAATACCAGGAGGCGGCTTATTCTCATCGTGCGAAGGCGGCGATGATGGTATGCTCGAAGGCGATGATCAATGTAGCGCGAAAAATGAATGAGCGCTACGAGATACCGTTTTTTGAAGGCTCTTTCTACGGTATCGGAGATACTAGTGAGGCTTTACGGGAAATTTCACGGCTGCTGATCAGCCGTGGCGCGCCTGAAGAACTTATGGCGAGGACCGAGGCGCTGATCGCGCGGGAGGAGGCAAAGGCTTATGCGGCCATCGTTCCATTTCGATATCGTCTCGAAGGCAAGCGTGTGTTGTTGATCACGGGGGGAGTAAAGTCCTGGTCGGTTGTCGCGGCGCTTCAGGAGGCAGGTCTTAAGATTGTTGGCACCAGCGTCAAAAAATCAACCAAGGAGGACAAGGAGCGCATAAAACAGATCATGGGCGAGGTCGCTCACATGATCGAGGACATGACACCGCGTGAAATGTATAAGATGCTGCGTGAGGCGCGGGCCGATATCATGCTCTCTGGCGGGCGCTCGCAGTTTGTGGCCTTGAAGGCGGCGATGCCATGGCTTGATATCAACCAGGAGAGGCATCATGCTTATATGGGCTATGACGGCATGGTTGAGCTTGTCAGGCAGATCGAAAAAAGCCTTTATAATCCTATATGGTTACAGGTTCGTAGACCAGCGCCGTGGGATGGGGAGGGGCGTATTGCCAAGTTGGGCATGGCGATGGCGGCGGAGTAGGCGCATGGCTATTGTATCTCAGGTCAAGAAATCATGTACCGTCAATCCGCTCAAGATGAGCCAGCCGCTTGGCGGAGCGCTGGCTTTCATGGGGGTGTGCAACACCATGCCGCTGTTGCATGGCAGCCAGGGCTGCACCTCGTTCGGGCTTGTGCTGCTGGTGCGGCATTTCAAGGAGGCGATTCCGTTGCAGACCACCGCGATGAGCGAGGTTGCAACAGTTCTTGGCGGGTATGAGAATGTCGAGCAGGCGATTTTGAATATCTATAAGCGGACATCACCTGATCTCATAGGCATTTGTTCAACGGGGGTAACAGAGATCAAGGGTGACGATGTTGATGGTTTTATAAAAGTCTTTCGCAAAAATCATCCTGATTTTATCAATTTTCCATTGATTGCCGTGTCTACACCAGATTTTTCCGGGGCGTTTCAGGATGGTTGGGAAAAGACGGTGACGCGTATTATCGAGACGATTGCCCCCATGCCTTCTGGGCGGCGTGCTGAAACACGGGTGAATGTTTTGCCGGGATGCCATATGACGCCTGGTGATCTCGACGCCTTGCGCCAAATTTTTGAGGATTTTGGCCTAGAGCCGTCGTTTTTGCCAGACCTATCTGGTTCGCTCGATGGCCATATTCCCGATGATTTCACGCCGACCACGCTTGGTGGCATCAGTGTTGATGAAATTGGCAAGATGGGGCGGGCTGTCTGGACGATTGCCATCGGCGCGCAGATGCGCACCGCGGCCGAGGCGCTTGAACGGATCAGCAATGTGCCGTTTCGGGTTTTTGAACGTCTCTGCGGGTTGGTCGCGAATGATGAGTTTTTTGCCTTTCTCGCCGAGATCAGCGGCCAGCCTGTGCCCCAGAAATATCGGCGCCAGCGGAGCCAGTTGGTTGATGCCATGCTGGATGGGCATTTTCACACGGGCGGGTGTAAGCTGGCGATCGGCGCGGAGCCAGATTTACTGTTTGATGTTGGGTCTTTGCTTCATGATATGGGCATGGAGCTGGTCGCAGTGGTGACGACGACGGCATCTCCTGTGCTTGACCGGCTTCCCACCGAGGAAGTGTTGATTGGCGATCTCGAGGATTTGGAGAGCCGAGCCAAGGTACGGGGAGCAGAATTTTTGATTACGAACGCGCATGGGAGGCAGATGGTGGCGCGGCTGAAATTGCCATTTTTTCGCATTGGTTTGCCGATCTTCGACCGGCTAGGGGCCGCGCATATCGTCACGGTTGGTTATCAGGGCACGCGCGATCTCATCTTCGCCATCGCCAATATGCTCATCGCGCATCGTGAGGTTCATCACGATGTCAACCAGGCAAGCTGGTGCCCGACCATGGAACAGGAGTCCTTATGAAAATCGCTTTTGCAACGCAGGATCTCAAGCGCGTCGACGCTCATTTCGGATGGGCCAAACATATCGCCATTCATGAAGTCGGACCCGAGGGACACAGATTTCTTGCCAGTGTTCAGTTCGATGGTGATCTCAAGGAGGATGGCGATGAGGATAAGCTCGCGCCCAAACTCGAGGCGATCAGGGATTGCGCGATTCTTTATGTCGCGGCGATTGGCGGGTCGGGTGCGGCGCGCGTTGTGGCTTCCAATATCCACCCGATCAAGGTGAACGAGCCGGAGTCGATCGAGGAATTGCTTGAAAAATTGCAAGCTGTTCTGAAAGGTACGCCGCCACCATGGTTACGTAAGGCGCTGATCAAGGATCGCAAAAAAATGATGAATTTTGAGGAGTAAGCCATGTTGGACACAATTGAGGCGGGGTTCATCAAGGAGCTGGTCAAACTCTGGCGCGCCCAGGATTCGCATGGCACATGGGATAGAAAGGCGGATGGTGAATTGCTCGCTCCTTATATTCTAGACAAGGAAGCGAGGCGCGCATTGCCGATTATTGGGGATCCAGATCCTGAGACGATCTGGCGGCTTGAGCTGTTTTTCAACGCCGTTGCGCTTGGCATAGAGCGCGCGACGGGGGTGATGGTGACGCCGATGCTCAAGATGAGCCATGAGGGATTCGGGCGTATGGTGCTGATCGGCGGGCGGCTCATTGTCGTCAATAAACAGTTGCGCGATGTGCATCGGTTTGGGTTTGAAAATTTGGGCAAGCTGGCCGCTGAAGGCAATAAATATATGCGGGCGGGCATTGAGATGATTGGGAAATTCCCCGATGTCGCGAATTGTTGAGGGGCAGATGATGAGCGGGATCGAGGCGGCAAAGGCGGAGCTGAGGAAACTATCGGCAAAGGCCATGAAGGCGAAAATGGATCTTCATGATCTGTCGGAGGAATTGCCGGTGAATTGGCTCTCGATCATGGAGGTCGCGCGGTGTGCGCATGAAGCGTTTGCTTTGCTAGAGGCAAAGCGGGAAGTATTGAGAATTCTGGAGATGGAAGGGGCGGGGGCATGACACAGGCGACGCGGGACGGGAGGGGCTGGGAGCCGGAATATCTGCTCGCGATCAACGTGGAAAAATGCATTGGCTGCGGGCGTTGCTACAAGGTTTGCGGGCGCGGGGTGATGACGCTGAAGGGCGCCAATGAGGATGGCGAGCTTGTCGCCCTCGATGATGAGGATGACGACGAAATCGAGAAGAAGGTCATGGTTTTGGTGGATGCCGGTGCATGCATTGGCTGCGGTGCGTGTGCGCGCGTTTGCCCAACCAGCTGCCAGACGCATGGCGCGGCTTGAATGGATGCGGCGCTGGTTTATGGCTGGCTGATGTCCGAACCGGCCGGCGGTGTGGGCGCTGATGACCGCCATGCGGTTGCCTGCGTGCTGGCGCTGGGGCTCGCGGAAGCGGGGGGAAATTTATGCGATGTCTGCGCGAAGGTGGGGCTGACCGGCGTGCAGCTGCGCGCGCTGATCAAGATGATGTTTGCCGGGCAGGGGAAGATTTTTGAAGGGCTTGATGCCGGTATCGGGCTTGATGTGCCTGAGCAGGAGCAGGCATTACGCGACTTGTTGCGGTTATATGCGTGCGATGCTTCTGAATTAACCTTTTATATTGGCGCGATGATCGCGCGGCGCGCGCAGATGCCCAATCATCTATGGCAGGATCTAGGGCTGGCCTGCCGGGCCGAAGGCTCGGCACTCATTGGGCGGCATTTCCCGCGCCTCAAAGCGCGCAACAGCCAGGATATGAAATGGAAGAAATTTTTCTACCGGCTGATTTGCCGTTCGGAGGGGGGGGCGCTGTGCGCGGCGCCGGTTTGTTCGGCCTGTGACGAGTTTGACAATTGCTTTGGTACCGAAGATGGTGAAGCGCGCATGGCGCGGATCAGTAGCGGCTTTATTTTGTCGGCGCGGTGATGTAGCAAGGGGGCGATGCATGTCCGATGAGGCTGTGTTTGTCATTTGCCGGCTCGATGAGGTTCCCAACCGCCAGGCGCGGGGGTTTTTGCTGGTGCGCCGTGGCGAGGAAACGCCCTGGCCGGTGCTGATTTTACGTTGGGGACGACATGTATTTGCCTATGAAAATAAATGCCCCCACCAGGGCACGCGCCTGGATTGGGAGGCCAATCAGTTCATCGATGGTTCAGGAGAATTTTTGATTTGCGGCAAGCATGGCTCGTTGTTCGAGATTGATACCGGGTGCTGCGCCGAGGGTCCGTGCGCGGGTAGGGGGCTAACGGCTTTGCGGGTTGCCGTTGAGGATGGTGAAATCTGTCTGCTTGGTGTTGATCTTGTTGATGACTGAAATTTTTTGTTTTTTTAGCCTGCTTTTTGAAAATTAGTTATGATTCTTGGGGGGCTTGTTAAAAGCGCCCCCAAACGCGCGCAAGAATTTTCAAACCGGGCGGTTTTCGTTGCGGTTTTTTATGGGGCCCATGCGCTTCATGCCGTCTTCATAGCTGACCGCCTCGAATGGTTCGGAAAAATCTGAGGCTTTGTCAGCCAGATAATCAAGCTTGCCAGCGGTGGTCAATTTTTTCACGTCATTCTTGTCGATGCCGGTGAGTTCAAGCATTTCGACCCAGACGGTCGATTCATCGAGCGGGAGGACGATAAAGGTGATATCACCGATTTTCACGCTGTATTTGGCGAGCAGGTCGATATTGTTACAGAACATGAAGTATTTTCCCTCGGGCGAGAGCAGCGGCCCGAGCAGCTCGGCGACATCGGCGAGATAGGCGAAGGAGTGCAGATAGCCAGCCAGAAAGGGCAACTTGCCGCCATTTTCAGGCGCGATCACCAGCACCTGCTCGATCGAATATTCGGGCGGGCGCTTTTCGTCGGCGAGTTGCTGCTGAAATTTCAACGCGATGTCGCCGCGAAACCCGAAGCGGCCAGGCTTGGTGGTGGGAGCCTTGAGCACGGCGTTAAGCAGCCGGTGAGCCTGCTCCAGACGGCCGAGCGCCGTGGTGTCGATACTGGTCATGTCATCGTCCTTCTTGGAATGGTTGAGCAGCGCGATGCCGCGCGGGGCAGATAACGCAAGGACCGTGCCGCGATGTGGGGCGGGGTTTGGGGGGGCGTGTCGGGCACCTGACAGCGGGGCCTGTAGGGAAGCCGACAAGAGCGCAGCACTTGCGACAGTTAGCGGAAAAACCATGACAATTCATGTCGCTTCGCCATGGCACGGGGCTTGCTGGGGTTTGCTTCAGGGTTTTAGCAAGCGCGGCATACCGCGCCAACATGTGAAGGAGTGGGCCATGATCAATCTGACGGACAGTGCGTTGAATGCGGTGCGGACGGCGATGGCGGGGGCTTTGGGGCCGGTCTTGGGCTTGCGGATCATGGTCGAGAGCGGCGGCTGCGCGGGATATAGATATATGATGGGGCTGGTGCCCGAGGCAAATGATGAGGACGATGTTGTTGAGCGTGAGGGTGTGCGGGTGGTGGTCGACCCCAAGAGCCGCATGCTGCTCGACGGCACCACCATCGATTTCGTCGTGGCGTTGCAGGGCTCGGGGTTCACCTTTGAGAATCCCAACGCCAATAAAAGCTGCTCCTGCGGCAAATCATTCGGCTAAGGGGGGGCCATGTTTGTTCAGCAAGAGGCGCGGCACCTGCCGCCGGCTACCACCACAGATCCGCGCTGGCAGGTGATTGCCGCGGCGATCGAGGAAATTCGCCCGCATTTGCGCCGCGATGGAGGGGATTGCGTGCTGCTTGGCGTCGAGGGGCGCGAGGTGCGCGTGCGGCTGACCGGCGCGTGCATGTTCTGCAAGCTCTCTGCGGCGACGCTCGAGGGCATCCAGGCGCGCATCGTCGAGCGGCTAGGGGAGTTTGTGCGGCTGGTGCCGGGGCACTGAACCATCAGGGGGGGTGATGCAGGCTTATCTCGACAATAACGCCACCAGCCGCGCCGCGCCTGGGGTGGTTGCCGCCATGTTGCCCTGTTTTACCGAGATGTTTGGAAATCCGTCCTCGACGCATGGGCTGGCGGGCGATGTGGCCAAGGCGTTGCGCACGGCGCGCGCGCAGGTGCGGGACCTGCTGGGCGCGGCCGCGGCGCAGGAGATCGTATTCTGCTCGGGAGGCACGGAGGCTAATAATACCGCCATCCATGCCGCGCTCGAGGCGGCGGGGGGACGCGATGAGGTGATCACCAGCGCCGTCGAGCATGCCGCCATTTTGGCGCCGCTGGCCGAGGCGCGGCGGCGCCGGGGGATCAGGCTTCACATCATCGGGGTGGATGGGCGGGGGCGGCTGGATATGGAGGCCTACCGCGCCGCGCTCGGGCCCCGCACGGCGCTGGTCAGCTTCATGTGGGCGAATAATGAGACCGGCACACTGTTTCCCGTTCCCGCACTGGCGGCGATGGCGAAGGGCGCCGGGGCGCTGTTTCACACGGATGCGGTGCAGGCCGCGGGCAAGCTGCCGATCCGGCTCGTGGAGACTGGGATCGATCTGCTCTCGCTTTCCGGCCACAAATTGCACGGGCCAAAGGGCATTGGCGCGCTTTATGTCCGCGCGGGGAGTAAGCTGGCGCCGCTGCTGCGCGGCGGGCACCAGGAGCGCGGTTGGCGCGCGGGCACGGAGAATGTGCCGGGCATTGTTGGGCTGGGCGCGGCGGCGGCGCTTACAGAGCCGGCGGCCTGGGCGCGCATGGCGGTGCTGCGCGACCGGCTGGAGGCTGGGGTATTGGCCGCCATTTCCGCCGTGCGTGTGAATGGCGATTGTGCCAACCGGCTGCCCAACACCTGCAATCTGGCCTTTGAGGATACTGACGGCGAGGCCGTGCTGCATGGTCTGGCGCAGGCGGGCATCGCGGCCTCGTCTGGCGCGGCCTGCGCGTCGGGCGTGATGGAGCCGTCGCATGTACTGCGCGCCATGGGGGTGCCGGTGCGCGCGCTGCATGGCGCGGTGCGGTTTTCGCTCTCGGCCGAGACCAAGGCGGCCGAGATCGAGCATGTTCTGACGGTTCTGCCTGGCATTGTCGCGGCCATACGGGCGCGCTCGCCATTTTGGGTTGGACGTGGGGCAGAGCAGGAGGAGGTGAGGTCATGATCCCGTATCCGGTTCCGGTGATTTTCAACGACACCACGTTGCGCGATGGTGAGCAGGCGCCGGGCGTGGCCTTCACGCTGGCGGAAAAGCTCCAGATCGCGCGCGCGCTTGACGCCGCCGGGGTCGATGAGATCGAGGCCGGGGTGCCCGCCATGGGGGCGGCCGAGATCGCGGCGATCGCCGCCGTGCGCGAGACGGTGGCGCGGGCTGCCGTCGTCGCTTGGTGCCGGATGAGTGAGGCCGACCTCGCCGCCGCCCGCGCGGCTGGGGTGGCGCGGGTCAATTTGTCGCTGCCGGTGTCGGACCATCAGATCAAGGCGAAATTTGGCACGGGCCGGGCGGAGGCGCTGGCGCGCCTGCGCCGGATTGTCGGACTGGCGCGCGATGCCGGGCTCGAGGTGGCGGTGGGGTGCGAGGATGCCAGCCGCGCGGATATGGCGTTTTTACTCGAGGTGTTGGAGGCCGCCGAGGATGCCGGGGCGCATCGTCTGCGCTATGCCGACACGCTCGGCGTGCTCGACCCGTTCAAGACGTTTGGCGTGTTTCAGACATTATGGGCCAATACCGATCTGGAGTTGGAGTTTCACGGCCATGACGATCTAGGCCTCGCCACCGCCAACACGCTGGCCGCCCTGCGCGGTGGCGCGACTCATGCCAGCGTGTGCGTGCTGGGGCTAGGCGAGCGCGCGGGCAATGCCGCGCTCGAGGAGGTGGCCGCCGCGCTGACACCGGTTTTGGGCATGCGCTCGCATATCGAGCTGACACATCTGCCCGAGCTTGCTGCCCTGGTCGCGCGCGCGGCCTGCCGCACCATCGATGCCGCCAAGCCGATTGTCGGGCCGGCGGTGTTCACGCATGAATCGGGCATTCATGTTTCGGGCCTGCTTCGCGACCCGCTCTGTTACGAGGCGCTGGACCCCGCGACCGTTGGGAGGCGGCGTGAGATTGTGCTGGGCAAACATTCGGGCACGGCGTCTGTCGGACATGCGCTTGAGCGGCTCGGTTTTGAGCCCAGCCGCGAGGAGGTGCAGCATGTGCTGGCGCGGGTGAGGCTGTGCGCGGAAAGCACCAAGCGCGCGGTGAGTGACGCTGAGCTCATGGCCTTTTACCGCGCGGCGCATGGCCCCGCGCCGTTGGCCGCCGAATGAGCGGCCCCTGGGCGCTGTGGCGCGAGGATGTTGCCTGTGTACGCGCGCGTGATCCGGCGGCGCGCGGCACACTTGAGATCTTGCTGACCTATCCGGGCGTGCATGCGCTGTTTTGCCACCGGCTGGCCCATCCGCTCTGGCGGCGCGGCGCGCGGTTTGGGGCGCGGTTGCTGTCTTGGTTCGCGCGCCTTGTCACCAATATCGACATTCACCCCGCCGCCCAGATCGGCAGGCGCTGTTTTATCGACCATGGCGCGGGGGTGGTGATTGGCGAGACCGCCCAGCTTGGCGCGGATGTCACGCTTTATCACGGCGTCACGCTGGGCGGCGTCAGCTGGTCGCCGGGCAAGCGCCACCCGACGCTGGGTGATGGCGTGCTGGTCGGCGCGGGGGCAAAGATTTTGGGGCCCGTCACGGTCGGCGTCGGCGCGCGCGTGGGGGCGAATTCGGTAGTGGTCGCGGATGTACCGGCACAGATGACGGTGGTCGGGATTCCGGGGCGGATCGTGCGCGCGCCGCATGCCGGGGGGGCGTATGACGGGCGCATCGACCTCGATCATCACCAAATCCCGGACCCGGTCGGCGATGTGCTCGTGCTGCTCATCGACCGCGTCGCCTTTCTCGAAACCCAGGTCGCGCATCTGCGCGGTTTTCAGCGCCTGCGCGCTGCTTCTGACGGGAGACAGATACATGAGCGTTCTTGACGAGCTTTCGCGCCTTTCGGCGGCCGAGGAGTTTTTCACCTATCTTGATGTTGGTTATGACCCGGCGCTGGTGAATGTCGCGCGGCTGCATATTTTGCGCCGTATGGGCCAGTATCTGCGCGAGAGCCAAACGCGCGAGGCGTTCGCGCGCATGGATGATGCCCAGATCCGGCTGCTCTGCCGCGACCATTTGGCCAAGGCCTATCAGGATTTCGTCATCTCCTCGCCGATCAAGGAGCGGCTGTTCAAGGTCCACCAGGACGCGGTTGCGCTCAAGCCCGAGCCCGCCCTGGCCTTTGTGCCGCTCAGCGCCCTCACCGGCGGGGTGTGACAATGTCGGTGATCCGACATGATGGTGCGGTTTGTGCGGCGCCCTTGTCGAGAGCCACCTGTTCGGACCATCGATTTTGGCGTTGTGCCGGCGCGGGGGTTTGGCACGTTGTTTGCTCAGTCTCCCGCATGGATGGATCAGACAGGAAAGAGACCGTGTGATGCATATAGCGGTGTGTATGAAGCAGGTGCCCGACAGCGCGCAAATCCGCGTGCATCCGGTGACCAACACCATCATGCGCCAGGGCGTGCCGACCATCATCAACCCCTATGATCTGTTCGCGCTCGAGGAGGCCTTGCGCCTGCGTGACAAATTCGGCGGCGAGGTGACAGTGCTGACCATGGGCCCGCCGATGGCCGAGGATTCGCTCCGCAAGGCGTTGACCTTTGGCGCCGACCGCGCGGTACTGCTCACCGACAGGTTCTTCGCCGGCTCCGACACGCTGGCCACCAGCTTCGCGCTCTCCGCCGCGCTTGAGAAAATCGCCGCCGAATTCGGCGAGACGCCGATCGTGTTCACGGGCAAGCAGACCATTGATGGCGACACCGCCCAGGTCGGGCCGGGCATTGCCAAGCGCCTGGGGCTCAACCAGCTCACCTATGTCTCGCGCATTGCCGAGGTCGATCAGGCGGGCCAGACGATCACGGTCGAGCGGCGCGCTGAGGGCGGGGTGCAACTGCTCCAGACCAGGTTGCCCGTGCTGATCACCATGCTCGAGGGCACCAACGAAATCCGCCGCGGCTCACTGGCTGACGCCTATCGCGCGGCGTCGGCGAAACTCGTCAGCTGGAACGCGGCGGATGCCGGGATCGTGGACCTTGCCAAATGCGGCCTGCGCGGTTCGCCGACCATCGTGAAAAAGGTTTTCGCTCCCCAGGCGCGCGCCGAGGCAGCCAGGATGCTGGCCGTGGAAGATGGCGCCGAGGCGGTGATGACCGAGATTTTTGTCCGCCAGCCGGCGCTGGAGGCCGAGCTGATGCGCTTTGCTTCCGGCCAATAAGGAGACCGTCAATGTCCGATACCAGCCGAGCCAGCACCAAAAAGGCGCTGCCTGAGCATTTCAAGGCCTATAAGCATGTGTGGGTGGCCGTGGAGCTTGAACATGGTGTGGTCCACCCGGTCTCGTTCGAGCTGCTGGGCGAGGGGCGCAAGCTCGCGGATAAGCGTGGCGTCGATCTGGCTGGTGTGGTCATGGGGGGCGACGAGGCGAGTGTTTTGGCCGCCGCGCAGGAATGTTTCGAGTACGGCGCCGACCTCGTCTATACGGTCACCGACAAGGTGCTCGCCGATTACCGTAACGAGACGGCGACCAAGGCGCTGACCGATCTGGTCAACAGCTATAAGCCCGAGATCTTGCTGCTGGGCGCGACCAATCTTGGCCGCGACCTCGCCGGCTCGGTGGCGACGACGCTCAGGACCGGATTGACCGCCGACTCGACCGGGCTCGAAATCGATGATGAAGGCTCGCTGGCCGCGACCCGCCCTACCTTTGGCGGCTCGCTGCTGTGCACGATCATGACGCTGAATTTCCGCCCGCAAATGGCCACCGTGCGTCCGCGCGTGATGGCGATGCCGGCCCGCCAGCCGGGGCGTGTGGGGCGGATTGTTGAACATCCGTTGGGGCTTGCCGAGGATGAGGTGGTCACCAAGGTATTGAAATTCATTGCCGATCGTGCGTCGAACAAGGCGCAGCTGGCTTATGCCGACATTGTGGTGGCGGGCGGGCTGGGGTTGCGCTCGGCGGAAAATTTTCAACTGGTCAAGAGCTTGGCCGAGGTGCTGGGCGCTGAGTATGGCGGCTCGCGGCCGCTGGTGCAGAAAGGCTGGATCACGGCCGAACGCCAGATCGGCCAGACGGGCAAAACCATCCGGCCGAAGCTCTATATCGCGGCGGGGATTTCGGGGGCCATTCAGCACCGTGTCGGCGTTGAGGGGGCAGATCTGATCGTGGCCATCAACACCGACCCGAACGCGCAGATTTTCCAGTTCGCGCATCTGGGCATTGTCGCGGACGCCATCGAGTTCCTGCCCAGGCTGACCGAGGCGTTCCGGTCTTATTTGTCCGTCAACCGTCTGGCGGGCTGAGGGGGTGAGCGATGATCGAGGAAAAATTTGACGCGATCGTGGTGGGCGCGGGGGCGTCGGGCAATGCCTGTGCCTACACCATGGCCAAGCTGGGGTTGAAGGTTTTGCAGCTAGAGCGTGGCGAGTATCCTGGCTCGAAAAATGTCCAGGGGGCGATTCTCTATGCCGATGCGCTGGAAAAAATCATCCCCGATTTCCGCGACGACGCGCCGCTCGAGCGCCATATCGTCGAGCAACGGCAATGGACGATGACCGACAGCGCCCATGTCGGCATGCATTTCCGCTCCGAGGAGTTCAATGAGGACCGGCCGAACCGCTATACCATCGTGCGCGCGCAGTTCGATAAATGGTTCAGCCGCAAGGTGCGCGAGGCGGGGGTCACGTTGCTGTGCGAAACCACCGTCACCGAGCTGCTCCGCAATAACAGCGGCGCGGTCATCGGCGTGCGGACGGACCGGGCGGATGGCGTGGCGTTTGCCAATATCGTTGTGCTGGCCGAGGGGGTCAATGGTTTGGTCGGCCAGCGCGCCGGGCTGCGCGATGTGGTGACGCCCGAGAGCGTCGCGCTGGCGGTCAAGGAGATGCATTTCCTCCCCCGCGAGGTGATCGAGGAGCGATTCAACCTCAAGGGTAATGAGGGGGTGGTCATCGAGGCGATGGGCACGATCACCAAGGGCATGACCGGCACGGCCTTTCTCTATACCAACGCGGAATCGATCTCGGTCGGCATTGGCTGCCTCGTGTCCGATTTCCAGGGCACGGGTCAGACACCCTACGGGCTGCTAGAGGCTTTCAAGAATCATCCGAGCATCAAGTCGCTGCTGGCTGGGTCGGAGTGCAAGGAATATGCCGCGCATCTGATCCCCGAAGGCGGCTACAAGGCGATTCCGCAGCTTTATGGCGATGGCTGGCTGGTGGTCGGCGATGCCGGGCAGTTCGTCAATGCCGTGCATCGCGAGGGCTCCAACCTCGCCATGACCACCGGGCGGATCGCGGGGGAGACGATCGCTTGGCTCAAGGTCAGGCGCGATGCGGCGACGGCGGCCAATCTGAGCGAGTATCAGCGCCGGCTGGACGCCAGCTTTGTCATGAAAGATTTGAAAAAATACAAAAATATTCCAGACTTCCTGCACAAGAGCGGGGCGCATCTGTTTGGCCTCTATCCGCGCCTCATCGCTCAGGCGGCACAGACTTGGTTCCGGGTCGATGGCAAGGACAAGCGCGCCAAGGAAAGCGAGATCATCAAGAGCTTCACTCGCAGTCGGTCGCTGAGCGGGCTGTTGGGCGATGCGTTTAAACTGGCGAGGGCATGGCGATGAGCGGGACGAGTGTTGGGACGGTGCTGCCCAAGGTCGAGGAAAAATTGTTTCAAAACAGGTATATGGTGGATGCTGGACGGCCCCATATCCGCCTGAGCATCAACGGCGAGCCGTCGGCGGCGTTGCGCTCGCTGGTCACCACCTGCCCGGCGGGTTGCTACACGGATAACGAGAAAGGGCAAATCGAGTTGGTGACGGATGGCTGCATGGAATGCGGCACGTGCCGCGTGGTGACGGCCAAGACCGGCGAGATCGAGTGGCAATATCCGCGTGGCGGGTACGGCGTGCTCTATAAGTTTGGCTGAGCGTGGCGGTGCTGGGCTTTGAGCCGCTCACCGACGAGGCGGCGTTGCGCGCGCTGCTGGCCGAGTATGTCGGTCTGACCACGCGGGCGCTGTACCAGGGCGCATCAGTTTCTAGCGTGCGGGGCGTTGGGTCGCGTGGGGCGCGGCGGCCGCGTGGCGTCATGCGCCCGCGCGTACGGTGATGGTTGAGGTGACTAACGCGCTTGGCGCGCACGAGGAGGTGCAAGCGGGGGCCGATACGCTCGTCACCTCCGCGCGTTCATGGCGAAACCGCTTGATATCAGCGTACTATTTGAAAAACAATAAACAGGAAGCGCAAGATTTGTGACCCTCGACCAAGTATGTCTTGCCAAGCCGGGGGTGATCTGCAACTCTGGAAACCGTCGGCGCGATCGCTTTATGAGGCTGATCGCGTGTCCGGTTTCTGGGGGGAGGCGCCCGACAGAAGGGGGTGCCTATGCAGGTCGTAAATTCTGATCGCCGCGTGTCAATGGGCGTTGACGAGAGCGCTGGAGATGGCCCGGGGGGCGCGGCATCGCCGAGCCTTGGCGCCTATGCCTCGCGCGCCGAGATTGCGCTGCATGGCGTCTATGAAGTCTCCAAAGTCCTGGCAACGCCCGCCAGGCTTGAGGCAACGCTTTCGAACGTGCTTGGCGTGCTCTCAAGCTTCATGGACATGCATCACGGCATCATTGCCCTGCTCAATGCCGACGGCATGGCTGATGTCGCGGTGGGCTGCGGTTGGACCGAAGAAACCGCCAAGCATAATTTTAAACGTATTCCTGAACGTGCGGTTGGTCAGATCGTTACCACCAAGATGCCGGTGGTGATCGAGAATATCAGCAAGAGCCCGTTATTTTCAGGTTGGTGGGAGGCCGAATGGGGGCACAGTGCGGCGATGGTCTCGTTCATTGGCGTGCCGATCAAGGTGCAGGACAATGTCATCGGCACGATCACGCTCGACCGGGTCTGGGACCGGCACGCGACGTTTGGCATGGACCAGGATGTACGGTTTCTCGTGATGATCGCCAATCTCGTTGGACAGACCGTGCGGCTTCACGATGCCGTTGGACGAGACCGCGAGCGGCTGATGAACGAGCAACGGCGGCTGGAGAAAGAGCTTTTACAGGTGGTCAAGACCGAGCATGAGCCGCGCTCGCTGACCATCATCGGCGAGAGCGAGGCGATCCGCACGGTCATCGATAAGATCCGCATCGTCGCGCGCAGCCATTCGACCGTGCTGCTGCGCGGCGAATCAGGCACCGGCAAGGAGCTGTTCGCACGTGCGACGCATGATCTTTCGCCACGGCGCGACGGGCCATTTGTGAAGGTGAATTGCGCGGCGCTGCCCGAGACGATGTTGGAATCGGAATTGTTCGGCCATGAGAAAGGCGCCTTCACCGGCGCGCTCGGCCAGCGCAAGGGGCGTTTTGAACTGGCCGATGAAGGCACGCTGTTTCTCGATGAGATCGGCGAGATCTCGCCCGCCTTTCAGGCTAAGCTGCTGCGTGTGTTGCAGGAGGGTGAGTTCGAGCGCGTGGGGGGCATGAAGACGATCAAGGTCAATGTCCGCCTGGTCACCGCGACCAACAAAAATCTCGAGGAGGCGGTGGCCAAGGGCGAGTTCCGCGCAGATCTTTATTACCGCATCAATGTCGTCTCGATTTTGCTGCCGCCGCTGCGCAGCCGCCCCGAGGATATTGGCCCGCTGGCGCGCGAGTTTCTGCGCCGGTTCAATGATGAGCACGGCACGGCGCTGCGCCTTGGCGGCCAGGCGACCAGGCTGCTGCGTGAATGCGGTTTTCCTGGCAATGTCCGTGAACTGGAAAATTGCATCCGCCGTACCGCTACCCTCGCCAAAAACCAGGAGCTGGCCATTGACGATTTCGCCTGCCGGCATGGCGAATGCCTCTCCGCGACCTTGTGGCGCGGCGCGGCCGGGCCGGAATTGTTCAACATCCTGCCGCTCGAGGCGCGGCCGCTGCCGCAGCCGGCGCCTCCGGCCGAGCCCGATCCCTTGGCCTGCCCGCAGGCCGAGACCTGCCGTTCGCTCACCAACGAGGCGCATCTTGAGCGCGAGCAACTCGTGCTGGCCATGGAGGCGACTGGCTGGGTGCAGGCCAAGGCGGCGCGCCTGCTGAAGCTGACGCCGCGCCAGATTGGCTATGCGTTGCGAAAACATAATATTCCGATAAAAAAATTTTGAGGGCGGACACGCGTCGGTGCAGGCGCAAGCGCCTTGATTTTTGTCGGGTTCGTCGTAAATCCGACGCGACATTGTCGGCCCGTGCGGGCGTACCGGGGGTTTGCGGGCCCCGTTCTTTGGCATGCGGCTTGCTCGGTCTCTGGTGACGCTTTGCTTCGCAACAGGAGACTGACCATGGCCTACAAGATCATAGCCTCTCAATGCACCGGCTGCTCGGCCTGTGAGTTCGAGTGCCCGAATGCCGCGATTTCGATGAAGGGCGAGACCTTTATCATCGATCCGAAAAAATGCACGGAATGTCAGGGTTCCTTTGACGCGCCAAAATGCACCGAGGTTTGCCCCGTGCCCAAGACCTGCGTGCCGGCATGAAGGTGATGATCCGCCGGTCCCCCGAGACCGGGCTGTCGATTTATGTGCCGAAAAAGGATCTCGAGGAGCCGATCATTGAGGTCGAGTTCGAGGGGCTGTGGGGCGGGTGGGTGAAGGTCGCCAATGGTTGGGTGCTCGATTTGCCCGAAATGCCGCCCGAGACGCGTCTGCCGGTGACGGTGGTGGCGCGCAAGCGCGGCGGCGAGGAGGCGTGAGATGAGCGCGGCATTCGATACCCAAAAGGCCGCGCGCGCGGCCTTGCACGACGCCGCCTGCATGCTTGCTGATGGTGCGGCGGTGCCGTATCTTGGCCCCGGCATCGTGCCCGAGGCGCCAGGCCCTCGCACGCCCGAGGCGCTGGCTGGGTTTTTGGGTGCCAAGGTGGCACTGCCCCGGCGCGCGAAAGGCAATGTCTGGGCGGCGGCGCAGCATATTGAGAGTTATAAGCACCGCAACACCGTTACCGCCCTGATGAGCGAGGCCTTTGCCATCCCCGTGCCGCCCGCGCCGCTGCACCGGGCGCTGGCCTCCTTGCGCCTGCCCTTGATCGTCGAGAGCTGGTATGATGACGCGATGCGTGCGGCGCTCGGGGAGGGGTGGGGTGAGGTGCAGGGTATCACCCGCGCTGGAATCGGCGAGGATCGCTGGTTCCGCTTCTATGATGCGGGCGGTGTCCAGGTTATGCCAGAAGCCGCGGCCGGATGGACGACGCTGCTCTATCGCCCGCATGGCGGCGTTTCGCCGGCGCGCAATTATCTGATCTCGGACGCTGATTATGTCGAGGTTTTAACCGAGATTGATATTCAGACGCCAATTCCCGACATCGTGCGCGACCGCCGTGCGGGGCGTGGCTTCGTGTTCATCGGTTGCCGGTTTCACGACCAGATGCTGCGCTCCTATGCCCGCCAGATCATGAAGCGCAGCGGCGCGCGGCATTACGCGCTGCTGCCAGGGGGGGCACTGGCCCGCAACGAATCGCGTTTCCTCGCTGAGCAGGGCATCACCCCCATCGCGCTGCCCTTCGGAGACGCGCTGGATGAGCTGCTGTCTTGTTTCTGACGTCGGGTTTCTGACGCTGGATCTGTCCATAACCGGACAGGTCCAGGAATGAAGCGGTGGTTTTGAGTGGCATGGCATTTGCTCGGCATCAGGCCGGATGTATCCGAAGCCACCGGCGATGAATGCCTTGGCTCTAAACAATGAAGGAGCTGACATGGTTGAGATGATCACGCCGATTTCCAGCCCCGATCCCGCGCAGGCCATGCAGCGGATCGCCGAACATAAAGGCTGTGGCACGACTGGCGGTGATGGCAAGGCAAGCTGCGGCTCAGCCGCCGGCCAGGGTGATCTGCCGGCCGAGATCTGGGAAAAGGTCAAGAACCATCCATGCTACTCCGAAGAGGCGCATCATCATTTCGCACGCATGCATGTGGCGGTCGCGCCAGCCTGCAACATCCAGTGCAATTACTGCAATCGGAAATATGATTGCGCCAACGAATCACGCCCCGGTGTGGTGAGCGAAAAGCTGACGCCCGAGCAGGCGGCAAAAAAAGTTATCGCGGTGGCATCGGTGATTCCGCAAATGACCGTGCTGGGAATCGCCGGCCCCGGAGACCCGCTGGCGAATCCCGCGAAAACCTTCAAGACTTTCGAGTTGGTCGCCGAGACGGCGCCCGACATCAAGCTCTGCCTCTCGACCAACGGCCTCGCACTTCCCGATTATGTAGATCGCATTTCGAAATATAATATCGACCATGTGACCATCACCATCAATATGGTCGATCCTGAAATCGGCGCGAAAATCTATCCATGGATTTTTTGGAATCACAAGCGTTATACGGGTATCGAAGCGGCGCGGATTCTCTCCGAGCATCAGCTGCGCGGGCTTGAGATGCTGACCGCGCGCGGCATCTTATGCAAGATCAACTCGGTGATGATTCCTGGCGTGAATGACAAGCATCTCGTCGAGGTCAACAGGGCAGTGAAAGCGCGGGGTGCTTTCTTGCACAATATCATGCCGCTGATTTCGGCGCCCGAGCATGGCACGGTGTTTGGCCTCGCGGGGCAGCGCGGGCCGAGCGCGCAGGAACTGAAGGCGCTGCAGGATGAGTGCCAGGGGGAGATGAACATGATGCGCCATTGCCGCCAGTGCCGTGCTGATGCGGTCGGTCTGATTGGCGAGGACCGTTCGGCCGAGTTCACCACCGACAAGATCATGGATATGGAGGTGAATTACGATCTGACGGCGCGGCGTGCCTACCAGGCGGCGGTTGAGCTGGAGCGCGAGGCCAAGCTCACGGCTCACGAGGAGGAGTTGAGCGCGCTGGCGGGCGAGGAGAGCGATCTCACCATGCTCGTCGCCGTGGCCACCAAGGGATCCGGTCTGATCAACGAACATTTTGGACATGCCAAGGAATTTCAGATTTATGAGATCTCGGTACGTGGTGCGAAATTTGTTGGGCATCGGCGCGTCGATATGTATTGTCAGGGCGGTTATGGCGAGGAAGATACGCTCGAGACCGTCATCCGCGCGATCAATGACTGCCATGCAGTGTTTGTCGCCAAGATCGGCGGTTGTCCAAAGGCGGATCTGGCCGCGGCGGGGATCGAGCCGGTCGAGGAGTTCGCCTATGAATTCATCGAAAAATCCGCCATTTCCTGGTTCCGCGCCTATCTCGCCAAGATTGCCTCTGGAGAGATCGCGCATCGGCCGCGTGGCGATGCGGAGATTCGCCAGGGCGGGCTCATCATCGCGGCATAAGGAGGGGAACAAGCATGGCCTACAAGATCATCGCCGCGCAATGCACCGGCTGTTCGGCCTGCGAGGCCGAATGTCCAAACAAGGCCATTGCGGAAATCGAGGGAATGTTTGTCATAAATCCGGAGAAATGCACCGAATGCGTCGGCCATTATGATGTGGCGCAATGTGTCTCTGTTTGCCCGGTCGATGATACATGCGTCATCGATGGTGCCCCCCTGCGTTATCGGCCAGGAGCCTGAGCGCATGCATTTTCCATCATGCCCGATGCGGGGCTGCCCGTCGAGGCCGCGCCATGGCAAGAGTTGGCGCATACGCCTTGAGTTGGCCAGCACCTCTGATGTGCTCGTTGCCCAAGCCGCGCAACGACGTCTGGTGGAGCTGGCATCATGACCAACATCGTGCGTGATGATGACGAGGTTGAACTGAGCGGCCCGCCGATATTTTCCTATGGCGAGAAGGTGCGCTCACGCCGCGTTATCAGAAATGACGGCACCTATCCTGGCAAGGATATAGGTGATCTGCTGGTGAAGAAAGGCGAGGAGGGATTCATCGTTGATATAGGCACATTCCTTCAGCAATTCTATATCTATGGCGTCGAGTTTCCAGACTCTGGCCGCCGTGTGGGCATGAAGCGCCGAGAGCTTGAGCCCGTGCGGATGATTGACGATGATGAATTGCCCCTGCCCAGGAGGAGACCGGCATGATCGACGCGCGGCAAGCGAAATATGAATGGGGCCAGAAGGTGCAGGCGCTTGAGGATCTGTTCAATGACGGCAGTTTTCCGGATACGGAAGATGGAGCGCTGCTCGTCGGCATTGGCGAATATGGCGAGATTGTCAATGTCGGCATGCATGTTGATGCCAACCTGCCGGTTTATCTCGTCGAGTTTCCGCGTGGGCGCGTGGTTGGCTGCCTTGAGGAGGAGATCGCCCTCGCCTCGCCATGATGCCTCATCCCAATGAACTGGATCAGCACCGTATCGAGCGCGCACTCGCCCGGCGCATCCGCTATCGCTACGTGGCGCCGCGCGTGGTCGCGGTGGAGCGCGGCTACCGGATCGAGAGCCCGTGTTGTTCTCGAAACATAAACGGCGATGGCGGCATCATCGACATCGCGCTGCTGATCTTTGAATCCGAAGACCATTTATGGGCGCTTTACCGTAAGAATCATGGTGAGAATGAATGGCTTCTGGTCGATGTGTTCGGCCACCTGCCCGCGGCGCTCGGCCTGCTTGCCGAGGATGTGGAGCGGAAATTCTGGCAATGAATTTGCATTGCCTGCCGTCAATTCAGCCAGGAAAGGACAAGGCGCATGGCCATCACCAATGAGGAGTTCGCTATCATCGAGCACACGGCCGCGGCGGCCCAGACATTGCCCGAGGCCTTGGCCATCTTGCGTGCGCATTTGCCGCATCTGCGCTGGCGCGGCTGCGAGGCGGCGGATATCGATGAGGAACCCTATCGCCAATATCCAGGGCTTGATTTGCATTTTCTTGATTGTTCCGGGCATTGCCTAAAGCTCGCGCATGAGCCGGCGGCGGCGAGCGGGGTGCTGCTGGCGCGGCGCGCGGCCATTTGTTGAATTTTCATCACCACCAGAGAGGAATATCGGACATGTCACTGCTGACCATCATGCCGTCGGGCAAAAGCATCGAAGTCACCGCCGGCACGAAGCTGCTCACCGCGATTCTCGCGGCCGATGAGAGCATTCATCATAAATGCGAGGGCAAGGCGGCGTGTGGCACCTGCCATATCTTCGTGCAGGAGGGACGCAAGGGGGTAAGCCGCATCGCGCGGGAGGAAAATGAGCGGCTTGACACGATCGTCGGGGTTGGCTCGAAATCGCGCCTGGCCTGCCAAGCAATCATGCTGGGCACCGAGGATGTGAAGATTGAGCTGCTGGGGTTTTCATCCGGGGTTTGATGCGGCCGGCCCTTGTCGGGTTTCCGACAAGGGCGCGTGGCGCGCGGGCCACGCTGGGGGCTTTCCCGCTAGAGGCGCCTACGCGCGGGGTGCGCGGCGGGCAAGGCGCGCCTATCATCGTGAACGGGAACAAATTTTTCGATCCGGAGGCCGATATGAAGTCAAGCCTTTCTCTGCTGGCGCTGCTGGCGGCTCTCACCCTTGTACCGCTCGGCGCGCGCGCGGCCTCGACCACGGTCGCGGTGGCGGCGAATTTCACCCAACCCGCCAAGCGTCTCGCGGCCGCGTTCGAGCGCAAGACCGGCGACAACATCGTGCTCAGCTTCGGTGCCTCGGGGCAGTTCGCCACCGAGGTGACGCAGGGCGCGCCCTATGCAATTCTCCTCTCAGCCGATGAGGAGCGGCCCAAACAGCTGATCGCGCTCGGCCTTGCCGACGAGAGTTCGCTGTTTACCTATGCGGTAGGCAAGCTGGTGCTGTTCAGCGCCAAGCCGGGCTATGTCGATGCGGCGGGCAAGGTGCTGGGCAGTGGCTCGTTCGCGCACATCGCCATTGCCGACCCCAAGGCGGCGCCATATGGCGCGGCCGGCATCGAGACGCTAAAGACGCTTGGCGTCTATGCCACGGTGGCGCCCAAGATCGTCACCGGCAAGTCCATCGCGCAGACCTACCAGTTCATCGCCACCGGCAATGCCGCGCTGGGGTTTGTCGCGCTCTCGCAGGTCATCAAGATCAAGACCGGCTCGCAATGGCTGGTGCCGGCCAAGGATTACCAGCCGATCATCCAAGACGCCGTGCTGCTCAAGGCCGGTGAGCATGACCCCGTGGCCAAGGCCTTCCTCGCCTATCTCAAGACGCCCAGGGCGGTGAAGCTCATCTCGTCCTACGGCTACGCGGCCGCGCCCTAATCATGGGCCCCGCCATCCTCCTGACACTGGAATTGGCGGGGCTGACCACCGCCATCCTGCTGTTGCTGGGCGTGCCGCTGGCCTGGGCGCTGGCGCGCGCGCGCGCGCGCTGGAGCGGCGCGCTGGCCGGCGTGGCGGGGGCGCTGATCGCGCTGCCGCTGGTACTGCCGCCGACCGTGCTGGGGTTTTATCTGCTCATCCTGCTCGGGCCGCGCGGGCCGCTGGCGCCGCTATTTGGGGTCACGACCCTGGCGTTCTCCTTTCCCGGCCTGGTCATCGGCTCCTGTCTTTATTCGCTGCCCTTCATGGTCCAGCCGGTGCGGGCCGGCTTCGCGGCGCTGGGGTCGAGTGCCTGGGAAGCGGCGCTGACGCTGCGGGCCGCGCCGCTCGATGCCTTTGTCACCGTCATGCTGCCGCTCGCGCGCGGCCCCATCCTCACCGGCGCGCTGCTCAGCTTTGCCCATACCTTGGGAGAGTTTGGCGTGGTGATGATGATCGGCGGTGATATCCCGGGCAAGACCGAGACGCTCTCGATCCTGATTTTCGATGATGTCGAGACCCTCAATTGGAGCGCGGCCGGGCATCTCGCCGGCGCGTTGGCGCTGGTGTCGTTTTTGTTCATCTGGCTGCTGCTGCGGCTGGAGCGGCGGCCATGGGCGTGATCGCGGCGCGCTTTGCCGGGCCGTTCGGCGGCTTTGCGCTCGATGCCGGGTTCGAGATTCCGGCGGCCGGCATCACCGGCCTGTTCGGTCCGTCGGGTTGCGGCAAATCGACATTGCTGCGCTGCCTCGCCGGGCTGGAGCGCATGCCGGGTGGCGCGTTGCGGGTGGATGGTGCTGTCTGGCAACAGGGTGCCACCTTTGTGCCGCCCTGGCGCCGCGCGGCTGGCTATGTGTTTCAGGATGCGCGCCTGTTCGCGCATCTCGATGTCGCGGCGAATTTGCGTTTTGGCCTGCGCCGCGCGGCGGCAGGGGGGATTGCCTGGGACGAGGTGATCGACGCGCTGGGCCTTGGTCCCCTGCTGGCCCGCGCGCCGGCATCGCTCTCGGGCGGTGAGCGCCAGCGCGTGGCGCTGGGCCGCGCCCTGCTTGCCCAGCCCCGCCTGCTGCTGCTCGATGAGCCGCTCTCCGCCCTCGACCGTGCCGCCGCCGAGGACATATTGCCCCGTCTCGGCGCGCTCTCGGCGCGGTTTCGCGTGCCGGCCTTGTTCGTCTCCCATAGCATAGACGAGATCGAGCGTGTCGCGTCTCATCTGCTGGTCATGCGCGCGGGCAGGATCACCGCCGCCGGCCCGCTCGCCGATCTGTTGACCGACCTCGCCCAGCCCTTCGCCGCCCGCGCCGGCGCCGCGACCGTGCTCGATCTGCCGGTGACCGGCTTTGACATGGGCTATGAGCTGAGCCTGTGCGGCTTTCCGCCGCTTTGTCTGCATGTGCCGGGGCGGGTCGGGCCGCTTGGCGGGCTGGTGCGCCTGCGCGTGCGGGCGAGCGATGTGAGTTTGCTGCGGACGGCGGCAGAGAGCAGCATCCTGAACCAGCTCCCCGCCGAGATTTTGGCCGTGACCCCGGCGGGCGGGCCGCATATGGCGGTGGTGCTGGGGGTTGGCCCGGCGCGGCTGCTGGCCCATATCACCCGCAAATCCTGGGACATGCTTGGCCTCGCGGTGGGACAGGGGGTGATCGCCCAGATCAAGGCCGAGGCCCTCGCGGCCGCATGAGGCGCCCCTGGCGGCCTACCAATTCATGCGTGTCACCGGCACCGAGCCTGTGGGCCAAGAGCAACGGGCGTTCTTCATGATCGCCTTCATGCAAGGCGTCTTGCGCCCCTCTCTGCTGCTTTTTGGTTTGGCGATTTCCACCTATGTGTTCTCGGCCATCTCGGCGGTGCTCAACGCCACGTTCAATCTCGGCGTCGCCTCGGCCGTGGGCAATGGGGTGATCGGCCCCGTGGGGATCGTGGTGATCTGCCTGCTGCTGTTCTTCGTTCAATGGCAGCTCTGTGTGCGCTCAATCCACCTCATCAGCACCGTGCCCGAGGCGGTAACCGACATCGTGGGCGGCGGCCTGGGCAGGCTCGGCAGTGTCGAAAGCCACGTGTCCAACGTCTATGGCATGATTTCCATGGGCGCCCGCAGCTCACTGTCAAACGTCTGGGCGCAACTGGGAAATGACAGGCAGCGGAATGCAACTCCGCGCTCCGATCCGGCAGAGGGCGACGGCGAGACAAAAATTGGAAGAAATAAGACCTGACTCTCTCATAAAGCTAAGGCCGCCTTAAGGGGCCTTAGCAATACTTAGCCGCTTATCATAGGCTTGCTGGAACTTCGTAAATCTCTCCCCGCGCGGAACTTCCGCCGGGAAGGATTTTGCCTCATCGGTGACATACCGAGCAAAGACTTTGTGTATTTCCAGCTCCTGCTCTCCCTGGGCCATTCTACGGCCAGTCGGCTTGAACAGCGGATCGGCCGGATAGCGTTTGGCAAGTTCCACGATGATCTTGACCAATGATTTTTCGGCAGCTCCTCGGTACCAGCCTTGGATGACTTCATCGTTGAGCTCCTGCAGCATTTTTTTGCGGGCAAGCCTCATCTCCTCATAGGCCTGCTGCCAGCTTGCCGCGTCATTCTCCGCCTGCGCCCGCATCCGGTTGGCATGGTTCCTCATCGCCAGCGCGGTGGTCGCCGCCAGGCTCTCGGGACTATCCATCACACACCTCCTCTCTCTTCCGCTCTTTGCCGCTCTTTCGCTCCCCGCCCCCAGGGCCAGGTAAAGCTGAACGCGGGACAAGGCCTAACCAAAGCCCCTCCTGCACCCGCTTGTAGCACAATTTTCCCAACCCTCACGCGATTCGCGCCAAACGTGCATAAAATTTCCGCACTACATTGTTATAACTTGTTTTTTTTGATGAGGTCCGAAGCCTTTTCACTCAAACCGGCGACATGCGGGCCAATTCGTCAGCCTCCGCGCCAGGGCGTGGCGATGGATGGGCACTGACCTCCCGACGCGTTGTCAACAGCCGAACCCCATTTTCGCGCATATAAGAGGCAAAAGAGCCAAAGGGCAGGTCATCCGACCGATTAAGCATGGCCGGCGATGGGAGCCCCCGCGCGCAGGAGAGACCTGCGCGCGGGGGCATGTTCACCCCGCGCGGAACCTGCCTAACTCCCGCCCGGGGCGCGCGGTCCGCGCCGACGGGGAGGGAACATGCAGCATACCACGCTCAGCTTGCGGCACGGGCTTCTGGCTTTGGCCGTGATGGCGGTTTGGGGAAGTAATTTCGTCGTCATCCGTCTGGGGCTGGACCAGTTCCCGCCTTTCCTGTTCGCGGGCCTGCGCTTCACGCTCGCGGCCTTGCCGGGCATTTTCTTTCTGCCCCGGCCAAACGTCACCTGGCTTAACCTCGCGGCCTATGGCGTGCTCATCGGGGCTGGGCAGTTCGGGTTGCTGTTTTTGGCGATGGATGGCCATATCTCGCCGGGTCTGGCTTCGCTGGTGATCCAGGTGCAGGTGTTTTTCACCATTTTTCTCTCGATGGCGCGCAGCGGCGAGCGGGTGCGCGGTTTTCAGATCCTGGCCTGTCTGCTGGCGGTCGCGGGCATCGCGGTGATCGCGGCGCATGTCAATGGCCGGACCACGCCGCTGGGTTTGGCGCTGGTGGTGCTGGCAGCGGCCTCCTGGGCGGTGGGCAATATTGTCGCGCGCGAGGGGCGGGCGAGCAATTTTCTGGCTTATGTGGTGTGGGGCAGCCTGTTTTCGGCGCCGCCCTTGCTGGCCTTGTCGTTACTGGTGGAAGGCCCGGCGGCGATTGGCCAGGCGCTCGGCCATGCCACGCTGGGCGGCTGGGCGGCCGTGGTTTGGCAGTCTCTGGGCAATAGCTGGTTCGGCTATGCCAGCTGGGCGTTTTTGCTGGCGCGCTACCCGTCCGCCACGGTCAGCCCCATGGCGCTGCTGGTGCCGGTTTTTGGCATGGGGGCGGCGGTGCTGTGGCTGGGCGAGCCGATGCCGGCATGGAAGCTGGCGGCGGCGGCGCTGGTGATTTTGGGGCTGGGGGTGAGTGTGTTTTACCCGCGTCTGCATGGCTATTTGGCCAGGGGATAGGGGCGGCCATTGGTGCCCCCCGCGCGTTAGATCAATATTGGTTTAGATGGCGTCGACAGACGCAAGCTAAATCAATGAGATTGATCGTTAAAATATCCTTAGAGCGGGTGCGTGACAACGCATCCCGCTCTAGATCGATATTGGTTTAGATTGAGTCGACAGACGCAAGCTAAACCAATGAAATTGATCGTTAAAATATAACTGGAGCGGGTGCGTGACAACGCATCCCGCTCTAGCCATGCAGGCCGGGGGCTTCCTGGCCGGTGCGGGTCACGTATGCGGTGTAGCCGCCATCGTAATAATGTACCCCGTCGGGGGTGAGTTCGAGCACGCGGTTCGAGAGCTCGGCCAGAAAATGACGGTCATGCGAGACAAACAGCATGGTGCCCTCGAAATTGGCGAGCGCCTTGATCAGCATTTCCTTGGTGGCGAGGTCGAGATGGTTGGTCGGCTCGTCGAGCACCAGAAAATTCGGCGGGTCGAACAGCATCAGCGCCATCACCAGCCTCGCCTTCTCACCGCCCGAGAGCACGCGCACGCGCTTTTCCACCTCATCGCCCGAAAAGCCGAACGCACCGGCGAGGTTGCGCAGCACGCCCTGGCCGGCATGGGGAAAGGCGGCGTCGAGGGTCTCGAAAATACTGGCGCCGGGGTCGAGCAGATCCATGGCGTGCTGGGCGAAATAGCCGAGCTTGACGCTGCCGCCCAGCGTGACCGTGCCGGCATCGGGGGTGGTGGTGCCGGTAACCAGCTTGAGCAGCGTGGATTTGCCGGCCCCGTTCACGCCCAGCACGCAGCAGCGTTCCTTGCGGCGGATCAGCAGGTCCAGCCCATCGTAAATCGTGCGGCTGCCATAGGTTTTTGAAACACCGCGGAGATTGGCCACGTCATCGCCCGAGCGCGGGGCGGGCTTGAACTCGAACTCGATGGTCTGGCGGCGCTTGGGCGGCTCCACGCGCTCGATCTTGTCGAGCTTCTTCACCCGGCTTTGCACCTGCGCGGCGTGGCTGGCGCGGGCCTTGAAACGCTCGATAAAGGCGATCTCCTTGGCCAGCATGGCCTGCTGGCGCTCAAACTGCGCCTGCTGGTGCTTCTCGTTCAGCGCCGCCTGGCGGGCGTAAAATTCATAATCGCCCGAGAAGCTGGTGAGCGTGCCGCCATCAATCTCGATGACCTTGTTGATCACCCGGTTCATGAATTCGCGGTCGTGCGAGGTCATCATCAGCGCGCCGTCATAGCCGGCCAGAAATTGTTCGAGCCAGATCAGGCTTTCGAGGTCGAGATGGTTCGAGGGCTCGTCGAGCAGCATGACATCGGGGCGCATGAGCAGGATGCGCGCGAGCGCGACGCGCATTTTCCAGCCGCCTGACAAGCGGCCGACGTCGCCATCCATCATCTCCTGCGAGAAGCCGAGCCCGGCCAGCACTTCGCGCGCCTTGCCCTCCAGCGCATAGCCGCCCAGCTCCTCGAAGCGGGCCTGCACCTCGCCGAACCGCTCGAGAATCTCATCGAGCCGGTCGGCCTGGTCGGGATCGGCCAGGGCGGCTTCCAGCTCGGCCAGCTCGGCGCCCACCTCGCTCACCGGGCCTGCGCCCGCCATCACCTCGGCCGCGGCGCTGCGCCCGGCCATCTCGCCCACATCCTGGCCAAACAGCCCGATGCTCACGCCCTTGTCGATCAGCACATGGCCTTCGTCTGGCGTCTCCTGGCCGGTGACCAGCCGGAACAGCGTGGATTTGCCCGCGCCATTGGGGCCAACCAGGCCGATCTTCTCGCCGCGCTGCAAGGCGGCCGAGGCCTCGACGAAAATAAGGCGCGTGCCGTTTTGCTTGCTGATATTGTCCAGGCGGATCATGGGGCCTCGGGGCTGGGAAAAGGGGCGCGCGGCTCTTAAGCCAAATGCCCGCGCGCCGCAAACCGGCCAGCCGGCACGTGCGGCGATTGAGCTTGTGGAGCGCGGCCGCGCCCAGCCACGCCGCGCGCCCGGCGCCTGCTTCACCCCCGCGCCGGATTGGTGCGGGCCAACGCCACGAAGGCGCGCATATAGTCGATATCCTCATCGGCTTCGCGCAGGCCGAGATGAATCTGCTTGGCCACGCCCTCTGGCCCCAGCTTGACCGGGTGGACATCAAAGCGCGCGCCATACTCAACCACCAGCCAGCGCGGCAGGGCGGCAACCCCCCGCCCATGGGCGACCATGAGCAGCATGATGTCGGTGGTCTCGATGGGCATGTGCCGGCGCGGGCTGATTCCGGCGGGGGTGAGAAACTGGGTGAAAATATCCAGCCGGTCGGCGGGCACGGGGTAGGTGATGAGCACTTCATCGTTCAGCGCCTCGGGCCGGGCGAAGGGCGCCGCGCGCAAGGGGTGGTTTGGCCCCACCACCAGCACCTGCTCATAATCGAACACCGGCGTGAAGCGCAGGCCTGGCTTGTGGAGCGGGTCGGGGGTGACGAGCATGTCGATCTCATGCCCAAACAGAGCGCCGATGCCGCCGAACTGGAATTTCTGGCGCACATCCACCTCCACGCGCGGCCAGGCATCGAGATAGGGGGCAACGATTTTGAGCAGCCATTGATAGCAAGGGTGGCACTCCATGCCGATGCGCAGCTTGCCCCGCGAGCCGGCGGCGAACTGCGCCAGCCGCTCCTCGGCGAGCGAGAATTGCGGCAATAGCCGGCCCGCCACCGCCTGCAAAAACGCCCCCGCCTGGGTGGGCGCCAGGCTGCGCCCCTCGCGCCGCCAGATCTGCACATCGAGCTGGGCCTCGAGCTTGGCGATGGCGTGCGAGAGCGCCGATTGGGTGAGGTTGAGCTTGCGCGCGGCCGCTGTCAGCGAACCTTCGCGCTCGACCTCATGGATGATGGCGAGATGGATGCGGTCGAGGATGGGCATGATGGGCCTTTATGAACATTGTTCATCGATAAATGAAATCATATCATTTTTATTCATATGTTCAACGGCCTATAGCACGGGTCGGTTTTTTGATCTGCTCAGGTGGTGTTTCATGGTCCTTACCCATTCCCTCGGATATCCGCGCATCGGCGCCCGGCGCGAGCTGAAATTCGCCCTCGAGGCTTATTGGCGGGGCGACTCCCCGCGCGAGGCGCTGCTGGAAGCGGGCGCCGGGCTGCGCGCCCGCCATTGGCGCGACCAGGCGGGGCTCACCCTCGTGCCGGTGGGCGAGTTCTCGTTCTACGACCAGGTGCTCGACATGAGCTTCACCCTCGGCAACCTGCCCGCCCGCGTGCGGGGCTTTCATGGCGATACGCTGGATAATTATTTCCGCGTCGCCCGCGGGCGCTCGGCCGAGGCCCACGCCGCCTGCTGCGGTGGCGTGGCGGCGGGTGAGATGACCAAATGGTTCGACACCAATTACCATTACATCGTGCCGGAATTCGACGCCGACACCAGCTTCGCGCTCGATGCCACGCGCCTGCTCGCCCAGCTCCGCGAGGCCCAGGCCCAGGGCGTGGCCGCCAAGCCGGTGATCATCGGGCCGGTGACCTATCTGGCGCTCGGCAAGGCCAAGGACGGCACCGACAAGCTGGCCCTGCTGCCCAAATTGCTGCCCGTTTATGCCCAATTGCTGGCGGCGCTGGGCCAGGCCGGGGCCGAATGGGTGCAGATCGATGAGCCGCTCCTCGTCACCGAGCAGGATGACGCATGGCGGGAAGCCTTCAAGACCGCCTATGCGGCGCTCGACACCGGGTCGGTCAAGCTGCTCCTGGCCACCTATTTCGGCCGGCTGCTCGAAAACCTGCCGCTGGTCGCCGCCCTCCCCGTGCAGGGCGTGCATCTCGACGCCATCAATGCCCGCGACGAGGTCGAGGCGCTGGTGGCGGCCTGCCCGGAGGGGCGGGTCATTTCGCTGGGCGTGGTCAATGGCCGCAACATCTGGAAGACCGACCTCGCCGCCACGCTGAGCTGGCTGGAGCCGGTGGCCGAGCGGCTGGGCAACCGGCTGTGGCTGGCGCCTTCCTGCTCGCTGCTGCATGTGCCGGTCGATCTGGCGTCTGAGCAAAAGCTCGACCCCGAGGTGAAATCCTGGCTGGCCTTCGCGGTGCAAAAGCTCGATGAGGTCGCCCTGCTGGCCAAGGCCCTGAATGAAGGCCGCGAGGCCGTGGCCCCCGCGCTGGCGGCCAATGCCGGGGCCATCGCGGCGCGGCGCTCATCCCGGCGGGTGCATAACCCGGCGGTCAAGGCCTTGGTGGCGGCCATCACCCCGGCGCTGGGCCACCGCCACAGCCCGTTCGCCGTGCGCGCCGAGACGCAGGCGGCCTTGCTCAACCTGCCGCTCTACCCCACCACCACCATCGGCTCCTTTCCGCAAACGCGCGAAATCCGCGTCGCCCGCGGCGCCTTCAAGGCCGGCACCATCGATGATGCCGCCTACGAGGCCGCCATGCGCCGCGAGATCGAGCACGCCGTGCGCGCGCAGGAAGAGCTTGGGCTCGACGTGCTGGTGCATGGCGAGGCCGAGCGCAACGACATGGTGGAATATTTTGGCGAGCAGCTGGAAGGCTATGTGTTCAGCCGCAATGGCTGGGTGCAGTCCTACGGCTCGCGCTGCGTCAAGCCGCCCATCCTGTTCGGCGACATCAGCCGCCCCGCCCCGATGACGGTGGCCTGGATCAAATACGCCGCCTCCCTCACCGACAAGCCGATGAAGGGCATGCTCACCGGCCCCGTCACCATCCTCAACTGGTCCTTCGTGCGCGATGACCAGCCGCGTTCGGTCTCGTGCCAGCAGCTGGCGCTCGCCATCCGCGCGGAGGTGCTCGACCTCGAGGCCGCGGGGGTGCGGATCATCCAGATCGACGAGGCGGCGCTGCGCGAGGGGCTGCCGCTGCGCCGCGCCGAGTGGCGGGCCTATCTCGATTGGGCGGTCGGGGCGTTCCGGGTCACGGCCAACGGCGTGGCCGATGAAACCCAGATCCACACCCATATGTGCTATTCCGAGTTCAACGACATCATCGAGGCCATCGCGGATATGGATGCCGATGTCATCACCATCGAAACCTCGCGCTCGGACATGGAGCTGCTCGATGTGTTTGAGGATTTCAACTACCCCAACCAGATCGGCCCGGGGGTCTATGACATTCACTCGCCCAACATCCCCGGAGAGGCGCAGATCATCGCGCTGATGAAAAAGGCGGCCGAGCGGATTCCCCCCCAGCGCCTGTGGGTGAACCCCGATTGCGGGCTGAAGACGCGCCAATGGCAGGAAGTGACGCCCGCCCTCGCCAGCCTGGTCGCCGCCGCGCACAGGCTGCGCGCCGAGGCCGGCCAATGAACGCGCTCGCCCCCACCCTGCGGCGCTGGCTGGCGGGCGAGCGCATAGGCCCGCTGCCGCCCCGCAACCAGGCCGCCCCGCCGCCCGCGCTCTCGTTCGAGTTCTTCCCGCCCAAGACAGAGGCGCTCGAAGAGCAGCTCTGGGCGTGCATCAAGCGCTTGGCGCCGCTGGCGCCGCGCTTTGTCTCGGTCACGTATGGGGCGGGCGGCAGCACGCATGAGCGCACCCATGCCACCGTGTCGCGGCTGGCGCGCGAGACCAGCCTGGTGCCCGCCGCCCACCTCACCTGCGTGGGCGCCACGCGTGAGGAGGTGGACGATGCCGCCCGCGCCTATTGGGCGGCGGGGGTGCGCCACATCGTGGCGCTGCGTGGCGATGCCCCGGCGGGCAGCGCCAGCACGCCCCATCCCGGCGGCTATGCCTATGCCAGCGACCTGGTGGCGGGGCTGCGCCGGGTGGCGGATTTCGAGATCTCGGTGGCCGCCTACCCCGAAACCCACCCGGCGGCGCCAAGCCCGGCGGCCGACCTCGACAATCTCAAGCGCAAGCTCGATCAGGGGGCGACCCGCGCCATCACGCAGTATTTTTTCGACACCTCGACCTATCTGCGCTTTCTGGATCGCGCCTTGGCGGCGGGCATCACCGCGCCCATCGTGCCGGGCATCATGCCGGTTTCCAATTACGGGCAGGCGGTGCGGTTTTCCGCCATGTGCGGCACCAGCGTGCCCGCCTGGCTGGGGCATTTATTCGAGGGCACCGAGAACGCCCCCGAGATACGGCGCATCGTGGCCAGCATCGTGGCCGCCGAGCAGGTGCGCACGCTCCAGGCCAACGGGGTGGATGAGTTTCATTTCTACACCCTCAACCGCCCCGATCTGACCTTCGCCATCGCCCATATTCTGGGCGTGCGGCCGCAAGCCTGAGCGGGTGCTCAGCCGGCGGGGATCTTGGGCATCAGCGCCTTGAGATGGGCGGCCGTATCGGTTGCCGCGTCGGCGTAAAGCGAGGTGACGGTCCAGCCGAGCTCGCGCATCGTGTCCTGCATCTTGCGGGCGTTCGAGAGGAAGCACTCGGCCTGGTCGTGCATCTGCTCGGTCAGCTTGGCGTAATCGGGCAGGCCGCCGGGGGTCAGGGCATCGCTCCGCAGGGAGGTCGCCATATTGTCCAGGATGCTGCGCTGGCACTGATAAATCTGGTTGGCGGCCTCGGTGAAGGCGTTGTTGGTCTTGGCGAGGCAAGAGGCGATGAATTCGCCCGACGGGGCGAGGGTTTCAAGGCGGCTGAGACTCTCTTGGTATGTCATGTTGGTCTCCGGTTGGTCTCCGGTTCTGGAAACATGCCGCTATGACCGGCAGGCGAGGAGGGAGCGCATCATGATCAGCGGCGGACGATTTATGTCAAAAACCCGCCTTCCGCGCAACATGATTTCAAAAACTTTAGGGGCGGATGCGCTGTCGCGCCCCCGCCTCCCTCTCATTGTGGCGATCGATGGCATCGGGTTGGCGCGCCTTGGCCGGCGTAAGCGCACCCGATATCGATCCAAATAATGTTTCCGTAATATTTCCGGCGCGCGTCAGGTCTCGAGCAGGGCGCTGGCGAACTCGGCGGCCTCGAAGGGGCGCAGATCGTCGATCTGCTCGCCGGTGCCGACCAGATGGATGGGCAGGCCGTAGCTTTCGGCCAGCGCCACCACAATGCCGCCCTTGGCCGAGCCGTCGAGCTTGGTGACCACCAGCCCGGTCAGCTCCACCATGTCCTTGAACACGCCCACCTGGGTCACGGCGTTCTGGCCGGTGGTGGCATCGAGGGTGAGCAGCGTGGCGTGCGGGGCGCTGGCGTCGAGCTTGCGGATGACGCGCAGGATCTTGCGCAGCTCCTCCATCAGGGCGTTCTTGTTGTGCAGCCGCCCGGCGGTGTCGATCAGCAGCACATCAACACCGGCCTTGATGGCTTTCGAGAGCGCGTCATGGGCGAGCGAGGCGGGGTCGGAATTGGGCGGGGCGGTCACCACCTCGGCGCCGGCCCGGCTGCCCCAGACCTGGAGCTGCTCGACCGCGGCGGCGCGGAACGTATCGCCCGCGGCCAGCATCACCTTCAGCCCCTCATCGCGGTAGCGGGCGGCGAGCTTGCCGATGGTGGTGGTCTTGCCCGCCCCGTTCACGCCGGTCATGAGGATGACATAAGGCTTGTGCCCGCGGTCGAGCGCGAGGGGCCGGGCCACGGGGCCGAGAATCTCCCCGATCTCGGCGGCCAGCGTCTCGCGCACCTCCTCGGCGGTCACTTCCTTGCCAAAGCGCGTTTTGCGGAAGGATTTGATGATGCGCGCCGCGACCGCCGGGCCGAGATCGGCGGCGATCAGCTGGTCTTCCAGCTCCTCGAGCGCCTCGTCATCGAGCTTGCGCTTGGTGAAGGTGGCGACGATGCCGCCCGTGAGCTTGGCGGCCGAGCGCGAGAGGCCGGATTTGAGCCGGGCGAAAAAACCGGAAACGGCCATCACGCGGCCTCCGGCAGCATGCCGGTAAACACGGTCTCGGCGGGGCCGCGCATGAGCACATGGTTATCCGCCCGCCAGGTGACGAGCAGCTCCCCGCCATCCATGACGATCAAGGCCCGCCGCCCCGTGAGCTTGCGGCGATGCGCGTTGACCAGCGTGGCGCAGGCGCCCGAGCCGCAGGCCAGCGTCAGCCCGGCGCCGCGCTCCCACACCCGCAGGCGGATGCGCTCTGGCGCCTCGACATGGGCGAAGCCGATATTGGCGCGCTCGGGAAACAGCCGGTGGGTTTCGAGCTTGGGGCCCAGCGTGTCGATGGGCAGATGCGCGAAGCCATCGACAAAAAAGGTCACGTGCGGGTTGCCCATCGAGCAGGCGGCGGGGTCGGAGACGGGGCCGAGCCCGAGCGAGAGGTGCAGCGTATCGGCTTCATGGGCCACGGGCACATCCTCCCAGCCTAGCTTGGGCGTGCCCATATCCACCTCGACCAGGCCGGGGCCCAGAATTTCGGCGCGCAACAGTCCGGCCGCGGTGCGCACCCCAATTTCGCGCGCCCCCGTTTCCTCGGCGATCAGCGCGGCCACGCAGCGCGTGGCATTGCCGCAGGCGCCCGATTCGGTGCCGTCGGCATTGAGGATGCGCATGAACACATCGGCGGAACTGTCGCCAGGCTCCATGATGATGAGCTGATCGCAGCCCACGCCAAAGCGCCGGTCGGCGATGCGGCGCACGAGCGGGGCGGGCAGGGAGAGCGGCGTGGCGCGGGCGTCGAGCACGACAAAGTCATTCCCCGCGCCCTGCATCTTGGTGAAACTGAGAGACATGGCTCTAGAATAGCGAGGGCGGGCGCCTGAAACCAGGGCGGGAATGAGATTAAAAGTTTGTGGCGGTTTGGCCCCTTTTTTCAAAAAGGGGCCAAGATCCTAATATGTAACCAACGCCTTAATACAACGCCTCAATACATCGACGAGGTAACGGAGCGCAGATTGCGCTCCTCGAGCGCGCGGCCCGTGCCCAGCGCCACGCATTGCAGCGGGTTTTCGGCTACCATCACCGGCAGGCCGGTGGCCACGCGCAGCACCTCGTCGAGCTTGTGCAGCAGCGCGCCGCCGCCCGTGAGCATGATGCCCTTGTCAACGATATCGGCCGCCAGCTCAGGGGGGGTGTTTTCCAGCGCCACCTTGATCGCCTCGACGATCTGCCCGACCGGCTCGGCCAGGCTCTCGGCGATCTGGCGCTGCGTCACCACCACTTCGCGCGGCACGCCATTAATCAGGTCGCGGCCCTTCACATGGCGCGAGGGGCCGTCCTCGGGCCCATCCATCCAGGCGGCGCCGATGTCCATCTTGATCCGCTCCGCCGAGCTTTCGCCGATCAGCAGGTTGAAGGTGCGGCGGATATAGGAAATGATCGCCTCATCCATCTTGTCGCCGCCGACCCGCACCGAGCGCGCATAGACAATGCCGCCCAGCGAAATAACCGCGACCTCGGTGGTGCCACCGCCAATATCGACGATCATGGAGCCCGAAGGCTCGGTGACCGGCAGGTTGGCGCCGATCGCGGCCGCCATCGGCTCCTCGATCAGCAGCACCTTGCGCGCGCCGGCGCTCTCGGCGCTTTCCTGGATGGCGCGGCGCTCAACGGCGGTCGAGCCCGAGGGCACGCAGATGATGATGAGCGGCGAGGCATAGCCGCGGCGGTTATGCACCTTGCGGATGAAATGCTTGATCATCTCCTCCGCCACGTCGAAATCGGCGATCACGCCGTCGCGCAGCGGCCGGATGGCCGAAATATTGCCGGGCGTGCGGCCGAGCATGAGCTTGGCATCCTCGCCCACCGCCAGCACCTGTTTGCGGCCCTTGATCTCCTGGATCGCCACCACCGAAGGCTCGGCCAGCACGATGCCCCGCCCCTTGACGTAGACGAGCGTGTTGGCCGTGCCCAGATCGATCGCCATGTCGGCCGACATCAGGCCGAGAAGTTTGGAAAACATCAAATCCCTTTCTGGGTGCGGCTGTGCCCACACCCCGGAGCTGCCAGAAACTCTTGAATGGCGCGGGCCACCCGGCGCTGGGCTTACAGAAGGCGCAGGCGGTGGGCAAGCCCGGTTTTCGCGCTTCACGAGGGCGGTGGATAAAGAGTCATCAAACTCAATGGATTGCCGGGCGCTGTTTGCCGTGCCCCGGGCGCGCGAAAAACCTGCCCGCGCCGGGCGGGAAGCCCTTGAACCGGCTACGCCGGGTTTGCCATGAGGGGATCAGCCCTCAAGGAGACCACTCATTGAGCTTGCCGCCGCCCTTAAGCGGGGGCTGCCTCTCGGAGGGGTGAAATTTTGGTCAGATCGTTGGTAAAATCCTGGTTTCGTATTGCTGCAACCCGCGCGGCTGGGCAAATCAGGGAGAGATGATCTTTACACGGAGCCAGACATGACCCCGAAGCGTATAACCAAGCCCTTGATTCTTCTGGGCCTCATTTTGCCCTTGGCGGCGTGCGGCTACACGCCTGGGTCGCGCGCGCTCTCGGGCGGCGCCATCGGCGCGGGCACGGGCGCGATTGTCGGCGCGGTCACGGGCATTGGGCCTGGGGCCGGCGCGGCCATTGGCGGCGCGGTCGGGGCGGTGGCGGGGGCGGCCATCAGCCCGCATACACTCAATCTTGGCAAGCCGCTGGTCGGCGAGTGAAACAGCGGCCGGAGGATATCATGGTCATACAGTCTAAAAACAGGGTTTTGGCCGGCGCGGCGGTGCTGATGCTGGCATTGACCGGGTGCGGCTATTCGCCGGGCCACCGCGCGTTAACGGGCGGTGCCATCGGGGCTGGCGCGGGGGCGATCATCGGCGCGGCCACCGGCATGGGCCCGGCCGAGGGCGCGCTGCTCGGCGGCGCCGCCGGCGCGATCACGGGCGCGGTCACCACCCATCACCAGATCAATCTGGGCGAATAATACCCGTCAGCCCTGAGGCTGACGGGTATAAGCGTGGGGTTGGTTGGGCGCCACGCGCAAACTCAAAGAGGTATGCCGCCCCGCCACCGGACGAGAAGCGTCAAACATTTGGCGGGATGGTATAAAACCAAAAGGGGGCCTCGCGGCCATAGGCGCTAACTTAAGCACTGAAGAGCACTCCAATTAACTGGAGTGCTCTTTTTCGTGGTGGCTCGCATAGTCGGTATGCCATTGCCTCCCTGTTGTCCCAAGCCTTTAGGATGCCGTCATGGATTGCGGTCATGACGACCCTGATCATCATCTGAGCATTTCGCCATCGTGATGGGCGGCGGTTATTCGAGACCTTCCGTAGAGGGGGGGGAGTCCAGCATTTGCTGGGTCATGGTATCGATCAGAATGGCGAGAACGAGGTGGGCATACAGCCAAGTCCGCGCCAAATTCTTGTTTTTGGCGGGCAATCTGTCGATGTGGAGCAGGCTTTTCAGCCGTTTAAAGGCCAGTTCGATTTGCCAACGTTGACGATAGAGGGAGAGAACCGTTTCTGTAGGGTACGTCGCGGCATCCAAAGATGTGACGATCATCGTATATCGAGCCGCCAATTGACTGTGAGGGTGGGTACTGCGCTGATCTCTGCCCTTGTATTTGACGCGTTTCAGTTCAGCCTGGGTCGCGGTGTCGTCCTTGGAGAAGACGACGAGACGGACAGACAAGCGCTTACCGTCCACGGCGATGCCGGTCCTGATCTCATCCGCCTGTCCTGACGGCAAACCCTTAAAATGTTCCAAGGGATCAAAACGGTTCCCGTCCGCATCGCGGAAAGCCAGGGAACGCCATCCCGTCCGCACGACAAAATCGGCCTTCTGCTCAAGAATATGAAGCAAACCACGGGCTTGGGCATAGCCACGATCCGCAAGGACAATATCACCCGGACCAAAATGATGACGCTTCAGGCTCTCACCACCATGACAATCCGTCAGTTCAAATCCGTTGAACCCGATATCAGGATCATAACGGCTATGCAGAATCCACTCGCTGCCAATGCTGCCGGGACGGCTGATCGACGTGCCATCAATCATGACCAAAGGCCGATCAGATAACCGCGCCGCCAATTGACGCTCAGCCAAAAGCGCGGTGATCACCGCTTCCAGCCAAGCCGATGCCCCAGCCAAGCGCTTGAGAAGGGCGACATCCGATAAAATCGCCGCTCCCGTTCCCGTCGCCAGGGCCGAAGCCGAGCGCAGCGACATCCCGCACGGGCCATACCACAGCGCAAGACGTAGCAACGTCTCGCCATCGCTGACTTGGCGCCCCCGAACAATGGCTTTCTTGGCTCGCGCCAAAGCCGTTAAATCAAGCGACGATGGAAGCGCAGATACCAGCGACGACCAGTCCGACGTCAGGAGAGATGAAAGCTTCATCCCTCCTGTGAATCACATCACGATTCAGAACGTCCAGGCTTAAGTTAGCGCCTATGGGCCTCGCGGCCCCCTTTATCCTCACGCCTTGGCCAGCGCCGCGGCGATGGATTTCACGAACGAGGCCGGCTCATCGGGCAGGTCGCCTTCTTGCAGCCGGGCGAGGTCGAGCAGCAGCCCGGCCGCGCTGGCCAGGCTCTCACGCCCGCTCAGGCTGGCGATCAGCGGGTGAGCCGGGTTGATTTCGAGCTTCGGCGGCAGGCCGAACACCGGCCGCCCGGCGCGCTTGAGCAGCTTTTGCATGGCGAGGTCAGGCCCGCCCTCGGCGGCAACCAGCATCACCGGGCTGTCTTTCAGCCGGCTCGAGGCCGCCACCCCCGAAACCTTGTCGCCCAGCGCCTCTTGCAGCTTGGCGCACAGCCCGGCCACCTCGTCCGAGGGCGTGGCCGCCTCGAACAGCGCGCCCGCTTGCGAGGCGGAGACCAGCTTCTTCTCCTTGTACGTGCCCAGGCGCTGGGGCCAGAAGGCGTCGATCGGGTCGGCGAGCAGCAGCACCTCATAGGCTTTTTCGGCAAACCCCTCGAGCTGCGGCGAGGTCTTGGCCAGCGCGCCCTCGCCCGAGAGATAATAGATCGCCTCCTGTCCCTCCTTCATCCGCCCAACATACTCATCGAGCGTGGTGGCCGCCTCGGTGGTCGAGGCAAAGCGCAGCAGGGCGGCGATCTCGGCGGCATGGCCGGTATCCTCGTAAATACCCTCCTTCAAAACCGGCCCGAACGCCTCGAGGAACTTGCCGAAGCTCTCGGGCTCCTTGGCCTTCGCCTTCAGCTCGGTCAGCACGCGGTTGACCAGCGCCTTGCGGATCTTCTCCAGCACCGGGGTGGATTGCAGGATCTCGCGGCTGACATTGAGCGGCAGATCCTCGGTATCCACCACGCCCGAGACGAAGGACAGCCAACGCGGCAGCAGCTCGGCGCGGTCGGTGATGAACATGCGCTTCACATGCAGCCGCACCTTGGATTCCCGGTCATCCTCGACGGGAAAAAACGGCTTCTCGGAGGGGATGAACAGCAGCGCCGAAAATTCCAGCGTGCCCTCGGCCCGCCAATGGATGGTGGCGAAGGGCTCATCGAAGCTGTGCGCCACATGGCGGTAAAAATCCTGGTACTCCTCGGGCTTGATCTCGCTCTTGCCCCGGCGCCAGAGCGCGGTGCCCGAGGTCACGGCCGTGAATTTGCTCTCCTCCTCCAGCTCGATGGGCAGGGCGATATGATCGGCCCATTTGCGGATGATGGTTTTCAGGCGCAGCGGCTCGAGGAATTCCTCGGCGTCATGCTTGATGTGCAGCAAGATGGTGGTGCCGGGCGCCTCGCGCGTGGCGCCGCCCAGCGTATATGTCCCCTTGCCGTCCGAGGCCCATGCGCAGGCTTCCTCATGCCCGGCCTTGCGGGAAACAACCTCGACCTTTTCGGCCACCATGAAGGCCGAATAAAACCCGACGCCGAACTGGCCGATCAGGCTCGGCCGGTCCTCGGGCTTGGCGGCGCCCAGATTGGCGGCGAAGGCGGCCGTGCCCGAGCGTGCGATGGTGCCGAGATTTTCGGCCATCTCCTCGCGCGTCATGCCCACGCCGCAATCCTCGATGCGGATGGTGCGCGCCCCCTTGTCGGCGCTGATGCGGATGGCGGCGTTATCGGGCAGGGCCAGCGCCTCGTCGGAGAGCGCCAGAAAGCGGCGCTTATCCGTGGCGTCGGCGGCGTTGGCCACCAGCTCGCGCAGGAAGATTTCGCGATCAGAGTAAAGAGAATGCACCACGAGGTCGAGCAGACGCCCGACTTCGGTGCCAAAATCATGTGTTTCTTCAGCCATGTATTCCTCAATCATGAGCGAACAAACCCCCTCCGCCGGCCCGCTGCCGCGGCAAGCCGGGGCGGCGAGGTAGGTGGCGTTATTGTAAGGTGCCAAGCGCCCGGCGCCAAGGGGTGAGCGTTGGCAGGCGCGGGCGGCGCTGATAATCATGCCCGCGCAACCCCCAGGGAGACCGACCATGGCTCAAGCCAGCTTCACCCGCCTCGACCGCACCGACCTCGCGGGGCTGACCAGCGCGGCCGAGGATGCAGATCCGCGCGCCCTGACCGCCTATCTGGCCGATAACGGCACGGTGGCCGCCGAGTTCGATGGCGATGGCGGGCTGTTCGCCGTGCTGCTGCCGGTGCTGGCCGAGGATTTCGACATCGACCTGGAAACCAGCGAAAACGCCCTGGTCGGTGATTTGGCCGAGCGCTCGAACGCCCTGGTGGTGATCCTGACCGCCGATGAGCGCGCCGAGTACCGCGCCGCCCTCGACCCCGAGAGCTTCGACCCCGAGGAGCTGGGCGAGCTGTATGCCGATTTCACCGAAGAGGACGATGAAGATCAGGGCGCGGCCATGCTGGCGGGCATCAGCGCGCTTTACGAGGCGCTGGGCGAGGTCGATGACAGCCATGTGGTGGTGCTGATGGTGAGCTGAGCGCGCTCAGCCTCCCGCCTCGCGCGCCAGCAGCGTCCGCATCAGCCGCTCGAACTCATCGACCGCGAGCGTCTCGGCCCGGCGCGCGGGGTCGATGCCCGCCGCCTCGAGCAGGGCCGCTCCGCCCAGGGGCTTGAGCGCGCCTCGCAGCATTTTGCGCCGCTGGCCAAAGGCCGCCGCGGTCAGCCGCTCCATGGCGCGCAGCTCATGTTTGGGCGGCTGCACGGGTTTGGGCACCAGCCGCACCACCGCCGACTCCACTTTCGGCGGCGGCGAAAAGGCGCCCGCCGGCACGGTCATGGCCAAATCCACATCGCACAGCCATTGGCTGAGCACCGCGATCCGCCCATAGGCCCCCGTATCGGGGCTGGCGCAGATGCGCTCGGCCACTTCAAGCTGAAACATCAGCGTCAGTGAGCGATAGGCGGCGGCCTCGTGCAGCCAGCGCACCAGCAGCAGCGTGCCGATATTATAAGGCAGGTTGGCGACAATGGCGCGCGGTCCCGGCACCAGGGCGGGGATGTCGGTTTTCATGGCATCCCCCGCCACCACCGAGAGGCGCGGCGTGAGGGTGGCCAGATCCTCTATCGCCGCGACGGCGCGCGGGTCGAACTCGATGGCGGTGACATGCCGGGCCGGGGTCGCCAGCAGCGCGCGGGTAAGGCCGCCGGGGCCAGGGCCGATCTCGACCACGTTGAGGCCCGCAAGATCGCCCGCCAGCCCGGCGATGCGCGCGAGCAGCCCGGGCTCGAGCAGAAAATGCTGGCCGAGAGATTTGTCGGCCTTGAGGTCGAAACGGGCGATAATGTCGCGCAAAGGCGGCGGGGGCGCAGAAAAATCCGTCATGGCGCTTGTTAGCGCATTGTCGGGCGTGGCAACAATGCGCCCATGAGCGAAGCCCTCCCCGACTCGGCCTGGAGCCAGGCCGTGCAGAGATTGCGCGCGCTGGCCCGGGCGGATGAAGCCTGGCTGGCGGTGCTGGCGGCTGGCGTGGGCATGGCGGCGGGCTGCGGCGTGGCGGCGGTCAATGCCATCACCGGCCTGATGCATGGCCATCTGTTTTTATTGCCGCCGGGCGGGGGCATCTCGGAGGCGTCTCATTTGCCGTGGCTGCGGCTGCTGCTGGTGCCGGGCTGCGGCGGGCTGGTGCTGGGGCTGGCCATGGCGGTGCTCAGCCGCTTCCGCCCGCGCGTGCCGGTCGACCCGATCGAGGCCAACGCGCTGTATGGCGGGCGCATGTCGCTCACAGACTCGATTTTGGTGACGGCCCAGACCATGCTCTCCAACGGGGTCGGTGCCTCGGTGGGCATGGAGGCGGGCTACGCCCAGTTTGGTGCTGGCCTTGCCTCCAAGCTCGGCCAGGCGCTGCGCCTGCGCCGCAATGATCTGCGCGTGCTGGTGGGGTGCGGGGCGGCGGCGGCCATTGGCGGGGCGTTCAACGCGCCGCTATGCGGGGCGTTTTATGGCATCGAGCTGGTCATGGGCGTCTATACCATGGCCAGCCTGCCTTATGTCGTGATCGCGGCGCTGGCGGGCACGCTCACGGTGCAGGCCCTGGGGTTCGGCACGCCGCCGCTCAGCGTCACCTTGCCGCAGACCATCCCCGATTTGGCCTATGTGCTCATTTTGGTGCTGGGCGTGGTGTGCGGTCTGGCGGGCATTGTCATCATGCGCGGGGCAACGCTCATCGAGGCGGGCTTCCGCGCCTCCGGCATTCCCCCCTGGGCGCGCCCTGCCTTGGCCGGGCTGGTGGTGGGGGCACTGGGCTGCATCACGCCCAAGGCCATGTCGTCGGGCCACTCGGCCTTGCACGCTTATATAAATGTCAGTTTTCCGTTTTTCGTGGTGCTGGGGTTTTTTGTCATCAAGGCTTCGGCCTCGGCGGTGTCCATCGGCGCCGGGTTTCGCGGTGGCCTGTTCTTCGCCTCGCTGTTTCTGGGGGCGCTGCTGGGCAAGGTGTTTGCCGGGCTGCTGGGGGTGATACCCTTCATGCCCCCTCTGCCGCCCGGGCTGTTTGCCGTGGTGGGCATGAGCGGCCTGGCCGCCTCTGTGGTCGGCGGGCCAATGACCATGACCTTTCTGGCGCTCGAATCCACCCGCAATTTCACCGCCACCATGGCCGTGCTGGCGGCCGCCATTGCCGCCACCCTCACCACCAGGCGGCTGTTCGGCTATTCGTTCACCACCTGGCGCTTTCATCTGCGCGGGGCGCCCATCCGCTCGGGTGTCGATATTGGCTGGGTGCGGACGCTGACGGTCGGGCGCATGATGCGCAGCGCCCCCAAGATCGTGCAGGCCGAGATGAGCCTGGCCGATTTCCGCCGCGAAGTGCCCGCCGGCGCGCTGGCGCGGGTGATCGTGGTGGACGCGCAGGAGCGTTATGCCGGCATGATCTACCCGCCCGAGGCTGCGGTGGCGACCGGCGAGGGCCGCAAGGTCGCGGATCTGATGCACCATCAGGGGCGGTTTCTGGTGCCGGGCATGAATGTACGCGAGGCGCTCGATGCTTTTGAACAAGCGGCGGCCGACGCGCTGGCGGTGGTTGAGGATGCCGAGGGTCTGAAGGTTCTGGGGCTGGTGACCGAGCAGCACGCTTTGCGGCGCTACAGCGAGGAACTCGACCGCCGGCACCGCGAGATCTCGGGCGCGTGAGGGAACGGAAATAAATTCCGTCTAAAAAGTAAAATTGCCGCCATCGCCCACGGGGGCGGGGCCAGTTCTATACGATCGGGAAAGTTTCCGATGGCAACATCATGTTTCCCGGAGGCGCGGTCTCGGGTACGTGAGGGATGTTATTAAACGTCTGTGTTGACCTAATATATAATGAATAAAACATAAATAAATAGGATGTTATTCATATTATTTTAAAATTCCTTAGGTGAGGCTGTGTTATTTTTGCTATTTTCATCTAAAAATGATACTAACTCTGGTTTTTTCTCCGTTTTTCTGGGGATAGTCACGAGATTTTTATAAATCGTTGAGGGGTTTTCCCTTGCTTGTGCCGCAGTGCAGCGCTAAAGACCGTAACGATACGGTGCTAATGTGACAGGGGTGATGGGATGGCGACTTCATTAACAGTTGGTAGCGCGTTTAACGCGATTACGGGGGTCGTTTCGGTTCCTTCGTCATTTTCGGGCTCGGCCACAACGTCCGGCTCCCTGAATGAGGCCCTGCAGGCCTATCTGTCGTCGCTTTCGACGAGCATTCACGGCGGAACCTACGACTTTCAAAACAACAACATCATTGACGGGTCGAGCTTCTCCACCGTCCAGGCGGGCGCCGTGGGCAGCTTCGAAGAGCTGAGCAACCGCGACTCCACCGGCGCGGTCAGCACCGGCTCGGTCTCGGGTGCCTACACCGTCGCCGCCGGCGTGACCGATTTTGTGGTGCAGGCCCCGGGTCAGGAGACCGTGCAAGGCCAGTCCAGCACCAAGTTCGCCTTGCTTGGCAGCCAGTCCAACGTGTTCTATTCCGTCGCCAATGGCGCGGGCAGCGTCTATGCCGCGGGCGGCCAGGACACGCTGAACATGACCGATTTCTCGGGCAGCATCTGGGCCTCGGGCACCGACACGGTGGTGGTCAATAACAGCGGCAACGGCCTGTCCAGCGGCAATTACGCCAGCTCGGTGCGCCCGGTGGTCACGTCCGACGGCACGGACAATATCCGCCTGTATGATTTCAACGGCACCGTGAACGCCAACGGCACCGACAATGTTTACCTCAACAACCAGAACACCACCGTCACGGCGGTTGTGAACGCCACCGGGTCGGAAAACATCTCGGTCATGGGCGCGGCCACCACCTCGGCCATCATCAACGAAAGCGGCACGGGCACCACGGATAATTTCCAGGTCGGCGAGTCGATGAACGCGACGGTGAGCGCGTCCGGCGGCGCCAACTCGTACGTCTTCTTCGAGCCCGACTCCGGTTCGTCGCTGTTCTTCATCAACAACTCCAGCGTTGCTGGCAGCGTGCTTTACTCGAGCTTCATCATCGGCGGCACGCTCCATAACTCGCACAACTCGGTGACCGTGTATGGCGGCGCCGCTGGTGGCCAGTATGTCGCCGGCGCGGGCGGCAATTCGCTGCTGGTGGGTGGCATCTACGACTCGACCGCCGCCAGCGTCGCCGGCGTGCCGACGGATACCTCAAGCGTTGCCGGTGGCGCCGTCACCCTTTATGCGGGCGGCAGCAACGATACGCTGTACGCCACGGGCGGCACGGGTACCAACCAGCTGTGGGGCGGCCCCGGTACCGGCGAGAAGCTGCTGGCGTCGAGCACCACGGGCGCCAATGATTTCAATATCGGCACCTATAACGGCCAGACCCTGGCCTGGAACGAGGCCGCGGGCGGCATGGCGTCGACCGATGGGTCGGGTTCGCAGATCTTCTTCATCGGCAACGCGCAGGCGGAAACGCTCACCGGCTCCACGGTCACCGGCGCGACCAACACCTACCGCTTCGAGACGGCCTCCCAGACCGCCGGCTCGACCTTCACCATCACCGATTTCGGGGCCAACAGCTCCTTCCTGGTGACGAACAGCACGGGCACCGCGGGTTCGACCACGGTATCCATCTCGGCGGTCTCGGCCTATGGCAGCAACAGCTCGCAGCTTTGGCTCTCGGATGGCACGGTGGTCACGCTCAAGGGCGTCAGCACCTCGCACATCACCCTGCAGTATAATGGCACCATGGCCACCTACGTCTAACCGGCCGACCATCACGGCTCAGAAAAACCGCCCTGTTTCCAGGGCGGTTTTTTTATGTCCGCTCAGCCCGCCGGCTCAAACCGCAGCACGATGCCGTTGATGCAATAGCGCAGCCCGGTGGGAGGCGGGCCATCGGGGAAGACATGGCCCAGATGGCCGCCGCACGTGGCACAATGCACTTCGGTGCGCACCATGCCATGGCTGCGGTCCACGGTCTCGCCGATCGCGCCATCCTCGGGGGTGGTAAAGCTCGGCCAGCCTGTGCCGCTGTCAAATTTTCCGCCCGAGACAAACAGCACCTGCCCGCATCCCGCGCAGTAAAACCGTCCCGGTCGTTTTTCGTCATTGAGCGCACAGCTGCCCGGCCGTTCGGTCGCGTGGCCGCGTAAAATGGCATATTGCTCCGGGCTCAGCCGTGAGCGCCATTCGGCGTCGCTCAGTGTAAAGGGAAAAGCTTCCCCGCTCATATCGCTCTCCTTGGCGGTTCTGGCCAAATATAAGCGTGGCGATTGGGAAACCAAAGGGGGGGGGAGACAAGCGGCCCCCGTCGCGCGGGCGGGGGCTTGCGGCTCGGCGCGATGTGGTTTGGGTGCGCCGGGCGGTGTGGGTCAGGCCTTGTGGCTGTCGGCGGCGAGCTTATCGAGGCTCAGCGCGCGCCAGCGGGCGAGGGTGGCTTCCCGGGCGGGCTTGCCGTCCTGCAACGACGCGGCGATCAGCCGGTCGATCACGGCGGTGCGCAGCTCGGCTTCGGTTTTCAGCATGTTGACAGGCATTGGGGCTAACTCCGAATTTTTTTCATCTGGACGAACCGTCCATGAGAGATGTTTTCTCGCCCAACCAAGGCAGCATTAAGGCGGTGCCTTGAAGGGATTGTGACAGATTAATTTTTTCATCAGACGGCCGATTCCAGCCCTTCGCGGCCCGTTTCCCCATGGTCAAATTTAAACGGCTTGTTATAAAGCCGCGTCCGCTGTGCGTTTGGGTTTGTTCATGGCCTTGCCTGCTGTTTTGCGTATTGTTCTGGCGTGTTCGGGGCTGGTTGGGCTGGCGGCTTGCGCCTCTGGCGGCGATGCCACCGCCGGCAACATGGCCCCGGTAAACATAGCGGCGCTCTCGGGGGCGACGCCGGCCGTCATCAATGCCGATTTCGGCCCGCCGACCTTGCTGCGTGTCGATGGTCCGGCCCAGGTCTGGCTCTATCATTCCGCCACCTGCGGCATGGATCTGTTTCTCTACCCCGATGCCGCGGGCACGCCCCGCGTGACCTCTGTGGTGCCCGACGGCGCCGATCCGCAAGCCTGCGTCGAGAGTTTCCAGCGCCCGCCCACCACCGCGGCCGCCCTGGCGGTCCGGCCCGTCACCTCCTACGACTGAGCGCCGCCCCGGCCGATACTGGAGCCTCCCGCCCCCAGCTGGTAAGGTGGCCCCGGATAACGGGAGCTACGCATGTCCTCACTCAAGGTCGCGGTGCAGATGGACCCTCTGCACGCCATCGACATCACCGCCGACTCGACCTTCGCCCTGATGCTGGAAGCCCAGCACCGCGGCCACAGCCTGTTTTACTATGAAGTGCCGCATATGTGGCTGGATGGCGCGGCGCTCAAGGCGCGGGTCAAGCCGGTGCGGGTCAAGCCCGTGCCCGGCGCCCACCATGAATTCGGCGCCGAGGAGATCACCGACCTCGCGGCCATGGATGTGGTGCTGATGCGCCAGGATCCGCCCTTCGACATGGCCTATATCACCGCGACCCATCTGCTCGAGCATATCCACCCCCACACATTGGTGGTGAACGATCCCAAATCCGTGCGCAACGCACCCGAGAAGCTGCTGGTCACGCATTTCCCCGCGCTGATGCCCCCCACCCTGGTCACCTGGGACCGGGCGGCGATCCGCGAATTCCGCGCCAGGCATCAAGACATCATCGTCAAGCCGCTGTTTGGCAATGGCGGCATCGGGGTGTTTCGCATCAAGCCCGACGATGAAAATCTCGGTTCCCTGCTCGACATGTTCTTCGCCGCCTCGCGCGAGCCGTTGATGGTGCAGCGTTACGAGCCCGCCGTGCGGGCGGGCGACAAGCGCATCATCCTGGTCGATGGCGAGGCGCTGGGCGCGCTCAACCGTGTGCCGGCGGCGGGCGATTCGCGCTCCAACATGCATGCGGGCGGGCGGCCCGAGCCCACCAAGCTCACCCCCCGCGAGCGCGAGATCTGCGAGGCCATCGGCCCGACCCTGCGCGCCCAGGGGCTGATCTTCACGGGCATCGACGTGATTGGTGATTACCTCACCGAAATCAACGTCACCTCGCCGACCGGCCTGCAGCAGATCGCGCGCTTTGACGGCGTCAATCTGGCGGCCTCCATCTGGGACGCGATCGAGGCGAAAAGAGGCTGAGGCCGCCTGCTTTGCCCGTCAGTGGCGCAGCAGCACCGGCAGGTCGGCATGGGCGAGCATGTAGCGGGTCACGCCGCCAAACAGCAGGGCGCGCCAGGCATTATGCACATAAGCCCCCATCACCAGCAGATCGGCGTTCAGCTCATGGGCCTTGGCCAGCAGCTGGGCGCCGAAGACATCCGCCCCCAGCGCCAACTCATGGCCGGTCACCGCCATGCCATGCTCAAGCAGCACGGCGGGAATCGCGGGCGCGGCCGCGCCCGCCCGGCGGCCCATGAGCACATGAAGGGCGGCGGTTGCGGGAATGCAGCGCAGCGCCGCCATCACCGCGCGCAGGGTGAATTTATCCTCGCGCCACGCCACGGCCACCCGCGCGCCAAACGCGGTGTCCGCCTGGGGTGGCACCAGCAGCACCGGGCGCGCGCACTCAAACAGCGCGCTGTGCAGGGCATCGTGCTCGGGGCGGGTGGCATGGGGCGGCGGCTGACCGATGACGATATAATCCGCCCGCTCCCCCCATTGCTTCACCAGCGTCGCCGCCAAGCCCTCCTCGTCCAGCCAGCGCGGGGCGTTGGCGCCGGGCTGGCTGGCCACCCAACGCGTGAAAATATCATGCAGCGCGGCGGCGCGGGCCTGTTCGGCGGCCCGGATCTGGCGCTCCTGCGCCTCTGTCAGCACCTCCTCGGTCACCAAAATGGTGGCGAGCGGCGGTGTGCGCATGGTCAGCGCCTCAATCCGCGCCCCGCCCGTCAAGGCCGCCAGCCGCGCGGCGGCGGCCAGCACCGTGGGCGCGCCTTGTGGGCGGGTCAGCAGCGCCAGCACCACATTGGTCATGTCACGTTCCTCCCCGTTTCCGGCCCGCTACAGCATGTTGAGCGGTATTTTCAAATAGCTCACCCCGTTCGCCTCGGGCGGCGGCAAATGCCCGGCGCGCATATTCACCTGCACGGCGGGCAAAATCAGCATGGGCATGCCCAGTGTTTTGTCGCGCGCCGTGCGCATGGCCACAAACGCCGCCTCGTCGATGCCCTCATGCACATGAATATTGCCCGCCCGCTCCGCCGCCACGGTGGTTTCCCACAGCGGCGCGCGCCCGCCGGGCTGGTAGTCATGGCACATAAACAGCCGCGTTCCGCCGGGCAGCTCCAGCAGCTTGCGGATCGAGCGGTACAGCACGCCCGCATCCCCGCCCGGAAAATCGCAACGCGCGGTGCCGTAATCGGGCATGAACAGCGTATCGCCGACAAACCCGGCATCGCCGATCAGATAGGTCACGCAAGCCGGCGTATGGCCGGGCGTGTGCAGCACGCGCGCCGTCAGCCCGCCGATGGAGAACAACTCGCCATCGGTGAATAAATGGTCAAATTGCCGTCCATCGGTGGCAAACCCGGCCTCGGCGTTGAAAACCCGCCCAAAAACCGCCTGCACGGCGGTTATGTGCGCGCCAATGGCAATCCTCCCGCCGAGTTGCCGCTGCAGGTAAGGCGCGGCCGAGAGATGGTCGGCATGGGCATGGGTCTCCAGGTGCCAGGCCACTTGCAGCCCGCGCTCGCGCACATAAGCCACAATCCGCGCGGCCGATTCCGTGCGGGTGCGTCCGGCCTTGGGGTCATAATCGAGCACCGAATCGATCACCGCCGCCGCCCTGCTCGCCGGGTCGGCAACAACATAGGAGATCGTGAACGTCTCTGGGTCGAAAAAGGCTTTGATGTCAGGCGCGGCGGCGGTCATTTCAGGGCCTTGTTGGTGCGGTTGCGGGCAGTTTGGCGCAAAATGGCCGCCCGGCAAACAAAAACGGCCTGGTCCCGGGTCACATGGCGCAATGCTGCTCAACCAGCAGCACCGGCACATGCAGCGCCATGGCCAGTGGCCAGGCCTCATCGGCCGGCTGGGGCGGGGGCATCACAACCAGCCGCTCGCGCAGCCCCGCCAGGGCGCGCAGCAGCTCGGCCCGGTTGGTGGTGGGCACCAGCCGTCGGACAATGCGGCCCGGCGCCACCCCCATGGCGGCGGCCTGCTCGGCGGCGGCGCGCAGGGGCGCCTCGCCGGTGCCCAGCAAAATCAGCCCCTCGCGCGCCGCCAGCGCCAGGCGGCAGGCCATGTCGAGCGCCGCCCCGCCATCGGGCGTGACCAGGGCGGCAAACGGCCCGCTGGCGCGCGCGGGTGCCTGGGGCGGCACCAGCAGGGTAAAGCCGGTTTCGCACCCCTTCGCCGCCGAGACGCTCACCCGCCGCACCGCGGCCCCGGGGTGCGCGGCGATGATCACATCGCCCACCCGGTAGGGGGGTGGTGCTTCGGGGCCGGGCAGGGTCTCAAAGCTGCTGGGCACGCCGGCTTTGCGCGCCGCCTCGTCCAGCCGCCGGCGCATCAGGGCGGCCGTCTGGTGCAGGTCGCGGGTCATCTGCTCGGGCGAGAGCGCGTGCCACTCATAGGTGGGCAGCCTGATCTCGCGCGCGAAGGGCAGGCTGGCAAAGGCCAGCAGCCCGCGATCCTCGATGAACAGCCCATGCAGCCCGACATCGAGCAGCCGGGCCAGATCGGCGGCCATGCGCAGCCAGGCCTGGTCGCCCGCCGGCAGGGTCAGCACAATGCGGGTCGGCCCGGCCATCACACCTCTCCCCGTGCCTCGGGCGCCTTGCCGCCCGCCGCCTTGCGGAGTTCGGCGAAATGCCCCAGCCGCGCCTCCACCAGCTGGTTCACCGAGCCAGCGGGATAGGCGCCATCCGCGCCCCTGGCCCCGGCGGGCCGGCCGGTCAGCAGCGCGATTCCCTCATCGATCGTGCGGACCGGATAAATGGCGAACAGGCCTTGCGCGCAGGCCGCCACCACATCCTGGCGCAGCATCAGATGCATGACATTGGCGGCCGGAATCATCACGCCCTGCGTGCCCGTCAGCCCGCGCGCCCGGCAGACATCGAAAAACCCTTCAATTTTCTCATTCACCCCGCCAATGGCCTGCACCTCGCCATGCTGGTTGACCGAGCCGGTCACCGCCAGATCCTGGCGCAGCGCCAGCGCCGAGAGCGCCGAGAGCAGGGCATAAGCCTCGGTCGAGGAGGCGCTGTCCCCCTCCACCCCGCCATAGGATTGTTCAAACACCAGGCTGGCCGAGAGCGACATGGGGGCTTCGAGCGCATAGCGCCCGGCCAGATAGCCCGAGAGAATCAGCACCCCCTTCGAGTGGATCGGCCCGCCCAGCTCCACCTCGCGCTCGATATCGACAATCTTGCCCCCGCCCGCGCGCACCGTGCAGGTAATGCGCGCCGGCGCGCCAAAGGCGTATTCGCCCAGGCTCATCACGCTCAAGCCGTTCACCTGGCCCACCCGCGCCCCTTGCGTGTCGATCAGCGATATGCCGCGCAGGATCGCCTCATGGCTCAGCTCCCGCACGCGTGACTGGCGGGTGATGCGCTGCCCGATCGCCTGCTCCACATCCGCGCGCGCAATCGCCGCCCGGCCTTGCGCGCGGGCCACATGGTCGGCTTCCGTAATCAGGTCGTGCAGCGGCTCGGTCAGCAGCGAGACCTTGCCCGCATCCCCCGCCCAGCGCGCGGCCTGCTCTATCACCCGCTCCACCCCGCCGCGGTCGAGCGCCAGCAGCCCGTTTTGCGAGGCCATGGCGCCCGCCAGCCTGGCCAGCATCGCCTCGTTCTCGGGCGTGCGCGCGGCGTCATTGTCAAAATCGGCCAGCACCTTGAAATAATGCGCCAGCTCAGGGTCGAGCGCGGCCAGCATGTAATAAAGCCGCCGGTCGCCCACCAGCACCACCTTCACATCCAGCGGTATCGGGTCGGGTTCGAGCGAGACGGTGGCATTGAGCCCGATGAAATGCGAGATATCCTCGATCACGATCTCCTGTCGGCGCAGCGCGCGCTTGAGGGCGGGCCAGCTGAAAGGCTCGCTCAGCACGGCCAGCGCATCGAGCAAGATGGTGCCGCCATTGGCGCGATGCAGCGCGCCGGCCTTGATCAGGCGGAAATTGGTCACCAGCGCGCCTTCCACCTGCATATGCTCCACCCGCCCGAACAGATTGCCGAGCGTGGGGTTCAGCTCCTCGATCACCGGCGCCCCCGGCGCATGGTCGAGCGGGGTAACCAGCACATTGACCTCATAACGGTCGAACGCCCCGCCCGGCGGCATGGCGGCCCGGCCGGGGGCGGCGCCTTCCTGGGGCATGAACAGGCCGAGATTTTCGACCAGGTCGGCGCGCAGCGCGCCGATATGGCGCAGCACGTCGGGCAGGTCGGCAAAGGCGGCGCCAAGCTGCTCGAAGGGCGGGGCAACGGCGCGCTCCGCCGTGTCGCGCGCCAGCTGGCGCAGCGCGTCGCGCTGTTCCTTCTCTATGCGCGGAATGCCCCGCAGCGTCTCCTCCAGCTCTTTTTCCAGCTGGTGAATATGGTCGCGCGCCTGTTTCTGCTGCTCCTCGGGCCAGGCATTGAACTCGGCCGGCGGCACCACCTTGCCATCGCGCATCGGGGCCAGGCCAAACCCCATGGGGGTACGCAGCAGCGCGATGTCGAGCGCCGCGGCTTTTTCGGTCAGCCCCGTAAAAGCCTGCTCGGTCTTGGCCTGTATGGATTGCTCCACCGCCGCCCGGCGTTTCTGGTAATCCTCGCTCTCGAACAAGGCGGGCAGCGCGGCGCGCAAATCCTCGATCAGGTCATGAATGGCCTTTTGCAGCACCGGCGCCCGCCCGGCCGGCAGCGCCAGCGCGGTGGGCCGGTGCGGCTCGGCGAAATTATTCACATAAACCCAGTCGCGCGCGGGCGGCAGGCTGCGCGCCGTATCCTCGGCCAGATGCCGGATCGAGCGCTGAATGCGCAGCCCCCCGGGCCCGATGGCGAAAATATTGAACCCCCCATGCGCGATGCCCGTGCCCAGGCTGATGGCCTCGCGCGCGCGCGGCTGCTCGGCGAGGCCGGGCAAGGGGCTCAGCTCGGCGGTGGTGGCAAAGACAAGGTGGGAAAGATCCGCCGGCCGGTAGAGGCGCTCGGGCGGCAAGTGGGCAATGGCTGAGGACTCGGCTGTCATAATTCTCACCCCCGACGCATAGGCGTCTTGCGGTCTGCGTTTCCTGGCGTTGGCGCCACAGCATCACGCCCAAGCCCCGCCATGCATTGACGTGCATCAACTCTCTTCCCCGGCCCCGGCGGGGGCCCGGCCGCGCCTATCCCGGCATGCCGGGAAATTGCGGCATATCGGCGGGAATGCTGGCCCAGGGCTGGGCGCTGGCGGTGAAGATATGCATGTGCGGCGTCACGCGCGCGGGCTCGTCGAGATTGCCGACCGAGAGGAAGATCACGCCCGGCATGGCGCCGACATGGTCGGTAAACAGCCGCGCGCCGCATGTGGGGCAAAAATGCCGCTCCAGCCCCTTGCCGCTGCTGCCCGCATAATGAAACGATCTGGTCTCGCCCCGCACCACCCGCAGCGCCGCGCTCGGCACGCCGCTCACCGTGCTCATCTGGCCGCCGCCCGCCTTCTGGCAGTCGCGGCAATGGCAATGGGCGGTAAACAAGGGCTCGGCGCTGCACTCATAGCGCACCTGCCCGCAGGCGCAGCCGCCGCTAAGGGGTAAGGTCATGTCTGGTTTCCTCTGTGTGGTTTTGGTTTGTATTTGGTTTGGTTCGGCCGGCACGCGCGCCGTCATCGCCATGCTAAAGCAACGGCCCCGCAAAGGGAATCATTTGATGGGCCGAACTCGCAAGCTTAAACAAAGCGTTAGATCGCGCCGGTTGGTTTTGCGCCGGGCCTGCGCTAGGTTTAGCCCCTCACACACCAAGGAGCCCCCGATGCCGGGCACATCCCCAGGCCCCGACGGCCTGCCCCGCTGCGCCTGGTGCACGGGCACGGCGCAATATCTGCGCTACCACGACACCGAATGGGGCTTCCCCGTCGCCGATGACCGGCATCTGTTCGAAAAGCTCTGCCTCGAGAGTTTCCAGTCCGGCCTCAGCTGGCGCACCATCCTCGAGAAGCGCGAAAATTTCCGTGCCGCCTTCGCCGGGTTCGATTTCCACCAGATGGCCGAATTCACCGCGGCCGACATCACCCGCCTGCTCGCCGATGCGGGCATCGTGCGCCATCGCGGCAAGATCGAGGCGGTCATCAACAACGCCAAGCGCGCCCGCGCCCTGGCCGCCGAGGCGGGCTCCCTGGCCCGTTTCATCTGGGGGTTCGCGCCGGCCGGGCCGGTCAGCGGCCAGCACGCCGCGCAAGAGCTGGCCCGGGCGCTCAAAAAACGTGGCTGGGCCTTCATCGGCCCCACCACCTCTTATGCCTTCATGCAATCCATGGGGCTGGTCAACGACCACGAGCCCGGCTGCGTCACCCGCCCGGCGGCGGCGCGGGCCCGGGCGGATTTCACGCCGCCCGCCTGATCACCCTTGCCCGGCCAGATGGCCGATCGGCACATAGCCCAGCACAATCTCGGGGGCGCGGATGGTCTTGGCCGCGCGCAGCACCAGCCTCAGCCCCAGCCGGCCAAGCTGCGCGCTCACATCCAGCGCCTTGTCGAGTTCAAACAGCTGGTCCTTGTGCGGCTCCCGCCAGTCCGGCGCGCGGGCCAGCGCCTTGGCTTTGGCGGCCGCCGGGCTGTCGGCGACGATCAGCACATTCTCATGTGCCTCGCCGAACAGCCCCGGCACATATCCGCCGAGATTGACGAAATAAAGCCGCGGATCGCTCGGCGCCGGGTCGCCCGGCTCCAGGCTGATGTCGAACCCATCAGCCTGGGTCACCTCGCTATAGCCGTCCAGGTGCAGGCTGGCGGGGTCGCCCCACCATTGGCGGTGCAGCTCGCCGTGGCAGTCCTCAATCCGCGCGCCCACGCAAAAGCGCACATCATGCAGCTCGACATTGGAGGTTTGGCAATCCCCCCCAACCACCACCATGAACAGCTTCATCGCGTTGCCCTCAGTTGGCCAGGCCGCGCGCGGTCTTCAGCCCGTAAGTGGCGATGACCAGATAGCAGATCATCGGCACGATCAGCGCATGGGCCAGCCCCACATGGTCCGCCGTGGTGCCGTAAATCACCGGCACAATGGCGCCGCCGACAATGGCCATGCACAGCAGCGCCGAGCCGTTGGGGGTTTCATCGCCCAGCCCTTCGAGGGCCAGGGTGAAGATGGTCGGGAACATGATCGAGTTGGCCAGCCCCACCGCCAGCACCGCGACGGCCGCCACCACGCCCAGGCTCAGCCCCGAGGTGAGCGCCAGCGCGCAGGCCACCAGCGCGTTAAAGGCCAGCACCTTGCCCGGTGTCACGCGCGCCAGGGCGAACGAGCCGATGAAGCGTCCGACCATGGCGAGCCCCCAATAAACACTCACCAGCATGCCCGCCACCTGCGCGGCGTTAAAGGCATTGGCCCGCCCGAGGAAGGCCGCGGCCCGCGCGCCGAGCTGGGCGGCCTGCGTGCCCAGCACCGAGGGCTGCATGAGATAATTGGTCAGCCCCGAGCCGATCGACACCTCGGCCCCGACATAGACGAAAATGCACGCCACCCCGAACATCAGGCGCGGCTTGGTCAGCAGGTCGCGGCGGAAGGGGTTGGGGCTGTGGGCATCGGCCCGGGGGCCGGGGGCGTTGCGCAGCGTCCAGAACAGCGCCGCGAACAGCACCAAAATCCCCGCCAGCACCAAAAACGGCCGCTGCACGATCTCGGCCTCCTGCACGCGCGCGGCGGCCAGGGCCACGGGGTCGGAGAAATTGGGCGAGGCCACGCCGTTTTGCAAAATGAACAGCGACCCCACGAACGGCCCCACGAAGGTGCCGAAGGAATTAAACGCCTGCGCCAGGGTCAGGCGTGAATGCGAGGTCTCGGTGGAGCCCAGCACGGCGATATAGGGGTTGGCCGCCACCTGCAAAATGGTGATGCCGCCGGCGACGAAGAACAGCGCCAGCAGAAAGCCGGGAAAAGACGCCGCCCGCGCGGCGGGGGCAAAGCCCAGATAGCCAGCGGCCATGATCGCCAGCCCCAGCGCGATGGAGCGCACATACCCAAACCGCCCGATGATCGCGCCCGCCGGCGCCGAGACCACGAAATAGCCCAGGAAAAACGCGAACTGGGTCAGCATCGCCTCGGCGTAATTCAGCGCGAACAGCCCCTTGAGCTTGGCGATCAGCGGGTCGTTGAGCACGGTCACGAAGCCCCAGGCGAAGAACAGTGTCACCACCAGTCCCACCATGCCGCGTCCAACCTGTGCCGTGCCGCCCTGGGCGGGCACTTTTGCCTGTATATTCATAGCCATTTTGGTGTCTCTCCCGAGAGGTCAGGGCGCCACGCGCTGTGCGCGCAGATGTGCCGCGGAGCCTTCTGTCAGGTCTGCTGCCGAGTCGCCTAGCCCGAAGCGGTAGGTTCCGCCCGGCAGCGCCCAGTCATCGGCCGCCACGTCGAAATCGGCCAGCACGCGCGGGTCCAGGGTCAAGCTGACATGGCGCGTCTCGCCCGGCGCCAGCGCCACGCGCGCGAACCCCGCCAGCCGCGCCATGGCCACGCCGTTGCGCGCGGTCAGGTAAAGCTGCGCCACGGTGGCCCCCGCGACCTTGCCGGTATTGCAGACATCGAACGAAACCCCCAGCCCCGGCCCCAGCCTGAGATGGCTGAAGCGGAAGCTGGTATAGGAAAGCCCGAATCCGAACGGAAACAGCACCGGCAGATGGCGCGCCGCGAACCATCTATACCCCACCTCCGCCCCCTCGATATTATAATCGACCGGCGTGATCTGCCCGGGCGCGGCATCCTGCCCCGGCACCACCGGCCTGGGCAGCTCATCGGTGCTGGCCGGAAAGCTCATGGGCAGATGGCCCGACGGGTCGATGCGCCCAAACAGCGCCCGGGCAATCGCCTTGCCCCCTTCCGCGCCCGGATACCACGCCTCCACCACCCCGCCCACTTTTGGCAGCCAAGGCATCAGCACCGGGTTGCCGGTTTCCAGCACCACCACCGTGCGCGGGTTGGCCGCCGCCACCGCCGCGATCAGCGCATCCTCGCCAGCGGGCAGCGAGAGATCGGGCACATCCTGGCTCTCGGTCTCCCATTTGGGCGCGAACACCACCGCCACATCGGCCCATTTGGCCAGCCGCGCGGCCTGGCTGGGGTAGAGGCCCGGATCATAGCGCACCTCCGCGCCTGGGGCCTGGCGCTCGATCTCGGCCAGCGGCGCATCGGGATCGAGGATGGCCCTGGTATAAATTCCGGCCAGCCCCTCGCCCATCTGCACCACGGGCAGCAGCTGGGGCAGGGTCTTGGGCACCACATCCGAAGACCCGCCCCCCGACATCACCCCGGCATTGGCATAACCGCCAATTACCGCGATCCGCCGCACCGTGGGCGAGAGCGGCAGCAGGCCGGTATTTTTCAGCAGCACCAGCCCTTGCGCCTCCTCCTGTTCCGCCACCGCGCCATCGGCCGCGAAATCGATCGGCGCGCGCACGGGCGGGTGGTCCATCAGCCCCACGGTCAGCTCCGCGCGCAAAATCCGCCGCACCGCGTCATCCACCCGCGCCCGCGCCACCTTGCCCTGGCTCAGCGCCACGGCGAGTGGGGTGGAGAAATAGGTCACCGGGTCAAATTCCTCGCCCGATTCCTGGTCCAGCCCGGCATTGATGTCGAGCGCCGAATGCACCGCCCCCCAATCGGACATCACAAACCCCGTAAACCCCCAATCCCGCTTCAGCACATCGTCGAGCAGATGGTGGCTGGCGCAGGCATATTGCCCGTTCACCTGGTTATAGGCGCACATCACCGCCATCGGGTGGCCGGTTTCCAGCGCGATCTCAAAGGCCAGCCCGTCCGATTCCCGAAACGCCGCCTCGCCGATCACGGCATTGTCGAATTGCCGGTTGGTCTCCTGGTCGTTCATGGCGAAATGCTTGAGCGTCGCCAGCACATGCTGGTCCTGCACGCCGCGTATCAGCGCGCCGTCCAGCGTGCCGGCCAGCAGCGGGTCCTCGCCCAGATATTCATAATTGCGCCCGCCCCTGGGGTCGCGGGTCAGGTTCACCCCGCCGGCCAGCAGCACGTTAAAGCCGCGTTCAAACGCCTCGCGTCCCATCATGGCGCCGGCCGCATAGGCCATGGCGGGGTCAAAGCCGGCGGCCAGCGCCAGGCCGGAGGGCAGGGGGGTGCTGCCATGGCCATCCTGCGCATCGGGCGGCACCGAAACGCCAAGCCCCCCATCCACCTCCTGGAGCGCGGGAATGCCCAGCGCGGGAATGCCCGCCACATAACCAGCTGAGCCCAGCGCGCCGGGCACGGGCGGCGCGGGCGGCAGGCCATAGGCGGCATCGTAGGCGCGCAGGGCGAAATTTCCGTGCAGCAGCGCCAGCTCCTGGCCCAGCGTCAGCTTGGCCATCAGCGCCTTGGCGCGCTGGTCGGGCGTCTCGGCCCGCGCCGCGCCCAGCCCGCACAGCGCCGCCACCAAAACCAGCCCCAGCCTCATGCGCCGCGCCCCTCGACCTTAATAATTTAGAGGCGGATTCAGACATAAGATGCAATCGCGCGGCGATTTCATCTTATGTCATCCGGCTCTAAAAGCCTAATGGCGCTGCCGGTAGCGATAAGCAAGCTGGGCGCGTGTCAGCCCGAGCATCTTGGCGGCGAGCGTCAAATTGCCCCCGGCCCGCTCCACGGCCTGGGCAATCAGCTGCTCCTCGAACTGTTCCAGCTTCAGCGGCCCGGCCAGCAGGTCATTGACAATCTGGCTCGCCGCGCCGAGGGGCGGCTTGGCCCCGCCCAGCCCCAGCTGGCCATCCTCCATCACCCCGTAAAACGGGCTCTCGATCTGGTCGGCCAGCGAGAACAGATGCCCGACATCGATGGGCGTTTTCTCGGGCGCCAAAATCACCGCCCGCTCGATCATGTTTTCCAGCTCGCGGATATTGCCGGGAAACCGGTAGGTCATCAGCCGGTCCACGGCGCGTTCGGTAAAGCCGGTTAGTTCGCGCCCGTGGCGTTCGCTGAAGCGGCGCAGAAAATGGTTCATCAGCAGCGGAATATCGTCGCGCCGCTCCCGGAGCGGGGGCAGCTCGATGGGAAACACATTGAGCCGGAAATAGAGATCGTCGCGGAACCGCCCGGCGCGCACTTCCTCGCGCAGCGGCACGTTGGTGGCCGCGATCACCCGCACATCCACCTTGCGCGTCGTGGTATCGCCCACGCGCTCGATCTCGCTTTCCTGCAAGGCGCGCAGCAGCTTGCCCTGGGCGGTCAGGCTCAGCGTGCCCACCTCGTCCAAAAACAGCGTGCCGCCATTGGCGCGCTCAAACCGTCCGGGCCGCGAGGTGAGGGCGCCGGTAAAGGCGCCTTTCTCCACGCCAAACAATTCCGCCTCGATCAGCGTTTCGGGGATGGCCGCGCAATTCACCGCCACAAACGGTTTGGCGGCGCGCGGCGAGGCGGTGTGCAGCATGCGCGCGAACACTTCCTTGCCCACGCCGGTCTCGCCCAAAAACAGCACGGTCGCCATGGTCGGCGCCACGCGCTCCACCAGATGGCAGGCCGAAACATACCCCGAAGACGCCCCCACCGTGCCGCTTTTCAAATCCGGCGCGGCGGCGAGGTCGGCGGTACGCGGCGGCGGGGTGAGCGTCCCGGCATAGGCCGCGTCGCGGGCATCTGGCCCCCACGCCTCCACCGGCTTGCCGATGATCCGGCAGCGCGAATGCCCAGCCCCCCGGCATTCCACCTCGCGGAACAAAATGGGCCGGCCCATGAAGGCGCTGGTATAGCCCGAGGCATAGCCGATCTGCGACCAGCACACCGGCTCGGCGGCCAGCCCATAGGCCTGGAGATGGCACTCGACCTCGGCCGAGTTGCGCCAGATGAACTCTCCGAAAAAATGCCCGGTCTCGACATTCCATTCAAACTTCACCGGCTCGACCGAAACCTGCCCCTCCAGCCCGTGCAGCTGCGGCCCGACCAGAAACGCCTCGTCGAAACTCATATTGGCGCGCACGCGCCGGGCGAGCTCTGCATCGCGCACGCCGGAATTATGGCCCATGCGCGTCAGTAGCCCGCGTGCCTGGTCCATGCCCAGACTGTCCATCAGCTCCTTGCGCAGCGCCGTCATCGAAGAGAGATGGATGAGCAGCATGCGCTGGTCATCGAGCCAGATCTGCCCGTCATTGGGAGAGAAACGCAGGCGCGCCGAAAGATCCGCGACCAGCGACACATAATCCGCGCCATCACCCCGCGACAGGCGCCCCGGCGCCTCGTCGTTGGATTTCCGATCCATTCATTTCCTCCTGCTGCACGGATTTGCGGGCAATCCTCCCTCCTTGTCCAGCGTTTTTCCGCCCCTCCGGCTCGTGCTGCGGCGCAGCTTGATGAAAATCTCAAGCGCCCGGGCGCGCGCTTGATCAAAACATCATCCCCGCCTGTCAGGCGTGCCCGCAACCCCAGCCGCGGGGCCGTTTTTTGTTTGGCATGGCTCTTGCTTTCTCATGCCGCGGATAACCGCCCAGATCATAAAAGGGTGTATGCGAGGGAAATGGAAGCCAGATCGTGGACCGCTCAGGGAGATGATATGTGCACCGCGAAATGCCGCCGGCGCGGCGTATCCGGGCAGGGAAACATGCGCATCGAATAGGCAACGAAACCAGGAGAAAAGTTTCGATAACAATATTAAATAAGGGTGAGTGTCCAATACGCCGCCACAGCGCCGCCATGTTCTGGCGGTGATTTGGTTGTTTTAAAATATTTTGCGAATAACAGCATATTTTCGTGCATCACAAAAAATGATGCCGAGCGCGGTGCTGTCGCGCGCATATCAATATTAACACATCGTAATTCAATTTGCGGTAAATCCTCTTGAATTTCGTGACGTTAAAAAATCTCGAAATTATGGTTGACGAAAGGAGGGAAGTTTCCTAGTGTGCGCGAGCTAACAGAGGCCGCTTAAAATTCCAGGCCCGTACCGCAGGAGGATCATACAAGATGGCAAGCCGGCATCCCCCGGATGAGGGTGGCGCGCCCGGCGCGCCGGACATCCCTCAGGCCTATGTCCGCATTCTTGGCACCAGGCTGGGGCGTTACGTTGAGTTCGAATATTCGCTGGGCGATGGCACGCTGGCGGTGGAATTGATTTTATCGCCCAAGGCGCTGAAGGAATTCTGCGAGGCCCGGGGCGCGATCATCCTCCAGCCCGATGAAGCCCTGGCCGCCGACGTTGACCGCGTGGCCTGGCGTGCCGGCCATCCCGGATTGCTGCGCCGCGTCGAGACGTAACGCCGCGCGGGCCTGCCCCACCAAAACAACACCCGCGGCGCGATGGCGCGGCCGTGGCAAGGAGGAAGCATGAGCGTTCAAATCAAAACAATCAATCTCGAGCCAAAACGTCATACATTCGCCCACATCGCGCGCCGCTTCGGTGAAGACAAACCCGCCTCGCGCTACCAGGAGGCCACCTACGACGTCCAGGCGACCGAGAATTTCCACTACAAGCCCCTGTGGGAGCCGGAATTCTGGCAGTACGATCTCGGCAAGACCGCGGTGAAAATGGCCGACTGGTACAAGCCCATGGACCCGCGCCAATATTACTACGCCACCTACAACATCGCGCGCGCCAACATGAATCAGGCGGTCGAGCGCAATTTCACCTTCGTCGATGATCGTGGTCTGCTCACCAAGGCCTCGGGCGAGGCACAGGCGGCCATCAAGCACGGCCTGCTGCCGCTGCGTCATCTTCATTGGGGCAGCAACATGAACATGTCCGAGGCCTGCCATCGCGGCTATGGCACGGCGGTCACCGCGCCCTTCATGTTCTCCGCCATGGATCATCTGGGCATCGCGCAGATCATCTCGCGCATCGGGCTGGTGCTCGATGGCCAGACCGGCGCCTCGCTCGACGAGGCCAAGCAAAGCTGGCTCTTCGACCCGATGTGGCAGGAAACCAGAAAACTCATAGAAGACACCTTCGTCGAGCGCGACTGGTTCGCGCTCTTCACCGCCCAGGCGCTGGGGGTGAATGGCGTGCTGTTCGCCATGTACTACAAAGCCATGGAGCCCGCCTGGAAGGATGCCGGCATGCCGGTGTCGCTGATCTCGGAGTTCATGACCGACTGGCTGACCGATGAAAGCCGCTGGTCAGATGCGGTCATCAAGACCGTGGCCGCCGAATCCGAGGACAACAAGGCGCTCATCTCGGGCTGGGCCAAAAACGGGATCGTACGTGCCGTGGCGGCGGCGAAGCCGCTCTCGGCCGCGCTGCTCGGCGATAACGGCGCGGCGGCCGAAGCGGCCGGCGCGGCGGCGCTCAAAAAAGCCGCAGGCCTCGGCTTGGTGATTTGAACAAGGACCCGGAAACATGTCGCAACTCGCCTCCATTACCCTGATGCAAAACGACGATGCCCGCCCGGTCATCGACAGCATCATCGCCGATAATCCCGGCGTGAAGATTCTCACCATGCCCGGCGCCATCAAGCTCGATTGCGAAGGCAAGATCACCGTCAACCGCGCCTCGGTCGAGGAGCGTCTGGGCCGTCCCTGGAATTTGCAGGAGCTTCACCTCGTGCTGATCTCGATGGCCGGAAACCTCGACGAGGACGATGATTACTTCACCCTGAGCTGGCGCCACTGAAACCTGAGGGAGCATAAAATGAGCGGAACCAAGAAACTTGGCCTGCGCCAGCGTTATGAACACATGACGCGCGGGCTCGACTGGGAAACCACCTATCAGCCGATGGACAAGGTCTTCCCCTATGATCAGTTCGAGGGCATCAAGATCAAGGATTGGTCGGCCTGGGAAGATCCCTTCCGCCTGACCATGGATGCCTACTGGAAGTTCCAGGCCGAAAAGGAGCGCAAGCTCTACGCCGTGCTCGACAGCTTCGCCCAGAATAACGGCCAGACCGGCATCTCCGATGCCCGTTACGCCAACGTCTTGAAGCTGTTCCTCACCGGCGTGTCGCCCCTCGAATACGCGGCCCATCGTGGCTTCGCCTTCACGGGCCGCCATCTGCGCGGCTCTGGCACCCGCGTCGCCTGCCAGATGCAGTCGATCGACGAGCTGCGCCACGTCCAGACGCAGATCCACACCATCAGCCATTTCAACAAATATTTCGATGGTCTCTCAGAGTTTCCCCACATGCATGACCGCGTGTGGTATCTCTCTGTGCCCAAGAGCTTCTTCGACGATGCCCGCACCGCCGGTCCCTTCGAGTTCATGATCGCGGTCGGTTTCTCGTTCGAATACGTGCTCACCAATCTTTTGTTCGTGCCCTTCATGTCGGGCGCCGCCTATAATGGCGACATGTCCACCGTCACGTTCGGCTTCTCGGCGCAGTCCGATGAAAGCCGGCACATGACGCTCGGCATCGAGGTCATCAAGTTCCTGCTCGAGCAGCACCCCGACAATCTGCCCATCGTGCAGAAATGGGTCGATAAATGGTTCTGGCGCGGCCATCGCCTGCTCGGCATTGTCGCCATGATGATGGACTATATGCTGCCCAAGAAGGTGATGAGCTGGAAGGAAGCCTGGGACATCTACTTCACCGAAGCCGGCGGCGCGCTGTTCCAGGATCTCGCCCGCTATGGCCTCAAAATGCCCAAGGGCGCCGAAATCGCCACGGCCGAGGCCGAGCACATCTCGCATCAAAACTGGTGCACCTTCTACCAATACACCCATGCCGCGCCCTTCCACACCTGGATGCCCGATAACGAGCATCTCGACTGGCTCTCCGAGAAATACCCCAACACGTTCGATAAATATTATCGTCCGCGCTGGGAGCAGTGGGCCAAGATGGATAAAGAGGGCAAGCGTTTCTATAATGGCGCGCTCGTCCAGCTTTGCCAGACCTGCCAGATCCCGATGGTCTATACCGAGCCCGGAGACCCGAACACCATCTGCTTCCGCGAGACGCAGCATGGCGGCCAGCGTTATCATTTCTGCTCGGATGGCTGCAAAGACATCTTCGACAACGAGCCGGAAAAATACATCCAGGCCTGGATGCCCGTGCAGCAGATCTTCCAGGGCAATTGCGGCGGCCCCACCGTGCCCGATGTGCTGAACTGGTATAATCTCAAATTCGGCGTCGATAACATGGACTATGCCGGCTCGCCGGATGAAGCCCTGTGGAACGAATGGCACGCGGATAAAGTCAAGGCCGCGAGCTGAATTTTCAAGATCAAACCCCGGCGCTCCGGCGCCGGGTCTCTCAAAGCGGAGGAAATAATGTCCGTCGTCGCCCTTGATAACCAAGACTATGCCGCCAAAACCGGCCCGCGCGACACGCGCGCGAGCTATCACGGCAACATCATGGTTTATGTGCATTGGGAGGAGCATCTCTTCTTCTGTGCGCCGCTCGCCTTTCCCTTGCCGCCCGCCATGCCCTTCGGCGCGCTGGTGAGCGAGGTCATCGCCCCCCATTACGCCCCCCACCCCGACGCCGCCCATATCGACTGGTCAGCGGCCGAGTGGATGATCAACAACGTGAAGGTGAAGCCCGACTTCAACGCATCCCTCGAAGCCAACAACATCGATCACAAATCGGTGGTCCGCTTCTGGACGCCAGGCCTCCACGGCGAAACGGGACACTGAGACATGACCCACCAGCTCGTCATCGAACCTTTAGGCGAGCGCATCGAGGTTGCCGAGGATCAAACGATCCTCGACGCCTGCCTGCGCCAGGGTATCTATCTGCCTTACGCATGCGGCCATGGCCTGTGCGGCACCTGCAAGATCACGGTGCTCGATGGCGAAATCGACCATGCCGATGCCTCATCCTTCGCATTGATGGATTTTGAGCGTGCCGAGGGCCGGGCCCTGGCCTGCACGGCAAAGCTGAAGGGTGATTGCGAAATCGAAGCGGACATCGAGGAGGAGCCCGACCAGCGGCGCATCCCCATCCGCGATTTTTCCACCAAGGTCGAAACCATCACCCCGCTCACGGGCGATGTCAAAGGCCTCAGGCTGCGCCTCGAAAACGGCCCCATGGATTTCCAGGCCGGGCAATATGTCAACATCACCTTGCCGGGCATAGAGGGCACGCGCGCCTTCTCCATCGCCAACGCCCCGTCCGATAACGGCGCCGTAGAGCTTCAGATCCGCCGCGTGCCAAACGGCAAAGGCACAGGCTATATCTTCGATGTTCTAAAAGAGGGCGACTCCATCAAGCTCTCTGGTCCCTATGGCCGGTTTTTCGTGCGCAAATCTCGTGGCGGGCCGCTGCTGTTTCTGGGCGGCGGCACCGGCGTATCCAGCCCGCGCTCCATGATCCTCGATCTGCTGGCCGAAGGCTATGATCAGCCCATCACGCTCATCCATGGCGTGCGCACCCAGGCCGATCTTTACGGCGTCGAGGAATTCACCGCGCTGGCGGCAAGGCACGCCAATTTCCGCTATGTGCCGGCGCTCTCCTCGGAGCCCGCCGAGAGTGGCTGGCCAGGGGCGCGCGGTTTCGTGCACGAGGTTGCCGAAACCCTCTATGGCGGCAATTTCGAAGGGCTCACCGCCTATCTCTGCGGCCCGCCGGTCATGATCGAGGCCTGCGTCAACAGCCTCATGCGCGGGCGCCTGTTCGAGAAGCACATCATCACCGAGCGCTTCCTCACCGCGGCCGACGCCGAGAAGAAATCCCGCAGCCCGCTCTTCAAAAACCTGTAAAAACATCAAAGCTTTTAGACCAGTCAGCCCTCAGGCTGACTGGTCTGCGCGTGGGGTTGGTGGGGCGGCCACGCGCGCAATATATGCGCGTGGGGTTGGTGGGGCGGCCGCGCGCGAAATAAAAGAGTTTTTCACGCGCGCGGCACCGCGCCCGCCGGCAAATTCATCCTTCCCCCAGCCACGCGCGCCGCGCCGCCGCCCCGCCTTCGCCAGGCGCCGGGCGCGGCCGTGGCGCCTCTGGCACCGAGCGCGAAAAATGCGGCGCGATGCCCGGCTGCACCACCCCGCCCGGGGCGATATAAGCCCCCCGCGCCACATTATGCGGGTGCGCCGGCGCCTCTTCGAGCGAGAGCACCGGCGCCACGCAGCCATCGCTGCCCTCAAACAAGGCGCACCATTCATCGCGCGGGCGGGTGGCAAACAGCGCCGTCAGCTGGGCGCGCAGTTCGGCCTGGCGGGTGGCATCCATGTGGTCGGGCCAGTGCGCCGCCTCCAGCCCCAGCCGCGCCGCGAAACTCTCAAAAAACTTCCGCTCCATCGGCGCAATGGCCACATGCCGGCCATCGGCGCATTTATAGGTGCCATAAATCGCCGCCCCGCCATCGAGCATATTGGCCGCCCGTTCATCGCGCCATTTGCCTTCGGCCTTCATGGCGTAGATCATGGCCATCAGCACGGCGGTGCCATCGGTAATGGCGCCATCCACCACCTGGCCGCGCCCCGAGCGCTGGCGCTCAAACAGCGCGGCCAGAATGCCGGTGATCAAAAACATCGAGCCGCCGCCAAAATCCCCCACCAGATTGAGCGGCGGCAAAGGCTGGTCGTGCGGGCCAATGGCGTGCAGCGCCCCGGTCAGCGCCAGATAGGTAATATCATGCCCGGCCGTGTGGCTGAGCGGCCCTGTCTGGCCCCAACCGGTCATGCGCGCATAAACCAGCCCGGGGTTGGCCGCGCACAGCGCCTCGGGCCCCAGCCCCAGCCGTTCCATCACGCCGGGGCGAAACCCCTCCACCAGCACATCGGCCTTGGCGGCGAGCGCCCTGGCGGTGTCCTGGCCCTCGGGGGTTTTCAAATCCACCACCAGCGAGCGCCGCCCGCGCTCCATGAAATCCGCCTCCAGCCCCAGCACATTCGGCCCCGCCCCCCGCTCGAGCTTGAGCACATCCGCGCCCAGATCGGCCAGCACCATGCAGGCGAACGGCCCAGGCCCCAGCCCCGCGAATTCCAGCACCTTCAGCCCATGCAGCGGTCCCATGCGGTCTCCTCAGCTCACGGCGCGCGCAATCACCATGCGCTGAATATCGCTCGTGCCCTCATAAATCTGGCACACCCGCACATCCCGATAAATCCGCTCGACCGGATAATCGGCGATATAGCCATTGCCGCCAAAAATCTGCACGGCGTTCGAAACCACGCGCTCCGCCATTTCCGAGGCAAACAGCTTGGCCATGCAGGCCTGCGTCAGGCAGGGCAGCCCGGCCTCGCGCAGGCTGGCGGCATGCAGCACCAGTTGCCGCGCGGCCTCAATTTCGGTCGCCATCGAGGCCAGCCTGAACCCCACCGCCTGATGCTCGGCAATCACCTTGCCAAACGCCTTGCGCTCGGCGGCATAATCGCGCGCCGCCTCAAATGCCGCGCGCGCCATGCCCACCGCCTGCGCGGCAATGCCAATGCGCCCGCCTTCAAGGTTCGAAAGCGCGATCTTGTAGCCCTCGCCCTCCGCGCCCAACCGCAGCGCGGCCGGAATCACCATGTCGTCAAACGCCAGCTGGCAGGTGTCCGATGAATGCTGGCCAAGCTTGGTCTCCACCCGCACCACCCGGTAGCCGGGCGTATTGGTCGGCACAATAAAAGCCGAAATCCCCTTCTTGCCGGCGTCCGGGTCGGTCACCGCGAACAAAATGATCACATCGCCATTTTTGCCCGAGGTGATGAATTGTTTCGAGCCGTTGATGATATAATGGTCGCCCTCCCGCCGTGCCCGGGTCTTGATCTCCGAAGCATCCGAACCCGCCTGCGGCTCGGTCAGCGCAAACCCGCCAATCCACTCGCCCGAGGCCAGCTTGGGCAGAAACTCCCGCTTCTGCGCCTCGGTGCCAAATTTCACAATCGGCCCGCAGCCCACCGAATTATGCACCGCGACAATGGTCGAGCACGCGCCATCCCCCGCGGCAATTTCCTCAATCACCAAGGCCGAGCCAATCGGCCCGACATCCGAGCCGCCATAGGCCTCGGGCACGTTCATGCCCAAAAATCCCAGCGCCCCCATCTCGGCCAGCTCGGCGCGCGGAAACGCATGCTCGGTGTCACGCTTATGCGCGGTGGGCGCGAGCTTCTCAGCCGCGAAATCGCGCGCCATGTCGCGCAGCGCGACGTGCATTTCATCCAGCAGCATCAGATCAGCTCCACCGCCATGGCCGTCGCCTCGCCACCGCCAATGCAAAGCGCGGCCACGCCCCGCTTCAAGCCCCGGTCTTTGAGCGCGGCCAGCAGCGTTACCACAATGCGCGCCCCCGAAGCCCCAATCGGGTGCCCCAGCGCGCACGCCCCGCCATTCACATTCACCATGTCATGGGGCAAATCCAGGTCGCGCATCGCCGCCATCGCCACCACCGCGAAGGCCTCGTTGATTTCGTAAAGATCCGCCTCCCGCCAGCCGATTTTCTCATAAAGCTTGCCAATCGCGCCAATCGGCGCGGTAGCGAATTTGCTGGGCTCCTGGGCGTGGGTGGCATGGCCCACAATGCGCGCGAGTGGCGTGATGCCGCGCTTGGCGGCTTCCGATTCAGTCATCAAAACCAGCGCCGCCGCCCCGTCCGAAATCGAGGATGAATTCGCCGCCGTCACCGTGCCGCCCTCGCGGAAGGCGGGCTTGAGTGTCGGGATTTTATCAAGCCGTGCCTTGCCCGGCTGCTCGTCGATGCTCACCACCCCGCCCTTGGGCAAGGTCACGGGCATAATCTCCCCGGCAAACCGCCCGGTCTCAATCGCTGTCTGCGCGCGCGTGAGCGAGGCAATGGCATACTCATCCTGCTGCGCGCGGGTGAATTGGTACGCCTGCGCGCAATCCTCGGCGAAAGTGCCCATCAGCCGCCCCTTGTCATAGGCATCCTCCAGCCCATCCAGGAACATATGGTCAAGTACCTTGCCATGCCCCAGCCGGTAGCCGCCGCGGGCTTTCTCCAGCAAATAAGGCGCGTTGGTCATGCTCTCCATGCCCCCCGCCACCACAATGCCGGCGCTTCCCGCCTTGATCAGGTCATGCCCAAACATCGCGGCCTTCATCCCAGAGCCGCACATCTTGTTAATGGTCGTGGCCCCGGCGCCGAGCGGCAACCCGGCCTTCAGCGCCGCCTGGCGCGCCGGCGCCTGGCCTTGGCCGGCGGGCAGCACATTGCCAAACACCACCTCTTCCACGGCCTCCGCGCCCAGCCCGGCGCGCGAGAGCGCGGCCTTTATCGCCGCGGCGCCAAGGTCGGAAGCGGTGAGGGGGGTAAAATCGCCCTGAAACCCGCCCATTGGCGTGCGGGCGGCGGCGGCAATCACAATCGGGTCGGACATGGGGTTTCTCCTTATTTCGGCGCCATGCGCAACGCGCCGTCGAGGCGGATCACCTCGCCATTGAGCATGATATTTTGCACGATATGGGCAACCAGCGCGGCAAATTCATCCGGCTTGCCCAGGCGGGGTGGAAACGGCACCGTGGCGCCAAGGCTGTCTTTCACCGCCTGGGGCATCGCCTCCATCATCGGGGTCTCGAAAATGCCGGGCGCGATGGTCACGCACCGTATCCCAAGCCGTGCCAGCTCGCGGGCCACCGGCAGCGTCAACCCGGCCACCCCGGCCTTCGAGGCCGCATAAGCCGCCTGGCCAATCTGCCCGTCATAAGCCGCGATCGAGGCGGTGTTGATAATCACCCCCCGCTCGCCTTCCGCCCCCGGCTCCTGCTTGGCCATCTGGTCAGCCGCCAGGCGCAGCATGTTGAACGTGCCGATCAGATTAATGCTCACCGCCCGGGCAAAGCTCTCCAGCCGGTGCGGGCCTTCACGCCCCACCACCTTCTCGCCGGGCGCGATGCCGGCGCAATTCACCAGCCCATCCACCCGCCCAAACTTCGCCACGGCGGCCGCCATGGCGGCCTCGCCATCGGCGCCCGAGGTCACATCCGTGCGCACGAACAAGGCGTTGCCGCCAAGCGCAACAGCAAGCGCCGTGCCCGCCGCCTCGTTCACATCGGCCAGCACCACCCGCGCGCCCAGGGCAGCCAAATGGCGGGCGGTCGCCGCCCCCAGCCCCGAGCCACCGCCGGTGATGAGGAAAACCCGTTGCTCAATCTGCATCTCTCTCTCCGTCCTTCAGCCCTGGTGCTGTTTTTCCTGGGCGCGCAGCACAAAGCGCTGCAATTTGCCGCTCGGCGTCTTGGGCAGCTGTTCCACAAACTCAATTTCACGTGGATAGGCATGGGCCGAGAGCCGCTTGCGCACATGCTGGCGCAGTTCCTCGGCCAACTCGTCGCTGGCTTCATAGCCGGGTTTGAGCACGACAAACGCCTTCACGATTTCGGTGCGCTCGGGGTCCGGCTTGCCGATCACCCCGGCCTCCACCACCGCCTTATGCTCAATCAGCGCGCTTTCCACGTCAAACGGCCCAATGCGGTAGCCCGAAGAGGTGATGACATCGTCACTCCGCCCCACAAACGAGATCAACCCGTCCGCGCCCAGCTCGGCCATGTCGCCGGTGCGGTAATAACGCTCACCCAGCGATGGCGTTTCCTTCTTGTAATACCCCCTGAACCAGAATAGTGGCGAGGCCGTGAGGTCAACGGCCAGCTCGCCCGGCGTCTCGGGCGGCAGCTCCTCGTCGCGCGCGCCAATCACCACCACCCGGAAGCCGGGCATCGAAAGCCCGGCCGAGCCCGCGCGCTGTTCGTGCGCCAGCGCATGGTGGTTATTCACCACCATGCCCATCTCGGTTTGGCCGTAATGGTCGCAAATCGGCGCGTCCAGGGAAGCGCGAAACCAGCGTATCACCTCCGGGTTCAGCGGCTCCCCGGCCGAGGAAACCGCCCGGATTTGCCCCTTCACCACGCTGGCCGCCTCCGCGCCCGCCGCCATCAGCAACCGGAAGGCCGTGGGCGCCCCGGCGAAATTGGTGATGTTGTGGGTCTTCAAAATCCGGTACGTGCTCTCGGCGGTAAACGGCCCCTCGTAAAAGGTGGTGGTCATGCCCAGCATCAGCGGCCCCAGCACGGCGTAATAAAGCCCATAAGCCCAGCCCGGATCGGCGATGTTCCAAAACCTGTCGGTGGGTTCCAGATTCACGGCCTGCTCCATGTAAACCCGGAAGGGCATCAGCGCCCGGACCGGCACCGGCACGCCCTTGGGCAGCCCGGTGGTGCCCGAGGTGGACATCATCAAAAGCAGATCATCGCCCGTGCGCATCACCGGCGCGAAAACCGGGCGCGCCGCGGCCAGCGCCGCCACAAAATCAATATCCCCCGCCGCCACGCTTTGCCCGCGCTCGGCCCGCGCCACCACGGCCACTGGTGGGTGGCCCGGAATTTCATCAAGCTTGGGCCGGTTGGCCGGGTCGGTCACCACCAGCTTCGCCCCCGAGGTTTGCAGCCGGTGCTCGATGGCCTTTGGCCCAAAAGCGGTGAACAAAGGCTGATACACCGCGCCCGCGCGCAACGTGCCCATGATGGTCACCAGCAAATCGGGCGTGCGCGGCAGCATGCCGGCCACCACATCGCCGGGCTGTACGCCAAGGTCGGTGATCACATCGGCAAAGCGCGCCGTCTGGTCTTGCAGCTCGGCAAAGCTCATGGTCCGCCGCTCGCCCTTTATCCCCTCCCACTCCAGCGCCGCGCGGCCGCTGCCGGCATGGCGGTCCACGCATTCGAAACACGCATTGATGCCGGTGCCGAAATCCCCGGCGAATTGCGCGGCCACGGTTTCGGGCCTGAAGGCGGCGTAATACGTGTCGTAAGCGGGGCGGGTCATGGGCGTCTCCTGGTTGGCGTTGGTCTTTTTGTCTTGGGCACGGTCTGTGGTCTGGCGCGGCGGGACCGGGCGTGGTTGTTCTTGTGCGCCGGTGTGGCTTGTGCCGTGGTCCGCATCATGCGCCGGGCATACATGGCCGTAAATGTCCGCACTGGCGCAAATTCTCTGGCGGTTTTACCATATCCCCGGAGGCGCCATGTCCGAGTCCAATGCCGAGCGGCGGATGATCCGCCCCTCTTTCGTCGATGAGGCGCTCGAGTGTCTGCGCCGCAAGGGCCTGCCCGAGGGTCCGGTTCTGCAGGCGGCCGGCCTGTCCTTGCCGCTCACCGGGCCGGTCTCGGCCGAGAGTTACGGGCGCCTGTGGCTGGCGCTTGCCGCCGCCATGGAGGATGAGTTTTTCGGCCTCGGCGCCGCGCCCCTGCGCCCGGGCGGGTTTGTCATGCTCGGGCGGGCCGTGCTCCACTCGGCCTCGCTCGAGCAGGCGCTCCGCCGGGCGCTGCGCTTTCTCGCCGTGCTCATCATGGCCCCGCGCGGCACGCTGCATGTGGCCGAGGGCACGGCCACCGTGGTGCTCGATGACCAAGGCCCGCCCCGCTCCGCCTTCGCCTACCGCACCTTCTGGATTATTTTCCACGGCCTCGCCTGCTGGCTGGCCGGCCGCCGCATCCCGCTGCGCGGCGTCGATTTCCGCTGCCCCGAACCCAAAGGCGTGGCCGATTACCGCCAATTCTTCGGCGCCCCCGTGCGTTTTGGCCGCCCCGCCTCGGCCATCACCTTCGATGCCGCCTATCTCCCCCTCAAAGTCTCGCGTGACGAGCCCGCCCTCAAAGCCTTTCTGCGCGCCGCCCCCGCCAATCTGCTGGTGCGCTACCGCTATGATGCCGGGCAGATCGCGCGCATCCGCGCCCTGCTGCGCGCCCAGCCGCCCAGCCAGTGGCCGGATTTCACCGCGCTTGCCCGCCAGCTCCGCCTGTCGCCCTCCACGCTGCGCGCCCATCTGCGCCAGGAGGGCCAAAGCTGGAAATCCCTGTCCGATGAAATCAAACGCGATCTCGCCATCGCCGCGCTCACCGGCTCGGCGCGCACGGTCGCCGAAATCGCCGCCGATCTCGGCTTCGCCGAGCCCAGCGCCTTCCACCGCGCCTTTCGCAAATGGGTGTCCAAATCCCCCGCCGCCTTCCGGCGCGAAATGGAGGGATCATCATCCTGACATGGTGCGCCCATACCGGCGCCCGGCAAAATCCGCTATCATCCACCCCAGCCAAGGGGGGTGTTGATGTCAGGGTTTCACAACGCGGTGCTGGTCTTGCCCCACGGGCTGCGCCACGGGGGCCTCAGCCTCGCCAACGGCCTCATCGCCACGCTGGAGCCCCAAACCGACGGCTTTGACTGCGAAGGCGGCTATCTGCTCCCCGGCCTCATCGACCTCCACACCGATAATCTCGAGCGCCAGGCCAGCCCGCGCGTCAATGCTCTCTGGCCCTCCGCCCAGGCGCTCCTCGCCCACGACAAGCAATGTCTGTCGGCCGGCATCACCACGGTGTTCGACGCGCTGTGCATCGGCGAGATCGGCTTTGAGAAATCCCGCCACCAAACCTTCTTGAACGGCGTCGCCGACCTCACCCGCTTCAAGGCGCTGGGCGCCCTGCAAGCCGAGCATTTTCTGCATCTGCGCTGCGAGCTGCCCTCGCCCGGCATGCCCGCCCACCTCGCCGCCATCATCGCCAACCCCCTGGTCCGGCTGGTCTCGGTCATGGACCACACGCCCGGCATCGGCGGCCAATATGCCGACATCCCCCGCTACCGCGCCATGCGCCAGGCCGAGGGTTTCGCGCCGCCTGAAATCGACGCCATGATCGAAGCCCTGCAAGCCGCCCACCACGCCCATCACCGCCCCAACCGGGCCGATGTTCTGGCTCTGGCCCGCGCGCACGGCCTGCCCGTGGCCTCGCACGATGACCGCGCCAGCGCCGACATCGCCGCCAACACCAGAGACGGCATCGCCCTCGCCGAATTTCCCGTCACCCGTGAGGCCGCGGCGGCGGCGCGGGCGGCGGGGCAGGGGGTCATTGGCGGCGCCCCCAACATCGTGCGCGGCGGCTCGCATGCGGGCAATGTCGCGGTACAGGAGCTGGTGCAAGCCGGGCTGATCGACGCCCTGGCCTCCGATTATGTCCCCGCCGCCCTGCTCGAAGCCGCCTTCATGGCGGCCGAATCCGGCGCCCTGGCGCTGCCCCAGGCCGTGGCGCTCATCACCGCCGGCCCCGCCCGCCTGGCCAACCTGCCAGATCGCGGCGCGCTCACCCCCGGCCTGCGGGCCGATCTCATCCTGGTCCGGCTTTATGATGGCCTGCCGGTGGTGCGCGGCGTGTGGCGCGCGGGGGTGCGGGTTGGCTGAGCCTTACCGCGCCGCCATCTATTATGCCCCGGAGCCCGATGATCCGCTCTGGCACCAGGGCAGCGCCTGGCTCGGGCGCGATGCCGCGACAGGCGCGGCGCTGCCCCAGCCCGCCCTGCCCGATTTGCCCGCCAATACCCAAGCCCCGCGCCTTTACGGGTTCCACGCCACGCTCAAGGCCCCCATCGCGCTCCGCCACGGACTCCAAGCCTTCCTCGAAGATGCCAAGACCCTGGCCGCTTCGTTTCCCGCCTTTGCCCTGGCGCCGCTGGCGCTTACCACCCTCAACGGCTTCCTGGCCCTGTGCCTGGCCGCGCCCTGCCCGGAGCTGCACCGCCTCGAAACCGCCCTGGTGCGCGGGCTGGACCGCCACCGCCTGCCCGAAGACGCCGCCGCCCAGGCCAAACGCGCCCAAGGCCGCACGCCCCGCCAGCGCGCCCACATCGCCCGCTACGGCTACCCGCTGGTGATCGAGGATTTCCGCTTCCACATGACCCTCACCGCCGCGCTCTCGCCCAACCCCTATGCGGCCCCGGCCGAGGCCCATTTCGGCCCCGTGCTCAGCCTGCCCCGGCGCGTCGAGAGCCTGTGCCTGTTCACCCAGAACCAGCCCGGCGCCCCTTTCGCCCTGCGCGGCCGTCTCCGCCTCGGCGGCTGACGTTTGGGCATAAAAAAACCGGGCCGCGAGGGCCCGGTTTCCTTGCGCGGGGGCCAAGGCCCCCACACGATATTCTTAGAACAGCACGCCGGCTTCGAGGGTGCCCATGAACTGGCCCTTGGCGTGACCGCCGGTGCCGTAGCCATAGGTGGTACCCGCGGCGCTCTTGTTACGCAGCAGATAGATATAGCCGGCATTGGCGCGGGCAAACAGGTCCTTGTACTGCCAGGTCGGCGACAGGGCCACGCCAATGGCCTGGGCGTCGGGGCCGATGGCCCAGTTAGCGAAGTTGTTGCCATCGGTGGCGCCAACGCGGCTGTTGAAGTACTCAACCCAGCCACCCAGCGAGTACGGGGTGTTGGCGAGGCTGTAGGTGCCGAACAGGGCGGCGCCAAAGGCCGAGCTGGTCTTGCTCATGCCGTCGAGGCTGTAATAAGCCTGCGGCTTGGCATACACATACTGCACTTCCGGCACCAGGTTCAGGTTGCCGTTGGTGTAGCTGTAGTAAGCGCCGAACAGCTGCGAGTTATAGTAGTAGGGCGCGGCGGCGGTGGTCAGGTTGCCATAAAAGAAGGTGTTGGCACCGGTACGGCCCAGATTGCCACCGTAGAACACGTTCAGCGTGTTGTTGGCATCGAAGCTGTAGCTGACCAGCGCCTGCAGGAAGTTGGCGACGCCGGAGTCGGAGCCGTCACCGAACTGCACGGTGGCCGAGAGCGGGCCCTGGCTGTAGGCGACGTTCACGCCACGGCTCTGCGCGTTCTCGGTATAGAAGAGCAGGGTGGTGAACTGCGAGGGGTTCGACCAGTCGAACGAGCCTTCATAGCCTTCCAGCGAGCCGAGCTGGCCGGCCGAGATGGTCACGGGCAGGTTCGAGGGGGCCAGGGTGACATAGCCGGCATAAAGCGGGCCGGTCACGTAGTTGTTAACGGCGGCCTCGGAGACATGGCCCTTGGTGTAGCTCAGCGCGCCGAGCGACTCATTGCCATTGGCGCCCACCTCGACGGTGAACTGCACAATGCCCGAGGTCTTCTGCAGCTCGATCATGGCGTTGCCGAGGGCGGCACCGGTGTTCTGCTCCCGCGAACCCTGGCCGGCATTGCCGAGATAGTAGCCATAGCCGTCAGCGCCGCCCGAGAGCGAGAGCGAGCCGAGCGGGCCGCCATCGATCGAAATGGCCTGCGGGCCGGTCATGGCGTTCGCCGCCTGCATGGCCAGAAGAGAGGACGCGGCCACAAAGCCGAGACCCAGAAGTTGCCGACGCATGTTAATCATTATGCCTCCTCAATGTGCAAGATTTTGCACGTGATGCCCAAAACGTAACCCGGCACATTATGGTCTGATGATCGCCACCAGACAGTGCCGTTGTGCGGTAACGAGGTGGCAATCTACATGCCAAGTCTTCAAGGAGGCCAGCCCCAAAGCTTACCCCCAGACGCTTTGCGTCATTCCTGTGACTTAAATGACACAAATTCCCAGGCAACCGGGTTTTACTTTAAAAATTTTTTATTAAGCTCTGATTTTTCACAAAAAACCGTGGCATTTTTGCCGCGCCCGGGGGCGTTTTGGCGGGGCCCGGTCAGGCTTTGTGGGCGCCGTTGACGGCATTGGCTGCGAGATAGCCAAGCGCGCACGCGAGGAGGCATAAAATGACCGAAAGTGCGGCATAAATAATCGCCCGCCCGGTTGCGCCATGCTTGATGAGATCGACCGTCTGGAGGCTGAATGATGAGAATGTTGTGAATCCGCCGCACACGCCGACCGTCACAAAGGCCCGCGCCTCGAAGCTGAGCGGCCAGCGCGCATCCATGGCGGTCAGCGCGCCGAAGAAGCTGATGACAAACGACCCCGAGACATTGATGAGCAGCGTGCCATAGGGAAAGCCCGGCCCGGCCAGCAGCACCATGGCATTGCTGAGCGCGAAGCGCGCCACGCTGCCCAGCGCGCCGCCGATGGCAACCCAGACATAGACGAGCAGGTCATCCACGGCGGCGCGCCGTTATTCAGCGCAACTCGGCGAGCAGGCTCATCTGGCTCTCGCGCGGCTCCGCCTGGTCGGTCAGCTCGATCGGGTAATCCCCCGTGAAGCAGGCATCGCAGAAGGCCGGGGCCTTGGCGTCGCGGCCAGGCTTGCCCAGCGCCCGGTAGAGCCCGTCGAGCGAGATGAAGGCCAGCGAATCGGCGCCGATCAGCTTGGCCATTTCCGCCACGCTGTTGCGTGCCGCCAGCAGCTTGCCGCGCTCAGGGGTATCGATGCCATAAAAGCAGGAATGGGTGGTCGGCGGCCCGGCGATGCGCATATGCACCTCCTTGGCCCCGGCGGCGCGCACCATCGCCACAATCTTCTGCGAGGTCGTGCCGCGCACGATCGAATCATCGACCAAAACCACCCGCTTGCCCTCGATCATGGCGCGGTTGGCCGAGTGCTTCAGCCGCACGCCGAGATGGCGGATCTGGTCCGTCGGCTCAATAAAGGTGCGCCCGACATAATGGTTGCGAATAATGCCCAACTCGAACGCCAGCCCCGAGGCTTCCGAGAAGCCCATGGCCGCCGGCACGCCCGAATCCGGCACCGGCACCACGATATCAGCCTCGGCAGGTGCCTCATTGGCCAGCACCCGGCCGATATTCTTGCGCGCATTGTAAACCGACACGCCCTCCATCACCGAGTCGGGGCGGGCGAAATAAATATACTCAAACACGCAAAAGCGCGGCGGGGCGGGGGTAAAGGGCTTGATCGATTCAACCCCCCGGTCATCGATCAGCACAATCTCGCCCGGCTCCACATCGCGCACGAAATCGGCGCCCACAATGTCGAGCGCGCAGGTCTCGGAGGCCAGCACCCAGCCCACCTTGCCGTCGGCGCCCTTGGTCTTGCCCAAAATCAGCGGCCGCACGCCCAGCGGGTCACGCACGCCAATCAGCAGGTCCTGCGTCAGGGCCACGAGCGAATAAGCCCCGATCACCTGCTTCACCGCATCGATCAGCCGGTCGACCACATTTGAATAGAGCGAGATGGCGATGAGGTGCACGAACACCTCGCTGTCCATGGTGGACTGAAACAGGCAGCCCCGGCGGGTCAGCGCCCGGCGCACCGTATGGGCATTGGTCAGGTTGCCATTATGCCCGACCGCCAGGCCGCCGAACTCGAACTCGGCAAATAGCGGCTGCACGTTGCGCAGCACCGTCTCGCCGGTGGTGGCGTAGCGGTTATGGCCAATGGCGCGCGAGCCGGGCAGCGCCGCCATCACCTTGGCGTCGCCGTAATTGTCGCCCACCAGCCCCATGCCCTTGTGCGAGTGGAAGCGCACCCCGTCATGGGTGACAATGCCCGTGGCCTCCTGGCCGCGGTGCTGCAGGGCGTGCAGGCCAAGGGCGGTGATCGCCGCCGCGTCGGGCACATTCCAGGCGCCGAAAACCCCACATTCCTCGTGGAACTTGTCGTCGTCGATCATTGGGTCTCTGCTCCTCGCGGCGATGATGAGAGGACGATCTCCCGCCGCACCATCCAATATGGTGTTTGGGGTGTCGCACTCAAAGCTGCCCCGAGTTACCCGGCCCCTGTGACAATGTCGAGGCATTTGCGCGCATAGCCGCTAAAGAGCGCGCGGCGTTGCGCGGGGGTTATGGGGTCTTGGTCTGGTTGGGCGCCTGCGCGGCGGGGGCGGCGAGCGCCGAGCCGGCCACGGGCTGGGTCATTAACTGCATGGCGGGCGGCGCCTTGGCGCTGGGCAGCGGGTCCACCTTGGGCTGATATTGCGCCGGCAGCAGCCCCGCCAGATCGCTGGCGCCCAAATAGGCCAGGGGCAAAAACCGCGCCTTCACCACCGGCTGGGGCCATTGGTCGGGCGCCACGCCGATCGAGAGCGCGATATAGGCGCATGCCACGATCACCGCCCCGCGCGCCGCGCCAAACACCAGGCCGAGCGAATGGTCGAGGTTGGAGAGGGGCGAATCGCGCACCAGCCCGCCGATCAGCGCCGAGATCAGGCTGAGCACCACCAGCACCACGATAAACACCACCGCCATGGCGCCATAAACCGCGAAATGCTGCATCCCCGTCGGCAGCAGCGAGGTCACTTCCGGCTGCACGAGCGGAAACAGCCGCACCGCGGCCAGCCCCGCCCCCACCCAGGCGGCCACGCCCAGCACCTCGCGCACAAAGCCCCGCACCATCGAAAACACGGCCGACAGCCCGATGATCACGAGTACGGTGGCGTCAATCCAGTTCATTCAGCGTCTCTGTTCCTGCTCCGTCCGGGCTTTTGCCCGGTTGCAATCAGCGCGACAAGATCGGTCAGATGCCCGACCTCGCAAAGCCCCAGCCCCGTGGGCGGCGCGGCCCTGCCGGCCCCTCCGGCCACACGCTTGGGCGTGGCGGCGCGGGCAAAGCCCAGCTTGGCGGCCTCCTTCAGCCGCAAATCCCCCTGCGCCACCTGGCGCAGCTCGCCCGAAAGCCCGATTTCGCCAAAGAATACCATTTCCGGGTCGGCCGGTACATCGGAAGCCGCCGAAATCAGCGCGGCGGCCACCGCCAGATCGGCGGCGGGCTCATTCACCCGCAATCCCCCCGCCACGTTCAAATAAACATCATTCATGGCCAGCTTCAGCCCGCAGCGTGTTTCCAGCACGGCCAGCAACATGCCCAGCCGCCCCGAATCCCACCCGATCACCGAGCGCCGGGGCGAGCCGCCCGGATTGGCCGCGAGCAGCGCCTGAATTTCCACCAGCACCGGGCGCGAGCCCTCCAGCCCGGCAAACACCGCATTGCCCGAGATATTGCCCCGGCGCTCGGCCAGAAACAGCGCCGAGGGGTTGGCCACTTCCGCGAGCCCGCGCTCGCTCATCTCAAACACACCAATCTCGTCGGTGGCGCCAAAGCGGTTCTTGATCCCGCGCAAGATCCTGAATTGATGCCCCCGGTCGCCCTCGAAATGCAGCACCACATCCACCATGTGCTCAAGCACCCGGGGGCCGGCAATGGCGCCTTCCTTGGTCACATGCCCCACCAGCATGAGCGCGAACCCCCCGGTCTTGGCGGCGCGGATCAGCTCAAACGCGGCGGCGCGCACCTGGGTCACGCTGCCGGGGCTGCTCTCTATGCCCTCCACCCACATGGTCTGGATCGAATCGATGACCACCAGCGCCGGCGCCGGCCCCGCGTTCAGGCTGGCCAGAATATCGCCGATCTGCGTGCTGGCGGCCAGCGCCACCGGGGCGCCCTGCGCCCCCAGCCGGCGCGCGCGTAAACGGATCTGATCGACCGATTCCTCGCCCGAGATATAAACCACCCGCTCGCCCGCCCGCGCCAGGGCGGCGCTGGCCTGGAGCAGCAAGGTCGATTTGCCGATGCCCGGATCCCCCCCCACCAGCACCACCGATGCCGGCACCAGCCCACCGCCCAGCACGCGGTCAAATTCGCCAATGGTGGTGGCCACGCGGGGCGGCGGCGGGCTGGTGCCCTCCAGCCCCACAAAATCGAGCTTCTGCCCGCCGACCCGCGCGGCGGGCTTCATGCCGCCGGGCAGCGCCGCGGGCGCGGCCTGTTCCTCCAGCGTGTTCCATTCGCCGCAGGCTTCGCAGCGCCCGGCCCATTTGGGGCTCAGCGCCCCGCAGGCGGCACAGACATAGGTTTTACCCGGCTTGGCCAAGCTCAATCCGGCTGCCAGCCGTAGGATTTGACCAAAAACGCCTGCAGGCTGGCGGCGTCGGCCTCCGAGAGCGAGAGCGCCGCCAGCGCGGCGGCGAGCACGGGGGCGGGGGCCAGGGTCACGGCGCTGGCCGAGGCGGCCTCGGCCAGGGTCTCGCTTTGTCTGGCGGTCTCGGCGGCCTGTGTCCATTGCGCCACGGCGTCGGGCGAGGTCAAATGCGGCAGCACGAGCAGAAAATCGAGCCGCGCGGCGGCGGCGGCGGCCTGATAGGCGCGCTCGAGAAACGGCGACGCCGCCGGGCCGAATCCGGCCACATCCGGCAGGTCGGGAAACAGCGGATCGCTGACGATGCGGCCCTCGGTGTCGAACTGCCCGAGCGAGAGCACCGCCACCGCGCCCGCGGCATTGAGCGCCGAAACATCGGCCGGCACGCCCTCGCCGCTCAAAAACACCGCGTCCACGCTGCCGTCCAGAAAGGCGCGGGTCTTGGTTTCGGCGCCGCGCAGGCCAAATACCGGGCTGGTGGCCACGTTCAGCCGGGCCAGCGCCAGCAGCGCCGCCAGATCGGCGCTCTCGGCCTGGTCGGCGGCGAGTTTCAGCGGGCTGAAGGCCTGCAGGGCGGCCAGATCGGGCACGGCGCCGGCGGCCGCGCGCACCATCAGCACGCCGGGCGTGATCCCGGCGAGCACCGGGGTCCAGCGCGTGGGGTCGTAATGCACGCGCTGGTCGCCGGTGAGATAGGCGGTGAGCGCCGCGCCCGGCAGCATGGCGGCGCCGCGCCCGTCGGGCATCATCTGGGCGTCGAACTGGTTGGCGCCCGAGACGCCGTCCAGCCCGCCCACGGCCTGCGCCAGCACGGCGGCATTTCCGGGAAAACTGCCGTCGAACGCCTGGGTGCAGGCGCTGCCCCAGCGGCTGACCAGCCCGCCATCGGGGCCGGCGCAGAGCAGCGTCAGCGGTCCGGGCGGGTTGGCCAGGGCGGCTTCCGCATCCTGCGCGCGGGCGGCGCGGGTGCCGAGCGCCCCCAATCCCAGCGCGCCCAGACCACAAATCATATGCCGGCGGTTGATCAAACCCTGCCCTCTGCGTTTCCGAGTAGCGGACATTAAGCGCCCCGGCGGTTTCGTCAATCGTCGTACGAAATCAGCGCTTCAAAGGGCACGTTCAGCTTCTCGCGGCCCTTGAGGAAGGTCAGCTCGATCAGCGCGGCCGCCGCCACCACCTCGGCCCCGACCTGTTCCAGCAGCGCGATCCCGGCCGCCATGGTGCCGCCCGTGGCCAGCAGATCATCCACCACCACCACCCGGTCGCCCTTTTCCACGGCATCTTCCTGAATCTCGATCCGGTCCTTGCCATATTCCAGCCCGTAATCGAGCCCGATGGTCTTGCCCGGCAGCTTGCCCGGCTTGCGCAGCATGATGAACCCGCAGCCCAGCTTCAGCGCCAGCGGCGCGGCCAGCAGAAAGCCGCGGCTTTCCACGCCGGCGAGCTTGGTGGGGTGATAGGCGCGCACCGCATTGGCCAGCCGCCCCATGGCCACCTGCCAGGCATCGGCATGGGCGAGCAGCGTCGAGATGTCGTAAAACAGAATGCCGGGCTTGGGAAAATCCGGAATGCTGCGGATGTGGTTCTTAAGGTCCATATTCAACTCCTGTTGCCGCTCACCCTTGAGCGGGCCGTGTTTCAAGCCAGTTCCGCGCGGCGGCCTCGTCGGCGGCGGTGGGCGCGAGCCAGTCCTTGCCGCCATCGGGCCGCTCCTCGGCCTTCCAGAGCGGAATCGCCGTCTTGAGCTGGTCGGCCATGAAGCGCGTGGCGTCGAGCGCGGGCGCCCGGTGGGCGGCGGCGGCGGCGGCCAGCACAATCGCCGTGCCGGGCGCCAGCCGCCCCACGCGATGAATGATCGTCACCCCCAGCAGTCCAAACCGTGCCGCCGCCTCATCGGCCAGGCGGCTCATGGCGGCTTCCGTCACGCCGGGGTAGTGCTCCAGGTGCAACGCGGCCAGCGGCGCGCCCCGGGCATCGGTTGCGCGCACCGTGCCGATGAAGCAGCCCGTGCCCCCGGTGTCCGGCCCGGCCAGGCGGGCCAGTTCGGCGCCGCTGTCAAACGGCGCGGAGGTTACCAAAACCCTGCGCATCAGCCCCCCGTGAACGGGGGAAAAAAGGCGATTTCGCGCGCCTCCCCAAGCGGCGCGTCCAGCGGGCATATCGCCCCATCCACCGCGCAGCGCAGCCGCGTGAGGTCAGCAAACGCCGCGTCATGGCCCGCGCTGCGGGCGCGCAAAATCTCCACCAGCGCGCGCGGCGTGGCGGCGCCGGGCGCGAGCATCTCCTCGGCCAGGCCCACGGTCTCGCGCAGCCAAGCAAAATAGAGCACACGCATGGCTGGCCTCAGGGCGTGGCGGCCGGCTTGGCCTTGGTGGCCGGGCTGGTTTTCGCCGTGGGGGAAGCGGTGTCGGCGCCCGCGTTACCGTCAGGGCCCTGGCCGGGCGGGTAGGGTGAGGGCAGGGAGGGTGTATAAGCCTGGCCAAGCGGCATGTTGGCGTATTTCTGCACTTCGCTCAGTGTCGGCATGGGCGCCACGGGGCCGGGCCACACATTGCCGGGCTGGGGCTGCAGCGGCGCCGTGTCGGGGTGGCCGCCGAGCACGCGCTGGGCGGTTTCGCTGGCGGGTACGGGGTCGTTGGGGTTGCCGAACACGAACAGTGAATCCCAGGCATAATGCCGCTCGGCGGTACAGCCCGCCAGCATCATCACCGCCCCCAAAGTCAGAGCCTTGCGCAAACCATCTCTCCCATCAGAGTCCAGCCTCGTTTAGCCCAACAGGCGCGGGGCGCAATAGCTCACGCGCTCTTTGCCGGCCCGCCGACATGTTTCAGCCCGGCCCGCAGATAGTCCCAGCCCGTAATCAGGGTCAGCGCGGCGGCCACCCACAGCAGCACCGCGCCCATGGCGTCGATCGGCCAATGGCCAAGCCCGATCACCCGCGCCCCTTTCGAGCCCAGCAGCAGCAGGCCGAGGGCGGTCATCTGCACGCCGGTCTTCCATTTGGCCAGGCGGGTCACCGGCAGCCCAACCCTGATCTGCGCCAGATATTCGCGCAGCCCCGAGACCAGAATCTCGCGCAGCATGATGACAATGGCCGGATAAAGCCCAAGCCCCGGCAGATGCCCGAGCCCAACCAGCGCCATCAGCGTGGCGCCCACCAGCAGCTTGTCGGCGATCGGGTCGAGCATGCGGCCAAAATCCGAGAGCTGGGCATATTCGCGGGCCAGATAGCCGTCCAGATAATCGGTGATGCCCGCCGCCGTGAAGATGAGCGCCGCGATAAAATCCGTCACCGGTGTCTGGAACGCCACAAACAGCACCAGCAGCGGAATGGCCGCGATGCGCGAAAGGGTCAGCAGATTGGGCAGGTCGGTCAACATGTCGGCCGACACTAGCCGCCTTTGGGCCGTGGCGGAACCACCCCACGGCCCGGAAATCGCACTTACGCGGCGCCGGTCAGGCGTTTCACCAGGGCCGAGAGATGGTGGCGGCGCATCTCGGCCTTCGCCTTGGCGCTGGTGGTCATGTAGTTCATTTGCAGCACATAGCGCTGGCCGATATGGGGCTTGTGCCCGTGCCATGTGGTCGGGCCATTGGGAAAGATCAGCAGCGTGCCCTCCACCGGCGGCACCTCCTTGGCGTAATCCTCCAAATCATCGGGGCCGCGCAGCAGCCGCAGGCAGCCATCGTGCTGCGCCCAGGCCGGCCCGTCGGCCTGGTTCAGATAAAGCAATATGGTCACGCGCTTGGCCACCGAATCGGTGTGGATCCGCCCATCCTGCGCGCCCGAATTGCCCCGCAGCGTGATCATGTGCGGGGCATTTCGCAGATCGAGCCCGAATTTCGCGGCCACGATCTCGCGGAACTCATCGCTCTCCAGCCCCGCGATCGCGGCGCGCGCCGCCGCCCCCAGCTTCAGCGCCCCGATGGGAAAACTGCCGCGCCCCTTCATGGCGGGCAGCGCCTTGATCACCTCCGCCAGCGCCTCGGGGCGGATGAAGCGCGCGAGCAGCACATGGGTAAACGGGTCGTCCGAGACGGGGGCGGCGCGCAGGGCGTCGAAATCGAGGCAATCCATGGGCTCTCCATCCGGTTGGGGGCGCGTGCCGGCGCGACATTGGGTGAGCTTGAGCCGACGGCCTCGCGCTCAATCGACAAAATCGATCGTCCAGACAAGGGGGTGACCGGGTCCGCCTCGGTGCCCCCGCTCTACTGCCCGCGCTGTTTTGGCGCAAGCCTCCAGGCGCATTGCGCCAAAACAGCGCGTGCAGTATCCGCCTCACATGTCCCCAACACCAACCGATATCAAGGGCGTGGCCCCTGGCGTCATCCCGGCCTACCGCGCGCGGATCAAGGCGGGCGAGCTGGTTTCCGACCCCGCCCAGGCGCTGGCGGTCGAGCATTTGCAGGATTTGTGGGCCAAGCTGCGCGGCTACAACCCCGAGCCCCGCGCGCCCGAGCCGTCCGGCGGCTGGCTGGGCCGTTTCCTGCGCCGCAAGCCGGTCGAGGAAACCGCCGACTACCCCAACGGGCTCTACATCGTGGGCGAGGTCGGGCGCGGCAAATCCATGCTCATGGACCTGTTCTTCGAAGCCGCCCAGGTGCCGCGCAAGCGCCGTATCCATTTCCACGACTTCATGCAGCAGACCCACCGGCGCTTCCACGAGTTCAAGCGCGCCAATCCCGGCATCGACGATCCCATCCCCCCCCTGGCCGACGCCATCGCCGAAGAGGCCGCGCTGCTCTGTTTCGATGAGTTCCAGGTCCACGACATCGTGGACGCCATGATCCTGGGCCGTCTGTTCGAGGCTCTGTTCCAACGCCAGGTGGTGGTGGTCGCCACCTCCAACACCGTCCCGGATGACTTATATAAAGGCAAGCCGGGGCGCGACGCGTTTTTGCCCTTCATCGCGCTCATCAAAAAACATCTCGACGTGCTGGTCCTCGAATCCCTGCGCGATTACCGCCGCGAGCGTGTTTCCGAGCTGCAATGCTGGCATGTGCCGGCCTCCGCCACCGCCGATGCCGCGCTCGACCTCATTTTCTCGCGCCTGGTGGGCGATGAAACCCCGCACGAGGACCGTCTGCTCATCTCGGGCCGCACCCTCCACGTGCCGCTCACCGCCGGCGGCGCCGCCCGGTTTGATTTTCATGCCCTGTGCGGCGTGCCGCTCGGCCCGGGCGATTATCTGGCCCTCGCCACCCATTATCACGCAGTGGTGATCGACGGCATCCCGCGCCTCTCCCCCGATAATTTCGACGAGGCCCGCCGTTTCGTCACCCTGGTCGATGCCCTCTACGAGCACCGCGTCAAGCTCTACGCCTCGGCCGCCGCCTCCCCCGATGAGCTTTACCGCGCCGGCGAGGGGGCGAAAATTTTCGAGCGCACGGCTTCGCGGCTGGAGGAAATGCAAAGTGAGACCTACCTGGCTTTGGCTCACCTCACTTGAAATCGCCGAGGATGCAAAATTTTGCCGAATCTCGCTGCTGCATTGCGGCGCGAAGCTTGCCCGCCCCAGGGTTTCGGAGTAGCACCCCCGGCGACGCCCCCTTTGAAACCCTAGAAACAGGTAGGCTGAACGTACATGAACATACATGAATATCAGGGCAAGGAACTGCTGAAGGCCTATGGCGTCGCGGTTCTCGATGGCTATGTCGCCTGGACGCCGGAAGAGGCCGTCGAGGCCGCCAAGAAGCTGCCCGGCCCCGTCTATGTCGTGAAATCGCAGATCCACGCCGGCGGCCGCGGCGCCGGCAAGTTCAAGGAAGAGCCGGAAGGCAAAGGCGGCGTGCGCCTGGCCAAGAGCCTTGATGAAGTGCGCGATGCCGCCAGCGCCATGATCGGCCACACGCTGATCACCAAGCAGACCGGCGCTGTGGGCCGCCTGGTCCGCCGCGTCTATGTCGAGGCCGGCTGCGACATCAAGCGCGAGCTGTATCTCTCCCTGCTGATCGACCGCTCCGTCTCCGAGATCGTCATCGTCGCCTCGACCGAGGGCGGCATGGAGATCGAAGAGGTCGCCGAGCACCAGCCCGAGAAGATCCTGCGCGCCCCGGTCGATCCCGCTTCGGGCATCTCGGGCTTCCACGCCCGCAAGCTCGCCTTCGGCCTCGGCCTCGAGGGCAAGCAGGTCGCGACCTTCACCAAGTTCGTCACCGCCATGTACAACGCCTTCGTGGCGCTGGATGCCGCCATCGTCGAGATCAACCCGCTGGTCGTCACCGGCGCGGGCGAGATCTACGCGCTGGATGCCAAGGTCTCCTTCGACGACAACGCCCTCTACCGTCATCCCGAGATCGAAAAGCTCCGTGACGAGGGTGAGGAAGACCCGAAAGAGCTGGAAGCCAACAAGCACTCGCTCTCCTATGTGGCGCTCGACGGCAATATCGGCTGCATGGTCAACGGCGCCGGCCTCGCCATGGCGACCATGGACATCATCAAGCTCTACGGCGCCGAGCCGGCGAACTTCCTCGATGTCGGCGGCGGCGCCACCAAGGAGCGCGTGACCGCGGCGTTCAAGATCATCCTCTCCGACCCCAACGTCGAAGGCATCCTGGTTAACATCTTCGGCGGCATCATGCGCTGCGACGTGATCGCCGAGGGCGTGATCGCGGCGGCGCGCGAGGTTTCGCTCTCCGTGCCGCTGGTGGTGCGCCTCGAGGGCACCAACGTGCAGCTCGGCAAGGACATCATGGCCAAGTCCGGCCTGCCCATCATCCCGGCCGACAATCTGGCCGATGCCGCTGAGAAAATCGTCAAAGCCGTGAAGGAAGCCGCGTAATGGCCATTCTCGTTAACAAGGACACCAAGGTCATCACCCAGGGCTTCACCGGCGCTCAGGGCACCTTCCACTCCGAGCAGGCGCTGGCCTACGGCACCAAGGTCGTCGGCGGCGTGACCCCCGGCAAGGGCGGCACCAAGCATCTCGACCTGCCGGTGTTCAACACCGTGGGCGAGGCCGTGGCCGTGACCGGGGCGAATGCCTCGGCCATCTACGTGCCGCCGCCTTTCGCCGCCGACTCCATCCTGGAGGCGATCGACGCCGGGGTCGAGCTGATCGTGTGCATCACCGAGGGCATCCCGGTGCTGGACATGGTGAAGGTCAAGCGCGCCCTCTCCGGCTCCAAGTCCCGCCTGATCGGGCCGAACTGCCCGGGCGTGATCACCCCGGATGAGTGCAAGATCGGCATCATGCCGGGCCACATCCACAAGCGCGGCTCCATCGGCATCGTCTCGCGCTCCGGCACGCTCACCTATGAGGCCGTGGCGCAGACCACCGCCGCGGGCCTCGGCCAGTCCACCTGCGTGGGCATTGGCGGCGACCCAGTGAAGGGCACCGACTTCATCGAGGTGCTGGACATGTTCCTGCACGACGACGAGACTCAGGCGATCATCATGATCGGCGAGATCGGTGGCCCCTCCGAGATCGACGCGGCTGAGTTCCTGGCCCGCCACAAGATCAAGAAGCCGACCGTCGGCTTCATCGCCGGCGCCACGGCGCCTCCGGGCCGCCGCATGGGCCATGCTGGCGCGGTGATCTCGGGCGGCAAGGATACCGCCGCCGCCAAGATCGCGGCGATGAAGGAGGCCGGCATCCTGGTGGCTGACTCGCCGTCGTCGCTGGGCAGCACGATGGTCAAGGCTCTCAAGGGCTAAACACTTGAAGGGGCAGGGAAAACGCCAGCGCCATCATGCGCGGCGGACAACCCTGCCCCTTTAACTTGGGTAACGGTATCACAAGCCGAGTGGCTTATATGCGGCGCCGGAGGGAGAGCCACCGCCGTGCCGCCAGGGGTTCTCCGGTCCGCCGCCTCGCCGGGCGGGCACATTGGAAACAAGAGGAACAGGTATGGCCGGTGTAGATGTGATTGCCACTGCGATGAATGGCGCGAACGCCCAGTTCATCGCCCAGCTTTATGCCAAATGGGTCGAGGCGCCCAATTCCGTTGATCCGGATTTCGCCGCCCTGTTCGCCGCGCTGGATGACGAGACGCGCTCCATTCTGATGGATGCCACCGGCGCGTCCTGGGCTCCCCGCCCCACCGCTTTTGTCACCAACGAGGTTGAGGGTGCGGTCCAGCCGACCAAGCCCAGCGCCTCCGCCGCGGAGACCCGGGCCGCCACGCTCGACTCTATCCGCGCCCTGATGCTGATCCGCGCCTATCGCGTGCGCGGGCATCTCGAGGCGCAGCTCGACCCGCTGGGCCTGAAGCCGCAGCGCCACCACGTGGAGCTGGACCCGGCCACCTATGGCTTCACCCAACCGAGCGATCTTGACCGCCCCATCTTCCTCGACGGCGTCCTCGGCTTCGAGACCGCGACGCTGCGCGAGGTCATCGCCGCGCTGCGCAAATGCTATTGCGGGCAGATCGGCGTCGAGTTCATGCATATCCAGGACCCGGCGCAGAAAAGCTGGATCCAGCGCCGGATCGAGGGCGCGCCCTGGCTCAACGCCTTCAACGCCAAGGCCAAGGCCAAGATCCTGAACCAGCTCACCGAGGCTGATTCGTTCGAGAATTTCTGCCAGCGCCGCTTCGTCGGCACCAAGCGCTTCGGGCTTGAGGGCGGCGAGAGCACCATCCCCGCGCTGCACGCGATCATCGAGACCGCCGCCCAGGGCGGCGTGCGCGAGATCGCCATCGGCATGCCCCATCGCGGCCGCCTCAACACGCTGGTCAACATCGTCAAGAAACCGCTGGTGCAGCTCTTCTCCGAGTTCAGCGGCGGCGCCGCCAAGCCCGAGGACGTGCAGGGCTCGGGCGACGTGAAATACCATCTCGGCACCTCGACCGACCTGGTGATCGACGGCCACAAGGTGCATCTGTCGCTGCAACCCAACCCCTCGCACCTCGAAGCGGTGGACCCGGTGGTGGTCGGCAAGATCCGCGCCCGCCTCGACATGATGGGCGAC
>JAJXWD010000071.1 GCA_021781835.1 Pseudomonadota bacterium | reverse complement strand
GGGCGCGCCGCCAGCCGGCCCGAGACGAACGCGCCGGCGCCTGAGGCGCCCAGCAGCACCGCGAGCACGAGGGCAAAGCCCAGCGCTCGGTCATCGAGCACCAGGCTGGCCCGCTCGATGGCGAACAGCTCGATGAACAAAAACCCCAGCGCCAACGCCGGGAAATAGAGCGCGCCTTTGAGCGCCGACCCGCCCTGCCGGGCGCCCGCGCGGTGAAACAGCAGCGGCACGATGAGCACCAGCAGCGCGATGAGCACGGCCTGCGCCGCCACCGCGAGATTGACCAGCGCGCCGATCTCGGCTTGCGGCAAAGTCTGGATGCGCGCCCAGAGCAGCGCCGGGTGGTTCAGGCGCAGCACGGCGTAGAAGGCCGGGCGGTCATCGGTCACGGGGCGCAAATCGAACGCCGCGCCGGAGGGGGTGAGCTGGCCGGCCAGCAGGGCGGGCGCCTCGTCGGCCAGCGAATCATCGTTGCCCAGCGCGGTCTGGGTGCCGTCGGTGAAGGAGACGGCGGGCAGGTCGTTATAGAGATTGTCGCGGGCGGCGGCGAAATCGAACCCCTGATAATAGGAAATATCGAAGGAGCGGTCATCGCACCATTGGGCGGCGCGGCGGATGTCGGCGGCGCTGAAGGGCTGGTTGCTGACCAGGATCCGGGCATTCCAGGCCGAGCGGTAGAGGATGATCCGGGCGGCCGGGTCGGCCGCGCCTTGCAGGCGCAGCGCCGCTTTCACGGTCGAGAGCAGGCGCAGCGCGTAGGCGGGGAAATCCTGGATCGAGACCGGCAGCGAGAGCACGCCGCCAGGCGCCAGGGCGGCGAGGTCGGCGGCCAGCGCCTCGGCCGAGAATTCATAGCTGTTGGCCGCCGACTGGTCGAGAAAATCGGCCGAGAGGTCGATGACATCATAGCCCTGAGCCTGGCGCAGAAAGGCGCGGGGGTTGGTGTCCAAGATGGTCACGCCGGGCGTGGGCGGATAGGCGGGCGACGGGCCGAGCCCGCGCATGAGCGCGCCATACAGCACCGGGTCGGGCTCGAGCGCCGTGATTTTGGCCGCCCCCAGGCTGGACAGCTCGGCGATGCGAAACCCGCCCGAGGCGCCGACCAGCAGGGCCTTGGCGTGGGGGCGCAGCGTGTAGGGCAGCGCGTCCAGCGCGCCCCTGGCATAGCCGCTATCGATGGGGCCGGGCGTGGGCAGCGAGGCGATGCGCACCCCGTCGCGGTAGAGCCCCAGGGCGCGCGGCGGGTCGGGGTAGCCCAGCATGGCCGAGTCGTTGGAAATATCGGTGTTCACGCGCTCGGTGAAATCCGTGAGCAGCCAATACTCGCCGCGCGGTGAGGTGAGGGTGGCGAGCCGCCGGGCGCCTGGCGTGTGCAGCGGCGCGAAAGCCGGCTTATATTGGCTCATAGCCGGCTGGGGGCCCAGCATGAGCAGGGCGAAGGCAAGGCAGAGCGCCGCCAGCGCGCCGAGGCTGGCGCCAACACGCCGGCAGGGCGCGGCCAGGGCGGCCAGGGCGGGCAGCGGCACCAGCCAGTATATGAGCGAAAAGGCCGGCACGCCATACATCAGCGCCAGCACATAGGCCGAGCCGGCGGCGGCGCCCAGCAGGTCGGCGGCATAAACCCGCCCGAGCCGCGCCGCGCCCTCGACAAAGCAGAGCGAGATGAACAGGCCGGTGAGACAGAAATAAGGCAGCAGGGCCGCGTAATAGAGCCCGATCAGCCCGAGTTGGGGCAGGCAGGTGGCGGGGTTTTGCAGGCTGAGCGGGTTGAACGGGTTGGCGACCACGCCTTCATAACCAAGCGCCGCCGAGAGGGTGAGCAGGGCCGGCAGCCAGGAAAGCAGCTGGGGGGCGAAGCGGCGCACCCAGCGCCCGCCCAAGGCCAGCGCCACGCCCGAAAAGGCGAACCCCGCCATGACGATGGAAATGACCCAATAGCCGTAATCGGACCAGGAGCTGAGGGCGAAATAGCGTGTCAGCGCGGTCTCCAGCCCCAACGCGGCGGCCGAGACCAGAAACAGGTTCAAGGCTCTCATGAACGGATGTCACGCTCCAGAAATTGCTGCACCAGCGCGTCGAAGCGACTCGCCTCATCGATGAACAGCGCATGGCCCGCCCGCGGGAAGATTGCAATATCGGTATGAGGCCGGTCGGCCACCAGATTATGCGCCTGCGCCGCCCATTGGGGCCGCACCACGTATAAAACCGGCAGGGCGGTTGAGAGCAGCGCGGCTTTCCAGTAGGTGCGCGGCACCGGATAGGCCAGCAGCGCGGCGGCATCGGGCGGGGGCAGGCGCAGGCAGGCCCGGGTGAGGCGGGCGAGATAGGCCGGGCTTTGGCGGGTGTGGAACATGCCCGCGACAAAGGCGCGCACGAATACCGGATAAGGCGGCGGCGGGCCGGGCGGGGGCGGCTGATAGGCCGGGGCCGGGCGCTCACCGACCGAATTATCCACCAGCACCAGCCCGGCCACCCGGTCATTGCCGCCCTGGTGGATGAAGGCCAGCGTGTCGAGCACGCCGAGCGACCAGCCGACCACCACCACCCGGCCGGGCAGACGGGCGATCAGCTCGGCCAGGTCGGCGCCCCGGCGGGTTTGGTCATAGCCCTGGGCGGTGATCTCGGAGCGCCCCTGGCCGCGCGGGTCGAACAGCACCACACGGTAGTGGCGCTGGAAAAACGCCTGCTGGGGGGCGAAAATCCAGCCCGGCATGGTCCAGCCCGGCACGAAGACCAGGGTGAGCGGGGCATGGCGCGGGCCGGTTTCGGTGTAGTGCAGGCGCGCGCCGTCGGAGGTGGTGAACCAGACATCGCGCGCCCAGGCCGGCAGGGCCGGCAGCAGCAGGGCAACAGCGAGGATGAGCGCGCGCATCGCGGTGATTGCGCGCCTCGCGGCGCGGCGTGTCAAATTAAATCAGGCCTTGGGGGCGCTCGCGCGGGTCAGGCGGTCATTGATGGCGAGGCCCAGACCCAGCTCGGGGATGGGCTGCACGGCGATGCCGCGCAGCTCCAGCGTGGCGGCCTTGGCGTCCAGCTCGTGCAGCCCCTCGAACAGATTGGCCGCGGCCTCGATGACATCGCGCCGCGCCGAGAGCTGGAAGACGATGCGCGCGCCGGGCAGGGGCGCGCCAAAGGCGAGCAGCGCCTCGCCGGGCAGGAGGGTTTCGGCATTCAGCCGCAGGGGCAGCGCGGGGGCGTAATGCGAGGCCAGCATGCCGGGCGAGGCCAGGGCAGCGCCGGGCGGCGCGCCGCGTTGCAGGGGGCCGATCTCGGCTTCCAGCGCCTCGGCCGCCACGCCGCCCGGGCGCAGCAGCACGGGCGTCTCGCCCGAGAGGTCGAGCACGGTCGATTCCACCCCCACCGGGCAGGGGCCGCACTCCAGCACGGCGCTGATCCGGCCATCGAGATCCTCGAGCACATGTTCGGGCCGGGTGGGTGAGATATGGCCCGAGCGGTTGGCGCTGGGCGCCGCCACCGGGCCGCCAAAGGCCGCCAGCAGATCGAGCGCCAGCGCATGGCCGGGCACGCGCACGGCGAGCGTCGGCAGGCCGGCGGCGGCGAGCTTGGAAACCGGGCATTCGGGCGCGCGGGGCAGCACCAGGGTGAGCGGGCCGGGCCAGAATCTGGCCGCCAGACGCTCGGCCAGGGCGTTTGGCACCACATGCGAAAACGCCGCCTGGGCGCTGTGATAATGGCAGATGAGCGGGTTGAAGCTGGGCCGCCCCTTGGCCTGGTAAATGCCCGCCACCGCCTCGCCATTGCAGGCATCGGCGCCCAGGCCATAGACCGTCTCGGTGCCGAAGGCCACCAGCTGGCCCTCACGCAGCAGCCGGGCGGCCTCGTCTAGGTGCGTGGCGGGCAGGCGGCGGGTGCGCAGGGTCAGGTATCCTCGGGGCCCAGATCGCGCGCGACCGCCGGCATGTGCAGCAAGGCGTTGATCTTGCTGGCTTCGTCCAGCGCCTCATCGGCCAGGAATTTAATGTCTGGCACCACGCGGAGCTTGAGCCTGGGCGCCAGCTGGGCGCGCAAAAACGGCGCCACGCGCCGCAGGGCCGGCAGCAGGGGGCGGATGTCTTGGTTGCCCAGCACGCTGGCGAACACCGCCGCGTGCTTGAGGTCGGGCGACATGCGCACCTCCGCCACCGTGATATGGGCATGGGCCAGATCGGGGTCGCGGAACTCGGTGCGGATGAGAATCTCGGCCAAGGCGTGGCGGATTTCCTCACCCACCCGCAATTGGCGCTGGCTGGGGGCGGCATTGTGCCCGCCCCCGTTCGATGCGCGTTTCATAAGGCGCCTCCTTCAGTTCAGGGCGCGATGATCTCGGTCTCGTAGCACTCGACCATGTCGCCCTCGCGCAGATCCTGGAAGCCGGCGAAGGAGAGGCCGCATTCATAGCCGCGGGCCACTTCCTTGACATCATCCTTGAAGCGCTTGAGCTGCGAGAGTTCGCCCTGGTGGATGACCACGTTATCACGCAGCAGGCGCACGCCACAACCACGCTTGACCACGCCCTCGGTGACATAACAGCCCGCGACCTTGCCGGTCTTGGTGATGTTGAACACCTGGCGGATCTCGGCATAGCCCAGGAATTTCTCGCGCTTGATGGGCGCGAGCTTGCCCTTGACCAGCTTCTCGATATCGTCGGCCACCTCGTAGATGATCGAGAAATAGCGGATATCCACGCCCTCGCGCTGTGCCAGCTCGCGGGCCTGGACATTGGCGCGGACGTTGAAGCCGATGATGATGCCATCGGAGGCTTTCGCCAGCTGCACATCGCTCTCGGTGATCTGGCCGACCCCCGAATACATGATGCGCACGCGCACTTCCTCGTTGCCGAGCTTGCCCAGCACAACCTGGATGGCCTCGGCAGAGCCCTGCACATCGGCCTTGATGAGCACGGCGACCTCTTTCTGGGCGCCGGCCTGGATGCGCGCCAGCATCTCTTCCATGGTGCCGCGCAGCGCGGTCTGCGCCGCCACCTGGCGCTCGCGCAGCTTGGCCTGGCGGTACTCGACGATTTCACGCGCGCGGCCTTCATTCTCGACCACCACGAACGGCTCGCCGGCGGTCGGCGCGCCCGAGAGGCCGAGAATCTCGACCGGCAGGGACGGCCCGGCATCCTTGAGCTGCTGGCCCTTGTCGTCGAGCATGGCGCGCACGCGGCCCCACTGGGCGCCGGCCACCACGATCTCGCCCTGGTGCAGCGTGCCCTTTTGCACGAGCACGGTGGCGACGGGGCCGCGGCCCTTGTCGAGGCGGCTTTCGATGATCGCGCCCTCGGCGGCACGGTCGGGGTTGGCGCGCAGCTCCAGCACCTCGGCCTGCAGCAGGATGGCTTCCTGGAGCTTGTCGAGATTGATCTTCTTGAGGGCCGAAACCTCGACATCCATGGTGTCGCCACCCATGTCCTCGACCACGATCTCGTATTGCAGCAGCTCGTTGCGGACACGGCTGGGGTCGGCGCCGGGGCGGTCGATCTTGTTGATCGCCACGATGATGGGCACCCCGGCCGCCTTGGCGTGTTTGATCGCCTCGATGGTCTGGGGCATCACGCCGTCATCGGCGGCCACCACCAGCACGACAATGTCGGTCGCGGCGGCGCCGCGCGCGCGCATGGCGGTGAAGGCCTCGTGGCCCGGCGTGTCGAGGAAGGTGATCGCCTGGCCCGAGGGCAGGGTGACCTGATAGGCGCCGATATGCTGGGTGATGCCGCCCGCCTCGCCGGCCGCCACGGTGGTGTGGCGGAGCGCATCCAGGAGCGAGGTCTTGCCGTGATCGACATGGCCCATGATGGTGACCACGGGCGGACGCGGCAGCAGCTCGGCGTCGGTGTCCACCTCGCCTTCCAGGCCGATTTCCACGTCCGAGTCGGAGACGCGGCGGACCTTGTGGCCGAATTCGGTGACGATGAGTTCCGCCGTGTCGGCGTCGATCGCCTGGGTGATGGTGGCCATCACGCCCATTTTCATCAGGGCGCGCACCACGTCGCGGCCCTGGGCGGCCATGCGGTTGGCCAGCTCCTGCACCGTGATGGTCTCGGGCAGCACGACCTCGCGCACCACCTTCACGCCGTCCGAGCGCAGGCGCTCCAGCTCGGCCTGGCGGCGCTCACGCTCGCGCTGGCGGCGCACGGAGGCGAGCGAACGGGTTTTCTCGTCCTCACCCTCGATGGCGGCCTGCACATCGATGCGGCCGGAGCGGCGGTTATCGGCCACGCCTTTCTTGGCGGGCGCCACGGGCACGCCGCGCTTGGGCACGGGGGTGGCCACGCGGCGGCGCGGGGCTTCCTCTTCTTCCTCGGGGCGGCCGGTCTTGAGTTGCAGCGTCTCGCGCACGGCGCCGGGCGCGGGGGTGCCGGGCCGGGCC
>JAJXWD010000034.1 GCA_021781835.1 Pseudomonadota bacterium | reverse complement strand
GCAGCTTCCGTCCGGCTGCCACCACCACGCACATAGCCCACAACGCGTTCACGTAAATCAATGCTATAGCTCATATCCAACTCCGCAAAGCCCGCGGATATTAGCACGTAACATTGTTATTGTGAATTACTACTATCAATCCCCTTAATTTCAGGGGGGATTACCGGGGGCATCCACCCCATCAGTTCAGGGCCGGAATACCCAGGATCATCGGACAGGACCAATCGGACCGAGCACCTGACGCAAAGCAGCCGGATCAACCACGCCTTCCACACGGATACGGGTACGCCCGATCTCTATCTCAATCGATCCCACAGCTGGGTTCCGGGCGGAAGGCGGTCCATCCGGTTCAGCCGCGGGATTGGAAGCCACGTCATCCACAATACGCAACGGCACAAAATCCCCCGCCGCTGCCGCCGCCAAATCATTCATCGCCTGCCGGCGCCATGTCCAAAGCAGGCCCCGGCTCACCCCATAACGGCGCGCAACATCCGCAATCACCACACCAGGCACAGCGCTCGCGGCAAGAATTTCCGCCTTCTCCTCCCGCGTCCAATCCTGCCGCCGGCGCCGCCCGGTGATCAGCTCGACACGATGATACTCAATGTCCTCATGACTGTGCTGATGTCTGGCATTAGAACCGTCAGTTTCCACAGCGTCACCCCACACAAATTTAGGGGCACAATGTCCAGTAATTCAAACCGCGCCGCGAGGTGGTGGGAGGCTCACACCAGTTACCTATATTCCGACGGCGAAGGAGACGGTGCCCAGGGTCTGGAACGTCGTCTTGATGTGCTCGCCGACGCTTAAGGGGTGAGCGGCGGTGGCGCCGCCGGCCAGAACGATGTCGCCAGGTTGCAGGCTTTCGCCCGCGCGGCCAATCTGGCGGGCAGCGGAGACCAGCGAGCGGATGGGATTGCCAAGAATGGCAGCCGACGAGCCGATCTGCACCGGCCGGTCATTGACCTCCATGATGATCCCGAGATTCGAGACATCCGTATCGGGTTTGGCATAGGCGCCGACATAAAAGCCCGAAGACGAGCTGTTATCCGCGATCACATCCGGCAGTGAGAATTTAAAATTCTTGTAGCGGCTGTCGATGATCTCGAGCGCGGGCGCGACGGCGTCGACGGCCGCGAGCGCTTCCGCCGCCGAGACAGTGCCCGAGAGCGGCTTGCCGATGATATAGGCGATCTCCGGCTCGACGCGCGCATGGACATATTTGCCCAAGGACAGCACGCCGCCTTCCTCGAGACGCATGGCGTCCGTCAGACGGCCCCAGATCACCTCGGACACGCCGACCTGCTGCATCTTGGCGCGTGAGGTCAGGCCCATCTTATAGCCCACCCGGCGCTCGCCGCGTGCCCATCGGCGCTGCACATTGAGTAACTGGATCGCATAAGCATCCTCGATGGTGAGGTCGGGATGCGTCTCGATCAGCTGTGCCGCTTCCGTGGCGGTGCGGGCGGCTTCGTCGAGCGTGGCGGCGAGGGCTGAGAGATTGGCGCTCATGCGGTTTCTCCACGGGCTTTGAGGATATCAAGCGCGACGTCGATGATCATGTCTTCCTGACCGCCGACCATCTTGCGCTTGCCGAGTTCGGTGAGAATGGCGCGGGTATCGACACCATAGGTCTTGGACGCGTTCTCGGCGTGACGGAGGAAGGACGAATACACACCCGCATAGCCGAGCGAGAGGGATTCGCGGTCCACGCGCACCGGACGATCCTGAAGCGGACGCACCAGATCGTCAGCGGCGTCCATCAGCGTGAACAGATCGACGCCCGTCTCGATGCCGTAGCGGTCGAGCACGGCGATCAAGGCTTCGAGCGGCGCATTGCCCGCGCCCGCGCCCTGGCCAGCGAGCGAGGCATCGACGCGCACGGCGCCCGCCTTGATACCGGCCGTCGCGTTCGCAACGCCGAGCGTGAGGTTGTGGTGCGTGTGCACACCGATCTCGGTCTCAGGCCTCAACGCCTGACGCACCGCCGAGACGCGCTCGGCATATTGCTCGGGCAACAGCGCACCCGCCGAGTCGGTCACATAGACACACTCGGCGCCATAGGACTCCATCAGCTTCGCCTGCTCGACCAGCTTCTCAGGCCCGATCATGTGGCTCATCATCAGAAAGCCGATCGTGTCCATGCCGAGATCGCGCGCGGCCTCGATATGCTGGCGCGAGACGTCAGCCTCCGTGCAGTGCGTCGCGACGCGCACCGAGCGCGCACCGGCCTGATAGGCGATCTTCAGATCGTGCACGGTGCCAATGCCAGGCAGGAGCAAAATGGTCGGCACGGCGTGCGTGCAGACGCTCGAGACAGCCGCGATCCACTCGGCATCGTCATGCGAGCCGAAGCCGTAATTGAAGGTCGAGCCGGTGATGCCGTCGCCGTGCGAGATCTCGATCGCATCGACCTTGGCGTCATCGAGCGCCTTGGCGATCTTCGAAACCGTCTCGAGCGAATATTGATGGCGTGCGGAGTGCATACCATCGCGCAGCGTCACGTCTTGGATATAGAGCTTGTTCGGGTTAGGGCGTGCCATTATGCGGCCTCCTTGAGCAGTTCGCGTCCGGCCCAGCTATCCGCGGTCTTCAGCGCGGCCGAGGTCATGATGTCAAGATTACCCGCATAAGCAGGCAGATAATGAGCCGCCCCTTCGACTTCGAGCAGGATGGTGGTCTTCAGCCCCGTCGAATAGCCGATGCCCGGCACGCGCACGGGCGCGTTGTCGCCGATCACCTCGAACTGCACCTTCTGCTTCAGACGATAGCCGGGCACATATTTCTGCACGGTCTTTTCCATCTCGAGGATTGAAGCTTCGATCGTCTCCTTCGAGCCCCCCTGGGAGAGCACGAACACCGTGTCGCGCATGATCAGAGGCGGTTCGGCGGGGTTGAGGATGATGACAGCCTTGCCCTTCTCCGCGCCGCCGATCTTCTCGATCGCGTGCGAGGTGGTCTCGGTGAATTCGTCGATATTGGCGCGCGTGCCGGGGCCCGCGGATTTCGACGAGATCGAAGCGACGATTTCGCCATAGACCACGCGCTCGACCGCGCGCTTGACGGCATAGACCATCGGAATGGTCGCCTGCCCGCCGCACGTCACCATGTTGACGTTGGGCTCGTCGATATTGGCATCGCCATTGATCGCCGGAATCGTGAACGGCCCGATGGCGGCGGGCGTCAGGTCGATGACCTTCTTGCCGTCCGCCTGCAGGATCGCATTGTTCTTGACATGCGCGCCCGCCGAGGTCGCGTCGAACACGACCTTGATGTCTTGATAGTTCGGCAGCTTGCGCAAGCCCTCGATGCCTTCATGCGTGACCGGCACGCCCAGGCGCGCGGCACGCGCGAGACCATCCGAGTTCGGGTCGATGCCGACCATCGCGCCCATCTCGATATTCTTCGAGTTGCGCATGATCTTGATCATCAGATCGGTGCCGATATTGCCAGAGCCGATGATGGCGGCTTTGATTTTGAGCATCTGGTTATTCCTTTGCAAAAGCGGCGCGCACGGAGCCCAAGCCCTCGATGCGCACGTCAAAAACATCGCCCGGCTGCGTGCCCACCATGGGGCCCAGCGCGCCAGACAGTATGGTATTCCCCGCCTGGAGCGGGTAGCCGACCTTGGCCATGACCTTGGCCAACCACAGGGCGGCATTCAGTGGTGAGCCGAGGCAGGCCGCACCGGCGCCCACCGAGACGGGCTCGCCCGCCTTCTCCATCACCATGCCGCAGGTGCGCGGGTCGAAGTCGCGCAGCATGACCGGGCGCGAACCCAGCACGTAAAGACCGGAGGAGGCGTTGTCGGCGATGGTGTCGGTGATGCAGATGTCCCAGTTGGCGACGCGCGAGCCGACGATCTCGACGGCGGGCACGGCGTACTCGATGGCACGGAACAAATCGGCCATGGTCAGTTGCTCGTCGGTGAGGTCGCGGCCGAGGATGAAGGCGATTTCGGCCTCCACCTTGGGCTGGAGCACGTCGCCCAGGGCCACGTCCTCGGCATCACAGCGCGCCATGTCGGCGAACAGCATGCCGTAATCGGGCTGGCCCACGCCAAGCTGGCGCTGCACGGCCAGCGAGGTGAGGCCGATCTTGCGGCCTACCAGGCGACGGCCTTCGGTTAGGCCGCGCTTGGTGTTGATTTCCTGCACCGTATAGGCGGCCTCGAGATCGCCGGTGGCGAGGAGGTCGCGGATGGGCGCGGAGGGGGTGCCGGTGTGCGCGGCGTTATAGAGCGCGTCAGCGGCTTTTTGGATGTTGTCTGGTGTTGTTGGGGTCATGCTAGAGCCTCTGAATACGGTTTCCCGGGGTGGTCTCTTGGGAATGCTTGCCTGTGGCGATTTATGCCTGTGTGGGGGGCGAGCACAATTTACGGCGGCGCCGATTTTCCATATGGTGAGAATATGGAGCGGCAGGACAAGTCTGGCGCGAGCGCCGTGGAAAAAGGGATCGAGTTGTTCGTCGCGGCGCTGAGCGCGCCGGGCGGAGCAAAGCTGGCGCAGATCGCGCACGCGGCGGCGATACCGCTCTCTACCGCGCACCGGCTGATGGACGCCTACCTGCGCGCCAAGCTGTTGGTGAGGGTGGGCCGCGGCCACTATGCCGCGGGGCCGCATCTGCTCTGGCGCAGCGAACGCGAGGCGATGATCGAGGCAAGTCGCCCGCATCTGCGCAGGTTCGCGCGAGATCACGGCGTGGTCGCACATCTGGGGGTGTTCGAAGGGGATATGGTATCCTATCTTATAAAGGAGAGTGGCGCCATAAATGACTTATGGACTAGTGAGACCAACCAGTTAGAGGGCTATGGTTCGGCCATCGGAAAGGTACTGCTGGCATATCTTGATCATTCAACCCAGCAGAGATACCTTCAAGCGGGACCCTTTGTTCCCTTCACGAGCAGCACTATCACCGACCCCGCCGCACTGACCGAGACACTGCATAAAGTCTACGACCAGGGCTATGCGGTCGATGATGCCGAGGTCGAAGAGCAACTTTTCTGCCTGGCGGTCCCGGTGCCGCAACCATTCGGCCAAATATATGCGATTTCGATCTCTTCTCGTTCGAAAGCGTTAATGGATTTGGCCCTACTCCCCGCTTTACGAACATGTGCTTCCGACATTTCTTCAAGTTTAAATCAAAAGAATTTTGATATTATTCCATAGGGGGCCCTTTCGTGATGGTCTTTGAACAACCTCATCAGCGCACATCCGATGCCGTGGGCCGTTCCACCCCAACATTTCTGCCGAGGGTTCAGGCGATCATTTTTCCGCCCGCGTATGGTAATATCAGCTCTGACTGGGCGAACCATGAGGCTGTTTGGCGTGGTTCATGGCTTCAGGGTTGACCAGATCGGCCTTACCCTCGCCCGAGATCATGGCCCAGAGATTGCGCGCCGCGTGCCAGCCAATGTCTTTCGTGCCTTCTGTCGTCCACGCGCCGACATGGGGCGTGCAGATGACGTTTGGGCGTATAAACAGATCGTCGGACGGCGAAGGGGGTTCGCGGTCGAACACATCGAGCCCCGCCCCCGCGATCCGCCCCTCATCGAGCGCCCGGCGCAGCGCCGCATAATCGACAAGCGAGCCGCGGCCGGTATTGATGACGATGGCGTTCGGCTTCATGCACGCGAAGGCCGCGTCATTCAGAATGTGGTGGTTTTCGGGGCTGGGCGCCGCGTGCAGGGTGATGAAATCTGACTGTTCGAGCAGCGTCGCCAGCGGCACGAGTTCGACGCCGGCGGGCGCGGTCTCGAGATAGGGGTCATAGGCGAGAATGCGGCATTCCCAGCCCGCGAGGCGCTGGGCCACGCCGCGCCCGATGCGCCCGAGCCCGATGATGCCGACCGTCGCGCCCCGGAAGGTCGCCGAGTGCGTCAGCCCGCGCCAGCCACCCGCGCGCATGAACTCCGCCGTCCAGACGCTGAGCTGCTTGGCCACCGCCAGCATCAGGGCGAGGGCATGTTCGCAGACGGTGAAAATCTGCGACTCATTGGGCGTGTTGCTGACCAGCACGCCGTGCGCAGTCGCGGCCTCGATGTCGATGCTGTCGAAGCCGATGCCGAATTTTGAGATATAGCGCAAATCGGGCAGGGCCTCGATCACGCGGCGCGAAATGCGCGTGCCGCTCGCCCCCATCAGGGCCACGCAGCCCTCCGCCCGCGCGATCAGTTCGTCCTCCGAGAAACGCTTGAACGGCATCTCCCAGAGCGCATTGCCGCGCAGCACCTGCACGCCTTGGGCCTCGAGCCAGTCGAGCGAGGTATCGGTCGGGTCATAGCGCTCGAAGGCCATGATTTTGAGGGTATTGGTCATGTGATCAGCCATATCGGTCTCCAGGACAAAGACATCCCGTCACGGCGCCCGGTGGGCGCCGCTTGGGGCGGTTGCGAAAATTGGTAAGGTTACTTGTCTGACAACCCTTGGGGGCCGCGGAAAATCCTGTTGCAGGTTCGGCTCAGATGCTCACGCATGGCGGCCTTGGCGCGCTCCGAATCGCGGGCGCGGATGGCGTCGAGCACGGCGATATGCTCCGCCTGCACGGTCTGCATATGAGCGAGCGAGCGGTGAAAGGAGAGTGTGCGCGCGATGTCTATGCTGAGCTCAATCTGTGGGCGCATTGCCGAGAGGGCGGTCATGAACCAGTCATTGCCCGCCGCATGGGCGACGGCGAGATGGAAGTCGAAATCCGAATTGCTGCCGAGCTGCCCCTCCGTGATGTCGTGGCCGAGCACGTCGCAGGCGGCTTCGATCTTGGCGTAATTCTCGGGCGTGATGCGCAGCGCGGCGAGTGCCGCTGCCTCGCCTTCGATGGCTTTGCGGAATTCGTAGCACTTCTGAATCTGTTCGAAACTGTCGATGCGCTCAAACGTCGCCTCGGACATTTCGTGGATTTCCGGGGCTTCTGGTTGTTTGACAGCCTCGGGTGAGATCCGCCGCGCGACATAGCTGCCAGATCCGCGCCGCGAGACGATGATGCCATCGTCGCGCAACCGGGAAAGCGTTTCGCGCACTGTGGGGCGCGAGACGCCAAACAGTACGGCAAGCTCGTTTTCCGGTGGCAGGCGTGCGCCCTCGACCAGATTCTGCCGGTCAATCATGGTCAGAATCGCCGCATAGAGATGATCTCCCAACCGCCCGCTCAAAGACGGGCGTACGGCGTCGTGATCTGAACTCGCGATTGCCGGTTTACTGCCGAGCGCCAAGGCGTCCTCCATTCTGTTGGGCTGAGTAATGCCCTGTCACCTGATAAGTTGTAAAGCACATTCAGCGAAATCTGTAAAATTTTTAGAAAATATGAAAATAAGCTTGACAGCTTTTGTCGTTGGTCGATATTTGCATGACAACATGCCGCGCTGAAGCGGCGATGGGAGGAGAACCATATGGAGCTGCCAGGCGCATCTCAAGAGACGCTGCTGACGATCGCAGACGTCTCCAAGCGGTTCGGTGCCACCCAGGCGCTGAAATCCGTGACGTTTTCAGTGTCCTCGGGCGAAATCGTCGCGCTGCTCGGCGAAAACGGCGCGGGGAAGTCGACGCTTATCAAGCTGCTGGCCGGTGTCTTTCGGGCTGATACGGGGCAGGCGGTGTTGGCGGGGGTGGATCTGTTCGCTCATGTCCATGCCGCCCCGATTGCCTTTATCCATCAGGATCTCGGGTTGATTGAATGGATGACGGTGGCGGAGAATATTTGTCTCAGTCTCGGTTATCCGCGCCGGTTCGGCATGATCGATTGGCACGCGGCCGAGCGCCGTGCGCTCGACGCCCTGGCGCTGCTGGGCGTGGAGATTGAGCCCGGCGCACGGGTGCAGACTCTGGACCGCACGGAGAAATCGCTGGTCGCCATTGCCCGAGCCCTGGCGGCAGATGCGCGGCTCATCGTGCTCGACGAGCCGACCGCCAGCCTGCCGGGTGATGATGTGCTTCGCCTTTTCGTGGCGCTGCGCAAGCTCCGCGAGACGGGTGTGGCCATGATTTTCGTCTCGCACCGTTTGGACGAGGTGTTCGAGCTTGCCGACCGGATGGTCGTGATGCGTGACGGCCGCATGGTGGCGGACCGGATGGTTGCCGAAACGACGCCTGAGGAGGCGATCCTGCTGATCGTCGGCCAGGAGCCGACGCAGCTTTTTGCCCGCGCGAGCGCACGTGCGGGGGCGCCTCGTCTGGTGCTGCGCGATTTTTCGGCCGGGCGCTTGTCGCCGGTCTCGGCGGAGTTTTATCAGGGCGAGGTGGTCGGTCTCGTCGGGTTGCGCGGGGCTGGGCAGGAATGTGTCGGGCGCGGGCTCTTTGGGCTTGAAGGGCCATGGTCAGGCGAAGTGCTGCTGGACGGCGCGCCTTTGGCGATTTCGTCGCCCAAGGACGCGATCGCCCAAGGGGTTTTGCTGGTGTATGGCGACCGTCTTTCGGGTTCGGTGGTGCCGGGCATGACGGTGCGGGAGAATTTGTTTCTCAACCCCGGCGCGGAAGGCACCAAGCCCTGGCACTATATCTCGCCAAAGGATGAAGAGGCGCGGGCCAAGGCCTATGGCGATGCGCTGCATCTGCGCCCCAACAACCCCGACGCCCCGATCGAGGCGCTCTCGGGTGGCAATCAGCAAAAGGTCGTGGTCGGCCGCTGGCTGCATCTTCGCGGGCGCGTCTATATGTTCGAGGACCCGACGGCGGGCGTCGATGTTGGCGCCAAGGCGGAGATTTATCGCCTGTTCAATGAGGTGGTGGCGCAGGGCGCCTGCATTCTGGTGATTTCAACAGATTTCGAGGAAATCGCCAATATCTGCGACCGCGCTTTGATCTTTGACCGTCAGCGGATCGTCGCCGAACTCAGCGGTGACGCGCTCTCGACCAGCGCTCTGATCGCGGCCTCTTCTGCCGGCCTGCTGCCCGCGGCCTGAGCTTTCTCAAACATCACGGATTTCCCATGCAATCACTTCGCTCCAATGCCCTTGAGCCCACGCGCGCCGATCTCAAGGGCCTCTCTTTTGGGGGCAGGCTGCTCCGTATGCTGCCGGTATATGGTTTGCCGCTGCTCACGCTGGCGCTGATTATTCTGTTCTCGCTCCTGCTGCCGGATACGTTTCCGACGGCGCTGAATGCGCGCTCGATCATGGCGGATAAATCGATCATCGCAATCCTGTCGCTTGCCGCCATGCTGCCGATGATGGCCGGGCGGATCGATCTGACGGTCGGCTACGGCATCGTTATGTGGCATATCCTCGCGATCAGCCTGCAGACTCAATATGGCTTTAGCTGGGAAGCAGCCTGTGTGCTGGTGGTGCTGGCGGGCGCTGGTGCCGGGTTGATCAACGGGCTGCTGGTGGAGGTCGCGCAGATCGACAGCTTTATCGCGAGCCTTGGCACCGGCACGATCCTTTATGCCCTGGCGCTCTGGTACACGGGGGGCCAGCAGGTGATGGGCACGCTGCCGCAAGCCTTTCTCGACATAAATGACTGGTCGATCGGCATCGTCCCCATCCCGGCGCTCTATGTCGTGTGTCTCGCTGCCCTGCTTTGGGTCGTGACCGAGCGTCTGCCGATCGGCCGCTATCTCTATGCTATCGGCGCCAACCCGAAAGCGGCGGCGCTCAATGGCATCCGTGTACGGGCCTATGTGATCGGCATCTTCGTGGCGTCGGGCATGCTGACGGCCTTTGCCGGTATCGTGCTGGCATCGAAACTTATGATCGGTCAGGCGAGCGTTGGTCTTGATTATCTTCTGCCTGCCCTGGTCGGTGCCTTTCTGGGCTCGACCACCATCCGCCCCGGGCGCGTCAATGTTCTCGGCACACTCTGCGGTGTCTTGATCCTGGCGGTCGGCATCTCTGGCATCCAGCAGCTGGGCGGACAGTTTTATGTCGAGCCCCTGTTCAACGGGATCACGCTGATCATAGCCATCGGCATTGCGGGCTACACCCAACGCCGTCGCATATCAAAGCGAGGCTGAACCTCAAAACCCATCACCTAAAACAGAGGAAAAAAAATGTCCATCAAGTCCGGTCTTTTCTATAGTGCTGTACTAATGTTTGGCCTGAGCGCTGCCCTCCCTGCTCATGCCCAGAACGATTATGTTAGCCAGGCCAAAGCGTTTGTCGCGAAGGCAACTCAGCCCGTGACGGTGTGGGATGGCCCGACCACAGGCCCGAAGGCTGTTCACGACAAGCTGATCATCTTTGTCTCGGCAGACCAGCGTAACGGCGGTGTACTGGGGGTTTCCGAAGGTGCGGAACAGGCAGCGAAAGTGCTGGGGTGGAAGCTGCGTGTGTTCGACGGGCAGGGCAGTGTCGCCGGGCGGGCCAGTGCCTTGACACAAGCGATTGCCGCAAAACCAGACGGCATCATTCTGGGCTCGATCGATGCCAAGGAGCAAGCGCCGCTGATCGCCCAGGCCGCGGCGGCGGGCATCAAGATCGTCTCTTGGCATTCCGGCCCCAACCCGGGCAAAATTCCCGGTTCTCCTATTTTTACCAACGTAACGACAGATCCAACCCAGATTGGCAAGGCTGCTGGCTTGCTAGCGGTTGCCGCCTCCGATGGTCATGCCAACGTGGTTTTGTTCACAGACAGCCTCTATGCCATCGCCACCACAAAAACCGACGCTGAAGAGAAGGCCATTGAGGGGTGCTCGGGCTGCTCGGTGCTGGCGGTCGAGGACACGCCGCTTGGCTCTGTCTCAGAGCGCATGCCTCAGCTCACCACCGCACTGCTCGAAAAATACGGCAAGAAATGGACATATTCGATCGCTATCAATGATCTCTATTATGATTTCATGGCGCCGTCGCTGTCTGTGGCCGGCATTGCCGGTACGGGTGCGCCGCATAATATCTCGGCGGGCGATGGTTCACAGGCGGCCTTTAACCGCATCCGCAACGGCCAGTACCAGATGGCGACCGTCGCAGAGCCGCTCTATCTCGATGGCTGGCAGCTGATGGACGAGTTGAACCGCGATTTCAACGGTCAGCCCCCCAGCGGTTACACGACACCTGTGCATATCTTCGTCCAGAGCGACGTGAATTCAGATGGCGGGCGAAAGAATGTCTACGACCCGAACAACGGCTATCAGGCGGCTTACGAAAAAATCTGGGGGGTCGGCACGCCCTGATCCTATCGGGCACCCTCCAAACCCCAGAGCCGCTCCCAGCTCCGGGGTCCCTCTCTCCTGCGAATGGTCTGAATATGAGCGAACAAATCACCCCGGCTTACGCGAAGAATATGCGAATCCTTGGACATAGCGACCAGGGCGGTCGGCCTGATGGCGTGCAGATCAATGTCGAGCGGGGCTTTGCCTATGTCGGGCATATCTTCTCGCGCGGCTTTAGCGTTATCGATGTACGCGATCCGAAAAATCCTAAGCCCGCCGCGTATTTCCCGGCTCCGCATAACACGTGGAACCTGCATCTGCAGACCCATGGCGATCTGCTGCTGGTGGTGCATGCGAAGGATATGTTCGCCCAGCCAGAGCTACTGGAGGAGAAAAACTACTATAAGGGCAGCGCGAAATTCCATGCCGAAGAACAGGCGAGCGAGCGCGACTGGTCGGCGGGCATGGCGGTCTATGACATCTCGACCCCCGGTGCGCCGCGCCAGATCGGCTTCATGCCCATCAATGGGGGCGGGCTGCACCGGATCTGGTACACGGGCGGCCGCTGGGCCTATGCCTCGGCACTGTTCGACGGTTTCACGGACTATATCCTGATCACCATTGACATGAGCGATCCGACGCATCCGGTGGAGGCTGGCCGCTTCTGGCTGCCGGGCATGAACGCCGCCGCGGGTGAGGTCGCGGACTGGCCGTCTGACTTTGGCCGTTACGGGTTGCATCACCCGATCGTACATGGCGACCTCGCCTATTGCAGCTGGCGCGATGCCTGTCTGGTGGTGGTCGATGTCGCGGACCGGAGCAAGCCGAAGATGATCGCGCACAAACAATGGTCGCCGCCCTTGGGTGGTGGCACGCACAATGCCCTGCCGCTGCCTGGTCGTGACTTGCTCATCGTCGTCGACGAAGCCGTTCTCGACAACAAGGAAGATGGCGACAAGCCGATCTGGGTGTTTGAGAACCGCGTCAAGACCAACCCGATCAGCATCGCGACCATGCCTGAGCCAAATGACACGGATTATCTCAAAGTCGGTGGTCATTTCGGTCCGCATAATATCCACGAAAACCGGCCCGGCAGCTTCGTCAGTGAGACGCTGATTTTCGCGACCTATCAGAATGCGGGGCTGCGCGTCTATGACATCGAGAATCCGTATCAGCCGCGGGAAGTCGGTGCCCTGGTGCCACCTCCGCCCGCGCGTCTGGTTGACCCGCGTCCAGGGCGGCCTAATGTTTTGCATTCTGCTGATGTGTTCGTGGATGCACAGGGGCTGGTCTATTTCACCGATTTCAATGTCGGCCTCTATATCGCCGAATTTAACGGGCTCTAACGCCTCAAGCGAGGGAAGACATGCTCTATGATCTAAGAACCTATACGACAAAACCAGGCGCCACACGCCGACAGCTCGATCTCTATCGCGATCATGGTTTTGATATTCAGCGCCGTCATGCCGGTGATCCCGTCTTTCTTCTCATGACCGAGACGGGTCAGCTGAATTCCTACGTTCATCTTTGGGCCTACGAAAATGCCGGGCAGCGCGAGGCCGCGCGCCACGCGCTCATGGCCGATCCCGACTGGCAGGCCTATATGAAAATGAGCCTGGACGCCGGCTATATGGTCAGCCAGCAGAACAGCTTGCTTAGCCCCGTATCCTTCTGGCCACTTAAGCCAGAGACAAAATAATAGCGCCTTAACTCCCCCGTCAGCATCGAACTGCAGACGTCATGTCGCCCGCCGCGAAATGACGCGGGGGAGCCGCGCGCTGTTTCCGGAAAACATTCAATCAACAAGGAGGATAAAATGCGTTCCAAGCCCCGTCTTCAACATCTGGGCGCGTCCATGCTGGCACTTGGTACTGTGCTGCCAGGCATGGCTCATGCGCAGCAGGCAAGCGCCAGCTGGGTTGCGCCACTGACCAGCATCAGCGAGACTGCCGCCCAAGAAGGCATCACCTTCAACAGCCAATATGTCGGCGAATTTGCCACCAATCCGACCGGGGGCATGAAAACGGGCTCAGCCTATACGGGCCAGCTCAATGTCGGCAGCGACGTCGACCTTGCCCAATTGGCCGCCATTCCTGGGGCTTCTTTCCACGTCAATTTTACAGATCGCGCGGGCACGAGCTTGGCGTCAAAATGGCTGAATAACAGCGTGTCTGTGCAGCAGGTCTATGGTGCGGGCATGACCTGGCAGCTTAGCCTGCTGACCTATGAGCAGAAATTTGGCAGCTTCGCCGATGTGGTCATCGGCCGCGACGACGTTGATAACAGCTTCATTGGTTATGATTTCCTTTGCGACTTTCAGAGCAACGCCAGCTGCGGCAACACCGGCATACTGGGCAAGGACACGTCGATCGATTTTAATCCGGTTCCGGTTTGGGGTGGGCGGATCAAGATCACGCCAACGGACAATCTTTATGCCGAAACCGGGCTGTATCAGTCGAGTTCTGCTCTCAAGCCGCCGGCAAATCACGGCTTTAACTGGGGTACAAAAAACTCCAATGGCTATGACTGGCCAATTGAGGCCGGCTATGTCTCGACGACGCCTGGTGCGACCGAGCAGAATAAATATGATATCGGCGCGATTTTCGACCGCGTGAATTTCTCCGCCCCTTATTATCAGGCGGGTTCAGCCAACCAGTTCGGCCGCACGCTGCTCTACGCTCAGGCGCAGCAGATGGTGTATCAGTTCAGCCCGAACTCTCCGCGCGGCATCTATCTTTTCGGTGTGGCGATGTATAGCCCGGACGGACAGAAGCAGGTCGCTCAATATTCAATTGAAGGCGGTGTATCGCTCCAAGGCCCCTTTGCCGCCCGGCCTCGGGATACGCTCGGGCTCATGGCGTCGGACGTGCATTATAACAGCGATTTCCTGACTTCCCTCTACAACGCGCGCCTGAACGCCGGCGGCAGCGGCAAGCCGCACTCTGATATGACGATGATCGAGCTGAACTACGCGGCACAGGTGACGCCGTGGCTCAATATCATGCCTAACCTCCAATACGTGATCAATCCTGATGGTCTTGGCGGTGGCGGGCTGCCCTTGCATAATGAAAAATCAGCGGTTGTTTTTGGCGTGCAATTCGCCTTCGATGTCGCTAAATTTACAGGGGCGGCATCGTAATTTTATATAAGCCACACTCTGAAAGCCGTGCTTCAAGGAGGATATTCGCCGTGGCTTATGCGGCGAATATCCGCGCTTTTAAGTTAAAGTGCTCATGTTTAGAAAGGGATGGAGCTTATTCCCTTTTATGCGTCCGGCGTGGAATGTCACCCCATACATGCAAGCACCGCCGCGCGCTCTGGGGTTCGACCTCGAATCGTCATGAGCCGATGGCGTGTTACGCTGCTGGCCGACGAACGGTGACATGGCGGTGAATTGTTCCGCAGGCGTCCCTCGGCCTGCGGATATTCTTGCCAATCGGCAACGGCTGATATAGCCTTGGGGGCACAATCTCACAGGTCAAAATCACCATGGCGATCACACGGCAGGTCATTACTTCTCTGCAACGCGACGGTACCGACATGCTGGGCACCAAGACGCTCGCGGTGAAAATCGCCGATGAGAGCATCGTCTCGGGCTCGCTGCTGACGGTCGAGAGCAATCATTTCGCGGTGCTGAAATCGCGCGGCGCAGTGCTCAATGTCTACGAGACCGGGCAATATGCCCTGACCACGCCGGACAAGCCGCTGGTCGGTTCGATTGTGCAGGGTTTCTTTGGTGGCTCCTCTCCCTGGGTATTCGAGGTCATCTATATCAACCGCTCGAAGCTGCTGGTGCGCAACACCGGCATCGCCACCAGCGCCGAAATGGCCGAAATGTCCTATGTCGTCGATTATTACATCCACGTCGACAGCACCTCTGCCGCGCTCGATCTGATCACCCATCTGCCGTTCAACGGCGCCTTCATCGATACCAAGGAAGTTGCCGATTACGCGGGGCCGGCCATTGAGCAGTCGGTCAACCAGATCGTGCAAGTCACCAAAATGGAGGAGATCAACGAGCATATCAACGATATCCGCGAGGCGGTGAAAGGCCATCTGACCGAATTTCTGCGCACCTATGGCATCACGCTGAACGACCTCAAGGTGCTCATTCTGCCCAAAGACGAGCGCATGCGCGAGCTGATCTCCCTCCAGGCCATCGGGCTCTCACCGATCGAGGCGGTGCGGTATTATCTGGCGTTGCGCATGGCCGAGAAAGGCCTGGTCTCGGCCCCCAATGCCGCCGCCGGCGTGCCCTTCCAGATCGGCGGTCAGCCCAGCGGCTTTTACCCGCTCAGCGGCGAAACCGGCCTCAAGCCATAATGCCGGGCGGATTCTATGATGCCGGCCCGTTGAGCCAGATTGCGATCAATCTGTTCTATGGCTGGGGCTATAATTTCTACCGCAAGGAGAACCAGCTCCGCGCCGATGATCTGATGATCCGCGCCAAGGTCGGGGCGTTGCTGCAACAGGCTCGCGCGGCGGTGGAGGAGGCGGAGAGCGGTTACCGACGCCGGTTTATTCCGCCGCCCACGCGCGCCAACCCGCGCCCAGACCCCGAGGCCGTGGCCGGCGCGCAGGCGCTGGAACGGATATCACACGGCATCGGCGCGCTCGAAGGCCAAATCCGTGCACTGCCGGTGCCCGAGGCCGACCGCATGACCCAGCGCTACCGTGCCGAGGCCGAGACACTGACCAAACTGGCGCTGGCAGATGAGCAACTCACCGGTCAGGCCGAGCTGCTGCGCCAAAGCGTGCACGGCAAGGACGGCACTTGGCTGCTGGAGAACCAGGCGCTGATCAACGAGGGGCTGGCGGTGATCACCGAGAGCGTGCGCACCCGCCATAACCTGCTGCTGGTGTGAACCGGGGATCGAACGGCGCGGCTCGCAATGACGCGTGGTTATTGGATGCGGATTCCGACGAAGTCGCCCAGCGATTCCGATTTGATGGCGCCCATTGATTCCGAGATTTACTCGCCCATGGGCTGACGCCGCGCTGGCGGGATTTTTTCTGGCATTGGCCTGGTGGTTGCGTCAACTTTTATCGGCGGGTTTTGCGCAGGCTGTCGCCGGTGAGGTTGAGGCGGTGGGCGTTGTGGACGAGGCGTCGGATTTCCTGGACGGACTCATCGGTGAGGTCTTTCCTGTCCTGGGCGTCGTTTTTTTTCGGCGTGCTGGTGTTGGCGCGATAGTGGACGGTGGACCAGAGTATCGATTGACGTACCGCGCGGGCACCAGGTGGTGAAATCGGCGCACGAGCCGCGGGGCCGGGCGCCGGGAGTTAAACCAGTGATTGGAATTCACCCCAGCACGTAACCTCTGCCCGCCTGGCGCAAGGTTTTCTCCACCTCACCCACGCCATGGACGCTGTCGGCGGCAACCCAAGTGCAGGGAACCCCGGCATCGATCGCCCGGCCGGTCATCACCGAACCGAACACGGTTGAAAACGCCATGTTCGGTTCAGCATCTCGCAGGCTTCGCGGGCGGAGGTGATTACATGATCGGGAAGTTAATCCCGAAGTGGAAGAAGGAAGGATTGCCACCGTTGCGGCCGGCGAAACCGTCGAGGTAGCGCAGTTCAATTGTGGCGTGGCCGATGTTATATTCCAGGATCGGGCCAATGGCCGCGTGCATCCATTTATTCCCATAACCGCCGCTGCCGCCCGTGTTGGCCACCGGCGCGCCAAATTGAGTGTCGTTGGTGAACTGCACATCGTATGTGCCAATCAGGCCCGCGGTGATCGGCCCGAATGCATGGGCGATCGTATAGTCAAGATAATAGACATCGCCGCTTTGATAGTCGGTGGTGTTGTCCTTGGTGTTGAAATCGAAGGTGTTGTTGAGCGTGAAATTCCACCCATTGCCCAGATAGGAATAGGCGATGTTTGGTTCGAATGTCCAATAATTATTGGAAACCGAATCGAGGGTCTCGGAAGTGCCCGTGTGGCGGAAATCGCCGTCGGGTATGTAAAAGGTCATGCCTTCGGCGATGAAATTTCCGTGCCCCAGAGCCCAGGAGAGAATTTCCGGCGTGAGAATCGTGTTGAACATGCCATAGCCGGTGAATGCCGAGGGCGTGGCGCCCGCGCCGACCTTGATGCTGTTGAAATTGAAGGGCTGGTTGATCATCATGCCGTAATTGGCGCCCAGAACTTGCCAGCCGGGAACATAAAGCAATTGCGGGGTGATGTTGGCGCCACTGGTTTTGGCGACCTGGTGGCCCTTGCCGTTTTCAACCGGGCCGGTTTCGAGGAACGTGTCGGCGCCACCATATAAGCCAGGCGGGGGCAAGGCGCCGGCGGGCACGCCGGTTGAAACGCCGGGCTGCATGGGGGAGTAAAATTCCAGGGCCATGGCCCGATGGCAGAGGGCGAGCGAAGACACACCCGCCAAGATGGCGAATGTTATTTTATTGTTGGACATTTTGATAACTCCACGAACGATTTGATGTTTTTTGTTGGCTATGAAGCCTCTGCGAAATCAGGGGATTTCGCCATTCACCGCCAAAGCCTGACCGATCCGGCCGGGCAGGTCTTTGGCGCGTGAACTTATTTTGCCTTATGCTTTGGCAAAGCGCGGCGCGGTTTCACGCAGGAACAGAACAACCACCAGCCCGAGCACCAACCCGGCCATGGCGAGGTCGAGCACATGGGGCAGGCCATAATGCTGCGCGATATAGCCGCCCAGAGCCGGCGCGATGCCGCCGCCGAAAATTTCGCCAGAGCCCGAGACCAGGCCAATGGCCGTGGCCTTGGCCTTGGGGCTGACACCCTCGGTGGCGATGGGGCCGGTGAACAGCCCCAACAGGCCGAGCGTGAACATGCCGATGAAGAACAGCAGCACGAACAGCAAGGTGGGGTTGGGCCCGGTGTGCATGAAGGCATAAAGCAGAGGGATGGCGGCCAGGAAGGAGATGATGGCGGCGTTGCGGCGGCCCAGCAGGTCTGACAAGCCGGGCACGCCGAACTCGCCAAAGAAACCGCCAAACCCCACGGCGGAGGTCACGAAGCCCATGGTTTGCGGGCTGAGCTTGAGCACGTCCATCAGGTAGCTGGGAATCATGGCGCCGATGACGAAGATGCAGCACATGGAAGAGAGAATGCCCAGTACCGCGAGAATGACGTTGCGGGAGCCAAATACCTCGCCCCAGCGGGAATGATGGACCGGGTGATCCTCACCCTTTTCGCGCCCAGGCTCGCGAATGATGAAATAGACAAAAATCGCCAGCAGGAAGCCAGGAATGGAAACCAGCATGAAAACATAGCGCCAGGAGGGCACGATTTGGAGCAGCTGGGTGGCGATGATGGGGCCCAGGCCAAGCCCCAGAAAGGCGAACAGGCTGAGCTGGAAGCCTTGGTTGAAGCCGCGGCGCTTCGGGTTCGAGGCCTCTGACGTGGCGGCCGAGGAGGCGGGCAGAAACGCGCCTTCGGACACGCCCATGATGAGGCGCAGGGTCATGAGCATCATGAAGCTGCCGGCGAGGCCCGTGAAACCGGCGAGCAGCGAAAACAGCAGCAACGCGGGAATGAGAACCGAACGACGGCCCAAGACGTCGGATAAATTGCCAAAAAAAATGGCCGAAACGCCCCAGCCGATCCCCAGAATGCCGACGATCGCGCCGAGCTGGCTGAAATTGATCCCGAGATCCTTCATGATGAAGGGAAAGAGCGGCGCGATGATCCAGCGGTCGAGGCCGACCAGGCCAAAGCCCAGCGCCAGCACCACCACCGTCTTCCATTCATAGTCAACGCTCCAGTTATCGACCTGACTTTTCACTTTGTTATTTCTCCCGTTGTGACATTTGGTTGGTTCAAGGTGATGCGGGCCGGTGAGGGCGGGCAGGCCATGGCGGCCGCTCCCTTTTTGGCGATGCCGCGGAGATTTGCGGCGCTCGGCAGCGGGCTGCTTTTGACCGGCTAGATCAATATTGGTTTAGGTTGAGTCGACAGACGTAAGCTAAACCAATGAAATTGATCGTTAAAATATAACTAGAGCGGGTGCGTCATAACGCATCCCGCTCTAGGTGCGGCGCGGCTCAAATCTCGGCGCCCGGGGGCGCGGCCCGTTTGACCGGGCCCCGAGGGAAGCCGCCTTTGGTGTATGAGAGGCGGCGATGCCACCAATGATCCGCGCCATGCTCCTGCTCCCTTGATATGTGCCTGCCTGGACAAACACATGGTTCAGCCCCTTGAAGCGAGGCCTTATGGTTTGGCTTTGTTGCCCACGGGGCGCCGCAAAACCAGACAAAAATTTGATCGAGCCATAAATTTTTGCTATTTGATGAAACATGGTCGAGGTTTTTGATCTCAATATAAGGCACCTCTATGCGGCCGTGGTTGTGGTCAGATTGCGCAGTATTGGGCGCGCTGCCGAAGCCATACACCTCACGCAACCAGCGCTGACCCATGCCGTGGGCAAGCTCGAGAAGCAGCTCAACCATAAAATTTTTGAACGGCTTTCCAATGGCGTGGTGCCAACCCCCGAGGGGCGGATGTTTTTGGACCATGTCGAGGATGGCGTGACACGCTTAGGGGGCGCGGCACAGATTTTGCGCCAGACCAGCCGGCTGAAGGCCTTGGTGGCGCCTGAACGGCAGTTCACCACCATCCAGCTGCGGGCTTTTTTGGCGGTGTTGCGCACAGGGGGCTACACGGCGGCGGCGCGTGAGCTGGGGCTGTCGCAGCCATCAATCTACCGCGCCGTGCGCGAGCTGCAAAATTTTTTGGGCATTCCCCTATTTGCCCCGGTCGGGCCTGTTTTGCGCGCCTCCGAGGCGGTGCAGAAATTCGCCACCTCCGTGCGCTTGGCGCTGGCCGATATTCAGTCGGGGCTCGATGAGCTGAGCGCCATACATGAGCCGGGGACGGGGCGTGTGTCGATCGGCTCTCTGCCGCTGGCCCGCTCGGCGCTCTTGCCCGATCTGCTCAGCCGGTTTTCAGCCGCCTTTCCGTTCGTGAGGATTTCCGTGGTGGAGGGGCAATATGCCGAGCTGGTGGCGGCGCTGCGCGAGGGGGCGATCGATGCCATGTTTGGCGCGCTCAGGGCCGATTTCGATCTGCCGGATCTCAAACAGCGGGTCTTGTTCGAAGATCCGCTGTTCGTGGTGGGCCGCCGCGCGCATCCGGCGCTGAAAGGCCCCCATAATGCCGGGGCGCTGGTGCGTTATCCGTGGATCGTGCCCATGCGCGCGGCCCCGGCGCGCGGCATTTGGGAACGTTTTTTTGACAATGACGGCAGCGCCTTGCCAGCGCGGATGATTGAATGCGCCTCGGTGCTGCTCGCGCGTGGGCTGATGCTGGAGGGGGAGTGGCTGGGCATGATGTCGCGCCACCAGTTCAAGCTTGAGGAAGCGCATGGGCTGCTCACACGCATCGGGCCGCCCGTGCCGGGCTCGGCGCGCCCCATAGGGATGACCATGCGCCGTGGCTGGCGCCCAACAATGGTGCAGGCCGCGTTTTTGGCCATGACGCTGGAGCGGGAGGATGTCAGATCCAGCGGAGGGGATAAGAGACTGTTTTAAAAGCCTCTTAAAAAGCCCCCGGAAAAATTTTTATAATTTTAAATGATTACAGGAGAGTACTTTGAAAACAGGCTTGGAGCGGGATGCGTTATGACGCACCCGCTCCATTTTTGTTGGGGCGATCAATTTCAGTCGGTTTAGCGGCGGGCGAGATAGCCCGCGCCGGCCAGCAGGCAGAGCGGCAGGGCCAGGCCCGCCAACTCGTGAGCGGGCGTGCGAAGCAGGCCGGCCGCGATCAGGATTGAAAGGCCGGCGACCAGCAATGTGTTTTTGTCGCCGAACAGGGTTTTGATGAAGCCGTTCATTATGCCACCTTCGCTTTCGCCTTGGGCGCGTAGAGGCGCACCAGCGCCAGACCGCCAAGGCCATAAAATACAAACAGGGCCAGCAGCGTGAAGTCACCCAGCGGCCAGGCATAGCCGAGAGATTCGAGAACCCAGAAGGTGCCGAAGCTCAAAATTCCCGAGCCGACGACAAATTTGATGGTGTTTTCGGGGACTTGCGAGAGCGGCTTGCGGATGAGCACGCCGGCCGCGGCAACCGCCGCCAGCGCCGCGATGGCCGCCGCCGCGGCGATGAGCGTGTGGTGCGTCTGCACGCCCAGCGCCACGACGATCAGCCACACTTCCAGACCCTCGAGCAGCATGCCGTTGAAGGCGATGAACCAGGCGGCTTTGGCCTCGTTGATGTCGCGGCGCGCGCGCAGCTCGGCGAATTCCGCGTCCTCGTCATGGAGTTTCTTGAGGCCGGCGCCGCGCGCCACCGCCTTGCCCAGCCAGCGCACGCCAAACAGCGTGAGGAACACGCCAACCACCAGCTGCAAAATGGCGAGGTCATGGATGCGGGTGAGCGCGAAGCTGCCCAGCCCCGTGAGCACCGCCAGCGCGCCCAGCGCCGCGCCGGCCGCGCCGAGCGCGCGCCCCCAGCCGATGGACAGCGCCACGGCGAGAATGATGGTGTAGGCTTCCACCCATTCGACCACGGCGGCCGAAAATGTGGCGAGTAATATTCCGATCATGGTTGGACCTCTTTTTTGTCGTCAAAGGCGAAAATCTGCGTGGGGTCGATGGTGATGCGCGCCGAGCCGGGGGGGGGCGTGGCGCTGTAGCCGATCACCGGGCGCGTCTGCCCGGCGACCCGCCAGCGCACGCAATAGCGCCCGGCGGCGAAGCTCACCGACATCGGCTCGGCCGCCATGCCGCCATCGGCGGCCTGGGTCACCGCCCCGTCGCGCCAGAATAGCCGCGCGCGCGGCGCTGTCAGGCGCGGGCCATGCCAGGGCAGCGTGATGCCGCCAAGATCGACGCCCTGGCCGTCATGGGTCACGGGCACCGAAATGCCCCCCAGCGCGCCCGTGAAGCGCGCGATATAGGGCGAGGAGGGAGCCGCCCATAAATCGCGCGGGGTGCCTTGCTGGCGGATGACGCCGCCTTCGAGCACCGCCACGCGGTCGGCGAGGCGCCAGCAATCCTCGGGGTCGTGGGTGACCAGCACGGCGGCGACCCCGGCGGCATGCACGGCGGCGCGCAGGGTCTCGCGCAGGCGCTCGCGGGTTTCGAGGTCGAGCGCGGAGAGCGGCTCATCGAGCAGCAGCAATTTCGGCCGGGCGGCGAGCGCGCGGGCAATGCCGACACGCTGCTGCTGGCCGCCCGAAAGCTGGGCCGGGCGGCGCGGCGCCATGGCGGAGACGCTCAGATGGTCGAGCAGCTCCAGCGCCGCCTCGTTGCGCCGGGGCGTGCCCGAGGGCAGCGCCAGCGCGACATTTTCAAGGCAGGTCAGATGCGGCCAGAGCGCGAAATCCTGAAACACCATGCCAAGCCCGCGCCGCTCGGCGGGGGTGAAGGCGCGGCCCGCCTCGTCCACCGTCGCGCCGTGGATCTCGATGCGCCCGCGATCGACCCGGTCGAGCCCGGCGATGAGGCGCAACAGGGTGGTTTTGCCCGAGCCGGACTCGCCGGCCAGAACCAGAAACCCGGCCTCGTCCAGCGCCAGATCGATGCCGCTCAGCACGTCGCGCCCGCCAAGGCGGCGGGTCACGCCGGTCATGCGCAGACTCTCACTCATGTCAGGCTCTCCTGGGGCAGGCGCGGCGGGGCCGCGGCACGTGGGGCGTGGGTTAGCCGCAGGGCCAGCAGCAACCCGCCGGTCAGGGCCGCCAGCACCGCCATGCCCAGCAGCGCCAGCTGCGCGGCCCCCGCGTAATCGGCCATCATGTCGGCCGAGACGATGGCCACGCCGAGCGGGGTGGCGCCGGGGACGTAGAGCAGCTCGGAAATCGGCAGTTCGAACATCACCGCCGCCACCACCAGCATCCAGGCATAGAGCCCCGGGCGGGCGAGCAGCGCGGCCTCGATGTCGATCAGGCGGGTGGCGGTGGGCAGGGCGAAAATCCGCGCGGCTTCGTCGAGCTTGGCATCGAGCTGGGAGAAGGCCGTGCCGAGCAGGCGGATGCCGATCGGCAGGGCGCCGGCGGCGTAGGCGATGATGAGCAGGAAGGCCGTGCCGTAGAGCGGCAGCAGATCGTTATTGAAGGCCAGCACATAGCCGGCGCCCAAAATCAGGCCGGGCACCGCCATGTTGGCGGCCAGCAACCCGTGCAGCACGCCGCTGAACCAGGCCGAGCGGCCGCGCTGGAGCTTGAGCACCGCCAGGCCGACGCCGAGCGCGAGCGTGGCGGCGAGCATGCCATAGCCCAGCGAGCGCGGCACGGCGGCGAGGTCTGGCCATGTGCCGCCCGCGCCGGTGAGGGCGATCTGGATCAGGGAGGCGAAGGGCGTGGCCAGCCCGAGCAGGCCGAGCACCGCCAGCGCGGCGGCCAGCCAGAGCCGCTCGAGCGGGCCGGGCGCTGTGCGGACGATCCGCCGCGCGCGGCCATTGACCAGGGCCGCCTGGTGGCGCCGCTGGATCGCGGCCTGCAACAGGGCGAGCAGGGCGGCGCCGCCGATCAGCCACCAGCAGAGCAGGGCCGCGCCCGCGAAATCGGTGGGGGTGGTGTTGAGGCGGGCGTAAATCTCATAGGTCAGGACCGGGATTCGCGAGGTCACGCCGAGCGTCGCGGGGATGCCGAATTCCTGCATGGTTTCGATGGCCGCGATGGTGAACGCCGCCGCCATGGCCGGCAGGGCCAGGCGCAGCGTGAGCATGTGCCGCCGCCAGGGGGCGAGGCCCAGGACACGCGCGGCCTCCATGAGCGCGGCGCCGGCCTCGGCGAAGGTCGCGCGGGCCACGAACACGGAAAAAGGCAGGGATTTGAGCGCATAGAGAAACAGCAACCCGGCGGGGCCCAAAAACCACTGGCCGAACAGCCCGTTGCGCAAGACGGGGATGGTGAGCACGGTCAGCCAGCCGGTGGTGAGCACATAGCCGGGCGTGAGAAACAGAACCCACAGCACCAGGCCCAGCCCGCGCGCCAGCAGACCCTCGCGCGTTTCGAGCGCATGGGCGAGCAGCGCGCCCAGCGGCGCCACGATCACCCCGACCGCCAGCGCCAGCAGGGCCGAGTTGCGCAGCGGCACCAGCGCGAGGCCGGCGCCGCCATGAACCCAAAGGGGCAGCAGCAGCAGCCGCGCCAGCGGGTAGACGAACAGCCCCGCCAGCAGCGCGAGCGCCAGGACGCGCAGGCTGGTCATGAGCCGGAGATCACCTTGGCGAACCAGGCGTTGACGGTGGTTTCGAGCGCGCCCCATTGCGCGGGGGCAAGGGTTTTGGTGGTGATCTGACTCAGGTCGGGCAGGCCGGCGAGGGGCTTGGGGGCGTCGGTGGTGATGGGCCAGTAATAGCCGTCGGCCTCGCCGGCGCTTTGGCGCAGGGCCTGGATGTCGGGGCGCATGACGAAGCGCATGAACCGCGCCGCCTCCCGCGCGCGCCGGGCCGAGAGGCCCTTGGCCTCGACCATCACGTTGGGCAGCACATAGGCAGGGTTTGGCACGGTGATCTGGTAGCCGGCATGGTGCAGGGCGAAATAGGCCGCCGCCGAGGATTGCACGATGGCGACGCTGACCGCCTGCGCCTGCAGGGCGGAGAGGGTGGCGTCGTTTTTGGCGAACATGTGCAGGCCGTTGGCCTTCAGCGCCTCGACATAGCTCTGGCCTTGTGGCCAGCCGCCGGCATTGTCGAGCATGCCCGCGAGCATCGGGTAGGTGGGGCCCGAAATCGAGGGGTCGTTCATGCCGACCAGCCCATGATAGGCGGGCTGGGTCAGGTCGTTCCAGGTCGCGGGCGGGGTGGGCAGGCGCGCGGGCTGCGAAATGAACACCCCGGCCAGCGTGAAGCCGGTGGGGATGAAGGCGCCGTCGGGGCTTTGCATCGCCTGGCCGGCCGGGGTGAGGGTGAGCGGCGCGGGCAGGTTGCGCGCCAGCAGGCCCTGGGCATCGAGCGCGGCGGCGGCGGTGGCGCCGTCGAACCAGCCGATATCCCAATCGGGATGCTGGCCCTGGGCCACGATGCGCGCCAGCAGGCTGCCCGTGGAGAGGCGGACCACGCGGACCTTGATGCCCGTCTCCTTGGTGAAGGCGGCGGTCACGGCCGGGCCGTAATCGAGCCCGGAATAAATGACCAGACCGCGATCTGGACGGGGCCAGAGCAGCACGGCCGCGACGGCGACGATCAGGAGCCCAAAGATGCCGGCAATGAGCTTGCGCATGTCGATTCCCATTTCAAATGTGGGCGGCTCGATATGCGCTTTTGTCTGGCATGACAATCTGGCTGGGAAAAGCGCGGCTATATAACAGGATGATTTGCGCGCATTGTCATGATATTGAAAAAAATCCTGGCGGATACATGGGGATTGTCGGCGGAGATTGTCATGAAAAATACATAAAACAAGGGGCGGAGGCGGCCCCCGCGGGATGTCAGCCCGCCTCACCCGGCCGTGAGCCGCCAAAGGGACCGAACAGCTTGGTGAACAGAGGCTGCATCTGATCGAGCGCCATGGGCATCCACGTCTTCACGAGTGCCTCGGGCGTGGTGGCGTCGATGGCGCTTTCCACGCGCTGCTGGAGTTTCTCGACGATGGCTTGCTGCATGGGGGCGATATCGGGAAGGCCGGCAAACCGGCGGGCTTCGTCGGGCGTGCAGTCAATTTCGATGGTGATTTTCATGAGGGCGTTCCGTTGCGGCTGGTTATCGGTCCCGCGCCGCGTTGGGGGCGTTGAAGGACGGGATGAGAGTTTGTGAAGAGGGTGAAACACAAGGGGACGATTAAGGGTAGCTTAAATTTTTCTGGCCTTAAGAGGAAATAAATTAAATTGATGTGCCGGAGGGGCGTGTCTCGGGGGGGCTCACGCTCATGCGGGGGCGCTAAAACGAAATTGTTTCATGTGGTTGTTTCGTTTAGGTGGCCGGCCGGCGGGGGGGGGATGGAGGCCGCAGGGGGAGGTGCAGATCGCATATTGGGTTGCGATTGAGTTGACAGGCTCAAGCTAAGCCAATGAAATTTTTCGCTAAAACGAGAGCAGACGGGGCGCGTCGGCGCATCCCGCCCGCGCGCGCACGAAACGCTTGATCCGCGCAACGGTTGATGTAATTAAATGGTTAATTGCGTAAAGAACTGTATAATTTTTAGACGCTTTGGGTGTGCCGCGGGAGTTTACTCAATGAATCATGTTTTCAAGCTCGTTTGGAGCCGCAGCCTTGGCATGTTGGTGCCGCTGCCGGAGGTGGTTCGCGCGGTGGGGCGTGGCGGGCGGCGTTTGTCGTTGCGCGCGCGGCGGCGTTTGGCGCGGCGGGCGATGGAACGGTTGGGGATGGCGCCCGTGACGCCATTGGCGCTGGCGGCGCTGCTGACGCCAGGGATCGCCCAGGCACTGCCGCAGGGGGGGCAGGTCACGGCGGGGGTGGCCTCGATCTCCAGCGCTGGCGGCACCATGACGGTGACGCAAAACAGCCAGAAGGCGGTGATCGATTGGCAGAATTTCAGCATCGGCGCCAATGAGACGGTGAATTTCAAGCAGCCCGGCGCCAGCAGCGTCGCGCTCAACCGGGTGCTGGGCAATGACCCCAGCCAGATTTTTGGCCATCTCACGGCCAATGGCCAAATTTTCCTGGTCAACCCCAATGGCGTTTATTTCGCGCCCAATGCCCAGGTGAATGTAGGCGGGCTGGTGGCCTCCACGCTGGCCATTTCCGATCGGGATTTCCTCGCGGGCACTTATCATTTCGCCGGCCTGTCCACGGCCGCGGTGGTCAGTTTCGCCAAGATCAAGACCTTTAATGGTGGCTATGTCGCCTTCATTGGCAATGTGGTGGATAATGAGGGGCGGATCGTCACGACCGGCGGCACCACGGCGCTGGGGGCTGGCGGGGCGGTGGATCTCACCCTGGCGGGTAACAGTCTGGTGAGTTTCCGGGTCTCGGCGGCGGCGCTGAACGCGGCGGTGAAAAATGGCGGTGCCATCATCGCGCAGAACGGCGCCGTGCTGCTGACCGCCCAGGCCAAAGAGGCTCTGCTGCAAACGGTGGTCAATAATAGCGGCATCATCCAGGCCAATGGCGCCACGAGCGCGGGCGGCGTGGTCACGCTGCTGGGGGGCACCTCGGGCACGGTGGCGGATTCGGGCTTGATTACCGCCGACAGCGCCTCTGGCCAGGGCGGCAGCATTACGGTCACAGGTAATAATGTGGCGGTGAGCGGCACGGCGACCATCGCGGCGCGGGGCGCCACAGGTGGCGGCACCATCGCCATTGGCGGGGGCGTGCATGGCGGGGGCGGCATTGCCCAGGCGGTGACGGTGCGTGTGGCAGCGGGCGCGGTGATCGATGCCAGCGCCACGAAGGCGGGCAAGGGCGGCACGGTCAGCGTGTGGTCGGCCGTGCAAAACGCTGCCTCCAGCACGAGGGTTTCGGGCACCATTTTGGCCAAGGGCGCGGGCGGTGGGGCCGGCGGCTATGTGGAGACCTCCGGTCATGTGCTCAATGTCGCCGGCGCCAATGTGCAGACCGCCGGCGGCACCTGGCTGCTCGACCCGTATAATGTGACCATTGCCGCCAGCAATGCCAGCGGCACGGCGTTTACCAGCAATTATGCCGCGGGGGCGAATTCGGTCATCCTGGCCAGCTCCATCGATGCGGCGCTGAACGCCAACAACAAGGTCGTCATCAGCACTGGCACGGCCGGCGGCTCCAATGGCGATATCACGGTGAATGCGGGCATCAACGCCACCGGCACGGGGGCGCTGACCCTGGATGCGGCGGGCAATATCGTGGTGAATGCCGGGATCGGCGTGGCCAACCTGACCCTGGATTACGGCCAAGGCAGTGCCGCAGGGACCGGGGCGAGCCTGAGCTTCAACGCCCCCGTGGTGCTGCCGGCCGGGCAGACGCTGACCGAGCAGCAAGGCGCCGCCGGCGCGCCGATCGCCTTTAGCGTCGTCACCACCCAGGCCGGGCTGCAGGGCGCCAATGGCAGCGGCGACTATGCGCTGGGCGCCAACATCGCCATCAGCGGGAGTTTCACGCCGCTGACCAGCTTCTCGGGCATTTTCGAGGGGTTGGACCATACCATCTCTAACCTCACCATCAGCCGGCCGGGCACGGCGAATATCGGGCTTTTCGCCAAGGTGATCAGCGGCGGCGTGATCCGTGATCTCGGCCTGGTGAATGAAAGCATCGCGGGAAGCAATCATGTCGGCGGGCTGATTGGGAGCAATGTGGGCGGCGTGGTCAGCAATGTCTATGCCACCGGTACGGTTGCGGGCGCCTCCGATGTGGGCGGGCTGGTCGGGTACAACTCCAAAGGCACGATCGGCAATGCCTATGCCGCGAGCACGGTTTCGGGGAGCGGCCGCAGTGTCGGCGGGCTGGTGGGGTACAATGCCAACGGCATCATCAGCGTTGCCCATGCCTCGGGCCGTGTTTCGGGCAGTTCCAATGTCGGCGGGCTGGTGGGGTATAACTCCAACGGCGCGATCATCGACGCCTATGCCACGGGCAATATTGCGGCCGGCTATTATGTGGGTGGGTTGGTGGGGTACAACTATGCCGCCACGATCATCGATGCCTATGCCACCGGCGCTGTTTCGGGCGACTCTACGGTGGGTGGGCTGGTGGGGGGCAGCACCATGAGCAGATACGGCACCAACAGCATCGTCAGAGATGTTTATGCCGCCGGCGCTGTTTCGGGTGTTTATTACGTTGGCGGTCTGATGGGGACCAACTCCGGCGGTGTGCTCAGCGATGCCTATGCCTCGGGCGATGTTTCAGGCAGCGGCATGACGGGGGGGCTGATAGGGTTTAATACCAACAGCACGGTCACCGATGTCTATGCCACGGGCAATGTTTTGGGCGGTATCAGCACAGGCGGCACCGTTGGGGGCGGGCTGATCGTGGATACGGGCGGGCTGATGGGGAGCAACTCCGGCAGCACGGTCACAGATGCCTACGCCACGGGCACTGTTTCGGGGGGCACCGGTCCGGTGGGCGGGTTGCTGGGGAATAACTCCAACAGCACGCTTGCCAATCTCTACTGGGACACCACCACCAATCCTGGCCTGAAGAGCAGCAACGGCATTGGCAATGGCGTCAGCGCGAACGTCAAGGGGCTGTCCACGGCGGTGCTGGCCGGTAGTCTGCCGGCCGGGTTCTCCAGCACCGTGTGGGCCAACGCGAATAATCAGACCACGCCGTATCTCATCGCCAATGAAGCCTTCGGCACGGTGAGCGGCGCGGTGCTGCGGGGCGGCGATTCCGGCGCCACGCCCACGGTTTATGGCGTCATCACCACGCAGACGCAGTTGCAGAACCTCAACGGCACCGGGCTCGCGGGCGATTATGTGTTGGGCAACAGCCTCGCCATCAACGGAAATTTCACGCCGCTCGGGGCGTTTTCCGGCATTTTCGATGGGCTGGGGAATGTGATTTCCAATCTCACGATCCAGCAAGGCGGGGCAAACGATGTCGGGCTGTTCGGCCAGCTCGGCGGCGGCGGCGTGATCCGCGATCTCGGCCTGGTGAACGAGAGCGTCTCGGGGCGCAGCCATGTCGGCGGGCTGGTGGGGAGCAATGCCGGCACGATCAGCGATGTCTATGCCACGGGCACGGTTTCGGGCACCAGCAATGTCGGCGGGCTGGTGGGGTATAATCATGGCGGCATGATCAGCGCGTCCGACGCCGCCGCCACGGTTGCGGGCGGCAGCAATCTGGGCGGGCTGGTGGGGTATAATTACCACGGCACGATCAGCGATGCTTATGCCACGGGCACGGTTTCGGGCATCTTTACCGTCGGCGGGCTGGTGGGAGACAATTCCAACGGCATCATCAGCGATGCCTATGCCACGGGGGCTGTTTCGGGGGGCGATGGGGTGGGCGGGCTGGTGGGGTATAACTCCAACAGCGCGATCATCGACGCCTATGCCACGGGCAATGTTTCGGACGGCAGCAATGCGGGCGGGCTGGTGGGATTCGATTATGGCGGCACGATCATCGATGCCTACGCCGTGGGCGCTGTTTCGGGCCGCGCCGATGTGGGCGGGCTGGTGGGGTATAACTCCAACAGCACGATCATCGACGCCTATGCCGTGGGGGCTGTTTCGGGCACCACCGATACGGGCGGATTGGTGGGATTGAATTATGGCGGCACGATCACCGATGCCTACGCCGTGGGCACTGTTTCGGGGGGCACCGATACGGGCGGGTTGCTGGGGAATAACTCCAACAGCACGCTTGCCAATCTCTACTGGGACACCACCACCAATCCTGGCCTGAAGA
>JAJXWD010000006.1 GCA_021781835.1 Pseudomonadota bacterium | reverse complement strand
CCAGCTGAGGGCCACATTCGGGGAGCGGGCGATCGGGCTGGGGCGCTGCTTGCGCACGCCCGGCAACAGCACCTAATAACTTTTGCATGATTGATCCATCGGGGGCTGCACGGGCCCGTTTCCGCGAATCCATGGCGCGCCTGGGCGCGGCCGTGACCATCGTCACCACCTCGACCGCCGAGGGGGATGTGGGCATGACCGTCTCCGCCGTGACCTCGGTGACCGACGAACCGCCCACCCTGCTGGTCTGCCTCAACCGCGCCAGCCGCCAATATGAAGCCTTCCGCGAGGCCGGGATATTTTGCGTCAACGTGCTCTCACACCGCGATGAGGCGCTCTCCCCCGTGTTCGCGGGGCGCGACAATTTGCCCATGAGCGCGCGTTTCGCCCAGGCGCGCTGGCTGCGGCTGGCCACCGGCGCCCCGGCGCTCGCCAGCGCCACCGCGGCGCTGGACTGCAAGGTGACGCAAATGCTGGATGTCGGCACCCATACGGTGTTTTTTGGCGCGGTGCAGGCCATCCACCTGCACGAGGAAAGCTCGGGGCTGATTTATCACGGCCGCGCCTATCACCGGCTGGCCCCGCGGGGCGCGTGATCAGCGCAGCTGGGTCTCGGCTTCCAGACCCAGCATCTGGGCCAGGCGCTCGAGCCGGCGCAGCACGGCATCACCCGCGAACACGCCATTGGCTTCGGCCAGCCCCAGCGCGAGCTTGCCGGCCGAGAGCATGAGGGTGGTGCCGCCGAGCAGGTTGGGCGTGCCCGCCGAGAGCGTGTAGGCGAGGCGGAGCGCGGTGCCCAGCGTTTCGGCGCGGTGGGCGGCGTACATGTCGAGCAGGGTGCGGGCCGGGGCCAGGAAGGGCGCGTCGGGCGGGGCCTCGTAACGCAGCGCGATGGTCAGGGCCAGAAAGGCGCGGGCGTGATGGTCGAGCGCCATGCCGGACTGGCGCAGCACGCGCAAAAAAGCCTGCTCGGCGCGGTATTCGGGGTGTTCGAGGCTGCCAATGTCGGAGAGCCAGCAGGCGGCGGCGCGCAGCCGGGCCTGGGCTTGGGTCTCGCCGGGAAAAAGCGGCGCGGTCCACTCGACCAGGGCCGGGGGCAGGTTGGCGGCGCGGATCACGCCCCGCGTGAGATCGCGCGAGGCGGCGAGCAGCGGGTCCTGGGCGCTGATGGCGGGGGGAAGCTGGCGGGTGAACCAGCCCTCGCGCAGGCCATTGGCCGAAAACACCACCCGCTCCGCGCCGGTGGCGCGCAGCAGGCGGCGCAAAATGATGGCGGCGAAGGGCAGATCCTCGATTCGCCGGCGCGGCACGCCGGGCATGCGCTCGATGAGCTTGCGCCCGGCCTCGGAGATCACGCCCGCCAGGTCGCGCGCCTCCTCGCGCCCGATGGTGTAATGGTGAATGATGTTCAGCGGGTAGCCGGTCTGCGCGATATGGATGCGCGCCAGCGCCCGGAAGGCGCCGCCGGACACATACAAATCCTTGCCCGCCGCCTCGGCGGCGAAGGGCACGGTTTCCAGCTCGGCGCTGACCAGGGCGCGGGCCTTCACCGGGTCGTCGCCCGCGCGGTCGGCCAGGCGGATGACGCCGACCGGCAGCGTGGCCGCCCGCCCCACCGTGCCGGCCGCCAGGCGCACCAGCTCCAGCGAGCCGCCGCCCAGATCGGCCAATATGCCGTCCGCGCCCGGAATGCCGCACAGCACGCCCTCGCCCGAGAGCACGGCCTCCTCCTCGCCCGAGAGCACGCGCACGCGCAGATCGGGCAGGCGGGCGGTGACGCGGCGGATGAAATCCGGGCCGTTTTGCGCATCGCGCACGGCCGAGGTAGCCAGCACATCGACCGGCACGGCCCCCATGGCGCGCGCGATGGCGGCATAGCGGTGCAGCACCGTCTCGGCCTGGGCCATGGTGGCATCGTCGAGATTGCCGGTGCGGGTCATGCCCTTGGCCAGGCGCAGCACGGCCTTTTCGTTGAAGATCTGCGCGGGGTTGCGCGTCTCGCCCTCATAGATCACGAGGCGGACGGAATTCGAGCCGAGATCGACCACGGCGCGGCGGGTGATGGGGCGGAGGTCGGGCGGGGACTGGCTGATCATCTGGTCCATATCTGCTTCTCGGCCGGATCGGAGACCAGCCAAAGATAAACTTCCGTTAAAATGCGTGCCCGATCTCTAGCCTATTTCGAGGCGCAGTGTCAGGGCATCATCGCCATCTGTGTAATAACGCCGGCGCAGCCCGGCCTGCACGAACCCAAACCCCGCATAAAGCGCGCGGGCGGGGGCGTTGCGCGCGGCCACCTCGAGAAACAGGGCGGTGACGCCCCGCGCGCGCAAGGCCGCCAGCCCTTCGCGCAGCAGCGCGCTGGCAATGCCCCGGCGCGGCTGGGTGGCGCCAATGGTCAATATCTCGGCTTCGTCCAGCACCTGGCGGAGCAGCAAAAAGCCGCCGCGCGGGTCTATGAAGCCCAGCACGCCGGGCTGGGCGAGCAGGGTGGCGAAGCTTGGCTCGTCCCATGGCTCATGGGGGAAGACTTGGGGGTGGAGCGCCGCGAAAACCGGCGCGAAGGCGGGGCCGGCCGGGGCCATTCAGACGGGCGCCGGGCGCAGGCCGTGCGCGGGCAGCTTGGCCTCGGGCGGATCGACATACAGGGGCAAGGCGGGCTGGGGCGCCAGCCCCGCCGCCGCCTGGGCCTGGGCCGCGCGCCCGACCCAGGCCGGATGCACGGTTTTGACATTGGTGAGCATGATATCCGCCCCCTTGGCGGCCAGACGCGCGGCGATCTCGGCCGCCGCCTCCCCGGCCAGGGCGGTGAGGCCCTGAGGGCTCGGCACATCCTCATCGGCGAATGCCTCGGTCTGGTCACCCCGGAGCAGAAACACCCGCCCCTTGCGCGCCCGCGCCACGCCCCAAAGCGGGTGATGCAGCCCCGGCAGCGCCTGGGCGAAGGCCAAGGCCACCGGCACGCCCCAAAGCGGCGCGTCGGCCGCCGCCGCGAAGCCTTGCGCCAGGGCGATGACCGTGCGCAGCCCCGTGAAGCTGCCAGGCCCGGTGCCGACCGCGACATTGCTGATGCGCTGGCCCGCGCTGGCCTTGGCCAGCAGCACCGGCAGGGTTTCGATCAGGCCGGGCTTCAAGGGCGCGAAGGCCTGATGGCGGATGGCGCCGTCATCATCGAGCAGCGCGAGCCCGGCATGCGAGCCCGAGGCATCGAGCGCCAGCCAGCTCATGCGAAGGCCGTGACCTCTTCAAACGCCAGGCGCGGCAGGCGGGGCGGCAGCTCGGCCCCGTCGGCATGGCCGAGATTGATGAGGAAATTGGACTTCCAGCCGCTTTGGGTGAAAAAGGCGCGGTCGAGCTTGACGCGGTCAAAGCCCGACATGGCGCCGATATCGAACCCCAGCGCGCGCGCGCCGAGCATGAAATAGGCCCCCTGGAGGGTGGAGTTGCGCGCGGCGGTATCCTCGGCGAGGTCGGGATTGCCGGAGAACCAGGTCTTGATGTCGGCCGCCGGGTAGAGGGTGGTGAATTTATGGTAGAATTGCGGGTCATGGGCCACCACCACGGTGAGCGGCGCGGCCATGACCTTATCGACATTGCCCTGGCTGAGCGTGGTGCGCAGCTTCTCCTTGCCCTCGGCGCTGCGCACGAACAAAAACCGCGCGGGCGAGGAATTGGCCGAGGTCGGGCCGAACTTGATCAGATCATAGAGGGCCTTGAGCTGCTCATCGGTCACCGGCTCGGCCGAGAACCGCTCATGGGTCCGGGCCTGGCGGAAAAGCTGATCGAGCGCCGCGTCGTCTAACACCATGTCTGTTCCCTCGAAGACCGTCAGGCCGCCTGTGTAACCGAGACGACCTCGGGAATATAGTGCTTGAGCATATTCTCGATGCCATGCTTGAGCGTGGCGGTGGAGGACGGGCAGCCGGCGCAGGCGCCCTGCATCTTCAGGCTGACCACGCCATCGCGAAAGCCCCGAAAGATGATGTCGCCGCCATCGCCCGCGACGGCGGGGCGGATGCGGGTGTCGAGCAGCTCCTTGATCTGGGCGACGATCTCGGCATCGGCCGGATCGACATCCTCGGCCGCCAGCACGACATCCTCGCGCAGGATCGGGCGGTTGGAGACCAGATGGTCCATGAGCAACGCCAGCACCTGGGGCTTGAGCGCGCTCCATTCGGTGTCGCGGCCCTTGGTGACGGTGACGAAATCACCGCCCAGAAACACGCGCTCGACGCCATCGAGCCCAAACAGCGCCTCGGCCAGCGGGGAGATGAGGGCGGCGTCGGCATCGGCGAAATCGGCGGTCTTGTCGCCCAAAATGGCGCGGCCGGGGAGGAATTTCAGCGTCGCGGGGTTGGGGGTGGATTCGGTTTCGATGAACATGGAAACTCCTGCCGCTTAAGCGGACCTGCTTGGTACTGATAGCCGATTAGGTTGGCTGTGTTTGCCCTGCAAACAAGGGGCGGGCAAGGGGTTTTCACGCGCCACGGGTCAGCGCGTGCAGCCGGTGATTGAGGCCCGCGAGCGCGGCCTGGGTGTCTTTGTAGAGGGCGAAAAGCTGGTCGTAGAAAGCCTGGGCGCCGGGCTCTGGCGTGGTGACATCGCGCAGGCGCACGCAGCGGGCCACCGCCTCCTCGGGGCCGGCGAACAGCCCCGCGCCGATGCCCGCGACCAGGGCCGCGCCAAACGAGGCATCCCCCGCCTCGGTGCGCTCGATGGTCAGGCCGGTGACATCGGCGATGATCTGGCGCCAGGTGGCCGAGCGCGCGCCGCCCCCCATGAGCCGGATGGCGCCAAACGAGAGGCCAAGCCCGCGCGCGGCGGTGAGCAGATCGCGGATCGAGAAGGCCAGCCCCTCATAGAGCGCGCGGGCGAACTCGGCCGGGCCGTGGGAGATGGTCAGCCCCACGAAATCGGCCCGCAGCAGCGGGTCCCAGTAAGGGGCGCGCTCGCCTTGCAGATAGGGGTGAAACAACAGCCCGTTGGCGCCGCGCGGGGTCTCGGCCGCCAGCTCATCCATGCGCGTGAAGCCGCCCTCGGCGAACATCAGGTCGCGCAGCCAGCGATGGGCGGAGGCGCAGGAATTGGTGCCGGTGGCGGTGTAGTAAAGCCCGGGCATGATGTGGGGGTAGCAGGAAATGGGCGGAAACACCGCCGGGCCCTGGGTTGCCAGATAAAGCACCCCGGCGGTCGCCAGCTTGACCCCGCCCATGCCCGGCCGGGTGGCGCCGGCGCCAAAAAACTCCACCGTGGTGTCGTTGGCGCCAACCACCACCGGCGTGCCGGGCTTGAGGCCGGTGAGCGCGCCGGCGGCTGGCGTGACATGCCCGCAAATGGCGGTGGCCGGCATGATGGGCGGCAGCAGCGCGGGGTCGAGCCCGATGAGCCCGGCCAGCCCGGCCGACCAGCCGCCGGTGGCGTTGTCGGCCAGCAGGGCGCCGATGGCGTCGGAAAAATCGGTCGCCCAGGTGCCGGTCAGGCGGTAGCGCAGATAATCCTTGGCCAGATGCAGCCGGGCGGCCCGCGCCATCACCCCTGGCTCATGCTTTTGCAGCCAGGCGAGCATGGCCAGCGTCCAGGTCGGGTTGACGCGGTTGAGCGCGGTCTCAACGATCCGCTCCCCCGCCCTTGCGTGCAGCGCGGCGGCCTCGGCGGCCGCGCGCTGGTCGTTCCACATGATGGCGGGGCGGAGCACATTGTCATGCTCATCGGTCAGCACCGGAATATGCGCGCCCGCCGAAACCCCGATGGCGGCGATCTCGCCCGGCGCGATGCCCGCCGCCGTGATGGCGCGCGGCACGGCGGCGCCGAGGGCGGCAAACCACTCTTCCGGGTCCTGCTCGGACCAGCCGAAATGCGGCACCGAGGTGGTGACGGCATGGGCGCCCTCGCCCTTGATATGGCCGCTCGTGTCGATCAGCGTGGCCTTGAGGCTGCCCGCGCCGAGATCTATGCCCAGAAGATACCGCGTCACTGTTCTACCCTGGAAACCCAACGGGCTTGAGACTAGCATCGGCTTCATGCCCAATTCCATAGAGCTGGCCCCCGCTTTGCGCGCCACACAAATGCCGGTGGCGCAGATCCCGGTGATCGATGTCTCGGCGCTCGGCGGTGGCGCGGGCAAGGCCGAAATGGTGGCGCGGATCGGGGCGGCGTGCCGCGAGATCGGGTTTTTCTACGCCGCCAACCATGGCGTGCCCGAGGCGCTGATCGCCCAGGCCCATGAGCAGGCAAAGCGGTTTTTTGCCCTGCCCGAGGCCGAGAAGGCGCGCGTGGCGATCGAGCGCTCACCCTGCCATCGGGGCTGGTTCAGGGTGGGGGGCGAAAATCTCGACCCGCTGCGCCAGCCCGTGGGGGATTTGAAGGAAGGCTACAAGATCGGCCGCGACCTGCCGCCCACCCATGAGCGCGTGCGGGCCGGGCTGCCCTTGCATGGGCCCAATCTCTGGCCCGGCTTTCTGCCCGGCTGGCGCGAGGTGATGCAGGCTTATTACGATGAGATGGTGGCGCTGGGCCGCCGGATGATCGGCGCCTTCGCGCTGGCGCTGGGGCTGGAGGAGGCGTTTTTCGAGCCCTGGCTCGGCGTCACCATGACCACGCTCGGCCCGCTGCATTACCCGCCGCAAAGCGGGCGGATCACCGAATCCCGGATCGGCGCCGGCGCGCACACCGATTATGGCTGCCTGACATTGCTGCACCAGGACCAGACCGGCGGCCTGCAGGTGCGCCGGCGCGATGGCCTATGGGTGGACGCCCCGCCAATCGAGGGGACTTATGTGGTCAATATCGGTGACATGATGGAGCGCTGGACAAACGGGGTGTTCCAGTCCACCCCGCACAGGGTGATCAATCTATCCGGCCAGGAGCGCTACGCGCTGCCGTTTTTCTTCGACCCCGATTTTCACGCCCCCATCGCCTGCCTGCCGACCTGCCAGGCCCCGGGCGAGGCGCCCAAATACCCGCCAACCACGGCCGGCGCCCATCTGCTCGAGAAAATCGCCGCCTCGTTCGCCTATCAGCAGGGGCGCTGAGGCGCGCGGTATGTGCCGAGGCGCCCCGCCCGGCTCTTGCTTTGGCGATCACGTTCATTGGCTTGAGGCCGTCGGCTCACTCCACCCCATGGTCGCTCAACGTCGCCTTGCGTGCCAGCAGGTCGCGCAAGGCGCTTTCATCGGTAACCGGCAGGCCGCACGTCCCCGCCCGGCAGACATAGGCGGCGGGCCTGTCGGCCGGTTTGCCGTGGGCCGGGTGCGCGGGAGACAAGGCCCCGGCCTCGGCGCGCAGCACGATGATCGCGGGGTCGGGGGCGGTGAGCGCCACGCGCGCCAGCCCCTCGGCGCCGCCGGTAATGACCACGCACGCGCCATTGGCCAGCAGATCGGCCGCGGCCAGCATGGTCGGGGCGTTGATCAGCGTCTCGGGCGTGCCGCCAAAGGCGCCGAGCAGCGCCTCGGCTTTGTCCCGGTACGCCGCCTCGCCGGTGAGGTGGTAAAGCCGGGCCAGGGCTTCGGCGGTAAGGCCAAGGCCGGACGGGGTCGGGCCATCGGCCGGGTTGCGCAGGCGGGGCGCGCGTGTCTCGCCGGGCGGGGACATGAAATAGGCCCCGGCGCCATCGGTAAAGCGCGCCTCGAGTTGGGTGAAAATCTCACGCGCTGCGGCCAGGTAGCGGGGGGCGCCTAAAGCCTCGTACAGCGCCAGGGCGGCGCGCAGCAGGGCGGCGTAATCCTCGAGCAGGCCGGGCGCCGAAATCCGGCCGCCGGCCCAGCCATGGCCGAGCGTGCCGTCGGGCGCGGTCAGGCGGGCGCGCACGGCGTCAAACAAGTCCGCCGCCAGGGTCAGCCAGGCGGGCTCGGCAAACACCAGCCCGGCGCGGGCCAGGGCGGCGATGGTGAGGGCATTCCAGTCGGTCAGGATCTTGTCATCGCGCTTTGGCGCGACACGCAGCGCGCGGTGGGCGAAGAGCTTGGCGCGCAGCGGGGCGAGTTCATCCTCGGCGCCCAGGGGGGAGACGCGCTCGAGGATGATCTTATGCTCCCAGTTGCCCTCCCGCGGCAGGGGGTAATGGGCGGCGAAGCGCTCGGTCGCCGCCCCCAGCAGGCCAGCGATCTCCTCGCGCGTCCAGACGTAAAACTTGCCCTCCTCGCCGTCCGAATCGGCATCCAGCGCGGCGGCGAAGGCGTCTTCATGGGCCATGTCGCGCCGCAGCCAGGCCACCATCTCGCGCGCCCGGGCGGCGTAGAGGGGCTGGGTGTCATGGGCGAAAGCCAGGGCCAGCAGCTCGAGAATCTGGGCGTTGTCGTAGAGCATCTTCTCGAAATGCGGGATCAGCCAGGCGGCGTCGGTGGCGTAGCGGGCATAGCCGCCGCCCAGATGGTCATGGATGCCGCCCAGGCTCATGCGCTCCAGCAGCAGATGCGTGGCGCGCAAGGCGTCCGGGTCGCCGGCGCGAAACCCGTCCTGCCAGAGAAACCGATAGACCGGGGCGTTGGGAAATTTGGGCGCGCGGCCCAACCCGCCCTGCGCCCAATCCTGGCCGCGCAGGTAAAGAGCGCGGGCGCGGTCCAGCAGCGCCGGGGTGGGGCCGGGGCCGGGATCGGCGGCGCCTTGCGCGGCCAGCGCGCGGCCAATGGCGCTGGCGGCATGCAGCAGGCGGGGGCGGTCCTCGGCCCAGGCGCGGGCCAGGGCGTGCAGCACCTGCGCGAAGCTGGGCCGCCCGAAGCGGGGCGCGGGGGGAAAATAAGTGCCGCCCCAAAAAGGCTGGCCGTCGGGGGTGAGCGCCATGGTCAGCGGCCAGCCGCCCTGTTCGCCCATGGCGTGCAGGGCGGTCATGCAGGCATGGTCGATATCGGGGCGCTCCTCGCGGTCGAGCTTGATGCTGACGAAATGCGCGTTCATCAGCGCCGCGATCTCGATGGTCTCGAAACTTTCATGCGCCATGACATGGCACCAATGGCAGGCGGCATAGCCGCTCGAGAGCAGCACCGGGCGGTCGAGCCGGGCCGCTTCGGCAAACGCCTCCTCGCCCCAGGGCTGCCAATGCACCGGATTATCCTTGTGCTGGAGCAAATAGGGCGAGCTCGTCTCGGCCAACCGGTTGCGCATGAAACACTCCTCCCTCATCTTGGGCCTCAGGCCAGCCGGCCCCGCGGTCTCCGTGATACCGTGGCCGGCTGGTATCAGATAGGCGCACGAGACGAGGAGAACCAGATTGGGCACACGACACGACGACGATCCGCCGCTTTATTTCGAGACCCATGTGTTCGTGTGCGGCAACCGCCGGCCCGAAGGCCACCAGCGCGGCTGCTGCGCGAGCAAGGGGGCGGAGAAGATTCGCGATTACATGAAGGCGCGGGCCAAGGAGCTGGGGCTGACGGGCGTGCGCGTGAACCAGGCCGGCTGCCTGGACCGCTGCGAGCTTGGCCCCTGCGCCGTGCTCTACCCCGAAGGCGTCTGGTACAGGCTGGATAGTTTCGAGGCCGCCGACAAGGTGCTCGATGAGCATATCGCCAAGGGCGGGCGGGCAAGGGCGCTGCAACTGCCCTGAGATGGATCACCCAAACGAAAATGGAGCGGGCGCGTCGTAACGCCGCCCGCTCCAAAGCGTAACATTGGGGTCTTCAGCCATGTGCTGAAGACCCCAACACTGTATCAGGCCACAATCTCGATCTCGGCGAAGAAGAACGAGATCTCCTGCGCGGCGGCCTCGGGGCTGTCCGAGCCATGGACCGAGTTGGCTTCGATCGATTCCGCGAACTCGGCGCGGATGGTGCCGGGCTCGGCGTTGGCCGGGTTGGTGGCGCCCATGATCTCGCGGTTCTTGGCAATGGCGTTCTCGCCATAAAGCACCTGCGCCACCACCGGGCCCGAGATCATGAAGCTGACCAGGTCGCCGAAGAAGGGGCGGTGGGCATGCACGGCGTAAAACGCCTCGGCCTGGGCCTTGGTCAGGTGCAGGCGCTTGGTGGCGGCGATCATCAGCCCGGCATCTTCGAACTTGGCATTGATCTTGCCGGTCAGGTTGCGGCGGGTGGCATCGGGCTTGATGATGGAGAGGGTGCGTTCAATGGCCATTGGTTTGACTTTCCGTGTGGATGTGGCGCGGCTTTAGCCGGGCTTACCCGGCTGGGCAAGCCCCGAAGCTCAGGCTAGAGCAGGCTTCATGAGCGTTTTAAGCATTGAAGACCTGTCCTACTCCATCGGCGGCCGCCCGCTGCTCGCGCATGCTACCCTTCTGGTCGATGAAGGTAAGCGCATTGGCCTCATTGGCCGCAACGGCGCGGGCAAATCCACGCTCCTCAAACTCATCGCCGGCACCCTCAAGCCCGATGGCGGCACCATCCGCCTGGGCGCCCGCGCCCGGCTGGGCTATGTCGCCCAGGAAGCCCCCGGCGGCGACATCACCCCCCTCGAGGTCGTGCTGGCCGCCGATCTCGAGCGCACCGCGCTGCTCGAGGCCGCCCACCACGACGACACGCCGCCCGAGAAGCTGGCCGAAATCCACGAGCGCCTGATCACCATCGGCGCCGACAGCGCGCCCGCCCGCGCCGCCACCATTCTCTCCGGCCTGGGGTTCGATGCCGCGGCCCAAGCCCGCCCCATGTCCTCTTACTCAGGCGGCTGGCGCATGCGCGTGGCGCTCGCCGCCGTGCTGTTCTGCCAGCCCGACCTGCTGCTCCTCGACGAGCCGACTAACCATCTCGACCTCGAGGCCACGCTCTGGCTCGAGGGCTATTTGCAAAAATTCCCCGGCGCCATCCTGCTGGTCAGCCATGACCGTCAATTGCTCGACAAGGCGGTCGAAGCCATCGTCCATCTCGATGGCGGCAAGCTCTCCCTCACGCCGGGCGGGTTTTCGGAGTTCGTGCGCCTCAAAACCGAGCGCGCCCTGCAGCAGGCCCGCGCGGCCGAGCGCGCGGCTCTACAGCGCGCGCACATGCAATCCTTCATCGACCGGTTCCGCGCCAAGGCCACCAAGGCCCGCCAGGCCCAAAGCCGCCTGAAAGCCCTGGAGCGCCTGCCCCAGATCGAGGCGGTGGTCGAGGACAAAGCCACCGCATTCTCCTTCCCCTCGCCCGATGCCCTGCCGCCCCCGATGCTGCAAATCGAGGGTGCCGATATCGGCTATGGCGACAAAACCATCCTGCGCAATGTCTCCCTGCGCATCGACCAGGAAGACCGCATCGCCCTCCTGGGCCAGAACGGCAACGGCAAATCCACCCTGGCCAAGCTGCTCGCCGGCCGGCTGGAGGCCCAGAAAGGCCGGGAATTCCGGGTCAAGGGGCTGCGCATCGGCTATTTCGCCCAGCACCAGGAAGATGACCTGATCCTGGCCGAAAGCCCCTACGACCATCTCGCCCGCGCGCTGCCCAAGGCGCTGCCGGCGCAAATCCGCGCCCAGGCCGCCCGCTTCGGGCTCGATGCCGAGCGGGTCGAAACCCCCGTCGCCGCGCTCTCGGGCGGCGAGAAAGCCCGCCTGCTGCTGGCGCTCGCCACCCGCGACGCCCCCCACCTGCTGCTGCTCGATGAGCCCACCAACCATCTCGACATCGACGCCAGAGACGCCCTCATCAAGGCCCTGACCGATTTCGAGGGCGCCGTCGTGCTCATCTCCCACGACCCCTACCTCGTCGATCTGGTGGCCGACCGGCTGCTGCTGGTCCATGACGGCAAGGTCACGCCCTATGAGGGCGATCTGGCCGCTTATGCCGCCTCCATGCGCGAGCGCGCGGCCGCCAGCACCGCGCCCGAGAAACCCGCCGAACCCAAACGCAACGACCGCGCGGCCCGCGCCGAACTGCGCGCCCGCCTGGCGCCGTTGCGCAACAGCGCCAAGGCCGCCGAAACCAGGCTCACCAAACTCACCCATGAGCGCGACACCCTCGAAGCCAGGCTGGCGGGCGAGGACATCTACGCCCCCGCCAAGGCCGCCGATCTGGCCAAGGTCACGCAAAAGCTGGGGCTGGTGAAAAAAGAAATCGAGGAGGCCGAACTGGCCTGGCTCGAAGCCCACGAGGCCCTGGAGCAGGCCGAGGCGGCGGGGTAATTCAGGGGGAAAACCCCTTAGATCAATATTGGTTTAGATTGAGTCGACAGACGTAAGCTAAACCAATGAAATTGATCGTTAAAATATAACTAGAGCGGGTGCGTCATGACGCATCCCGCTCTAGTCCGGTGGCGGGATGGTATAATGCTCTGAGTTTGAGCGTAACCGCCCCACCACCCCCACGCTAATACCCGTCAGCCTCCGGGCTGACGGGTATACCTCTTTTATTTTGCGCGTGGCCGCCCCACCACCCCCACGCGCATACCTGTCAGCCTCAAGGCTGACGGGTATTACATCAGCGCCCGGTCCATTTCGCCTCATACACCTTGGCGCCGGGCGGGGGCACAAATTCCCGGTCGGCGGCTTCCTCGGCATGGCGCAGCGCGTTCAGGCTCACCAGCAGCGCCGCCGTGTTCATCGCCCCCGCCGGAATCCACTGGATGATCCCGCCCAGCAGTTGGTCATATTGCGCGCTCATCAGCGGAAACAGCCGCCCGCACACCGTGTAAACCATGTACAAATCCCGCGAGGTGAGCGCGATATAGGCACTCACCGGCATCTGCGGAAACATCACCAAAAACCCCGTCGCCCCCCGCACGATGAACGAGTGCCGGCATGGCGGCGCGGGCCGGTCGTCGAGCACCATCAGCCAAAAGAGCAGCCCCGTGTACAAGCCTGAAACCAGCATCACGCCATAAAGCCACGGGTTGAGCATGGCATCGAACTGCACCGCGGGAATCAGCCACACATCATTGGCCGCCAGCATCAGCAGCGCGGCGGGCAGGGGCCTGGCCACCAGCCCCAGCGCCGGCGCCAGCCATCGCGCCGCGCGCTGGGCCCATGCCGGCGCGCCCGCCCCCAGCACCGTCCGCAAGGCGCCAAAACTGAGCAAAAACGGCCCGGCCATGCCGCTCACCAGCGCCTGGGTGCGGTCGAGCGCGAATAAATGCTCCGCCCAATATTCAAAATGCGTCTGGAGCACGAAATAAATGCCCGCCCACCCCAGCAGCGCGCAGGCCACCCGCGCCCAATGCGGGCGCACGGCCAGCCGCCGCAAGCCGCGCGCATACCACACCAGCCCCGCCCAAAGCGGGCAGAACAACAGCGGATTAAACACATAAGGCCCCAAAAACGGCACATGGGCGGGCCACACCACACACACACACCATACCAGCGCGCTCACCCCCAGCAGCGCCAGCGTGTCAGCCATGCGGGCGCTCCAGCGGCACGCCGGGCAGGTCGCGGCTGGTGCGAATGGTCTGCAGCGTCTGCACGCGCGCCACCAGCGGCGCGTTGGTCAGCCTGGTGGTCAGCTGGTTCTCATGTCCGGGGTCGCGCGCCACCAGCTTGAGCAAAAAATCGCCGCCGCCACGGATCATGTGGCATTCGCGCACCTCGGGCCAGGTGGCCACCAGCGCCTCGAACTGCTCCAGCACCACTTGTTTCTGGCTCTCCAGCCCGACAATGACAAAAAACACGATCTGCCAGCCCAGCCGTGGCCCGTTGGTCTCGGCATGGTAGCCCAGAATATACCCCGCCTCCTCCAGCCGGCGCACGCGCCGCAGGCAAGGCGGGGGCGAAATGCCCACACGCTTGGCCAGCTCCACATTGGTCATCCGCCCGTCCGCCTGCAACTCGGCCAGAATTTTGCGGTCGATCTCATCAAGAATCAGCGGGTCGAATTCGTTTGCCATAGGGTCCAACAGCTCGTCATGACGCGCAATATCATTGCGCGGCAACCCTTGGCTAGAGTGCGATGACGCTAGAATCACGCTGGATTACTGATTTTCTGGCGCCCCGGCATGGTTCATCCCCGCTGCCTCCGCTCACACGGCCAGCACATGGGTATGAATGTCATGCGCGCCCTCGGCCGCCAGCACCGCGCGCGCCAGCGCCTCGCGCTCATCGTCGCGCACGCCGACCCACAACACCACGCCGCCCCGCTCCACCTGCTCCTGGAGGCGCGCGGCATGATGGTGGTGGATCAGCCCGCCCAGCCCCGCGCCGATCAGCCCGCCAGCCCCCGCGGCAATCACCGCCGCAATCCCCGTGCCCATGCCCGCCAGCGCCAGCCAGCCAAGCCCCGCCAGCACGGGGGCGGGAAACAGCTCCGCCTCCAGCCGCGAGACATGGCCAAAAAACGTCTCGCGCGGCGCGTCCGGGTCATCTTCCATCTCGCTCACCTGCCGGTAGCGGTGGCCCAGCGTCTTTTCCACCGTCTGCTCCGAGGCCAGCACCGAAAACGCCGCGCGGTCAAAGCCCCTTGTTTCGAGCGTGAACACCGCGCGCTCCAGCGCCTCCGGGTCGTCAAACACCCCCACCACCTCATGAATTCCCTGTGCCATGGTGCCTCTCCTGGTTATCGGCCGGTGTCATCCGCGGGTTTTCTCCATCGGCGCGGCGCGGCCAGCCCACCGCCCGCGCATCATACGCCACCCCGCGCCGCCGCGCACCAGCGCGCAAAGCATTTGACAGCCCCCATCCGCCGGGCCACCTTCACCGCCATGTTCGATATCGCGGTGGTCGGGGCCGGTGTGGTGGGCTGCGCGGTGGCGCGGCGTTTAGCGCTCATGGGCGCGCGGGTCGTGCTCCTCGAACAAGGCCCCGACATTCTGTCCGGCGCCTCCAAGGGCAACAGCGCCATCCTCCACACCGGGTTCGACGCCCCCGCCGCCAGCCTGGAGCTTGCCTGCATGCAGGCCGGCCGCGCCGAATATCTCGAGATCCGCGAACATTTCGGCCTGCCCCTGCTCGAAACCGGCGCCATCGTCGCCGCCTGGAGCGACGACGAACAAGCCAAGCTCCCCGCCATCGCCGCCCAGGCGAACGCCAACGGCGTCACCGATGTCGCCTTGCTCGACCGCGCCGCCCTCCTCGCCCGCGTCCCCACCCTCAGCCCCCACGTCAAGGCGGGGCTTTTGGTGCCGGGCGAGCATCTCATCGACCCCTGGTCCGCCCCGCTGGCCTATGTGCTCCAGGCGCAGGCTCTCGGCGCCACGGTCCACCGGCGCACCCAAGTCACCGCCGCCCGCTTCGACGGCGCGGCCTGGCAGCTCGAAACCACCACCGGCCCGTTCCGCGCCACCACCCTCATCAACGCCGCCGGCCTGTTCGGAGACCATCTCGAAACCCTGGCGCTGGGCGAGACCAGCTTCACCATCCACCCCCGCAAGGGCCAGTTCGTGGTGTTCGACAAAGCGGCCGCCAAGCTGCTCTCCACCATCTTGCTGCCCGTGCCGCTCGAGCGCACCAAGGGCATCGTCCTCACCCCCACCATTTTCGGCAATCTCCTGGTCGGCCCCACCGCCGACGAACAAGACAGCCGCACCAACGCCGGCACCGACCAAGCCAGCCTCCAGGCCCTCATCGCCCGCGCCCACGCGCTCATTCCCGCCCTCGCGCACATGCCCGTCACCGCCCTCTATGCCGGCATCCGCCCCGCCACCGAGCGCAAGGAATACCGCCTCCGCCACGAGCCCGCGCGCCACTATATCGGCCTCAACGGCATCCGCTCCACCGGCCTCACCGCCGCGCTCGGCCTCGCCCAGCACGCCGCCAGCCTCTACCAAACACCCCACACGCCCATCGCCGCGCCGCCCTGGCCGCAAGCGCCCAAACTGGCCGAGCACCTCCCCCGTGACCATCACCAGCCCGGCTACGGCGAAATCATCTGCCATTGCGAGCTGGTCACCCAACGCGAGATCGAGGCCGCGCTCACCGGCCCGCTCCCCGCCACCGACCTTGGCGGCCTCAAGCGCCGCACGCGCGCCACCATGGGCCGCTGCCAGGGTTTTTACTGCCTGGCGCATCTGGCCGCCCTCACCGCCGGCCGGCTCGACCCACCGCTGGAGACGCCCCATGCCCCCTGAGGACCTCCACGACGCGCTGATCATCGGCGCCGGCCCGGCCGGCATCGGCGCCGCGCTCGCCCTCAAATCCCGCGGCATCCGTGCCATCGCCCTGCTCGAGCGCGAAACCGAGCCCGGCGGCACGCCCCGCCATTGCGGCCATCCGCCTTTCGGGGTGCGTGAATTTCACCGCCTGCTCACCGGCCCCGCCTACGCCAAACGCCTCGCCCGCGCCGCGTTCGAGGCCAACATCACCCTGCTGCCCCGCCATTCGGTGCTGTCCCTCCAGCCGGGCGGCACGCTCACCATCGCCACGCCCGCCGGCCCGCGCACCCTCTCGGCCCGGCGCGTGCTCATCGCCACCGGCGCGCGCGAGGCCCCGCGCGCGGCGCGCCTCATCGGCGGCGAGCGCCCGCTCGGTGTGCTCAACACCGGCGCGCTCCAGGCCTATTGTTATCTCGAGCACAAGGCGCCGCCCTTCACCCGCCCGGTGGTGGTTGGCACCGAGCTGGTCAGCCTCTCGGCCCTGCTCACGCTGCGCCGCCACGGCATCCACCCCGTGGCGATGCTGGAATCCGGCCCCGCCCCGGTGGCGCGCTGGCCGTTTTCGCTGTTTCCCCGCCTGCTTGGCCTGCCCGTGCGGTTCAACGCCCCGCTCGCCAGCATCAACGGCTTCCCCCGCGTCACCTCCGTCACCCTGCAAAACGGCAGCGAGCTCGCCTGCGATGGCGTGCTCCTCACCGGCCGCTTCGCCCCCGAATCGACCCTGGCCCGCATGAGCCACCTGGCGCTAGACCCCGCCACCACCGGCCCCGCCATCGACCAATATGGCCGCACCTCCGACCCCGCCTATTTCGCCGCCGGCAACCAGCTCCGCGCCATCGAGACCGCCGGCTGGTGTTTCTTCGAGGGGCAGCGCATCGGCCACCACATGGCCGACGATCTGCAAGGCGGCCTGCCCGCCCCGGGTGATGAGCTGTCCCTCACGCCCGGCGAGGGCATCGCCTATGTCGTGCCCCAGCGTTTGGCCCGCGTATCGCCCCTGCGCGCCACGCTCCAGCTTCGCCTCACCGAGCCCGCGCTCGGCCAGCTCCATGTCCGCGCCGGCTCATCCGTACTGCTCCGCCGCCCGGTCATTTCCGCCCCCGAGCGCCGCGTGCTGCTCGAGCTTGACGATCTGCGCCTGCCGCCCGGCACCCAGCATCTCACCATCGAGGTCGCCCAATGAGCGTGGCCGCCATCGACCAGGGCACCACCAGCACCCGCGTTCTGGTGGCCGAGCCCGGCGGCGGGGCGGCCATCCGCCATGCCGTCCGCCATGCCCAGTTCCACCCAAAGCCCGGCTGGGTCGAGCATGACCCCGAGGAATTGCTGGCCAATATCCGCGCCTGCCTGGAGGCGGCCGGTCCCATCGCGGCGCTCGGCCTCGCCAATCAGGGCGAATCCTGCCTCGCCTGGGATGCCAAAACCCTCCAGCCCCTCTCGCCCGTCATCGTCTGGCAGGATAACCGCACCACGCCCGAGCTGCTGCGCCTCAAAGCCCAGGGCGCCGAGGCCGAGACCCTGGCGCGCGCCGGCCTGCCGCTGGATGCCTATTTCTCGGCGGGCAAGCTCGCCTGGATTTTGCAAAACCTCCCCGAAGCCCGCGAGGCCCGCCGCGCCAACCGCCTCTGCCTCGGCACCACGGATGCGTTTTTTCTCCACCGCCTCACCGGCCACTTCGCCACCGATGTCACCACCGCGTCCCGCACCAGCCTGATGAACCTCGAAACCCGCCAATGGGATGACACGCTCTGCGCCCTGTTCGGCGTGCCGCGCGACTGCCTGCCCGCAATCCGCGACACCGTCGGGCCCTTTGGCGAAATCAACCAAACCCCGCTCACCGCCTCCATGGTCGATCAGCAAGCCGCCCTCTACGGCCATGGCTGCCGCCGCGCGGGCGATGCCAAAATCACCTTCGGCACCGGCGCCTTCGCCTTGGCCGTCACGGGCGCCGAGATCATCCGCGCCCCCCAGCAAGGGCTGCTGCCCACCATCGCCTGGGCGCAAAACGGCCAAACCGTTTTCGCGCTCGATGGCGGGGTCTACGATGCCGGCGCCGCCATCGAATGGGCCGAGCGCCTCGGCATCCTGCACAGCCTCGATGAGCTGGCCGATTTTGCCGCTCCCCCCGCCATCACCCGTGGTCTGGTCTTTGTCCCGGCGCTCTCCGGTTTGGCCTGCCCCCACTGGGACCGCGCGGGCGCCGCCCTCTGGCTCGGCATGGATGCCGGCACCACCAGGCAAGACCTGCTGCAAGCGCTCTTGGAGGGCATCGCGTTGCGCACCGCCGAAGTCATTTCGGCCATGCACGCAAAAATCCCCCTCCACGGCCAAATCTCGGTCGATGGCGGGCTGACCCGCTCGCCCTATTTCCTGCGCGTCCTGGCCTCGGCCCTCGGGCGCGAACTGGCCGTGCCGGAATTTGACGAATTGACCGCCTTCGGCTGCGCCGCGCTCGCTTCCCCCACGCCCCTCCAGCGCCCCGGCACCACCCGCGCCATCGCGCCGTCCCTGCCAGCCTCAGGCTGGCATGAACGCTTCTCAGCGGCCATCAGCCGCGCCAAGGGATGGCGACAGGGGAGTGGGTAAAAAGATAAAAAAATAAAAAGATAAAGAGATAAAAAGAAAGACAAAAAGAACGTGGGGGATTTTAAAAAATCCCCCACACCCCTAAAATTTTTGAAATTTGGGGCGCGGCCCCCACCAGCCTCACACCACGCCCTTGTGCCGCAAGGCGGTGAGTTCGTCGGGCGAAATCCCCAGCGCTTCCAGCACCGCGTCCGTGTCCGCGCCCAGTTGCGGCGGCTGGCGCCGGTCGTCCACCGGCGTGCGCTCAAAGCGCATCGGGTTGGCCACCGCCCGCACGCCCCCGCCCAGATCATTGAAAATCCCCCGCGCGCGCACCTGGCGGTCATCATCCAGGTCGGCAAACGAATTGATCGGCCCGCCCGGCACGCCGGTCTCCTCCAGCCCCTCGCACCACGCCCTGGTCGTGCGCAGGCGCAAAATCTCCTCGAGGACCGGCACCAGCTCGGCCCGGTTGCGCACCCGGTCGGGGTTCTTGGCAAACCTCACATCCACGGCCAGCTCCGCCCGCCCGGCCAAACGGCAGAATTTGGCGAATTGCTCGTCATTGCCCACCGCCAAAATCAAATGCCCGTCCTGGGTCTCGAACACCTGATAAGGCACGATCGAGGGATGCGCATTGCCCAGCCGCTTCGGCTGCTCGCCCGAAATCAGATAAGATGAAATCTGATTCGCCATGGTGGCGATCTGCACATCGAACAGCGCCAGATCGATATATTGCCCAACCCCGCTCTTGCCCCGCTCCACCAGCGCCGCCAGCACCGCGGTCGAGGCATAAAGCCCGGTGAACACATCCACCACCGCCACGCCGGCCTTCATCGGCTCGCCCTCGGGCACGCCCGTCACGCTCATCAACCCGCCCATGCCCTGCATGAGAAAATCATAGCCAGCCCTTGGCGCATAAGGCCCGGTCTGGCCAAACCCGGTGATCGAGCAATAAACCAGCCGCGGATTGAGCGCCCTCAGGCTCTCATGATCAAGGCCCAGCTTCTTCAAGCCGCCCACCTTGAAATTCTCCAGCACCACATCGGCCTCCTCGGCCAGCCGGCGGATGATGGCGAGCCCCTCGGGCGCCGCCATATCCACCGTCACCGATTTCTTGCCCCGGTTGGCCGCGCAAAAATACGCGCTCAACCCATTCTCGGCGAAAGGCGGCCCCCAGGCGCGGGTATCGTCCCCCGCACCCGGACGCTCGATCTTGACCACCTCGGCGCCAAGATCGGCGAAAATCTGCGATGCCCAAGGCCCCGCCAGCACCCGGCTGAGGTCGAGCACCTTGATGCCCGCGAGCGGCCCCATTCTTAAAACGCCGCCAGACCGGTGATCGAGCGGCCCAAAATCAGCGCATGCACGTCATGCGCGCCCTCATAAGTGTTCACCGTCTCCAGATTCACCATGTGGCGGATAACCTGATACTCCTCCGAAATGCCGTTGCCGCCCAGCATGTCGCGCGCCTGGCGGGCAATATCGAGCGCCTTGCCGCAGTTATTGCGCTTGAGCAGTGAAATCATCTCCGGCGCCGCCTGGCCCTCATCAAGCAGCCGGCCCAGCCGCAACACGCCATGCAGCCCCAGCGTGATCTCGGTCTGCATGTCGGCCAGCTTCTTCTGAATCAGCTGCGTGCCGGCCAGCGGGCGGCCAAACATCTTGCGGTTGAGGCAATAATCGCGCGCCGTGAACATGCAAAACTCCGCCGCCCCCAGCACGCCCCAGGCAATGCCGTAACGGGCATTATTGAGGCACGAGAACGGCCCGCGCAGGCCCTTCACGTTCAGCATCGCCTCATCGGGCACAAACACCTCATCCATCATGATCATGCCGGTGATCGAGGCGCGGAGCGAAATCTTGCCCTCGATCTTGGGCGCATGCAGCCCCTTGGCGCCCTTCTCAATGACAAACCCGCGAATATCGCCGGCATCATCCTTGGCCCACACCACGAACACATCGGCGATCGGCGAATTGGAAATCCAGGTCTTCGAACCCGAAAGCAGATACCCGCCATCAACCTTGCGGGCGCGCGCGCGCATCGAGCCAGGGTCCGAGCCGGCATCGGGCTCGGTCAGGCCAAAACAGCCCACAAACTCACCCGTGCGCAGCTTGGGCAGGTACTTGTCCTTCATCGCCTCCGAGCCGAACGCGTAAATCGGATACATCACCAGGCTGGACTGCACCGAAAACGCCGAGCGATAGCCCGAATCCACCCGCTCGATCTCACGGGCGATCAGCCCATAGGCCACATAGGAAACATCGGCGCAGCCATGGGTCGAAATGGTCGGCCCCAGCAGCCCCAGCTCGCCCAGCTCGTTCATGATCTCGCGGTCGAAATGCTCATCGCGAAACGCCTCGATGGCGCGGGGCTGGAGCTTGTCCTGGGCATAAGCGCGGGCGGCATCCCTGATCGCGCGCTCCTCCTCGGTCAGCGCGGTCTCCAGGTTCAGCGCATCCATCCAGTCGAAATTGGCGAGTTTACCCTTGGCGCCCATGGCGTGTTCCCTCTCATATCTGCAACCGCGCCTGTTCTCGCGCGGCGGCCTCTTTCATTCAAGAGAATTAAAACTCGATTTTAATACCATTTTTGTATTAAACCGCCCCCATGGAACTCGCCCAGTTAAGGGTCTTCGAAACCCTCGCCGATGAGCTGCATTTCGCCCGCGCGGCCGACCGGCTGGGCCTCACCCAGCCCGCCGTCTCGCGCCAGATCGCGGCGCTCGAGGCTTCCCTCGGCGGCAAATTATTCGACCGCGCCAAGCGCTCCCAGGTCACCCTCACCGCCACCGGCGCGCTGTTTTTGCCCGAGGCCCGGGCCATTTTGCGCCAGGCCGAGCGGGGCGAGGCCCTGGCCAAACGCTCGGCCCGCGGCGAGGTGGGGCGGCTCGAAATCGGCTATGTCGCCTCCGCCGCCTGGGGCGGCGTGGCGGCGTCTCTGGTGCGGCGCTTCCTCACCCGGGCGCCCAAGGTCGAGGTGCATCTGCAAGAGCTCGAAACCCCCCGCCAGATCGAGGAGCTGGCCGCCGGGCGGCTCGATCTCGGCATTTTCCGCACCCGCCCCGCCTATCCCACGGCGCTCAAGGTCCAGCCCTTGCAGCAAGACACTTTGCAAATCGCCCTGCCCGACACCGACCCGCGCGCCGCCCAGCCCGAACTCCACGCCGCCGATCTGGCCGGCGCCCGCTTCATCCTGCCCCATTTCGGCGAGGAGGCCGGGTTTCTCGCCCGCCTCCAGGCGCTGGGCGAGGCTGGTGGCTTCGCCCCCGAAATCCAGCCCCCCGTGCGCGATTTTCTCACCGTGCTCACCTCCGTCGCCGCCGGGCTTGGCGCCGGGCTGGTGCCCGAGAGCGCCGGCGCCTTGCACCTGCAAGGGGTGGTGCTGCGGCGGGTGGCCGATGTGGCGCTCAATTCCGGCCTGGTGCTGGGCGCCAGGCGGGCCGATTCCTCGCCCCTGGTGCGGCGGTTTTTGCAAATGGCCCAGGAGCGGCCTAAGAGCGGCCATGGCTGAGACTTATGATCTGGTGGTGATCGGCGCGGGGGCGGCGGGGCTGTTTTGCGCCGGCACCGCCGCGCAACGGGGCAAGCGCGTCTGCGTGCTCGAGCATGGCGCAGAGCCGGGCCGGAAAATTTTGATTTCCGGCGGCGGGCGCTGCAATTTCACCAATTTAGAGGTCACGGCCAAGAATTTCCTCTCGGCCAACCCGCATTTCGCCAAATCCGCCCTGGCCCAGTTCAAACCCGCCGATTTCATCAAACTCGTCGAAGGGCAGGGCATCTCTTACCACGAAAAAACCTTGGGCCAGTTGTTTTGCGATGGCCCCTCTGAGCAGATATTGCGCCTGCTGCTCGCCCGCATGAGCCCGGCCGTGCTGAAACTATCCTGCGAAATACAGGATGTTTCCCATGATGGCGGGTTTTGCCTGCGCACCAGCCAGGGTGAGATCCGCGCCCCCCGGCTGGTCATCGCCACTGGCGGGCTGTCGATCCCCAAGCTCGGCGCCACGGGGTTTGCCTATGCGCTGGCCAAAAAATTTGGACTTGGCGTGGTGGCGCCGGTGCCGGCCCTGGTGCCGCTGACCTTCGCCCCCCAGGAGCTCGCCTGGATGAGCCCGCTCGCCGGGCTTTCGGTGCCCGCCCGGGTGAGCGCGGGCAAGGTGAGTTTCGATGAGGCGGTGCTGTTCACCCATCGCGGCCTCTCGGGTCCGGCGGTGTTGCAGATTTCCTCTTATTTGACCGCCAAAACCCACATAAAACCACAAAGCGCCACGCTTCCCCCCGAAAAATTGTGGTTTTGCGTGGATTTCTGCCCGGATGTGCGGTTTTTTGAGCATTTGCCCGCGCTCAAGCGGGCGCGCGCGCGCATCGGCCTTAAAACCGCCCTCTCGGCGCATCTGCCCGCCCGGCTCGCCGCGCATTTCGCCGCCGGCGATGAGCGCAACCTCGCCGACATTCCCGACCGGCACCTCATCGCCCTGGGCGAGGGGCTGAATCGCTGCCCCCTCACCGCCACCGGCACCGAAGGCTTCGTCAAGGCCGAGGTCACCGCGGGCGGGGTGAGCACGGCGGATCTTGCCTCGAAGGATTGCCAGGCGAAAACCGTGCCGGGGCTTTATGTCATCGGCGAGGCGGTGGATGTGACCGGCTGGCTGGGCGGGTATAATTTTCAGTGGGCCTGGGCGAGCGGCTGGGCGGCGGGGGCTTCGGCGGCGCAGGCTTAAGCCCCCGGCTCGCCCTTTACCGCGCGGCGCTCAGGGCAGGGAAATAACGGTTAAGAAACAAAATCCGTTACGTCCCACAAGTTTTTTGGCCGCTTTTTTTCAAAAAAGAGGTGGGGTCTCGCACCTATTCGCCTTCGAGCAGCGCGCGGACCTGCTCGGCGCTCTCGGCGCCGAGCGCGCGCTCGGCCAGGGCCTGGCAGGCTGGCAGGGTGGTGGCGCGGATGGCTTGTTTGACGCGCGGAATGGCGTTGCCGTGCATGGAGAATTGCCGCACGCCCAGGCCCAGCAGCAAGGCCGAGACCCGCGGGCGCGAGGCCAGCTCGCCGCAGAGCGACACCGGAATGCCGGCGGTGCCGGCAAAGCTCGCGGTCATGTGGATGAGGCGCAGCACGGCGGGCTCCAGCGGGTCGTAAAGCTGGGCGCTGAGGGGCATGCCACGGTCGGCGGCCAGGGTGTACATGGTGAGGTCGTTGGTGCCGATGGCGAAAAAATCGGCGTGGCGGGCCAGCACGGGGGCGGCCAGCGCCGCCGCCGGGGTCTCGACCATGATGCCCAGCGGGGGCAGCTCATCGGGCAGGGCGATGCCGCCCCGGCGCTTGAGCCGGCGCCAGAGTTTTTTCAGGATCTCGCGGGTTTCGGTGATCTCGGCGGCCACGGAAACCATGGGCAGCATGATGCGCACGGGGCCAAAGGCGGCGGCGCGCAGGATGGCGGCGAGCTGGGTTTCGAGCAGGTGGGGGTGGCGCAACAACAGCCGGATGCCGCGCAGGCCGAGCGCGGGGTTGGTCTCGGGCGTGGCGGGGAGATATTGTGAGAGCGCCTCGACCTCCTTGTCGGAGCCCCAATCGAGCACGCGGATGGTCACCGGGTCGCCGTCCATGGCTTCGACGATGTCGCGGTAGATCCGGGTTTGGGTGTCTTCGTCCGGGGCTTCCGGGCGGTTCATGAACATGAACTCGGAGCGCAGCAGCCCGATGCCATGCGCGCCCGAGCGGGCGATCATGGCCAGCTCGAAGGGGAGTTCGAGATTGGCTTGCAGCTCGACATGCGTGCCGTCGCGCGTTTCGGCGGGCAGGCGCGACAGGCGCGACAAGGCGCGCCGGGCCTTGGCCTGCTCGGCCAGGCGGGCGCGCGCGGCATCGAGGCTGGCGCGGGTGGGGTTGAGGATGATCTCGCCCGAATCGCCATCCAGAATGGCCAGCGCGCCGGGCGCGGCGGCTTCCAGCACGCCCGCGGCGCCGAGCACGGCGGGCAGGCCGAGCGCGCGCAGCATGACCGCGCTATGCCCCTCGATGCCGCCCTCGGCGGTGATGACGCCGGCGATCTGGGCGGGCTGGATGAGCGCGGCATCGGCCGGGCGCAGGCTTTCGGCGGCCAGCACGGCGCCCTGCGGCAGGCTGGCGAAGGAGCGGAAAGGCTGGCGGGTGAGGTTGCGCACCACGCGCCGGGCCAGCTCGCGCACCTCATCGGCCCGGCGCTGCTTGCCCGCGCGGTCGGGGCCGGGCAGGGCCAGGATGGCCTCGGCCTGGGTTTCGGCTTCGGCCTGCATCGCGGCCTCGGCGCACAGGCGGCTGGTTTCGATGCGCGCCCTCACCCCCCGCAGCAGGCGCGAGGGGCCGAGCATGTGCAGATACACATCCATCAGCGGGGCGATTTCGGCCTGCGAATCCTCGGGCAGCTGGGCCAGACGGTTTTTGAGCTTTTGCAGCTGGTGGCGCGAGCGGGTGAGGGCTTCGTCCAGCCGCTCGAGCTCGGGGGCGATGTCGTCCTCATCGAGCGCGCGGGCGGTGATGGCGAGGGGCGGCTCGGTGGCCTCGTGCACGGGGCCGATGCCGATGCCCGGCGAAACCGGATGGCCGGTGAAACGCTGCTCCCTGCCCTTAATCGCTTTCATGGAAGCCGGCCTCGATGAGCGCGGCTATGGCATCGAGCGCCTCTTTCGCATCGAACCCGTCGGCGGAGAGGCGCACGGAGCTGCCGATGCCGGCGCCCAGCATCATCAGCCCCATGATGGAGCGCGCGGAGACGGACTGGCCGTCCTTGGAAACCTCGACATTGGCGGAGAATTGCTCGGCCAGCGTGACCAGCTTGGCCGCCGCGCGCGCGTGCAGCCCGCGGCGGTTGACGATGCCGATATCGGCGGAGACGGTGGCGGATTCCATCATTCGGCGGCCCGGCAGGGGGCCTGCAACTCGTGGCCGTTGCAGATATATTTGCGCCCCGCCGCCTCGGCATGGGCGACCGCTTCGGTCAAGGTCTCGTTGCCGCGGATCTTGGTGAGCTTGACCAGCATGGGCAAATTGACGCCGCCGATGATCTCGACACCCGGCTGGTTGGCCAGCGACATGGCCAGGTTGGAGGGCGTGCCGCCGAACATGTCGGTGAGGAGGATGACGCCGTCGCCCGTGTCGACATCGTGGATGCGCTGGCCGATCTCGGCGCGCTGGCTCTCGAATTCGGCGTCCGATTCGATGCAGACGGTGGCGAAGTTTTTTTGCTTGCCGACGACATGCTCGACAGCATCGCGCAAGGCCACCGCCAGCGCCCCATGGGTAACGAGAACCATGCCGATCATAGAGTGGAACTCATTCTTTCACGGGTTGCGCGGGCAGGGCGGCGGCGCGGGCGAATTTTGCCGCCTCGCGATGGGTGACGCCGGCGCGCCAGCCGCGTTGGGTTAGATAAGTGTTTAATTTTTCAATCATGTAGACTGATCTATGTTGTCCGCCGGTACATCCGACACATATTGTCGCATATTTTTTACCTTCCTGCACGAACCTTGGCAGCAAAAAATCGAGAAGATCCTTGATTTTGCTTAAGTATGTTTCAAAATCAGGGTCTTGTTCGATATAATTGCCGACCGGCGCGTCCAGCCCGGAGAGCGGGCGGAGGCTGGGATCGTAATGAGGGTTTTTTAAGAAACGGGCATCGAACACCAGGTCGGCGCCGGGGGGCAGGCCGTTGGCGTAGGAAAAAGACATGAGGGTGAGGGAGAGACCCGGCGCGTGGGTGGCGAACAGGCTCTCGATCTGGGCGCGGAGCTGGGGCAGGGGGGTGGCGGAGGTGTCGACCAGCCAGTCGGCCGCTTCGGCGAGCGGCGCGGTGAGGGCGCGCTCGAGGGCGATGCCCTCGGAGACCGGGGCGTTTTGCGCCAGCGGGTGGCGGCGGCGGGTCTCGGAATAGCGGCGGAGCAGCACGTCGTCGGCGGCGGTGGCGTAGAGCAGGGCGGGCTTGAGGTGCCGGCGGGTGCGCAGCCAGGCCAGGGCGTTGAGCACCGATTCGGCCGAGAAGCCGCGCGAGCGGGCATCGACCCCGATGGCGAGCGGCTGCTCGGCGCGCGCCGCCAGGGCCTCGAGCGCGGGCAAGGGCGGGTTGTCGACCGTTTCGAAGCCGAGATCCTCGAGCAGGCGCAGGATGGAGAGCTTGCCCGCGCCCGAGAGCCCGGTGACCAGCACCACCGGCAGGGGCGCGGCCGGTTCGGGGGGCTGGCTCATGGGGCGAAGGCGCCGCTGAGCATGGCCGTGTGCCCGCAGGCGGCCGCGAGCGCCAGGGCGGCGCGGGCGGTGGCCGAGGGATGGCGGGCCTCGAGGCTGATGAGCGGCAGGCCGAGCGCCTCGTGCTGGCGGGGCGCGGGCAGGCGCGGCGCCGGGGTGGTGCTCAGTTCGATGACCAGGCGCAGCCGCGCGGGCGCGCGGAACGGCAGGCGGAACAGCCCGAGGCCGCGCACTTCAAGCAGGCCGGCCAGGGCTTCGGGCGGGCGGGCCTGGCCGTCTTCGATGAGCACCTGATCGTCGGCGACCAGGGTGAAGCCGCGCTCGATCAGGCGGAGCAGCAGATCGGATTTGCCCGCGCCCGAGGGGCCGAGCAGGAGGAGGGCGTTGGTGCCGTCTCCGTGGGGGGAGGCGGCACAGGAGGCGTGCAGGCGCATGGCGGGCGGAATGTGGCAAATTTTGGGCGCAGGGGGAAGGGCTTGAGCAGGCGGGTGTTGGTGAGCGGCGGGAGACAGGCCGGGGGGGCTCGCAGAGGGCGTGTGAAAAAGGAATACAAAAAATTCATCTTTTGATCTGAATCAAGGATTGGAAAATCTGAAAGGTTCATCTGGCTGGCATCTTAAGGCGGCGGAGAGAGGTAACAACCCCGCCATGAGGTAACCCTCAACGAGATGGAGCCAGATCAGTATGTTTTGCTTTCAGTGTGAACAGACGTCGCGCGATGGGGCCACCGCCGGGTGCGCCGGCGCCAAGGGCGTGTGCGGCAAGGATGAGGTGACCGCCGATCTGCAGGATCTGCTGGTTTATGAGCTCAAGGGCATCGGCCAGTACACGCACCGCCTGCACAAGCTCGGCAAGCCCGATGCGGCGGCCGACCGGTTTACGCTGTATGCGCTGTTCACCACGCTCACCAACGTGAATTTCAACCGCGCGCGCTTCACCGACATGATCGCGCAAGCCGCGACCATCCGTGACCGGGTGGCCAAGGCTTATGAGGTGGGGGCGGTCGCCGCCGGCAAGGTGCCCGCCATGCTGGGCGCCGTCGCGCAGTACCAGCCGGCCGGCGATCTGAACGGCTTGCTGGCGCAGGCGCCGGTGGCTTCGGTGCGCGCGGGCGTCGAGACGGTGGGCGAGGATGTCATCGGGCTGCGGGCGCTGATTCTCTACGGGCTCAAGGGCGTGGCGGCCTATGCCCACCATGCCGAGGTGCTGGGCGAGGAGCGCGAGGAAATTTACGCCGGTGTCGCCAAGGCGCTGGACTTCCTGGCCGGCAACCCCACCGACATCGAGGCGCTGCTGGGCCAGGCGCTGGAGCTGGGCACGCTGAACTATACCGTGATGGAGACGCTCGACGCCGCCAATACCGGTAATTTCGGCACCCCCACCCCGACCGCCGTGCGCATCACCCCGGTCGCGGGCAAGTGCATTCTGGTCTCGGGCCATGATTTTGGCGATCTGCGCGCCATTTTGGAAGCCACCAAGGACCAGGGGATCAATGTCTATACCCATGGCGAGGTGCTGCCCGCCCACGCCTACCCCAACCTGCACGCCTATCCGCACCTGGTGGGCAATTACGGCAGCGCCTGGCAGAACCAGCAGATCGAATTCGCCGCCTTCCCCGGCCCGATCGTGATGACCTCGAACTGCCTGATCGAGCCCCAGCCCAGCTACCGCAACCGCATCTTCACCATGGGCCCGGTGGGCTGGCCGGGGCTGCGCCATCTGAGCCATGATGATCTGGGCGTGCTGGTGCAGGCCGCCAAGGCGACCCCGGGCTTTGCCGCCACCGCGCCCGAGAAGCAGATTCTCATCGGGTTCGCGCGCGATACCGTGCTCGGCGTGGCCGGTACGGTGGTGGAGGCCGTGAAGAGCGGCGCGGTCAAGCATTTCTTCCTCATCGGCGGGTGCGACGGCGCGGCGCCGGGGCGTAATTACTACACCGATTTCGCCGATAACGCGCCGCAAGATACCGTGGTGCTGACCCTGGGCTGCGGCAAATACCGCTTCAATACCCATGAGTTCGGCACCATCGGCGGGTTGCCGCGGCTGCTCGATGTCGGGCAGTGCAACGATACCTACTCGGCCATCCAGATCGCTCTCGCCCTCGCCAGCGCCTTTAATTGCGGCGTGAACGAGCTGCCGCTGACGCTGGTCATCTCCTGGTTCGAACAGAAAGCCGCCGCCGTGCTGCTCACCCTGCTCGCGCTGGGCGTGCGCAATATCCGCCTCGGGCCCTCGCTCCCCGCCTTCCTCACGCCGAACCTGCTGGGCGTGCTGGTGGAGAAATTCGGCATCCAGCCGGTGACCGAGGCTAAGGCCGACATCCAGGCCGCCCTTACCCGCGCGGCTTGATCTCGCGGTTAGAGGCCATGCTGGGGGGACGCTGTTCCCCCAGCCCCCTCTGCCAAGAGCCAAATGAGTGAGGTCCAGGGCGCGGACCCTGGCGGGGGTTCGGGGGGAACAGCGCCCCCCGGACGGCCGCTAACCACAAGGACAAGACACATGGATGTGACGATTGTGACGCGCGATGGGGTGCGGCTGGGGGTGGCTTGCGCCGAGGGGCAGACCGTGTTGGCGGCGGCCGAGGAGGCGGGGCTTTATTTGCCTTCGATGTGCCGCGAGGGGAGTTGCGGCATGTGTGGCGCGCATGTGACCGGGGGCGCTTATGAGATGGGCGCTTGCGCGGATGGCGCGTTGCCCAAGGGAGAGGGCGGGGTGCTGCTGTGCCGCTGTCTGGCGCTGTCCGACCTGGAGGTGGAGGTGGAGGTGCGCGATGAGCAGATTGGCCGGCACCGGGTGCCCGAGCGCCGGGCGGTGATCGCGGAACTGGCCCCGGCGGGCGCGGGCGCGCTGGCGGTGACGCTGCAACTGGAAGCGGACGACACCCATGGCGCGGCGGCTGATTTTGTGCCGGGGCAGTTTTTTGAGATGCGGCTGCCAGGGACGGAGGTGCGGCGCGCCTACTCGCTGGCCAATCTGCCCAACTGGGATGGGCGGCTGGAATTTATCATCCGGCTGGTGCCGGGGGGGCGGTTTTCGGGCTGGCTGGGGGCCGAGGCGCGCGTGGGCCAGGTGCTGGAGCTGCGCGGCCCGATGGGGCATTTCGCCCTCGATGAGGCGAGCCCCCGGCCGCGCGTGCTGGTGGCGGGCGGTTGCGGGGTGGCGCCGATTTTGTCGCTGCTGCGCCACATGGCCGAGTTTGGCGACGCGACCCAAGTGCACCTGATTTACGGCGCCAACCGCGAGGCGGAGTTTTTGCCGCCCGAAATACTGGCGGCGGTGAAGGCGGCGTTGCCCCAGCTGGAGGTAACCCATGCCGTGTGGCGCCCCGAGGCAGGCTGGAGCGGGTTTAGCGGCAACGCGGCCGAGGCGCTGAGCGCGGTGCTGGCCCAAGGCGGGACCATGCCCGATATTTATGTGTGCGGGCCGCCCAGGATGCTGGACACGGTGGCCGCCGCGGCCCTGGCCGCCGGTGTGCCGGAACGGCAGTTTTTCGCCGAGCGCGTGCAGAGTTGAGGCGGGAGGGCGTTCGGGCTATGGGGCTATGATGCATCTGACGCGCTTTACCGATTATGGCTTGCGGACACTGGTTTATCTGGCGCTGGAGCCCGAACGGCTGGGGGTGATCGCCGAAATCGCCGCGGCTTATGAGATTTCGGAAAGCCACATGACCAAGGTGGTGCACAGGCTCGGCCAGGCCGGGCTGGTGGAGACGCTGCGCGGACGGGGCGGCGGACTCCGGCTGGCCCGCCCGGCCAGCGAGATTGGGTTGGGCCAGGTGGTGCGCGCGCTGGAGCCGGAACTGGCGCTGGTGGAGTGCCAGGCCGGGCAGTTTTGCGCCATCGCCGGTATGTGCCGGTTGCAGCATATTTGCGAGGAAGCCGCCCAGGCGATGCTGGGGGTGCTGGATAAATACAAGCTCGCCGATGTGGCCGGGCCGCACAGCAAGGGGCTGAAGCGGCGGCTGGGGCTGCTGGATGCGGGGGCTGCCGACTAGATCAATATTGGTTTAGATTGAGTCGACAGACGTAAGCTAAACCAATGAAATTGATCGTTAAAATATAACTAAAGCGGGATGCGTTATGACGCACCCGCTCTAGTCGCCGGTGTTTTCCTTGCGCAGCTGATCGATGGGCAGAAGCTGGCCGTCGCGTTCGAAGTGCCAGAAGGTCCAGCCATTGCAGCTGGGGGCGTTTTGCACGGCCGCGCCCACCTGGTGGATGGAGCCGCGATGCGGGCCCGAGACCAGACCACCCTCGGCGGTGATTTCGGCGCCGAAGCGGCGCTGCTTGTCCATGAGCAGGGTGCCGGGCTTGAGGATGCCGCGCTCGACGAACGAGCCGAAGGCCACGCGCGGGGCATCGCGCCCGGTGGGCGGGGCGATGACGGCGGATTTGGGGGCCGGAGCCTCGGCGGCCAGACGGCCCCAGGCGGCTTCGACATAGGCGGGGTGGCGCTCGATGCCGATGAAATGGCGGTGCAGGCGCTTGGCCACCGCCGCCGTGGTGCCGGTGCCCAGGAACGGATCGACCACGATGTCGCCGGGGCTGGTGGCGGCCATGATGACGCGGTGGAGCAGCGATTCGGGCTTTTGGGTCGGGTGGAGCTTGAGGCCGTGGGTGTTGCGCAGACGCTCGCCCCCGGTGCAGAGGGGCAGGGTCCAGTCCGAGCGCATCTGCACGTCGTCGTTCAGCGTCTTCATGGCCTGGTAATTGAATTTATAGCGCGATTTGGGGCTTTTGGCCGCCCAGATCATGGTTTCGTGGGCGTTGGTGAAGCGCCGGCCGCGGAAATTGGGCATGGGGTTGGTTTTGCGCCAGACCACATCGTTCAGGATCCAGAACCCCATATCCTGCATCATGGCGCCGATGCGGAAGATATTGTGATATGAGCCGATGACCCAGATGGTGCCGTTGGGGGCGAGAATGCGGTGGCATTCGCCCAGCCAGTCGCGGCAGAATTCGTCGTAGGCCTTGAAATCGGTGAATTTATCCCAGTCGTCATCGACGCCGTCGACCAGGCTGTCATCCGGGCGGCGCAGCTCGCCGCGCAGCTGGAGGTTGTAGGGGGGGTCGGCGAAGATGCAGTCGGCGAAACTGTCGGGCAGCAGGCGCAGCATCGCCCCGGCATCGCCGAGCAGGATCTGGTCAAGCGGCAGTTCGTGCAACATCTCCACGGGCAAGGCGGATCCTCAAGCGTTTACGGGGTGGCGGGGGATAGAGTGGCGAATCGTCCGTAACCGCGTCAACCGCGCAAGCTGCATGATTTTGGAACACATAACCTGAAAGTGAAGATTAATGTGGTGTTATTCTTGACAGGCCAGGGGGGGATGGGTAGCAACCGCCGCAACGCAGCCGGCTGTAACTTTCGGCCGGAGAACGAGGCGCATGAAAGACGGTCGGGATAACGCAGCGTTTGAGGCGCGGCTGGAAGCTGCCGAACAGGCGGCCAAGGCCGAACGCCCCGAGACGGCCCAGAAACAGGCCGGTTCGGCGCAGCGGGCGATTGAACTGGCCATGCGGTTGGGTGTTGAAATGGTGGCCGCGATGGTCATAGCCGTGGTGATAGGGTGGGGGCTGGACAAGCTCTTCCACACCAAGCCTTGGTTCATGATCCTCATGGTGCCGGTGGGATTGGTGGCCGGCGTGCGCAATTTGCTGCGCGCGATGGGCTAATGGGGGCAGGATAAAAACGATGGCGGGACCGACGATCAACGCGCTGGAACAATTCAGCCTGACCCCTGGACTGGGCGGGCTTGGCAAGGCCATCGATTTCTCCAACTCGAACGAGGCCATGCTGGCCGCGGCCGCGATCATCACCCTGATCTTCGGGGCCGGGCTCAAGGCCCGCGCGCTGGTGCCGGGGCGCGCGCAGGCGCTGGTCGAGCTGCTGTACGAATTCGTGCGCAATATGTGCGTCGATACCATCGGTGAGGAGGGTTTGCGCTTCTTCCCCCTGGTGTTCACCATTTTCGCCTTCATCCTGATCGGCAACCTGATCGGGCTGTTTCCATATTTCTTCGCCTTCACCTCGCACATCGCGGTGACGCTGGCGCTGGCGCTGTTCGTGTTTCTGTTCTCGACCGGTGTCGGGTTTTATACCCACGGGTTCAAGTTCTTCACCTTCTTCGTGCCCTCGGGCGTGCCGGGCTGGCTGCTGCCGCTGCTCGTGCCCATCGAGATCATCTCCTATCTCTCGCGCCCCGTCTCGCTCTCGGTTCGTTTGTTCGCCAACATGACCGCGGGCCATGTGATGTGGGAAGTGTTCGCCGGCTTCATGCTGCTGCTGACCGCGTCTTTTGGCATATTTGGCGCCTTTGCCTCGGTGGTGCCGCTGGGGCTGAACGTGGCGCTGGCCGCGCTCGAGCTGCTGGTGGCCGGGTTGCAGGCCTATGTGTTCGCCATCCTCACCTGCCTGTATCTGCATGACGCCGTGCATATGCACTGACAATTTCGCCTCTTGAGATAAAAGTTTCACGGAAAGGAAAGTTACATGGATCCTCAGTCTGCCGCTCTGCTCGCCAAGGACGTTGGCGCGGGTCTTGCCACCATCGGCGTCGCCGGTGCCGGTGTCGGTATTGGTAATCTGTTTGGCGCGTTCGTGTCGGCCGTCGGCCGCAACCCGGCCGCCCGCGACGCCATGTTCCGCGACGTGCTGCTGGGCTTCGCGCTGACGGAAGCCGTCGCGCTGTATGCCCTGGTCATCGCGCTGGTCATTCTGTTCGCCTGATGCGCGGCCTCACCACCGCGGTCCTGCTCGGCATTCTGCCTTCGGCGGCCCTCGCCGAGGGTACGATGCCGCAGATGGACTTCTCCAACCCGCTCACCCTCGACCAGGTGGGCTGGATGGCGGTCATCATGGTGGGGCTCTATCTGGTGCTCTCGCGCTGGGGCCTGCCCCAGATCGGCAAGGTGATCGAGAACCGCGCGGACGTGATCGCCAAGGATTTGGCCGCCGCCCGCGCGGCCAAGATCGAGGCGGACACGGCGGTGGCGCAGCTGAATGCCGCGCTGGTCGCGGCGCGCGCCGCCGCGCAGGGGGAAGTGGCCCGGGCCGTGGCGGAAGCCAAGGCCAAGGCCACCGCCGACGCCGCGGCGCTCAACGCCCAGCTCGATGCCAGGCTGGCGGCGGCGGAAACCCAGATCGAGGCCGCACGCGCCTCGGCGCTGGCGGCCATAAAGCCGGTGGCGGCCGAAGCGGCCGGCGCCATTTTGTTGAAACTTACCGGCAGCCTGCCGGGTGAGGATGTGCTCGCGCCCAATCTGGACGCCGCCCTCCTGGCCCGCTCTGGGGGTTAAGTCATGGAATATGAAGCCCTCCAAAACACGCCTTGGGTCACGGGCACCTTTTGGGTGTTCGTGGCGGTGGCGATTTTCGCCGCCCTCGCCGGGCGCAAGGTGCTGGCCGCCATTGGCGCCATGCTCGATGCCCGCACCGAGGCGGTGAAAGCCGCCCTGGCCGAGGCCGCGCAGCTGAAGGCCGAGGCCGAGGCGATGCTCGCCGACGCCAAGGCCAAGCAGGCCCAGGCCGCCCTGGACGCCAAGCAGATACTGGAGACCGCGCGCATCGAAGCCGTGAGCCTGGCAGCCGCCATGGCCGCGGAGGCCGAGGCCGCCGCCCAGCGCCGTGAGCACATGGCGGTTGAGCGGATCAAGGCCGCCGAGACCGCCGCGCTCAAGGAAGTGCGCTCGGTGGCGATCGATGTGGCGACCCAGGCCGCCGCCCGCGTGCTCGGCCAGACCCTGACCCCGCACGGCGATGCCGCGCTGGTGGACCATGCCATTGCCAAGACCCCAGACGCCCTGCGCGCCTGAAGGCTTGACCGCTGGATGCGAAAAGGCCCCCTTAGCGGGGGCTTTTTTGTGGCCGGCGGGCGATGTTACCGACTGAAACAAACCGTGGATCCCTAGTTGCGCGGCGGCCTGAAACGGGCCATGCTGGCGTTTATGCCGCGCGCTTGAGCAATGCGTTGCCGGCATGTCAACATGGGAGATAATTTATGAAGAAGATTCTCGCGCTGGGTGCCGCCGCCCTGTGTGCGTTTGGCATCGCGGCCGCGCCGCACGCCGCCCAGGCCAAGCAACTGACCCAGATCACCTTTGGCGTGGACGCCACCTACCCGCCGTTTGAGAGCCTGTCGCCCTCGGGCAAGTTCGTTGGCTTCGATGTCGATCTCGGCCGCGCCATCTGCGCCGAGCTGAAGGTGAAGTGCGTGTTCGTCAACCAGTCGTTCGACGGCATCATCCCCGCCCTGCAGGCCCGCAAGTTCGATGCCATCCTGTCCTCGATGACGGTGACCCCGGACCGCGCCAAGGTGGTCGATTTCTCGTCCGAGATGTTCGATGAGCCGACCTCGCTGGTTGCCAAGAAGGGCTCGGGCCTGACCCCGACGGTGGCGAGCCTGAAGGGCAAGACCGTGGGCGTCGAGGCCGGCACCATCCAGGAGACCTATGCCAAGACCTATTGGCAGCCCAACGGCGTGAAGGTGGTTTCGTATCAGGGCCAGGATCAGGTTTATGCTGACCTGCTCTCGGGCCGCCTGGATGCCTCGCTGCAGGATTCGGTGGAGGCTGATTACGGCTTCCTCAAGACCCCCAAGGGCGCCGATTACGCGCTTGCCGGCAATGCCACCTATGACCCGCAGGACGTGCTGGGCTCCTACATCGCCATTGGCGTGCGCAAGGACGAGCCGGCGCTGCTGAAGAAGATCGACTGGGCGATCGCCAAGCTGCATGCGAACGGCCAGTACAACAAGATCCAGGCCAAGTATTTCAACTTCAGCATCTACAACGCCGAGGCCGCCAAGCAGGCGCCTTGAGGGGTTGAGTTCTGCCCCCGGATCGGTGATCCGGGGGTGTTTTGTCTGGGGGGAAACAATATGTTCGATCTGGCTGGCTATGGCCCGCAATTGCTCAAGGGCACGATGACCACGGTCGATTTGTCGCTGGCATCGCTGGCGGTGGCGTTCGTGATCGGGCTGATCGGCGCCTCGGCCAAGCTCGCCAAAAACCGGCTGCTCAAGGGCGCGGCGACGCTCTATACCACCTTCATCCGCGGCGTGCCCGATCTGGTGATCATGCTGCTGCTGTTTTACTCGCTCCAGATCTGGCTGAACGATTTCACCGACTGGCTGAACAACAGCCTCCAGGCGATCATGGACTGCCCGGCCGGCAGCTCGCTCGGCTGGCCGCTCTCGGCCAATGCCAGCGCCTGGCTCGCCGCCCATGTGACGCAATGGGTCAATGACCCCAACGGTCCCGAATATGCCCTGCCGCTCGACCCTTTCACCAGCGGCGTGATCACGCTGGGGTTTATCTATGGCGCCTATTTCACCGAGACCTTCCGCGGCGCGTTTTTGGCCGTGCACAAGGGCCAGCTCGAGGCCGCGCGGGCCTTTGGCATGAAGCCGGGGCTGGTGTTCCGGCGCATCTTGTTTCCGCAGATGATGCGCTACGCGCTGCCCGGAATCGGCAATAACTGGCAGGTGATCTTGAAGGCGACCGCGCTGGTGTCGCTGATCGGGCTGACCGATGTGGTCAAGATCGCGCAATCGGCCGGCGAGGCGACGTTTCGGACCTTTTATTTCATCTCCATCGCGGGGCTGGTTTATCTGGTGCTCACCGTGGTCTCGAACGGGGCGCTGCTGCTGCTGGAACGTAAATATTCGGTGGGTGTGCGGAGGGCGGCGCTGTGATCGAGATTTTACAACAATATTGGAAGGCGTTTTTGTGGACGGACGGCTATAACATCACCGGCCTCACCATGACCGCCTGGCTGCTGGTGGCGTCTTGCGGGATCGGGTTTTGCCTGGCGCTGCCGCTCTCCATCGCCCGCAACGCGCGCAACCCGCTGATCTGGTTTCCGGTCTGGTTCTATACCTTCCTCTTCCGCGGCACGCCGCTTTATGTGCAGCTGCTGCTGATCTATACCGGCGTGTACGGGTTTGGCTTCGTGCAGCATACCGAGGCGCTCAACGAGTTTTTCCGCCAGGGGCTCAACTGCACCATCCTCTCCTTCGGGCTCAATACCGGGGCTTACACGACCGAGATTTTCGCCGGCTCGATCAAGGAGACCAATCATGGCGAGGTGGATGCCGCGCTGGCGTTTGGCATGTCGAAGGCGACGCTCTACCGGCGGGTGATCATTCCGAGCGCGCTGCGCCGCGCCTTGCCGGTTTACTCGAACGAGATCATCCTCATGCTTCATGCCACCACGCTGGCCTTTACCGCCACCGTGCCCGATGTGCTAAAAGTGGCCAATGATGCTTACGCGCAGACTTATGACGCGTTTGACGCGTTTGGCCTGGCGGCGATGATCTATTTGTGTGTCTCCTTCACGCTGATTTTCATGTTCCGCAAGGCGGAGCGGCGGTTTTTGGCGTTTTTGCAGCCCTGAGCGCGGCCCCGGCGCGGCGGGCGTTCACGTTGAATTTACCGCGAAGCGTATCATTTTTGACAAAAGTCATTGCTGCAATATTAGGGGCTTGTCATTGTATCCCTCTGAGACAAGCGCCGCCGTGTGGCCTCGGTGAGGCGCGGCCAGGCGACTTGAGACATGGCCAGGGCGCGGCGCGCGCCATGGCCGGGCTGGAGGGAGTTGGCCATGCAGATCGTGGTGGGTGTGGGCGCCCGGGCGCTGGTTTCTAATGAGGAAACCCTGACGGCCCACGCGCTGAAAACGGCCGTGGCGCGGACAGCGGGAATTTTGGAGCGCGCGGTGCTGGGGGGCGCGCGGCTGGTGATCGCCCATGGCGCGGGCGCGCATGGCGGGCAGAGCGGGCCGATTATACCGCCGGCCAAGGACCAGCTGAGCGCGGCGCAAATGCTGGAGCTGGTGCGCACCGCCACCGAGGCGTGGCTGGGCGAGCATCTGGAGGTGGCGCTGCGCAACCTGCTGCCCGAGGGGGCGCTACTGGCGCGGCTGGTGGCCCAGCCGGTGGTGGAGGCGCGCGACCCGGCGTTCCGCCATGAGGGCGAGCCGATGGGGCCGGTGTTTGGCGAAGAGGTGGCCCGGCATTTGATGGCCGGGTTGAGCTGGCACATGCGCGGCGATGCCGAGGGCGGCTGGCGCCGGCTGCTGCCGCGCCCGCGGCCGGTGGATTTTATCGAGCTGGGCGCCATCAGGCGTTTGGCCGGCAGCGGGGTGCTGGTGCTGTGCGGGCTGGAAAGCGAGCCGGTGCTGCGCACCGAGACAGGCGAGCTGGACGAGGCGCTGGAGGCGGTGGTGGATTTGGACGCCGCCACCGCCTTGCTGGCCACCCGGCTGGAGGCCGACATGCTGGTGCTGCTGAGCGAAAGCGGCGGGGTTTATGCCGATGAGGGCGGGCCGGACCAGCGGCTGATCGCGGCCGGCGGGCCGCAGGCGATGGCGGGGTATGTGAAGCAGATGCCGGCCGGCGCGATGCGGGCCAAGCTGGCCGCGGCGGTGCAGTTTGTGCGCGAAACCGGGCGGCCGGCGGCGATCGGGCGGGTCGAGGCGTTTGACGATCTGGTGGCCGGGCGCAAGGGGACGTTGATTAGCGCCGCCGCCGGGGCGGTGAGCTTTCACGATGCCGCGTCCATGGTCTGAATCGGCGGAGGGATGGGCGATTTGCAACCGGCGGTGATTGGTCTAGTCTGACCATGCCGGGCGTGGCCGCGTGCCGCGCCCGGTGGAGTGCCAACCGCATGGGACAAGACAAGGTGCCCAGCACTGAAAAAAATGAAGGCGAAGCCTTGCCGCACGGCGAGGCGGAGGCGGTAGCGCGCGAGGCGCGCGGGGTGTTGCAGGCCTTGGCCGAGCGCGAGGAGCAGCTGCGCTCGATTCTCGCCACGGTGCCCGATGCCATGATCGTCATTGACGGGCGCGGCGTGGTCGAGGCGTTTTCGGCCGCGGCCGAGCGGCTGTTTGGCTGGAGCGCCGCCGAGATGGTGGGGCGCAATGTGAGCGCGCTGATGCCAGAACCCTATGCCAGCCAGCATGACGGGTATCTGGGCCGCTACCACGCCACCGGCCAGACCAGGGTGGTGGGCATGTCTCGCGTGGTGCTGGGCCAGCGGCGCGATGGCACGACATTTCCGATGGAGCTGCATATTGGCGAGACCGTCTCGCACGGGCGGCGGGCCTTTACCGGCTTTGTGCGCGATTTGACGGAGCGCCAGGAAACCCAGGCCAGGCTGCATGAAGTGCAGGCCGAACTGGCCCATATGTCGCGCTTTACGGCCATGGGGGAGATGGCCTCGACGCTGGCCCATGAGTTGAACCAGCCGCTGACCGCGATCGCCACCTATCTGAACGGCTGCCGGCGGCTGTTTGAGCGGCTGGAGGGCACGCAAAGCGGGCCCTTGGCGCTGCTCAAGGATGGGGTGGAGCGCGCCGGGGAGCAGGCGTTGCGGGCGGGGCTGATCATCCGGCGGCTGCGTGAATTCGTGACACGCGGCGCCACCGAGCACCGGGCCGAAAAGCTGCCCAAGCTGATCGAGGAGGCGGGCGCGCTGGCCCTGATTGGCAGCAGCGAGGCGGGGGTGCGGGTGCGCTTTGGGTTTGACGCCGAGTGCGGCTATGTGCGGGTGGACAAGATCCAGATCCAGCAGGTGCTGGTCAATCTGATCCGTAACGCGCTGGAGGCGATGAACGGGGAGGAGACGCGCGAGCTGAGCATCAGCACCAGCCCCTGGCCCGAGGAGATGGTGCGCGTGTGCGTGGCCGATACCGGGCCGGGTATTGCGCCCGAGGTGGCGGCGCAGCTGTTTCGGCCGTTTGTCAGCACCAAGAGCCAGGGCATGGGGGTGGGGCTTTCGGTGTCGCGCAGCATCATCGAGGCGCATGGCGGGCGGTTATGGGCCGAGCCCAACCCGGCCGGGCGGGGGGCGCTGTTTGCCTTCACGCTGCATGCCGCCCCAGCGCCAGGAAAGGCCGCGCCATGACCGGCGCGACGGCGCCGGTGGTGCATATTGTTGATGATGACGAGGCGGTGCGCGCCGCGCTGGCGTTTTTGCTCGGCGCCGAGGGGTTTGCCGTGCGCGCCTTCGATTCGGGGGTGGCGTTTCTGGATGGGCTGGAGACCATGCAGCCGGGCTGCGTGGTGACCGATGTGCGCATGCCGGGCCTGGGCGGGCTGGATTTGCAGCGCGAACTGCTCAAGCGCCGAATCGCGCTGCCGGTGATTGTGATGACCGGCCATGGCGATGTGAAGCTGGCCGTGGAGGCGATGAAGGCCGGGGCGGTGGATTTCTTGGAAAAACCCTTCGCGCCCGAGGCCATGCTCGAGGCCGTGCGCGGGGCCCTGGCGCGCTATAGCGAGGCGGCGCGCGAAGCCGGGGTGATGGCCGCCGTGAAGGCCCGGCTGGAGGCGCTGACCGCCCGCGAGCGCGATGTGCTGGAGGGGCTGCTGGCCGGGCTGCCTAACAAGAGCATCGCCCATGATCTGGGCATTAGCGCGCGCACGGTGGAGGTGTACCGCGCCGGGCTGATGACCAAGATGGGCGCCGCCAACCTGCCCGATCTGCTGCGCATGGTGCTGATGGTGCGCCCCGCCGGTTTGTGAGGCGGGGCGGCGAGGATTTGCGCGAGATCAAATCCGCTTAACGTCGGCTCTGATATGTGCCGATGCGGGCCCGCGCGCGGATGTGCGGCCTTTGGCGCGGGGGTTTGGGGTGATGGCGGAGGCGCGGCCTTGGGTCGTGGTCGTGAATGACGACGCGGCCGTGCGCGAGGCGATCTGTTTTGTGTTGCGCCTGGAAGGGCTGGAGGTCTGCGCCCATGCCGACGCCGCCAGCGCGCTCGCCTGCCCGCAACTGCCCGCCGCCCGCTGCCTGGTGCTGGGCGACCATCCGCCCGCGCAGGATGGCTGCGAACTGCTGAGGCTGCTGCGCGCCCGCAACGCCACCGCCCCGGCGATTTTGCTGGCCGGGCGGGTGACACCCGTGCTGCGCGCCCGCGCGGGCGTGGCCGGCATGGCGGTGGTGCTGGAAAAACCCCTGCTCGACGACGCGCTGGTGGAGGCCGTGCTGGCGGCGGTGGGGCATACGTAAAATTACGTAGGGACAAACCTGATACCGCGCCGGGCGCGGGGTTTGATAGAAACCGCCGGTCACACAGGGAGACCGGATATGTCCGCCAGTTTCGCCATCGTCACGCCGCGCCCGCGTCTGGAGGTGCTCGCCCGCGCGCCGGGGCCGGTTTATGCCGAACAGAAGCTGCATTTCGCCGCCGATGAGGAGGTGTATGCCGAGGGCGGCGCGGCGCAATATATGTACCGGCTGGTGAGCGGGCTGGTGCGCGTGTGCGGCTTTGGGGCCGAGGGGCGGCGCTATATCGACCGTTTTTACCGCCCCGGCGAGGTGTTTGGCCTGGAGGCAGGCGCGGCGCATGAGTTTTCGGCCGAAGCCGTGACGGCGTGCGTGGTGGTGCCCTGGCGCCGGCGGGTGCTGGAGGCCGAGGCGCTGCGCGATGCCGAGACCGGCCGGATGCTGCTGGCCACCGCCAGCAACGCCATGGCCCGCGCCCAGGCCCATGCCAGGCTGCTGGCCCGCGCCAGCGCGCCGCAGAAAATGGCGCATTTTCTGCTTGAGCTGACGCCGCCCGGCGGGGGCGAGCTGGAGCTGGCCATGGCCCGCCAGGATATTGCCGATTATCTGGGCATGACCATTGAGACCGTCTCGCGCACGCTGTGCCTGCTGGAGCGCGAGGGGGTGATTGCCATGCCCGCCGCCCGCCGGATCATGCTGGTGGGGCGCGCGGCGCTCGAGGCGCTGGCGGGCTGAGCCCTTGGGCGGAGAGCGGGTGTGTTGCCCTCTGGCGGGGCGTGAAATGTTATAATATATCATCCGCCCGGAAGCAGTTGCGGGGGCAAGGATGCGGTTTGGCCTGTTGGGTTTGGCGCTGGCGGCGCTGTGCGGGGCGGGCCTGCCCGCGATGGCGGCGACGCTGCGGGTGGTGGGCATAGAGGCGCAATATGCCAATGTGGCGGCGCAGATCGGCGGGCCTTATGTGAGCGTGAGCGCCGTGGAGGCCAGCCCCGATACCGACCCGCACGAATTCGAGGTGAGCCCGCAAGTGGCGGGGATGCTCACGGGCGCCGACATCGTGGTGGAAAACGGGCTGGGCTATGAGGGCTGGGCCGACCAGCTCTTGGCCGGGTCCGGGGTGGAGGTGATCAGCGCCGCCGCCGCGATGGGGGTGCCAGCCACCACCGCAAATCCGCATTTATGGTACGACCCCGCCTGCATGCCCGCCGTGGCCAAGGCGCTGGCCGCGGCTTATGCGGCCAAGGACCCGGCCCATGCGGCTTATTACCAGGCCAGGCTGGCGGCGTTTGATGCCTCGCTCAAGCCGTGGCTGGCGCTGATCGGGCAGATAAGGGCCGAGTTTGGCGGCATGAAGGTGGCGGTGACCGAGCCGGTGGCCGATGATCTGCTGACGGCGGCGGGGCTCAAGATCGTCACGCCCTGGAGTTTGCAGGCCGCGATCATGAACGGCACCGACCCCGCGCCCCAGGATGTGGACGCGCAGAACCAGCTGATCGCCGCGGGCGCGGTGCAGCTGCTGGCCTATAACCAGCAGGTGACCGACCCGCTGACCGAGCATTTTCAGGCGCTGGCCAAGAACTCCAACGTGCGGCTGCTGGCGGTGTTCGAGATCATGCCGCGCGGGGTCAAGAGTTACCAGGACTGGATGATGGGCGAGACCAATGCGCTCGCCCAGGCCCTGGCCGCGAGCGGGCAGTGAGCGCGGTTTTGCGGCTCGACCGGGCGCGTGTGGCGCGCGGCGGGCAGGTGGTGCTCGAGGAGGTCAGTTTTGGGCTGGAGGCGGGGGCGTTTTGCGCGCTGATCGGGGCCAATGGCGCGGGCAAGACCAGCCTGATGCGGGCGATTTTGGGCTTTGAGCGCCTGGCCGGCGGGGTGGTGGAGCGCCAGGGGCCGGTGGGCTATGTGCCCCAGAAGCTGGGCTTTGAGCCCGACTGGCCGGTGCGCGCGCGGGATTTCGTGGCGCTGGGGGAGGATGGCGGGCGGCTGGGGTTTGCCTGGCCCTCGAAGGCGCGGCGGGCGCGGGTGGAGGCGGCGCTGGCCGCCGTGGACGGGCTGGGCTTTGCCGAGCAGCGCGTGGGCGAGCTTTCGGGCGGGCAGGTGGCGAGGGTGGTGATCGCGCATGCGCTGGTCAGGCGCCCCAGGCTGCTGCTGCTCGATGAGCCGCTGGCCAATCTGGATTTGCGCGCCGGGGCGGAGCTGATCAAGCTGCTGCACAGGCTGAGCCGGACGGGGGTGAGCGTGCTGCTCTCGGCCCATGACATGAACCCGCTGCTCCCGGCCATCGACCGGCTGGTTTATCTGGCGGCGGGCCATGCGGTGAGCGGGGTGCCCGCCGAGGTGGTGCGGACGGATGTGCTCTCCAAGCTGTATGGCTATCATATCGATGTGATCCGGGTGCATGGGCGGATTTTGGTGGTGGCGGGCGAGCCGGGCGCGGCCCCCGAGGGCGCGCATGTGGCGGCGGTGCCGTGAGTCTGGTGGGGTTTTTTGACGCCGGCAGCGTGCGCCTGGCGCTGGCGGTGAGCGCGGCGGCGGCCTGTGTGTGCGCGCCGGTGGGGGTGCTGGCGGTGCTGCGCGGGCAGAGTTTCGCCAGCCATGCGCTGGCCGATATCGCGGCCGCCGGGGGCGCGGCGGCGCTGCTGCTGGGGGTGAGCCCGGGCGTGGGGTTTTTGGCGCTCTCGCTGGCGGGGGCGTTTGCGCTGGCGGCGCTGGAGGGGCGCGGGCGCGGGCTGGCCACGGGCATTGTGCTGGGGGGCGGACTGGGGCTGACCGCGCTGCTGCTGTTTCTCGACCAGACGCGCGCCCATATTGGCGGGGCGGCGGGCGGGGTGATGTTTGGCTCGCTGTTCGCGCTGGCCCCCTCGGCGCTGGTGATGGGCGGCGCGGGCGCGCTGCTGGTGCTGGCGGCCTTTGGGCTGGCCGGGCGGGGGCTGGTGTTTGCCTCGCTCAGCCCCGAGCTGGCGCGCGTGGCCGGGCTGCGGGTGCGCGGGCTGGGCGCGCTGTATCTGGTGCTGCTGGCGCTGAGCGTGACGCTGGGCGCCATGAGCCTGGGGGCGGTTTTGGCCACGGTTTTGCTGATCGGCCCGGCCTTGGCGGCGCTGCGCCTGACCCGCCGCCCCGTGCGGGCGGTGCTGCTGGCGGGGGCGCTGGCGCTGGCGGCCTGCTGGGGGGGCATTGCCCTGGCCTGGGCCAGCTATGGCTGGTGGCCGGGGCATGTGTGGCCGGTGAGTTTTTTCATCACCTTTCTGGTGCTGGGCGAATATGGCGCGGCCAGGGCCGGCCGGAGGGCGCGCCATGTTTGAGCCCTTTATGCGCGAGCCCTGGGCGGTGGTGACGCTGGTGGCCCTGGCGGCGGGCATGGTGGGGTATTTCGTGGCGTTGCGCGGGGCGGGGTTTGCCGCCCATGCGCTGCCCATGGCGGCGTTTCCGGGTGCTGCGTTCGCCGCGCTGACCGGGGTGAGCGCCTATGCCGGGCTGGCCGGGTTTGCCGTGCTGGGGGCGCTGGTGCTGGCGTGGCTGCGTGCCCGTCAGGATGCCGCCACCGCCCTGGTGCTGGGCGGGCTGATGGCGCTGGGCGCCTTGTTTCTCAGCCTGTCGGGGGCTTATGGCAACCAGGTGGAGGGGCTGCTGTTTGGGCAGGTTTTCGCGGTTGGGCGGGGCGAGGTGTGGGCCGCGCTGGCCTTGGCGCTGGGGGTGGCCGCGCTGCTGCTGGGGCTGGCCCGGCCGCTGACCCTGAGCGCCCTGGCGCCGGAGCTGTTCGCGCTCTCGGGCGGCCGGACGGGGCTGATGGAGGCGGTGTTTTTGCTCATTGTCGCGCTGGCCGCCGCGCTGTGTCTGCCGGTGACCGGCGCGCTGCTGGCGTTCAGCCTGATGGCCGGCCCCGGAGCGGCGGCTTGTTTGCTCGCCCGCCGGCCGGGGGTGGCTTTGGGGCTGAGCGTGGCGCTGGCGCTGGGGATTGGCTGGGGCAGCATGGCCGCGGCCTATGAGAGCGGCTGGCCGGTGGGGTTTTTTGTCGGCGCTTTCACGGCCTTGGTCTATGTGGCGGCGCGGGGGCTCAGGCGGGGGTGAGGGCGCAGGCCGCGCACAGGCCGTCCAGCTCGATGATGGCGCGCCCAGGCTGAAAGCCGCGCGCGCGGGCGGCCTGGGTGAGCGCCTGGGTGATCGCCTCATCCTCGAGTTCGGTGACCGAGCCGCAGGCGCGGCAGATGAGGAATTGCGCGTCGCTATGCTCGCGCGCGTGTTCGGCGCAGGGCACGAAGGCGTTCAGCCGCTCGATTCGGTGGATGAGGTGATGCGAGAGCAGGAAGTCGAGCGCGCGGTAGATGGTGGGCGGCACGGCGCTTTGGCGGTGCTGGCGGAGCTGGTCGAGCAGCTGGTAGGCGGTGAGCGGGGTGGGGCTTCGCAGGATCAGGGCCAGGACCTCGCGGCGCAGCGAGGTGAGCTGGGCGCCGCGCGCCAGGCACTGGAGGGCGGCGGTATCGAGCGCGGCTTCGAGGGCGTGGGCGTCGGCCATGGGGGCAGTTTAGGCGGTTTGGGGGGCAAAGCGGAAGGCCGGGGGATGGTAAAATCTTGACTCGCGGCGACAGGCCCGCTACATCGCTGGCACTCTCTGAAGGGGAGTGCTAACAGCCGCGGTGCCGCTGATTGGGCCGGACAGGCTGGGAAGCTTTTAAGACTATAAACGTTTAGGAGCGATCACCATGGCGAATTTCCGCCCTCTGCACGACCGCGTTGTCGTCCGTCGCATCACTGCCGAGGAAAAGACCGCGGGTGGCATCATCATTCCCGATACCGCCAAGGAAAAGCCCCAGGAGGGCGAGATTGTGGCCGCCGGCCCCGGCGCGCGCAATGAGACCGGCGCGCTGGTCGCGCTTGAGGTCAAGGCTGGCGACCGCGTGCTGTTCGGCAAATGGTCGGGCACGGAAGTCAAGATCGGCGGCGAGGACCTGCTGATCATGAAAGAGTCCGACATTCTGGGCATCATCAACAACTAATCCCGCACGCCCCGCCGATGCGCGGCGCCGCCGCGATGGGTGAGCGGGGTATGCCATTTATTTAAGGAGTCATATCATGGCTGCCAAAGACGTCCGTTTTGGTTCCGACGCCCGCGACCGCATGCTGCGCGGCGTGGACACCCTTGCCAACGCCGTGAAGGTGACGCTGGGCCCCAAGGGCCGCAATGTCGTCATCGAGAAGTCGTTCGGCGCGCCCCGCATCACCAAGGACGGCGTGTCCGTCGCCAAGGAAATCGAGCTGGCTGACAAGTTCGAGAATCTGGGCGCGCAGCTGATCCGCGAAGTGGCCAGCAAGACCAACGACCTGGCCGGCGACGGCACCACCACCGCGACCGTGCTGGCCCAGGCCATCGTGCGCGAGGGCGTGAAGGCCGTGGCCGCCGGGCTGAACCCGATGGACCTGCGCCGCGGCATCGACAAGGCGGTTGCCGCCGTGGTCGAGGAGCTGAAGAGCCGCTCGAAGAAGATCACCACCCCCGCCGAGACCGCCCAGGTCGGCACCATTTCGGCCAATGGCGAGACCGAGATCGGCGAGATGATCTCGCAGGCCATGCAGAAGGTCGGCAATGAGGGCGTGATCACGGTTGAGGAAGCCAAGGGCATCCAGACCGAGCTCGACGTGGTCGAGGGCATGCAGTTCGACCGCGGCTATGTCTCGCCCTATTTCATCACCAATCCCGAGAAGATGGTGGCGGACCTCGACAGCCCCTACATCCTGATCTTCGACAAGAAGCTCTCGCAGCTCCAGCCGCTGCTGCCGCTGCTCGAAGCCGTGGTGCAGACCGGCAAGCCGCTGCTGATCATCGCCGAGGACGTGGAAGGCGAGGCGCTGGCCACCCTGGTGGTGAACAAGCTGCGCGGCGGCCTCAAGATCGCCGCCGTCAAGGCGCCAGGCTTCGGCGACCGCCGCAAGGCCATGCTGGAAGACATCGCCATCCTGACCGGCGGCCAGGTGGTGTCGGAAGATCTCGGCATCAAGCTCGAGAGCGTGACGCTGGCCATGCTCGGCCGCGCCAAGAAGGTGCTCATCGAGAAGGAAAACACCACGATCATCGAGGGCGTTGGCGCCGCTGACGACATCAAGGGCCGTGTCAACCAGATCCGCGCCCAGATCGAGGAGACCACCTCGGACTATGACCGCGAGAAGCTCCAGGAGCGTCTGGCCAAGCTGGCGGGCGGCGTTGCCGTCATCCGCGTGGGCGGCGCCTCGGAAGTTGAGGTGAAGGAGCGCAAGGACCGCGTGGACGACGCCCTGCACGCCACCCGCGCCGCCGTGGAAGAGGGCATTGTGCCCGGCGGCGGCGTGGCGCTGACCCGCGCCTCGCTGGTGCTGGCCAATGTCAAGGCCGAGAACAGCGACCAGCAGGTCGGCATCGAGATCATCCGCCGCGCCATCCAGGTGCCGCTGCGCCAGATCGCCGAGAACGCGGGTGAGGACGGTGCCGTGATCGCCGGCAAGGTGCTCGACAATAACGAGTACAGCTTCGGCTTCGACGCCCAGTCCGGCCAGTTCAAGGATCTGGTCTTGGCCGGCATCATCGACCCGGCCAAGGTTGTGCGCACCGCCCTGCAGGACGCCGCCTCGGTGGCTTCGCTGCTGATCACCACCGAGGCCGGTGTGACCGAGCGCCCCGAGAAGAAGGCCCCCGTGGGCGCCCCCGGCATGGGCGGCATGGGCGGCATGGGCGATATGGACTTCTAAGGTCCCGCCTTGCGATGACGGAGGCGAGACCGGGCACTGCCCGGTTGAGCCGAAGTCTGAATCGCATGGCGCAAAAGGCTCTTGCGATGACGGAGGCGAGACCGGGCACTGCCCGGTTGAGCCGAAATCTGAGGCCAGAATAAAGAAAACCCCGGCGAAAGCCGGGGTTTTCTGTTGGGGCGGGGGGCTTTCTTGGGGGGCTTTTTATAAAAAGCCCCCCAAACCCCGCAAAAATTTTTAATTGTTTAGATCGATATTGGTTTGGATTGAGTCGGCAGACGCAAGCTAAACCAATGAAATTGATCGTTAAAATATGCTTAGAGCGGGTGCGTGACAACGCATCCCGCTCTAAGGGCAAAAGTCGCGGCCGATTTCGTCCATGTCGAACGGGGTGGTTTGGTAGATTTCGGTGATCCAGTTGCCGAACAGCAGGTGCCCATGGCCGCGCCAGCCATTTTCGGGCGGGTGGGCGGGGTTGTTTTGCGGGTAGTAATTGGCGGGCAGCTTGATCTCCACCCCGGCGCTCACGTCGCGCTTATATTCGATGTCGAGGGTGTGGCTGTCATATTCGAGGTGGTTGAAGCAGTGCAGCATGCGGCGCGGCGCGTCCTCGACGATGCCGATGCCGGTTTCCTCGCTTGCCGCCAGCACGGTCAGGGTCTCGTTCAGGTCGGATTGGCGCACCTCGGTCCAGCGTGAGACGGGCATGCCGAACTTGTCGGGGAAGCCGCGCAGCCAGGGGCTGGCGGGCTGGGTGACGCGGTGGGGAATGACCCCGAACGCCTTGGCCGGCAGAATATGCTTGGGCACGCCATGGAAATGGTTGAGCGCCGCCTGCGCCGCCCAGCACACCATGAAGCCGCGATGAACGTGGGTTTGGGTCCAGTCGAGGATCCGGCGCAGCTCGTCCCAGTAGGTGACGGCCTCGAAGGGCAGTTTTTCGATGGGCGCGCCGGTGATGATGAAGCCATCGAACCGCTCGTCGCGCACCGCTTCCCACGGGCGGTAGAAGGAGGCCATGTGGTCGGCCTCGGTGTGGCGCGAGATGTGGTTGGTGATGCGCACCAAGGTCAGCTCGACTTGCAGGGGCGTGGCGCCGATGAGGCGGGCAAGCTGGGTTTCGGTGCTGATTTTGTCGGGCATGAGGTTGAGCAGCCCGATCCGCAGGGGGCGGATGTCCTGGCGGATGGCGTCGGCCTCGCTCATCACCACCAGCCCCTCGGCCTCGAGGGTGCGGCGGGCGGGCAAATCGTCAGGTATCTTGATCGGCATTGGTTACGGCAATTCCCTGGCTCAAAACTCGATCAATCGCGGGGGGCGCCGATGGGCTCATCCGTTTGGTTGCCGGTTGGGCCACATCCCCCTTTCCTTAAGCAGGCTCAGACTTCGGCGCGGTCCTCGCGGGGCGCCTTGGTCATCGCCAGCCCGAAAAGGGGCGCCACCTTGCCCGGAGCGGCAGGTTGGCGTTGGGCGCCGGCCCAACTCTTGATGCTGGGCTGATATTTATGGCGCTGGCTGGGGGTTTGCAAGGGCTTTGTCTGGTGCGGCGCAGCAGCCGGGGCGGGCGAGTGACAAGTTTACGGACGGGCAGATTATTTTCTTGCCATGCCCCCGCTCTGGTGTGCCACTCTGACCCTCCCGGGGGTTTTTTCAAGGATTGTCAATGGAGTGAGCCACATGAGCCTGACCACGCACTGGCAGGGTTACCGCCTGACCACCGCCGAGATCTTGTACCATCTGCCCGATCATCCGAGCCTGTTGCAGAGCTATGTCTGGCAGGAGCTCGATCTGGCGCCGCAATTTCCGGTGCTGCGGAAGTTTCTGGCGTTCTGGACCCGCAATCTCGAGGGCAGGTTGCATTCGGTACGGGTCGCGGCGGCGGACATCATCACCCCGCCCGGCTGGCGGGCGGGGACGATTTATACCCTGCACTGAAGGCGGGATGGTATTGCTTTTTGAGTTTGCGCGTGGCCGCCCCACCAGCCCCACGCGCGTACCAGTCAGCCTCAGGGCTGACTGGTATTACTCCACCCGGCGCTTGTATTTGGCCTTGGGCCGCTCATGGGTGAGCGAGCCGTGCAGGGCCGAGCCGCGCCCCGAGAGGGAGGGGTTGGTCATGAAATATTCGTGCGCCGAGGCCGGCGGGTCGCCCGGTGTCACGCGCGCCCATGCGCCGGAGGGGGTGAGCACCGAGCTTTGGGCGTCGTCGCGCAGATTATTGATCATGATCTGGTCGAGGATCTGGGCGTGGACGGTGGGGTTGTGGATGGGCACGAAGGTTTCCACCCGGTGGTCCATGTTGCGGGCCATCCAGTCGGCCGAGGAGATGAACAGTTTGGCCTCGCGGGAGGGTAGGGTGTGGCCATTGGCGAACACGCAGACCCGGGCATGCTCGAGAAACCGCCCGATGATGGATTTGACCCTGATGGTCTCGGACAGGCCCGGCACGCCCGGGCGCAGGCAGCAAATGCCGCGCACCACGATGGAGACCGGCACCCCGGCGCGCGAGGCCTCGTAGAGCTGGTCGATGAGTTTTTCATCGACCAGGGCGTTCATCTTGAGCCAGATGCCCGACGGCTTGCCGTGGCGGGCGTTAGTGATTTCATCGTCGATCAGGGCGCCGATGGTCTTGCGGGTGGTGAGCGGCGAGAAGGCGAGCTGCTCCATTTTCTCGGGGCGGGCATAGCCGGTCATGTAGTTGAACAGCCGGGCGGCGTCGCGGGTGAGGGCGGGGTCGCAGGTGAAGAAGGAAAGGTCTGTGTAGATGCGGGCCGTGATGGGGTGGTAGTTGCCGGTGCCGAAATGCACATAGGCGCGCAAGCTGTTGGCCTCGCGGCGGACCACATAGGAGACCTTGGCGTGGGTTTTGAGGCCGACAAAGCCGAACACCACCTGCACGCCCGCGGCTTCGAGCGTGCGCGACAGGCGGATATTGGCCTCCTCGTCGAAACGCGCGCGCAGCTCGACCATGGCGGTGACGGATTTGCCGGCCTCGGCGGCCTCGATGAGGGCCTTGACGATGGGGGAATCCCGGCTGGTGCGGTAGAGCGTTTGCTTGATGGCGACCACCGCGGGGTCGGTGGCGGCCTGGCGCAGGAACTGCACCACCACATCGAAACTCTCGAACGGGTGGTGGACCAGAATGTCCTTGGCGCGGATGGCGGCGAAGCAATCGCCCGCGAAATCGCGGATGCGCTCGGGGAAGCGGGCGGCATAGGGGGTGAAGAGCAGGTCGGGCCGGTCATCGACGATGAGCTGCTTGACATCGACCAGCCCGACAATGCCGGTCTCGAGATAGATCTGGTCGTGCGGGGCCTCGACCGCGCTGATCACCAGTTCGCTCAGTTCGGCGGGCATGTCGGCTTGCAGGGTGAGCGAGATGACCACGCCGCGCCGGCGCCGCTTGAGGGCGGTCTCGTAGGAGCGCACCAGATCCTCGGCCTCTTCCTCGAATTCGACGTCGGTGTCGCGGATGAGACGGAACAGGCCCGAGCCCTGGACGGTGAAGCCGGGGAAGAGATGGCCCATGTTCATGGCCACCAGCTCCTCGAGCATGATGAAGCGGATGGGGCTGCCGGCGCTGTCGGGCAGGCGCACGAAACGCTCGATCTGGGCGGGCAGGGGGATGAGCGCCGACATCTGGCCGCGGTCATCGTCGCGCGCCAGGGAGAGCGCCAGCACCAGCCCCATGTTGGGGATGAAGGGGAAGGGATGGGCCGGGTCTACGGCCAGCGGCGTGAGCACTGGAAAGACCCGTTCCATGAAATAGGAATCGAGGAAGCCGGCATCGTCGGAGGTCAGCTCGCCGGCCGAGCAGACCACCAGCCCGGCCAGGGCCAGCAGCTCGCGCAGCTCGGTGAAGGCGGCTTGCTGGGAGGCGATGAGCTCGCGCGCATGGGTGTTGATGGCGGCGAGCTGCTGGCCGGGGGTCAGGCCATCGGCCGAGCGTTCGAGCACGCCTGCGCGCTCCTGGCCGATGAGGCCGGCCACGCGCACGGAATAAAATTCATCGAGGTTGGAGGCGCTGATGGAGACGAAGCGCAGGCGCTCGAGCAGCGGGTGGCGGGGGGTGCGGGCCTCGCCCACCACGCGGAAATTGAAGTCGAGCCAGGATAGTTCGCGGTTGATGAAGCGGGCCGGGTCGGCCGGGCTGATGGCGGGAGCGTCGAGGGCGGAAATCTGGTTCATGGCGTATCTCTAACAACCTGTCATGCCGGGGCGGGGACGTTATGGCAACAATTATGTCTCGGAGAGCATTTGGGCGACAATATCGGTGGCGAGGCCGCGGGTGATGCGGGCACTCCGGTCGAGCGCCTGGCGGTCGAGGCGGGCGATGGCCTCGCGGTAATAAAAGCCCGAGCGGGGCAGGTGCAGCATGAGCAGGTTGCGCACGGGGATGGAGAGGTTGAGCTGGCGCTCGGCGGCCAGGCGCAGCAGCAGCATTTCCAGAAGCTCATCCTCGGGCGGGCGGATTTCGACATCGGACGAGGCGCGCAGGCGGGAGGTGAGGTCGGCCAGCTTGTAGCCCATGCGGTGAGGCGCCAGGCGCGAGGCCAGCAGCACCGCGAAACCGAACTCACGCGCGGCGTTGAGCAGGTGCAGCAGGGCGGCGGGGTCGGGCACGGCGTCGGCATCGTCGATGGCGAGCGGGCCGGCGATCTGGGGCAGGCCGCGCAGGGCGGCACCCTCGATGATCTGGGCGCGCACCTGGCCGGCCCAGATGTGGAGCAGGTGGGTTTTGCCCACCCCCGCCTCGCCATGCAGGATGAGCCGGCCATTGCTCCAGCGCTCGGGCGCGGCCAGCCAGGCGCGCGCGCCGGCGTTCGAGGGGGCGGGGCAGAAATCCTCGGGCGAGAAGCGGCTGGGCTCGGCGAAGGGCAAGGCGAGTTGGCGCATGGCGTTCATTCGGGCGCCGGGTCCAGATAGAGCGGCGAGCGCAGATAGCGGCGCAGCCAGAAGCGCGTGAGCACGCCCAGGGTCGCCATGACCGGCACGGCCAGCATGATGCCGACAAACCCGAACGCCGCCCCGCCCGCGAACAGGGCGAAGATGATCCAGACCGCTGGCAGGCCCAGCCGGTCGCCCAGAAAGCGGGGCTGGATGAAATAATCGTTGAGCGCCTGGCCGCAGGCGAACACGATGAGCACCGCGATGATGCCGTGCCAGCCGGGATTTTGGTTGAGCGAGATGAGCACCGCCGTGATGCCGCCGAGCAGCGTGCCGACATAGGGGATGAACGACAGCAGCCCCGCCGCCAGCCCGACGATGAGCCCGAATTGCAGCCCGGCGATGCTGAGCCCCAGCGCGTAAACCAGCGCCAGCACCAGACAGCATATGGCCTGGCCGCGAATCCAGGCGGCCAGCACGCGGTTGACCTCGACCGCCTGGGCGCGGACCAGGGCGGCGTAGGGGCGGGGCACGAAATTGTCGAGCGCCGCGATGATGTGGGGCCAGTCACGCAGGAAATAGAACCCGACAATGGGCGTGACGATGAGCAGGGACAGCACATTGACCACCGCGAAGCTGCTGCCGATGATGTTGGTGACCGCCCGGCCCGCGAACGAGGCGATGGTGCCGGCCTGGTTCTCGGCGATGGTTTGCAGCTTGGTGCTCACCTCGCCCGGGCCGAAACGGTGCTCGAGACTATGGACGAGGGCGCCGAAATCCTTTTGCGCGGTGGAGACATAGCCCGGCATGTTTTGCGCCAGGGCCACCGCCTGGTCGGCGATGACGGGGTAGAGCTGCAAGATGAACAGCGCCAGCGCGATGAACAGCCCAAACAGCATGACCAGCGCCCCCACCGCGCGCCGCGCGCCCAGACGCTCGAGCTTGGTGACCGCGGGGTCTAGGAAGTAAGCCAGCCCCGCCGCCACCACGAAGGGCAGCAAAATGCTGGCGAACAGGCGCAGGCACAGCCACAAGACGCCCAAGGTCGCCACGCCCAGGGCCAGGCGCCGCCATTGCGTGCGGCGCATGCGCGCCTCAAAGGGGAGGTTTTCGCTCAAACCCGGCCTCGCGGTGATTGCACGGGCACGCCGCCTGTGTTCAAACGCGGCGGAGAAGTCGAGGGTCCGGTCTTTGACATGGGCCGAGGTTAGCGCATCGGGGGCTTGTATGACCAGTGTGACGTACCGGGATGCCGGGGTGGATATCGAGGCGGGGGATGCGTTGGTCGAGGCGATCAAGCCGCTGGCCAAGGCGACCAACCGTGCCGGCGTGCTGGGCGGCATTGGCGGGTTTGGCGCGCTGTTTGACCTCAAAGCCGCGGGATATACCGACCCGGTGCTGGTCTCGACCACCGACGGCGTGGGCACCAAGCTGAAAATCGCCATCGAGACCGGGGTGCATGATTTTGTCGGCATCGACCTGGTCGCCATGTGCGTGAACGACTTGATTGTGCAGGGCGCGGCGCCGCTGTTTTTTCTCGATTATTTCGCCACCGGCGCGCTCGATGTGGAGGCCGCGAAGCGGGTGATCGCCGGGATTGCCGAGGGCTGCAAGCAGGCCGATTGCGCGCTGGTGGGCGGTGAGACCGCCGAAATGCCGGGCATGTATGGCCATGGCGATTACGATCTGGCCGGGTTCTCGGTGGGGGCGGCGGAACGCGCCGAGCTGCTGCCCGCCCAGGTGGCGCCGGGCGATGCGATTTTGGGCCTGCCCTCGTCGGGCGTGCATTCCAACGGGTTTTCGCTGGTGCGGCGGATTTTCCGCGATGCCGGGCTGGGCTGGGATTCGGAGATTCTGGGCGGCCAGCGCGCCGCCAATGTGCTGCTCGCCCCCACGCGCATTTATGTGCGCCCGGTGCTGGCGCTGCACAAGGCCGGGCTGCTCAAGGGCGCCGCGCACATTACTGGCGGCGGGCTGCCCGGCAATCTGCCCCGCGTGCTGCCCAAGGGGTGCGGCGCCAAGCTGACCGCGCCCTGGGACATGCCGGCGATTTTCGGGCTGCTGCGCGAGCTTGGCAATGTCGCGCCCGAGGAGATGCTGCGGGTGTTTAACTGTGGGGTCGGCATGGCGCTGATTGTCTCGGACAAGGAGGCCGCGCTGGCGGCGTTGCGCGAGGCCGGCGAGGCGCCGTTTGTGCTAGGCGAGATCACCGCCGCGCCGGGCATTGAGATCGAGGGCGCGGACAAGCTCTTCGCATGAGGAAAATGCGGGTCGCCGTGCTGATTTCGGGGCGCGGCTCGAACATGGAAGCCTTGGTGAAAGCCGCCCAGGCGCCCGATTACCCGGCCGAGATCGTGCTGGTGCTCGCGAACAAGGAAGACGCCACGGGGCTCGAGATTGCCCGCGCGCTGGGCGTGCGGGCCGAGGCGGTGGCGAGCAAGCCTTATGGGCGCGACCGCGAGGCGCATGAACGAGCCGTGGACGCGCGGCTGCGCGAGGCGGGCGTGGAGCTGGTGTGCCTGGCCGGTTATATGCGGCTGCTGACGCCCTATCTCGTGCGGCGCTGGGCGGGGCGGATGCTCAACATCCACCCGAGCCTGCTGCCGGCATTTCCGGGGCTCGATACCCACCAGCGGGCGATTGAGGCGGGCGTGGGCGAACATGGCTGCACCGTGCATCTGGTGACCGAGGGCATGGATGAGGGGCCGGTGCTGGGCCAGGCGCGGGTGCCGGTTTTGCCGGGCGACACCGAGGACGCCCTGGCCGCGCGGGTGCTGGCGCAGGAGCACAGGCTCTACCCGGCCATGCTGGCCGAACAGGCGCGTAAAATTCTCTTGTCAGAAGGCTGAGGCGTTTTTTAAGCTTCCCCCCAAGCGACAAGGGGGAATGACATGGCGCAGGGCATGCATGGCCAGAAGCTGGCGGAAGGGGGCGTGGATTTCGACGCGCCCGCGCGGAAGGGCTGGCATTTTTTCACCAAATTCATGGGCGTGACCGTGGTGCTGGTGGTGATCGGGCTGCTGTTGATCGGCTCGGTGACGGTGTGGAGCTGAGCGCCAGCCCCGCTCACGGCGCGATGATTTGGCGCAGCAGCCGGCGTTTGGTGTCAATGAAGCCCATTTTCTCGTAGAGCGCGTAGGCGCGGTGGTTGGTGGCCTCGACCTCGAGCAGCAGGGCGCGGATGCCGACGGCGCGGGCGGCTTCGATGGCCAGCTCGACCGCGCGCCGGCCCAGACCTTGGCCGCGCAGGCCGGGGGTGAGGTAGATATCGTCGATATAACCGTCATAACCGCCATTTTCGACCGAATAGCCGATGGTGAGCACAAAGAAGCCCGCGGGCTGGCCGCCATGCTCGAGCATATAAGCGGGGGCGAGGGGTTCATCGGCCACCACGCGGGCGATGGTGGCGAGGGCCGCGTCATCGAGGGGGGAGCCGTCTTCGAGGTGGAATGCACGGCAGAAGGCGAGGAACTGGGCTTCATCGGCCGGGGTGGCGCGGCGGGCGGTGAGGGTCATCTCAGGCGCGCTGTCAGGCTGCGCTCCTCGAGCGCGTCGAGCAGGGCCGCGGCGCCGCCGCGCAGCAGGCGCGCGAGCAGCCCGCCGGGCGGTTTGGGGCGGAAATAGACCGGCTGCGCCCGCTTGCCGCCCAGCTCGCGCACCACGGTTTCGACATCGCCAAACCCATCGATCAGCCCGCGCGCGTGGGCGGTTTGGCCGAGCATGTAGCCGCCATCGAAGATCAAATCCTCATCGGCGCATAAACGCTGGCCGCGCCGTTCGCGCACCCAGGATTTGAAGGTTTCGTGCGCCTGGTCGAGCAGATCCTGGGTGAAGGTTTCGTCCTCGGGGGAGGGGGGAGCGAACATGTCGTTGCGGCGCTTATGGGCGCCGGCGGTGCGGGTGCGGCGGGTAATGCCATGGCGGTGGATGAACTCATCGAGCCCGAATCCCTCGCTCACCACCCCGATGGAGCCGACGATGGACAGGCGGTTGGCGATGATGCGGTCGGCGGTACAGGCCAGCCAATAGCCGCCCGAGGCCCCGACATCGCCGATGACCGCGGTGATGGCGATGTTGTGCGCCTCGGCCTGGCGGCGGATGGCTTGGCCGAGCAGGTCTGATTGCGCGGCCGAGCCGCCTGGGCTCTCGATGGCGAGCACGAGGGTTTTGGAGCGCCGCGCCAGGGCGGCGGCCTTGGCCAGGGGCGCGGACAGGGTCTCGAGATTGACCAGCCCGGCGCGCGGCGCGATGAGGCCGCGAATGACCAGGACGGGGATTTTGGGGGCGAGGAAGGGCAGGCGCATGACGCCAGGATGCGGCTACTCGGCCGGTTCGGCAAGGCGGGCGCGTTCGGCCTCGAACATATAGTCGCGCGTCAGCGGCAGGGCGGTTGGCTCGCGCGTCAGCTGGAGCTGGAAATTCATGTGATCGGCCAGGCGGAAGGCCTGCTCGGAGCCGGCCAGGTAGAACTCGAACATGCGGCAGAAGCGCTCATCGTAGAGGGCGCTGATGGCGTCGCGGTTGGCGGCGAAGCGCTTGCGCCAGAGGGCCAGGGTCTCGGCGTAATGCAGGCGCAGGATTTCGATGTCGGTGGTGATGAGGCCCGATGCCTCGACGGGGCCCATGACCTCGGAGAGCGCCGGGGAATAGCCGCCGGGGAAGATGTATTTGGCGATCCAGCCATTGGTGGCCGATGGCCCGGCCAGGCGGCCGATGGAATGGACGAGGGCGACGCCGTCGGGTTTGAGGCAGCGCTTGATGGCGGCGAAATAGGCGGGGTAGTTGGGCACGCCGACATGCTCGAACATGCCGACCGAGACGATGCGGTCGAATGTCTGGTCGAGCGCGCGGTAATCTCGCAGCTCGAAGCGCACGCGCTCGGAGAGCCCGGCCTCGGCGGCGCGGTTGCGGGCGGCGGCGAGCTGTTCCTCGGAGAGGGTGATGCCCAGCACACGCGCGCCGTACTCACGCGCGAGCGTGAGCGCCATGCCGCCCCAGCCGCAGCCGATATCGAGCACCTCGAGCCCTGGGCGGGTGAGGGCGAGCTTGGCCGCGATGTGGCGCTTCTTGGCGGCCTGGGCGGCTTCGAGCGTTTCATCGCCGTGGGGGAAATAGGCGCAGGAATATTGCCGGTCGCGGTCGAGGAACAGGGCGTAGAGGCGGCCGTTAAGGTCGTAGTGATGGGCGACATTGTGCTTGGCGCGCGTGGCCGGGTTGGCCTGGAGCAGCGGGCGGAGGAACTGGTCGAGCTTTTCCTTCCAGGCGAGGGCGGGAATGACCCGGCCGCGTATGTTGGCGTAAAACACGCCCAAAAGCTCGAAAATACCGCCGTTGAAGGGCATGATGCCCTGCTCCATATAGGCCTCGCCCAGCGCCAGGCCGGGGTCGAGCGCCAAGCGCCGCACCCAGCTGTCTCCCCGGATGCGCATGCCGGCGGTGAAGCCGGTATTGTCGCCGTAGCTGGTGCGGGAGTCATCGGGCCAGATGACATCGAGCCGGCCTTGGCGGATGGTGGCGGTGAACAGATGGTGCAGAGCAGCGCGGAACCCGAACTTCACGTCAGTCTCCCCAAATTGAGGCAACGCACGGACAAAGCGGCAAAGCTGTGGGAATTTAATCTCCTGGGGAAAGCGCGCGCAAATGAAAACGGCCCCCGCGTGGCGTGGGGGCCGTTGATTTTAAGCTTATTTCATCCGCGGTTAAGCGGATGGTAAGGAATTAGGCCTCGGCGGCCTCTTCCTGGCCGAAGAGCGGGCCGAGTTCGGGCTTCTCTTCTTCCTCGCGCTTGATTTCCTCGCCGCGGGCCTGCTTCTCGGCTTCCTCGACCGAGCGGGCGGCGTTCACCTTGATGTCGATGATCACTTCGGGGTGCAGCTCGACGCGCACGCTCGAAATGCCCAGCGACTTGATGGGGTGAACCAGCAGGACCTGGTTGCGGGTGATGGTGAGGCCGGCGGCGGTGGCGGCATCGGAGATGTCGCGGCTGGAGACCGAACCATACAGCGCGCCGGACTCGGAGGCCTGGCGGATGAGGGTGACGGAGAGGCCCGCCACGCGCTCGGCCACGCGCTCGGCTTCCTCGCGGCGCTTGAGGTTCTGGGCCTCAAGCTGGACGCGCTCGCGCTCGAAACGCTCCTTGTTCGCCTTGGTGGCGCGGACGGCCTTGCCCTGGGGCAGCAGGAAGTTGCGCGCATAGCCCGGCTTCACCGAGACCAGCTCGCCCATCTGGCCGAGCTTCTCGACGCGCTGGAGGAGGATCAGATCAATGTTTGCCATTGTTCGCGGCTCCTTAGCTCAGCACGTAGGGCAGCAGGGCCAGGAAGCGGGCGCGCTTGATGGCTTTCGCCAGCTCGCGCTGCTTCTTGCCCGACACGGCGGTGATGCGCGACGGCACGATCTTGCCGCGCTCGGAGAGGAAGCGCGAGAGGAGGCGCACGTCCTTATAATCGATCGCCGGGGCGCCCGCGCCCGAGAAGGGGCAGGACTTCTTGCGGCGGAAGAACGGGCGGCGGGCGCCAACGGCGGGGCGGCGCAGGCCGGGGGTGGGTTCGGTGGTTTCAGACATCAGACTTCCTCCTCGGCGCTGAAATCATCGCGGTCGGCGCGGAACTCGTCACGCGCGCGGAATTCCTCGCGGTCATCGAAGCCGCGCTTGCGGCCGGACTCGAAGCGGCCGGCGGGCTTGGGCCCACGGAAGGCGCGCTCGCGGTCATCGGACTTGCGAGACAGGATGGCCGAGGGCTCCTCGGAAATATCTTCGACGCGGACCGTCAGGAAGCGGAGCACATCTTCGTTCAGGGTGAGCTGGCGCTCCATCTCGAGAACGGCGGGCGACGCGGCATCGAGGCCGAGCAGCATGTAATGGCCCTTGCGGTTCTTCTTGATGCGGTAGGAGAGCGCGCGCAGACCCCAATATTCACGCTTCTTGATGGCGCCACCGCCGGCTTCGATGATCGAGGTGGCGGCGTCGGCGACGGCTTCGGCCTGGGCCTGGGTGATCTCGCTGCGCGCGATCACCACGGTTTCATAAAGCGGCATTTGATCCCCCCTTCGGCTGATCAGCTCAGGCCCTGGTCTGGGCCACCCGGAATTGGGACGAGCATAGCCGGGCGCGATGCCACGCACCCGGCAGGGAAGCGGGGTCTAAAGCACGGTTTGGCGCGGGAGGCAATGGGGGGTGGGGGCTATTGCCAAAAATAGGGCCGCTCGGTAGGGGAAGCCACGTTTTTTCACACGGGATAGATCAATGACCGAGAATACCACGCTGGGCCTGCAAGAGGCCGCTGTCCGTCTGGGCGTTTCGGTGCGCGTGCTGCGCCGGGCCATCCGCGCCGGGCGCATTGCCGCGCCGGGCAAGGTGAGCGCCACCACCGCCTTTACCAATGAGTGGCTGCTGGCCACCGAGGCGGCCGTCGGGGCCGACCCCGCGCTGCTCTCGCGCGCGCTGAACCAGAAGGTGCCGCCCTTCGCCCGGTACGAGGGCACCTCGGCGTGGCGCAAATACCTGACCCGCGTGCGCGATTATGCCCGCTTCAAGGCCGAAATCGCCGCCTGATACGGCGCGGGGCCTGGATTTGCCAAACGGCCGGCGGGGCAACCCGCCGGCCGTTTTTCATGCGCCGGCGCCCACGGCGTTCAGGTGTGCAGCGTGGCTTCCACGATGTCGGGCTCATCGGGAATGCGGGTGATGGAAAAGCCCAGGCGCTTGATGAAGGCCAGCATGGGGGCATTGTCGGCCAGGATCTGGCCGGAAATCTCCTTGACCCCCTGCGCCCGGCCCCACGCGATGATCGCCTCCATGAGCGCCGAGCCGATGCCAGAGCCCTTGCCCGCCGGCTCGACCGCGACGGCGAATTCGGCCGAGAGCCCGTCCGTGTCATCGCGCACCAGCCGGGCCACGCCCATGGTCTCGCCGGTGGCGTTATGCACCGCGATCATCGCCATCTCGCGCACATAATCGACATCGGTGAGGCGGGCGATCTGCTCAGGGGGCAGCTGGCGCATGGGGGAGAAGAAGCGGTAGCGCATGTCCTCGGGGGTGAAGCGGGAGAGCATGGCGGTGTGGGCGTCGGCATCCTCGGGGCGGATGGGGCGGATGGTGAAGCTTTGGCCCCGGGCCTTGTAGTCGGTGACCAGCTCGACCGGGTAGGGCGAGATGATCATGGGCGGGCGCGGCTCGCCGGCCGGGCGGAGCTGGATGCGCGCGCTCGCCGCCACCACGCCGTGCGCGTTGGCGAAGATGGGGTCGAGGTCGAGCAGGGCGATGTCGGGCGTGTCGATGATGAGCTGGCTGACGCGCACCAGGGTTTTGGCGATGTCGTCGAGCTTGGCCGCCGCCTGGCCGCGATGGGCGGCGAGCAGGGGCGCCACGCAGGAGCGCTTGATGAGCGCGTGGGCGAGGTTGAGGTTGAGGGGCGGCAGCTCGGGCGTGAGGCCGATGATGCTTTCGCGGTCGCCGCCGCCGGGGCCAAAGCCGATGATCGGGCCCATGACCGGGTGGTCGTTGACATGGATGCGCAGCGCCGTGCCGCGCGGGGCCTGGGTTTGCACCACGAATTCGGTGCCGACCCAGGGCAGCCCGTGCTCGGCCAGGCGCGCCTGGATGGCGCGCGCGGCCAGGATGACGGCGTGCTGGTCGTGCAGGTCGAGCGCCACCGTGCCTTCGAGGCGGGTGACCGGCATGTCGGGGTGGTAGAGCTTGATGACGGCGGGGAAGCCCAGCGCCAGGGCGGCTTCGCCAGCGTCTTCGGGGGTTTTGGCGTGGCGGGTCTGGATGACCGGGATGTGGTAGGCGTTGATGATCGCCAGCGCGTCATCCTGCACCAGGGCCTCGTGGCCCATGGCGCGCGCGGCCTCGATGCGCCCGGACACCGAGGCGGTGTTGGGCGAGATGGTGAGCACCTCTGAGTCGGGCAGCTCGCGCGCGGCGGCGCGGTTGCGGCGGTTTTTGAGCAGATGCCGGAAGCCGGCGATGGCGTGCTCGGGCATGTCGAAACAGGCGAGGCGGGCGGCGCTCAGCCGGTGGCGGTGCTCGAGCCCCTGGGCTTCGCCCATGGCGGCGATGAGCAGGGGGATTTTGACCGTGCGCGCGCAGGCGATGAGAGCCTCGATGGCGGCGTTGTCGTCATCGCCGGTGGGGGCGTGGATGACCAATATGCCGCCGACCTCGGGCGCGGGGGAAAGCAGGGCGGCGAGGTCGGCGAGGCGGGTGGCGGTTTCCTTGCCGGCGAAAATCGGCCCCTCGGGCGGCTCGCGCCCCAGGGTCAGGGCCAGCACGGCCTTGGTCTCGGGGCTGAGCTTGCTTAGCGTGATGCCGTTTTTGAGCGCCTCGTCGGCGGCCAGACGCCCGAGCGAGACGGAGTTGGTGATGATGGTCAGGCTCTCGGTGCGGGCGGGTTTGACGCGCGTCAGCGTTTCGGCGGCGGCCAGGAATTCGGCGACCCCGCCGGTGAGCAGCACGCCGGCCCGCGCCATGGCGGCCTCGAGCGCCTCGTAGGAGCCGCCATGGGCATCGCGCAGGCGCACGCCGGGGGCGATGGCGACCACCGGGCGCAGGCGCGCGGCCGCGCGGGCGGCGGAGAAAAAGGCTTTCGGGTTCCGCAGCCGGTCGATCTCGACCATGATGGCCACCGTGTTGGGGTCGCGGCAGACATGGTCGAGCACCAGGCCAAAGCCCATGTCGGTGTTGCCGCCAATGCCGATGAGGTGGCTGAAGCCGACCCCGTTGGGCACCGCCCAGTCGATGACCGTGCGCGCGATGGAGGAGGACTGGCCGATGAGCGCCACGCGCCCCTTGCCGGGCACGGCGGCGAAGGGCGAGGCGTTGAGCCCGATGGAGGGCACCACCAGCCCGAAGGAATGGGCGCCCAGCACGCGCACACCGGCCGCGCGGGCATGGGCGCGCAGGTCTGGGCATTGGGAGAGCACGATGGCGCCGCGCGTGTTGAGGGCGGCGGCGCGCTTGAGGGCGGCGGGAACCTCGGTGGGGGCGTCGGCGATCAGGGTGAGGTCGGGGTTGTCCTGGGGGGCCTCGTCGGTGCCGATGGCGCCGGCAAAGCCGCCCGCGCGCAAATTGGCGAGCAGCCTGGCCCCCAGCGCCGTGGCGCCGCCGCTGAGCATCAGGCGCTCGGGGTGCAGCAGCCGCGCGGGGTCGAAGCGCTTATATTTCGAGATCGCCAAGGGTGTCTCCAGCAGCATATGGTTTTGGATTGAGCCGCGAAGCTCAATCCAGAACCATACATCTCTCGATGCCCGGCATCTTGCGATGCTTTGTGCTCCCCGGAGCGCAAGCGCGACCCGAAACCCAAACAGGCGGGCCCTGGGGGGTGCGCTCCACACTTGTCCCCGATATACACCGCCCCGCGGGGGGCTTGCCACTCCCGCGCCCCTGGCCCACGGCAAATTCTGTTTCTAAGATTGAAGACGATGAACGCGATTGACACGCCAGCGCCCCTGGCGCCCCGCCTGCCGCCCAGCAACCTCGCCGCCGAGCAGGCCCTGCTGGGCGCGCTGCTGGCCAACAACAAGGCCTATGAGCGGGTTTCGGAATTTCTGGCGCCCGAGCATTTCGCCCATCCGGTGCATGGGCGCATTTACGAAGCCATCGCGCGGCGGGCGGAGGCCGGGCAGATTGCCGACCCGGTGACATTGCGCGCCGAATTTGAGCATTCCGGCGCGCTGGCCGAGGTGGGCGGCATGGCCTATCTGGCCCAGCTGCTCTCGGCCATGGTCGGCATCATCAATGCCGGGGATTACGGGCGGGTGGTGCGCGATGCCTGGCTGCGCCGTCAGCTGGTCGATATTGGGGAGCTGGTGGTCAACCGCGCCTATGGCGCCGAGCCGGGGCTGGATGGCTCGGACCAGATCGAGGCCGCCGAGCAGGCTTTGTTTGAGCTGGCCACCCATGGCGACCAGGAAGGCCAGGCGCTGACGCTGCGCAAGGCGCTCAGCATCGCCATCGATCTGGCCTCGAAGGCGTTTCACAACCAGGGCTCGGTCTCGGGGCTGGATACGGGGCTGCGCGATCTGAACAAGCGCACCGGCGGGCTGCACCCCTCGGACCTCATTATTTTGGCCGGGCGGCCGGGCATGGGCAAAACCGCGCTGGCCACCAAGGTCGCCTTTGGCGCCGCCCGCTCGATGCTGGCCAGCGCCCGCGCCGACAACCCCAACGCCCTGGCCAAGGAATGCGTGGCGATTTTCTCGCTGGAAATGAGCGCCGACCAGCTGGCCACCCGTCTGCTCGCCGAGGAGGCGCGGATTTCGGGCGACAAGATCCGGCGCGGGGAAATCGCCACCCGCGATTTCGACAGTTTCGTGAAAGTCAGCCGCGAGATTTCGGATATTCCGCTGGTCATCGACGATACCCCCGCCATCACCCTCTCGGCGCTGCGCACGCGCTGCCGGCGCCTGAAGCGCACCCAGGGGCTGGGGCTGGTGGTGGTGGATTATTTGCAGCTCATGCGCCCGGCCGCCGGCACGCGCCCCGAATCACGCGTGCTCGAAATCAGCCAGATCACCCAGGGGCTGAAAGCCATCGCCAAGGAGCTGGCGGTGCCGGTGATCGCGCTTTCCCAGCTTTCGCGCTCGGTCGAGAGCCGCGACGACAAGCGCCCGCAACTCTCGGACCTGCGCGAATCGGGCTCGATCGAGCAGGATGCCGACATGGTGATGTTCGTTTACCGCGACGAGTATTACCTCCAGCAGCGCGAGCCCAAGATCACCAGCTTCGACCGGGACGATAAATACCAGGAGGCCATGGAGAAATGGAAAGCGGATATGCAGACCGTCTACCAGAAGGCCGAGCTGATCATCGCCAAGCAGCGCCACGGGCCGACCGGCAAGATCGATTTGTACTTCGAGGGCGAGTTCACGCGCTTCGCCGATCTCGACACGCTGCACGAATAGCGCCAAAAGCCGCAACGTGACCGGATTCCTCGATATCGACCTTGGCGCGGTTGTGGCCAACTGGCGCCATCTGAGTGGGCTGCATGCGGGCGAGACGGCCGCGGTGGTCAAGGCGGACGCGTATGGGCTGGGCATGCTGCCCGTGGCCCATGCCCTGGCGCGCGCCGGCTGCAAGAGCTTTTTCACCGCCCATCTGGACGAGGCGGTGGCCCTGCGCGCGGCCCTGCCCGACGTGCGGATCATGGCGCTGAACGGGCTGCTGCCCCATGCGGCGGCGGATTTTTTCGCCCAGGACATCACGCCGGTGCTGGGCAGCCTGAAGGAGGTGGCGCTGTGGAGCGCCGAGGCCAAGGGGCTGGGCCAGGTGTTGCCGTGCTTTTTGCACCTGGATACCGGCATGAACCGGCTGGGCCTGACCCAGGCCGAGCTGGTGACGCTGAAGGCCGAGCCCGAGCGGCTGGCCGGCGTGCAGGTGGAGGTGGTGATGAGCCATCTGGTGGCCGCCGACGCCCCGGAAAACCGGCTGAACGAGCAGCAGGCGTTGAAATTTTACGCGAGCGCCCTGCAATTTCCGAATGCCAGGAAGAGCCTGGCCAATTCGGCGGGCATGTTTCTCTCGCCGTTTTTTCACACCAGCCTGGCCCGGCCGGGCGCCGCGCTTTACGGCGTGAACCCCACGCCCGGGCGGCGCAACCCGATGAAGCCGGCGGTGAAGCTGACCGCGCCGGTGTTGCAGATTCATGATCTGCCGGTGGGTGAGACGGTGGGCTATGCCGGCAGCTGGAAGGCCGAGCGGCCCTCGCGCGTGGCAACCATCGGGGTTGGGTATGCGGATGGGTATTCGCGCGCGCTGGCCAACCGGGCGCATGCCTGGTTCGAGGGGCAGATGGTGCCGCTGGTCGGGCGGGTGTCGATGGATCTGGCGACGTTCGATGTCACGGATATTCAGATCAACCAGGGTGACCTGCTCACCCTGCTCGGCCCCGACCATGGGGTGGACGATCTGGCGAGCGAGGCGCGGACCTCGGGCTATGAAATTCTCACCTCGCTGGGGCGGCGTTATCAGCGCCGGTATTTGGGCGCATGAACCGGCTGCTGGGGTTGATCGAGGCGCTGGGCGCCGTGGTGCTGGGGCTCATTGAGTTTACCGGCGAGCTGGCGATTTTCGCGGTCTCGGGGGTGCTCTATATTTTCCGCCCGCCTTATTATCCGCGCCTGATCGGCCGGGCGTTCATGGAGATCGGGTATTTCTCGCTGCCGGTGGTGGCGTTGACCGCCTTGTTCACCGGCATGGTGCTGGCGCTGCAATCCTATACCGGCTTTTCGCGCTTTGGCGCCGAGAGCGCCATTGCCTCGGTGGTGGTGCTGTCGGTCACGCGGGAATTGGGGCCGGTGCTGGCCGGGCTGATGGTGGCCGGGCGCGCGGGCGCCGCCATGGCCGCCGAGCTTGGCACCATGCGCGTCACCGATCAGATCGACGCGCTCTCCACCCTCTCGACCCAGCCGATGGGCTATCTGGTGGCGCCGCGTCTGCTGGCCGCGACCATCGCCCTGCCGCTGCTGGTGGTGCTGGCCGATATTTTGGGCGTGATGGGCGGGTTTTTGGTGGCCACGCGGAAGCTGGGCTTTTCATCGGGCGCTTATCTGGTTTCGACCTTCACCAATTTGCAGGCGCAAGACGTGGTCTCGGGGCTGATCAAGGCGGCGGTGTTCGGGTTTGTCATCGCGCTGATGGGCTGCTTCAACGGCTACCGCTCCAAGGGCGGGGCCGAGGGCGTGGGCACGGCCACCACCTCGGCGGTGGTTTCGGCCTCCATCCTCATTTTGGCGCTTGATTACATCCTCACCCAGATATTGTTCGTGAAATGAGCGCGACTCCCAAAATCCGCATCCGGGGCCTGAAGAAACGCTTTGGCGCCAAGCTGGTGCTGGATGGCGTGGATCTCGACGTGGCCAGGGGCACGGGCATGGTGGTGATCGGTGGTTCGGGCACGGGCAAGTCGGTGCTGATCAAGTCGATCCTCGGGCTGGTCACGCCCGATGAGGGGGTGATTGAGATTGACGGCGAGGATGTGCTGCGCGCGCCCAAGCGCCGGGCCCGCGAGCTGCGCGCGCAGATCGGCATGCTGTTTCAAAACGGCGCCTTGTTCGATTCGATGAAGGTGTGGGAAAATGTGTGTTTCGGGCTGCTGGCCCAAAAGCGCATCACCCGCCGGCAGGCGCGCGACAAGGCGGTGGAGATTTTGGCCCAGGTCGGGCTGGACGCGGCGGTGGCCGGGCTTTCGCCCTCCGAGCTTTCGGGCGGCATGCAAAAGCGCGTGGGGCTGGCGCGCGCCATTGCCTCTGAGCCGGCGATCATGTTTTTCGACGAGCCGACCACCGGGCTCGACCCGATCATGGGCGCGGTGATCGACGAGCTGATCGTGGATTGCGTGAAGCGGCTGGGCAGTACCTCGATCGCCATTACCCATGACATGGCGAGCGCCCAGCGCATTGGCGATGCCGCGGCCATGCTGTACCGGGGCCGTGTCTCCTGGACGGGGCCTGCCTCTGAGCTGCTGACCAGCACGGACCCGGTGGTGGACCAGTTTACCCATGGCCGGGCGCATGGGCCGATTACCATGGCGCTGCGCAAATAGGGCTTGACGGGGGCTCGCGGGCATTGCCGCGCTTGGCAGGACTCGCGCGCATACCGTAGGGTTTTTCCGATCGGCACTGTTTGGCGGGCGGGGCTTCTGGCCCGCGGCGCATGGGAGCATAGGGATGAACCAGATTAGTCCGGCCGCCGCCCTGGCCGGATTGCCCATCACGCCGCGTTTGCCGGTGGTGTTTGTCGGCCATGGCTCGCCGATGAATGCGATCATCGATACGCCTTACAGCCGGGGCTGGCAGATGCTGGGCCAAAGCCTGCCGCGCCCGCGGGCGATTTTATGCGTCTCGGCGCATTGGACGAGCCAGGGCGGAACGCTGGTGGATATTGCCGCCAGACCGCCCACCATCCATGATTTTGGCGGGTTTCCGCAACGTCTTTACGAGCAGATCTACCCCGCCAGCGGCGCGCCCGACTATGCGCGCGCGGCCATTGGGCTGGTGCGCTCAACCCGCCTGGAGGCCGACCGCAACTGGGGGTTCGACCATGGCAGCTGGGGCGTGCTGCTGCGCATGTACCCGCATGCCGATGTGCCGATGTTTCAGATGTCGCTTGATCTGGGCAAGGCGCCGCAGGCGCATTTCCGCCTGGCGCAGGAGCTGCGGCCGCTGCGCGAGCGGGGGCTGCTGATCGTGGCGAGCGGCAATCTCATCCATAATCTCCACGCCATGGACCAGAGCGGCAAGGCTCAGCCTTGGGCGGTGGAGTTTGATGCCAGGGCGGCCGCGTATATCCGCGCGCGCGACATTGCCCGGCTGGTGCAGCTGGGCACGCAAGGGCCGCTGGCCCAGATGGCCAACCCGACGCCCGAGCATTTCTTGCCCGTGCTGTATGCGCTGGGCGCGGGCGACCCGCAGGATGAGCTGACGTTTTTCAATGAGGGCATTGAGTGGGGCGCGATTTCGATGCGCTCCTTCGTGCTGGCCTGAGGGCGTTATAACCGGGCGGCGATTTTGCGGAAGGTGCCGTCGTCGAAATCGCGCGGGATGATGTGGATCGGGCAGGTGATGAAACGCTCGAGCGTGGCCGCGGTTTCCTCGGGCAGCACGGGCGAGGCTGGGCTTTCGCTCAGCACCACACCGGCGATCTTGATGTTTTGCTGTACCAGGAAGCCGAGCGCGGAGAGTGTGTGGCTGATGGAGCCGAGATAGGTGCCGCACACCAGCAGGGCCGGAATTTTGAGCGCCGCGATCCAGTCGGCGACCAGCATGTCATCGTTGAGCGGCACGGCGACGCCGCCCACCCCCTCGATGAGCAGCGGCCCGCGTGCGGCGGCGGCGGCGGCCTTGCAGAAGGTGAGCAGGTCTTCAAAGCCCACGCGCTTGCCCTCGCGCACGCCGGCCATGTCGGGCGAGAGGGGGGCGGTGAAGCGCCACGGGCTGATGGTGGCGACATTGCCGGGCGTGGCCGGGCGGCCCATGGCCTCGAGCAAGATGCCGGCATCCGACTCGGCGGCCAGGGCCGGGTCGTAGCCCGACATCACGGGCTTGATGGCCGCGATTTCCTTTTTGAGTTCCCTGCCGGCCTTGATCAACCCCGCGGTAACGTAGGTTTTGCCGGCGCCGGTCCCTGTCGCTGTGATGAAATAGCTTGCCATGTCGGTTCTCTTTTCACATTTCAAGCACGGGTTTAGTTTGATCTCAATCAACCAAGGAGCATTCCGTGCCTGAAAGTCATATAGTCGCGCCGCGCTGGAGCCGCGACGAGGTCGCCGCCCTGCTGGCGTTGCCGTTTCCGGAGTTGCTGTTCCGGGCGATGACCGTGCATCGGGCGCAGTTCGACCCCACGAAAATCCAGGTTTCCACGCTGCTGTCGATCAAAACCGGCGGCTGCCCGGAGGATTGCGGCTATTGCCCGCAATCGGCCGAGTACGAGACCGGCACCAAGGCCAACAAGCTGATGGCGGTGGAAGCGGTGCTGGCCGAGGCCCGCGCCGCCAAGGAAAAGGGCGCGGCGCGGTTTTGCATGGGCGCGGCCTGGCGCAGCCCCAAGGATCATGACCTCGACAGCGTGTGCGACATGATCGCGGGCGTGAAGGAAATGGGGCTGGAGACCTGCGTGACGCTGGGCATGCTCAATGTGGAGCAGACCGGCAGGCTGAAGGCGGCGGGGCTGGATTATTACAACCATAACCTCGACACCTCGCCCGAATATTATGGCAAGGTCATCACCACCCGCACCTATCAGGACCGGCTGGATACGCTGGCCAATGTGCGCGATGCGGGCATCAATGTTTGTTGCGGCGGCATTGTGGGCATGGGCGAGGGCGAGGATGACCGCGCCGGGCTGATCGCCACGCTGGCCTCGCTCGAGGTGCCGCCCGAATCGGTGCCGATCAATGCGCTGGTGGCGGTTGAGGGCACGCCCCTGGCCAGGCAGGAGCGGATCGAGCCGCTGGATTTCGTGCGGGTGGTGGCGGCGGCGCGCATCGCCATGCCCAAATCTTATGTGCGGCTCTCGGCCGGGCGCGAGCAGATGAGCGACGAAGCCCAGGCGCTGTGCTTCCTGGCGGGCGCGAACTCGATTTTTTACGGCGATAAGCTGCTGACCACGCCCAACAGCGAAACCAGCCGCGATGAGGCGCTGTTCGCCAAGCTGGGCATGTCACCCGAATCATGAGTTGGCTGGAGACGGGCTGGCGCCATGTGTGGCTGCCTTATGCCCAGATGCGGACCGCACCGCTGCCACTGCCGGCGGTGCGGACGGTGGGCTCTGAAATCCACCTGGAAGACGGGCGGGTGCTGATTGATGGCATCGCCTCCTGGTGGACGGCGGTGCATGGCTATAATCACCCCCACATTGTGGAGGCCGTGCGCGAGCAGCTGGAGCGCATGCCCCATGTGATGTTTGGCGGGCTGGGGCATGAGCCGGCCTACAGGCTGGCCACGCGGCTGGCCGCGCGGATGCCGGGTTCGTTGAACCGGGTGTTCTTCACCGATTCGGGGTCGGTGGCGGTGGAGGTGGCGATCAAGATCGCCGTGCAGTCTCGGCTGAACCGGGGCGAGCGCGGGCGGATCAAGGTGCTGGCCTTTCAGGGCGGGTATCATGGCGATACCATCGGCACCATGGCGATTTGCGACCCGGAGGAGGGCATGCACAGCCTGTTCACCGGGCTTTTACCTGAGCAGCCGGTGGTGCCCCTGCCGCGCGACGATGCCAGCATCAGGGCGTTTGAGGCGTATTTGGACACCCACCACAAGGAGCTGGCGGCGATTATTGTTGAGCCGCTGGTGCAGGGCGCGGGGGGCATGGTGTTTCATGACGCGCTGGTGCTGCAGCGCCTGCGGCGCGCGGCCACGCATTATGGGCTGTCGCTGATTTTTGACGAGATTTTCACCGGCTTTGGCCGCACGGGCACGATGTTCGCCTTTGAGGCGGCCGGTGTGGCGCCCGATATCGTCACGCTCTCAAAAGCGCTGACGGGCGGCACCTCGCCATTGGCGGTGACGATTGCCACCGATGAGCTGTTCGAGGCGTTTTTGTCGGACAGTTACGACACCGCGCTGATGCACGGGCCGACCTTCATGGCCAACCCGCTGGGCTGCGCGGCCGCCAATGCCGCGCTCGATCTGTTTGAGACCGAGGACCGGCTGGGGCAGGCGGCGCGCATTTCGGCGCAGCTGGCGCGCGAGCTGGCGCCCTGCCGGGGCCTGAAGGGCGTGAAGGATGTGCGGGTGCTGGGCGCCATTGGCGTGGTGCAGATGGAGGCGATCGAAAATCCCGCCGCGCTGCGCACGAAGCTGATCGGGCAGGGCGTGTGGGTGCGGCCCTTCAGGGATATTTTATACCTCACCCCGGCGCTGACGATTTCGGCGGCGGAGCTTACCCAGCTTACCGGGGCGATTTACCGGGTGTTAGAGCGGGATGCGTTATGACGCACCCGCTCTACCTTTATTTTGGCGATCAATTTCATTGGTTTAGCTCGAATCTGGCGATTCGATCTAAACCAATATTGATCTAGCCGCCGCTTGACCTGACCGGGGCACAGGCTCAACCTCTGGGTGAGGAGATGCCATGCCCCGGCCCGCCCATGAGTTGCTGCACCCGGCCCGCGCCATCAAACCCGCCTGGGCGCGGTTTGATGAGGGCTGGTATCTGCACCGTTACGCCGATGCGCGCGCGCTGTGCGCGGGCAAGGGGCCGGGCGCGGCGCTGGTTTATTATCTGCGCGTCGGCGCGGGGCTCGGCCATTCGCCAAGCCCGCTCTTCGATGAGCTGTTTTACCTCGATCAGAATCCGGATGTGGCCGAGCTGATCCGCGCCGGGCGCTATGCCAGCGGGTTCGACCATTTTTGCCAGGTGGGCCACCGGGGGCTCTCGCCGCACTGGCTGTTCGATGACGCGCTTTATGCGGATTTGTACGAGGACATGACGCTCGATGTGCTCGATCTGCATCAGTGTTTCGGGCGCTATGACCATTATCTGAAATCGGGCCAGTTCGAGCGGCGGATTGGGCATTTTTTGTTCGATGGGGCGTTTTACAAGGCCGAGGCGGGGTTGGCCGAGGGGGTTGGGCCTTATGAGACGTTTCTTGGCCGGCTGGGCGGGGGTGAGGATGAGGCGGCGCCCTCGCCCTATTTCGACCCCGCCTGGTACGCGGCCCACCATCCGGGCGCGCGGGCCGAGATCGCGCGTGGCAAATATGGCGCCGCCATTCACCATTACCTGACCAACAAGACACCGGATTTGTTCGATCCCGTGCCGGAATTTTCGGAAAGTTTTTACCGCCGCCGCTACCCCGACATCAAAGCCGCCATCGAGGCGGGAATGTATCGCAATGCTTATCAGCAATTCGTGCAGCATGGCTGTTTCGAGCTGCGCCAGCCCACGGCGGGGATCGATCTGAGCTATTACCGCGACCTGCATGAGCGGGTGCGCAACGACCTGAATGCCGGGCTGATGCGCGATGCCTTCGCGCATTTGCGGCAGGTTGGGTTGGCCGAAGGGCTGGCCTATGCACCGCCGCTCGCCGCCCCGCAAATCGAGGAGACGGCGACCAGGGAGGCGTTTTTGCGCCAGGCGCGTGCCGGGCTGGCGCTGTTTGCCCGCCAGAGGCTCGATTTTGCGTATCAGGGCGCGCCGGAGCTGGCGGTGATCATGGTGGCGCATGACCGCTTTGAGCTGACCATGCAGGCCCTGGCCAGCCTGCGGCGCAATTTCGCCGGCCCGATGCAGGTGGTGCTGGCCGATAATGGCTCGGGCGATGAGACAAGCCGGATCGAGGCGTTTTGCGCCGGGCTCACGGTGCTGAGGCTGGTGGAGAATGTCGGCTTTCTGAAGGCCGCCAATCTGGCGCTGGCTTATGTGGCGGCGCCGGCGGTGCTCTATCTTAATAACGATATAGAGCTGGGGTTTGGCGCGGTGGCGGCGGCGCTCCGGCGGCTGCACGCGGCGCCCGATATTGGCGCGGTGTGCGCCAAGGTGGTGCGCACCCATGGCCGCCTGCAGGAGGCGGGCGGGATTATTTGGCGCGACGGCACGACGATCGGTTATTTGCGCGATGGCGAGCCGCTGGCGCCGGAAGCCAATTTCGTGCGCGAGGTGGCGTTTGGCTCGGGGGTGTTTTTGCTCTGCCGGACCGAGGCGGTGCGCGCCCTGGGCGGCTTCGATGAGGCATATGCCCCGGCTTATTACGAGGATGTGGATTTATGCGTGCGGCTGCGGGGCGCGGGGCTGCGGGTGGTGTATGATCCGGCGGTGACGCTGACGCATATGGAGTTTGGCAGCGCCGTGACCTCGGAAGCCTCGATGGCGCTGATGCGCCGGGCACGGCGGATTTTCAAGCGCAAGCATGAGGCGCTGCTGGTTGGGCTGTTGGAGGCCTCGGCGGCGAACGCGCTGCGCGCCCGCATGGCCGTGGCGCGGCCCCGGGTGCTGTTCATCGAAGATACCGTGCCGCTGCGCGCTCTGGGCTCGGGCTTTGTGCGGGCGCATGACATTGTGCGCGCCATGGCCGCCGCCGGGTGGGAGGTGCAGGTGCTGCCGGTGAACGGCGCGCCTTACGATGTGATGAGCCTTTACGGCGCGCTGCCCGAGGGGGTGGAGGTGCTGGCCGACCGCGATTTTACCCAGGCCGAGGCGTTTTTTGCCGAGCGGGGCGGGATTTATGATCTGGTCTGGGTCTCGCGCACGCATAATTTCAGGCGCTTGCGGCCCTGGCTGACCGGGCTGAAGGCGCGGCTGGTGGTGGATAGCGAGGCGGTGGCGGCCAACCGCGCGGCGGCGCGGGCGGCGCTGGGAGGCGAGGCGTTTGATGTGAGGGCCGCGCTCAAGGCCGAGTTCGCGGGGCTGCCACGGGGCGCGCTGGTGCTGGCGGTGAACGAGGCCGAGGCGGCGCAGATACGGGGCGTGGGCCATAAACGCGTGGCGGTGCTGGGCACGGGGCGCGGCTTGTGCCTTGGCGCGTCTGGGTTCGGGGCGCGCGAGGGGCTGTTGTTCGTGGGCGCTGTGCACCAGGAGGACAGCCCGAACCTGGATGCGCTGCGTTGGTATGTGGCCGCGATTTTGCCCGAACTCGCCCGGCTGATGGGCACGCCGCCGGTGCTGCATGTGGCCGGGCACGTGGCCAAGGGCATGGCGCTGGGCCTGGAGAGCCCGTTTGTGGCGGTGCATGGCGAGGTGGCGGATCTGGCGCCGCTTTATGCGCGGGCGCGGGTGTTTGTGGCGCCCACACGCTTTGCGGCGGGCACGCCCTACAAGATTTACGAGGCGGCCTCTTTTGGCGTGCCGGCGGTGGCGAGCGATTTGCTGGCCAGGCAGCTGGGCTGGGGGGATGAGCTGCTGAGCGCGCCGGTGAATGACGCCACCGGCTTTGCCCGCCAGATTGCCCGGCTTTATGGCGATGAGGCTTTATGGGCGGCCTGCCGTGAGCGCGCGGCGGCCCGGCTGGCGGCCGAGCATGACCCGGCGCGGTTCGCGGTCAGGGTGGCCGAAATCCTCAACGGGCCATAGAGCCTCCCGCAAAGCGGGGGTGCTGGCGTTATTGCGCCCTGGCGGGCATGCGCGGCTGGCGGTGGCGGTAGCCCAGCGCCTCGGCGATGTGGTGTTTTTGCACGCTGGGTTCGTTATCGAGATCGGCCAGGGTACGTCCGACGCGCAGCGTGCGCGTGAAGCCGCGCGCCGAGAGCTGCAGGCGGGTGGCGGCGGCTTCAAGGAAGGATTTGGCCTCATGCGTGATGGGCAGGGCATCGGCCGGGGCTTCGGCGTTGCTGGCGGGGCCGTCCTCGCCAAAACGCGCGCGGGCCAGGGCGCGGGCCGCGCTCACCCGGGCGGCCACCTGGGCGCTGGATTCGCCCGGTTCGGCCCAGGCGAGTTCCTTGGGGCTCAGGGGCACGATGTCGAGCACCAGATCCATGCGGTCGATCAGCGGGCCGGAGAGTTTCATCTGGTAATCCTCGCCGCAGCGTGGCGCGCGGGCGCAGGCGCGGGTGGTGTCGGTTAAATAGCCGCAGCGGCAGGGGTTCATGGCGCCCACCAGCTGAAAGCGCGCCGGGTAGGTGATGTGGGCGCTGGCGCGCGCGACCGTGGTTTGGCCGGTTTCCAGCGGCTGGCGGAGGGCTTCGAGCGTCGCGCGGGGGAATTCGGGCATTTCATCCAAAAACAGCACGCCGCGATGGGCGAGCGAGATTTCGCCCGGCTTTGCCCGCGCGCCGCCGCCGGCAATGGCCGCGGGGCTCGCCGAATGGTGCGGCTCGCGGAAGGGCGGGCGGGTGATCAGCCGGCCTTCGGCAAGCAGCCCGGCGATGGAGTGGATCATGCTTACCTCCAGCGCCTCGCGCGCCGTGAGGTCGGGGAGCAGGCCTGGCAGGCGGGCGGCGAGCATGGATTTGCCGCCGCCCGGCGGGCCGATCATCAGCAGGTTATGCCCGCCCGCCGCCGCCACTTCGAGCGCGCGCCTGGCGGTCTCCATGCCGCGCACATCGGCGAGGTCGTGCAGCGGGGCGCCGGCGCCGAGTTCGCCTTGGGCCGGCGGGGCGATGAGCTGGCTGCCGCGAAAATGGTTGATGAGGCTGAGCAGATCGGGGGCGGGCAGCACCGTGCCCGCGCCCGCCCAGCCGGCCTCGGGCCCTTGGGCGCGCGGGCAGATGAGCCCGAGCCCCCGCTCACCGGCCGCGATGGCGGCGGGCAGTACGCCGGCCACGTTGTTGAGCGTGCCATCGAGCGATAATTCGCCGAGGCTCGCGAACTGGGCCAGCTCCTCGGCGGGGATGATGTCCATGGCGGCCAGCACGGCGAGCGCCACGGGCAGGTCGAAATGGCTGCCTTCCTTGAGCATGTCGGCCGGGGCCAAATTGACCAGCACGCGTTTGGGGGGCAGCGCGAGGCCCATGGAGGTGAGCGCCGCCCGCACGCGCTCGCGCGCTTCGCCCACGGCTTTGTCGGGCAGGCCGACCATGATGAAATTGGGCAGCCCGGCGGAGATCTGCACCTGCACCTCGACGCGCTGGGCCTCGATGCCGGCGAAGGCGAAGGCGTTGGCGCGGGCGATGGACATGCAACCTCTCGTTAAGGTGTTTTTAAACCTTAACGAGAGTTTCGCGGTTCTGTCTACCCGCGCTTGACGGCAAACGGGCCGGTGGCCTGGCAGGTGGGCATCATCTCGATGCGGTTGATGTTCATGTGGCGGGGCAAATTGATGAGCCAGGAGGCCGTCTCGGCGATGTCTTCCGGGCTGAGGGGGGTGATGCCGGCATAGACCGCCTTGGCTTTGTCCTCATCGCCGCCAAAGCGCACCAGGGAGAATTCGGAGCCGCCGACCATGCCGGGCTCGATGTCGGTGACGCGGATGTTTTTGCCCACCAGATCGGCGCGCAGATTGAGCGAGAATTGGCGCACGAACGCCTTGGTGGCGCCGTATGTGTGCCCGCCGGGATAGGGGTAGGTGCCGGCCACCGAGCCGAGATTGAGGATGATGCCGTCATCGCGCGCGACCATTTGCGGCAGCACCGCGCGGGTGAGGTGCACGAGGCCGGTGATGTTGGTGTTGATCATCTGGTCCCACTGGTCGAGATCGGCATCCCAGGCGGGCGAGAGGCCGAGCGCCAGCCCGGCATTGTTGACCAGCACATCGATCTGGCGCCAGGCCTCGGGCAGGCTGGCCACGAAGCCGGCGACGGCCTGCTTGTCGGTGACATCGAGCACCACGGGCAACAGGGCATCGCCCAGCTCGCCGTGCAGGGCTTGCAGCCGCTCAAGCCGGCGGGCGGCGGCGATGACGCGATGGCCATCGGCCACGAAACGCCGCGCGAAGGCGGCGCCAAACCCGGCCGAGGCGCCGGTGACCAGAATCGTCTTGCTCATAGGGTCTTCAATCCTCCCTGTGTGAAATCGATGAATTTAGGAACCGCGCCGAGGGTTACCAGGGTCTCGCGTTTGGGCGTTTGGGCGATGACGGCGCCCCGGCGGATGACATGGAGCCGTTCGGCGCGCAGGCGGATGGCCTCGATCGGGTCGGCGGCCTGGAGCAGCACGAGATTGGCCTGGGCGCCCACATGCAGCCCGTAGCCTTCCAGCCCGAGGATTTCGGCGGGCGCCGAGGTGACGGCCTGGAAACAGGCCTTGATTTCCTCAACCCCCGTCATCTGCCCGACATGCAGCCCCATGGAGGCGACTTCGAGCATGTCGTGGCTGCCTTGCGGGTACCAGGGGTCCATCACGCAATCATGCCCGAAGGCGACGGGAACGCCGGCGGCGCGCAGCTCTTTCACCCGTGTCATGCCCCGGCGCTTGGGGTAGCTGTCGTGGCGGCCTTGCAGGGTGATGTTGATGAGCGGGTTGGCGATGGCGCCGATGCCGGCCTCGCGGATCAAGGGGATCAGCTTGCTGGCATAGTAATTATCCATGGAGTGCATGGAGGTGAGGTGCGAGCCCGCCACGCGCCCGTGCAGCCCGTGACGCACGGTTTCGGCGGCCAGCGTCTCGATGTGGCGCGAGAGCGGGTCGTCTGATTCATCGCAATGCATATCGACCCGCAGGCCGTGTTCGGCGGCGATGCGGGTGAGGCGCCGCACGCTTTCCGCGCCCTCATCCATGGTGCGCTCGAAATGCGGGATGCCGCCCACCACATCCACCCCCATGGCGAGCGCGCGGGCGAGGTTTTCGGCCGATTTGGGGTGGCGGAGGAAGCCATCTTGCGGGAAGGCGACGAGCTGGATGTCGATATAGGGTTTCATCTCGGCGCGCAGTTGGGTCAGGGCCTCGACCGCGAGCAGCCGGTCGTCGCAGATATCGACATGCGAGCGTATGGCCAGCGTGCCCTTGGCGATGGACCAGAGGCAGAGCTTGCGGGCGCGTTCGTAAATGGCCTCGGCGGTGAGGTGGGGCTTGAGCTCGCCCCAGAGGGCGATGCCCTCGAGCAGCGTGCCGGTTTGGTTGAGGCGGGGCAGGCCGAGGGAGAGGGTGGAGTCGAGATGCAGGTGCGAATCGACGAAAGGCGGCGTGACGAGCTGGCCGGCCGCGTCGATCTCGCGCGGGGCCTGGGCGGCGAGGGCGGGCTGGAGCGCCGCGATATGCCCATGCGAAATGCCGATATCCTGCGCCTGCCGGCCATCGGGCAGGGTGGCGTTGCGGATGATGAGGTCGAGCATGAGCTTAACTCCTGATTTGCGGCGCAGCATGGAATAAGGAGCGGTTGCCGCGCAAGGCCGCGCTGGCTAGAGAAAGATATGCGCTCTGCCCTTTTGCCCCTCTCCCTGCTGGCTTTGCTGGCTGCCTGCGCGCCCATTGGCCGGCAGGATTTCGCCCCCGCGCCGGTGGCGCCAGACACGGCCGATCTGGCCGCGCCGGAGGCGTTTTCGGGGCGGATCGCGCTGTTCACCATTGGCGCCGATGCCGGCGATGTGGCGGCGCCGGTGAAAGCCGGCGTCTCGCGGGCGCTCAAGATCAAGCCCGACGCCAGCTTCGAGGTGCGCGCCACATGCCCCGCCGGGCTCGCGCCCGATGCGGCCGCCGCCTGCCTGAGCGGCCTGGGCGCCGAGGCCGGCATGGTGGCCGATGACATAGAGGCCGCCGGCGTGCCCGCCAGCCGCCTGCTGCTCACTGCCCGCGCTGAGGGTGACACCCAACAGATACTCGTGTTCGTGAAATGATATTCGCCCCCAAAGAGTTGATGCCGCTGATGCGGCTGATGGATGCCGAAACCGCCCATAAGCTGACCATGAAGGCGCTGAAAGCCGGGCTGGTGGGAGCCGAGACCCGCCCCGACGACCCGATTTTGGCAACCCGGATGTTTGGCCGCACGCTGGCCAACCCCATTGGTCTCGCCGCCGGGTTCGACAAGAACGCCGAGGCGGTGAACGAGGTCGCGCGGCTGGGCTTTGGCTTTGTGGAAGCCGGCACGGTGACGCCCCGCCCCCAGGCCGGCAATCCGCGCCCGCGTTTGTTCAGGCTCACCCCGGACCGGGCGGTGATCAACCGCATGGGCTTTAACAATGACGGGCTGGAGGTTTATCTCGAGAATCTCCGGCGCGTGGACAAGAACCGCGTGGTGTTTGGCGCCAATGTCGGCATCAACAAGGAAGGCGCCGAGCCAGAGCGCGACTATCCGGCGCTGGTCGAGGCCGTGGGGCCTTATGCGGATTACATCACCATCAACATCTCCTCGCCCAACACGCCGGGGCTGCGCGATTTGCAGGGCGAGGAGCGGCTGGCGGCGATTTTGGCCGGGATCAAATCCCCGAAACCGGTATTTGTGAAAATCGCCCCCGATCTGGCCGATGACGGGCTGGAGGCGGTGATTTCGGTGTGCGTGCAGCATGGGGTGACGGGGCTGATCGTCTCGAACACCACCATCGCCCGGCCCCTGACGCTGAAAAGCCCCCTCAAGCGCGAGACCGGCGGGCTTTCGGGCGCGCCTTTGTTCGCGCCCTCGACCGCCATGCTGGCCAAGGCCTATCGGCTCTCGGCCCGTAAGCTGGTGCTGATCGGCGCGGGCGGGGTGTTTGGGGCCGAGGACGCGTTTGCCAAGATTTTGGCCGGGGCCTCGGCGGTGCAGCTTTATACGGGCTTTGCCTATCAGGGGCCGGCGATGTTGCGGCCGCTTAAAATCGGGCTGGCGAAGCTGTTGCGCGAGCGGGGCTTTGGCGCGGTCGCGCAGGCGGTGGGGGCGGGGCTGTGAGCGGGTTTGGCGCCCTGGCCGGGCAATATGAGGGGTTTATCGTCGATCTGTGGGGCGTGGTGCATGACGGGTTCACGCCTTATCCCGGCGTGCTCGACACGCTGACCCGGCTGCGCGACGCGGGCAAGCCGGTGGTGTTTCTCTCCAATGCGCCCAGGCGCCCGGCGGGAATCCGCAAGGCGCTGGGCAGCATGGGGGTTACGCCCGACCTCTATAAGGGCATCATGTCGAGCGGCGAGGCGGTGTATCTGGGCTTGCGCGACCGCACGGACGAGTTCGCGGCGCTTGGCCCGCGGGTGTTTCACCTGGGCCCCCCGCGTGACCGCGATGTGTTCGACACGCTCACCTTCTACACCGAGGCCGGCGATCCGGCGGTGGCGGATTTCGTGCTCAATACCGGGCCGGATGACATTGTGGGGCCGCATGACCCAGAGCTTTACCGGCCGGCGCTGGAGGCCTGCCTGAAGGCCGGGCTGGTGATGGTGTGCGCCAACCCCGACCTCGAGGTGGTGAAGGGTGGTGAGCGGATTATTTGCGCGGGCTATCTGGCCGAGCTGTACAAGGCCGAGGGCGGGCGGGTGATCAGCCGGGGCAAGCCCGACGCGGCGATTTACAAGCCGACCCTCGCCATGCTGGGCACGCGCGCGGAGCGCACGCTGGCGGTGGGGGATTCGCTCCGCACCGACATTACCGGCGCCAAGGCGGCGGGGATCGATGCGTGCTGGGTGCTTTCGGGCATTCATGCCCTGCATCCCGCGGAGGCGCCCGCCGAGGCGCGGGCCGAGGGGCTGAACCCGCGGGCGATTTTGCCGGGGCTGGCGTGGTGAGGCGCTAACCCGGCCTGACCTAAAATTGCAAAAGTTTTTTGAGGGGTTTGGGGGGCTTTTTACAAAAAGCCCCCCAAATTTATGGCGGTTCAGACCAGCCTTGACTGCTGCACCGCCGCCTCGATGAAGCCCTTGAACAGCGGGTGCGGGTCGAAAGGCTTGGATTTCAGTTCGGGGTGGTATTGCACGCCGATGAACCAGGGATGGTCGGGGTATTCGACGATTTCGGGCAGCACGCCATCGGGCGAGAGGCCGGAGAAGCGCAGGCCCGCGGCCTCGAGCTGGGTCTTGTAGCCGATATTCACCTCATAGCGGTGGCGGTGGCGCTCCTCGATCCGGGCTTCGCCGCCATAGATCTGGCGGACCAGCGAATCCTCGGCGAGGGCCGCTGTGTAGGCGCCGAGGCGCATGGTGCCGCCGAGATCGTCGCGCTCCGAGCGCCGCTCGACCTGGTTGCCGCGCGACCATTCGGTGAGCAGCCCGACGATGGGGATCTCGCACGGGCCGAACTCGGTGGAGGAGGCCCTTGGCATGCCGGCCAGGTTGCGCGCGCACTCGATGACCGCCATTTGCATGCCGAAGCAGATGCCAAGGAAGGGCACCTTGCGCTCGCGGGCGAATTTCACCGCCTCGATCTTGCCCTGGGTGCCGCGCTCGCCAAAGCCGCCGGGCACCAGAATGCCGTGCACGCCGTCAAGCTGCTCGAGCGCGTCGGGCTGCTCGAAGATTTCCGAATCGACCCATTCGAGCCGCACCTTCACCTTGTTGGCGATGCCGCCATGGGCCAGCGCCTCGGAGAGCGATTTATAGGCATCCAGCAGGTTGGTGTATTTGCCAACCACCGCGATGCGCACCTCGCCCTCGGGGAAGCGCACGGTATCGACGATCTGCTGCCAGCTGGCGAGGTTGGGCTCGGTCTCGTGGGGCAGGCGGAAATGGCGCAGCACCTCGCGGTCCATGCCGGCCTCATGGTAGGAGATGGGGACGGCGTAGATGGTGTCGATGTCGAGCGCGGGGACCACGGCCTCGGGGCGGACATTGCAAAAGCTCGCGATCTTGCGGCGCTCGTTTTCGGGGATCGGCCGGTCGCAGCGCGTGATGAGCATGTTCGGCTGGATGCCGACATTTTGCAGCTCCTTTACCGAATGCTGGGTCGGCTTGGTCTTCAGCTCGCCGGCCGAGGGGATGTAGGGCACCAGCGTGAGATGCACGAACATGGTCCGCTCGGGGCCGAGATCGTTGCCGAGCTGGCGGATGGCCTCGAGGAAGGGCAGGCTCTCAATGTCGCCGACCGTGCCGCCGATTTCGACGAGCACGAAATCCAGCCCCTCGACCTCGCGCTGGATGGTGTCCTTGATGGCGTCGGTGATGTGGGGGATGACCTGGACGGTGGCGCCCAGATAATCACCCCGGCGCTCCTTGGCGATCACCTCGGAGTAGATCTTGCCGGTGGTGGCGTTGTCGGATTTTTTGGCGTGGACGCCGGTGAAACGCTCATAATGGCCGAGGTCGAGGTCGGTCTCGGCGCCGTCATCGGTGACGAACACCTCGCCATGCTGATACGGGCTCATGGTGCCCGGATCGACGTTGAGATAGGGGTCGAGCTTGCGCAGCCGGACGGAATAGCCCCGCGCCTGCAGGAGCGCGCCGAGCGCCGCCGAGGCAATGCCTTTGCCAAGCGAGGACACCACGCCGCCGGTGATGAAAACGAACCGCGTCATGGAACTAAACCTTACACTGATCGGGTTGAAAACGGGAGGGAAAAACGATCAGGGCGCGCTGCCGGGCGCGGCGGGGGCGGCGGGCGCGCTGGGGGCCGCCGGGGCGGGCAGGGCATCGGCCGGGGTGGAGGGAAGCGAGGAAGGCAGCGGCACGCTGGGGGCGGCGGGCGCGCCGGCCGGCTGGGCGGGGGCGCTGATCGGGGCGGCCGGGGTGGCGCCGCCATTGAGGATGGCGGCGTTCTGGGCGCTGGCGGCGCCCTTGAAATGCATGGCCAGCACCAGCGAGTTGATGAAGAACACCGTGCCCAGAATGGCGGTGGCGCGGGTGAGCAGGTTGGCGGTGCCGCGCCCGGTCATGAAGCTGCCCATGCCCTGGCCGCCGCCCAGCCCGAGGCCGCCGCCCTCGCTGCGCTGGATGAGCACCACGCCAATGAGCGCGATGGTGACGAAAACATGCAGCACGAGCAGAACTTTGATCATTGGCCAACCCATAAAAAGACACGCGGGCCCGAAACCGGGGCGCCGCGTGCGGAAAACGCTTGAGGCAGCTTATTAGCCGCGCGGCGCGGCGGCTGCAATGGCCAAGAGGTCCTCGGGCTTGAGGCTGGCGCCGCCGACCAGCGCGCCGCCCACCTCGGGCTGGCCGAGCAGGCTGGCGGCATTGCCGGGCTTGACCGAGCCGCCATAGAGGATTTTGACCGTGCCGCCCGCATCGCCCAGATGGTCGAGCAGGGCCGCGCGGATGGCGCCGTGCATGGCTGCCACGTCATCCTCGGTGGGGGTGAGGCCGGTGCCGATGGCCCAGATAGGCTCATAGGCCACCACGCCGGTAAAATCCGCCGGCAGGCTGTGGATGAGCTGGCTCTTGACCACATGCAGGGCCTCGCCGGCATCGCGCTGGGCCTGCGACTCGCCCACGCAGACGATGGGGATGAGGCGCGCGGCCACCGCCGTCTGCACCTTGGCCTGAACATGGGCGTTGGTCTCGCCGTGGCTCTCGCGGCGCTCGGAATGGCCGAGAATGACATGGGTGGCGCCCGCCTCGCGCAGCAGGGGGGCATGCACATCGCCCGTGTGCGCGCCCTGGGGGGCGCCGTGGCAATCCTGGGCCCCCACGGCCACGGCCGAGCCGGCCAGCGCGCGGGCAAAGGGCTCGATCAGCGGGGAGGGCGGGCAGATCAGCATGTCGGCATGTGCGGGCGCGGCCTTGATGGCGGCCGCATAGGCCGCGACGCCGGCCAGCGTGCCGTGCATTTTCCAGTTACCCGCGATCAGTTGGCGCATGGGGCGTTTCCTTTGGTGAAAAAACTCATGTTTGTCTTATTGCCCTGGGCCGGTCATTTGCCCAGGGGCAGCGGCCTAGCTATAGAGGCGGCGGTTGTGGGTAAAGAGAGCCAATGCTGGTCCAAGTCCGTAAATTGATGGGTGGGTGGGGCGCGCGCGTGTTTTTCGGCGTGCTCGTGGTGGCGTTTGTCGGGTGGGGCGTGTCCAACGTGCTCACGCTGGTGGGCGGCGACAGCGCGGTGGCCCGAGTCGCCGGGGTGCCGGTGGATGTGTCGCTGGTGCAGGCCGATTACCAGAAGCTGCTGAACCAGGCGGCCCAGCAGGCCGGCGGCCAGCCGAGCCTGGCGGTGCGCCAGCAGCTCGCCATGCAGGCCCTGGTGGGGGCGCTGCGCAACCAGGTGATGCGCGCCGAAGCCGCGAAGCTCGGCGTGGCCACGCCCGACGCGGCGGTGCGCGCCCAGCTTGCCGCCATACCGCAATTTCAGACCAACGGCGCCTTTGACAAGGCGAAATTCACCCAGGCGCTGGCACAGATCAATGTCTCGCCCGATGAGTTCATCGGCGAGATCAAGGACGGGCTGATCAGCCGCCAGATCATGGTGCCGGTGCTGGGCGGGGTGCAGCCCTCGGGGCTGCTGATGGCGCGGCTGTTCGCGCTGCTGGCCCAGCAGCGCACGCCCGCGCTGGTGAGCATTCCCTTCAGCGCCCAGGCCAAGCCCGCCGCCCCCACGGATGCCGTGCTGCAACGCTATTGGCGCAACCATCCGGCCCTGTTCACCGCGCCGCAATACCGCAAGATCGAGCTGGTTATTTTGGCGCCCGCCCTGCTCGCCCCCACCGAGCCGGTGGCCAGCCAGGATGTGGATGCCGCCCTGGCGCGCGCCGAGGACGCAGCCGGGCCGGTGATTCCGGAGCGCACCGTGCAGGTGCTGAGCGTGCCCGATCTGGCCGCGTCCTCGCGCCTCGAAGCCGCCTGGAAAAAGGGTGCGGACTGGGCGAAGATGCAGGATCTGGCCAAAAAATACGGCGCCAACGCCATCGAGCTCGACAATGCCAGCGCCCAGCAGATTCCCGAGGCCAGCCTGGCCAAGGCGGTGTTTGCCGCCGATAGCGGCAAGGTGACCGGCCCGGTGGCGGGCGATGCGGGCATGTATGTGTTCAAGGTGACCGGCGAGGCCGAGGTCGGCACGCCGCCCGCCGTGCTGCGCGCGCAGGTGACCCAGCAATTGCAGCTCCAGGCGGCGCAAAACGATGTCGCGGGCCGGCTTAGCGCCGTGCAGGACGCCCTGGCCGCGCAAACGCCGCTCGACCAGCTGCCCGGCAATCTTGGCCTGACCGCGCTGAGCGGCACGCTCGATGCCGAGGGCAACACCCCCGAGGGGGTGCCGGCGCCGATTCCGGGCGGCGACGATCTCAAGGCCGCCATTCTCAAGGCCGCCTTCGCCGCCAATAAGGGCGACCCCGCGCAGCTGCAAAACGGCCCCGATGGCAGCTATTTCGCGCTCAGCGTCGATGACGTGATCGCCCCCGCCGTGGAGCCTTACGCCACCGCCAAGCCCCAGGTGCTGGCGGCATGGACACAAGACCAGATCGAGCGCGAGGCCGAGGTGACGGCCGCCGGGCTTTATGAGACCGTGACCAAGGGCCAAAACCTGGCCGACGCGGCCAAGGCGGCGGGCTTGAGCGCCACCACCGCCCCGCCGGTGGCACGCGGCGCGGCGCCCGCGGCGGGCAGCGGCATCGACCAGAATTTGGTCTCGCTGCTGTTCAGCCTCAAGCCCGGCCAGGCGACCATGGAGAAGGCCGCCACCGGCTATGTGGTGGCCCAGCTGATGAGCGTGAACACCCCCACCCCCGCCCAGGACCCGCAGGATTACCAAAAGCTGAGCGCCGCGATGACGCGGGGCTTGCAGAATGACCTCGCCGGGAGTTTCCTGGATGGGCTGCAAACGCGTTTCCAGGTGACCATCAACCAGAAAATGCTGGCCCAGCTTTACCAGTAACCAAGCCGAACCTTAGCAAAGACAGAGGACCATGAACGCCGTGACTTCAGACCGTTTCGAGACCTTCCGCACCGCCTATGACCAGGGGCGTGGCGCGCTGGTCTGGCGTCACGGCATCGCCGACCTGCTCACCCCCGTGGCGGCTTTTCTGAAGGTCGCCCACGGTAAGCCCTACTCGTTTTTGTTCGAGAGCGTGGAAGGCGGCACGGCGCGCGGGCGGTATTCGATCATCGCCTTCGAGCCCGACCTGATCTGGCGCGCCCAGCACGGCGCCGCCGCCATCAACCGCGATGCCCGCGCCACGCCCGAGAGCTTCACCCCGCTGACCGAGGCGCCGCTGAAAAATCTGCGCGCCCTGATCAAGGAGACGCAGCTCGACGTGCCCGACAGCCTGCCGCCCATGACCGGCGGGCTGCTGGGCTATCTGGGCTATGACATGGTGCGGCTGATGGAGGCGCTGCCCGCCACCAAGCCCGATGTGCTGGGCATACCCGATGCCATCCTCACCCGCCCGGGCCTGTTTATCATCTTCGATGGCGTGACCGATGAGATGACCCTGGCGGCGCCGGTTTATCCGCGCGCGGGCGTCTCGGCGGCCGAGGCCTTCGCGGCGGCCGAAAGCCGGCTGGAGGCGCTGGCCTTGGCGCTCGAACACCCGGTGCCCAAGCTCACCGGCCGGCTTCTAGAGCCGCTGGCGCAAAGCTCGAACATGGAGAAGGAGGAGTTTCTGGGCGTCGTCGAGACGGCCAAGAACTATATCCGCGCGGGCGATGCCTTTCAGATCGTGCCCTCGCAGCGATTCGAGGCCAAATTCTCTCTGCCGCCCTTCGCGCTCTACCGCTCGCTGCGGCGCATCAATCCGGCGCCGTTCCTGTTCTTCCTCGATTTCGGGGCCTTTGCCGCCGTCGGCTCCAGCCCCGAGATTTTGGTGCGGCTGCGCGATGACAAGGTGACGATCCGCCCGCTGGCCGGCACCCGCAAGCGCGGCGCCGACATGGCGGAGGATCTGGCCTTGGAAGCCGAGCTGCTGGCCGACCCCAAGGAGCGGGCCGAGCATCTCATGCTGCTCGATCTGGGGCGCAACGATGTCGGGCGGGTGTCCGAGATCGGCTCGGTGCGGGTGGCGGCGAGTTTCGCGATCGAGCGGTTCTCGCATGTCATGCATATTTCATCGACCGTCGAGGGCAGGCTGCGCCCTGACCTCGAGGCGCTGGACGCGCTGATCGCGGGGTTTCCCGCCGGCACGCTCTCGGGCGCGCCGAAGGTGCGGGCGATGGAGATCATCGAGGAGCTCGAGCCCTCGCGGCGCGGGCTTTATGCCGGGTGCATCGGCTATTTCGCGGCCAATGGCACCATGGATACCTGCATCGCCCTGCGCACCGCCCTGATAAAAGACGGCACCATGTATGTGCAGGCCGGGGTGGGCGTGGTGGCTGATTCGGACGCCGAGGCTGAATATATGGAGAGCGTGCACAAGGCCCGTGCGCTGTTCCGCGCCGCCGAGGACGCGGTGCGCTACGTGACCGCTCCGGAGGTGTGAGACCATGATCCTGCTCATCGACAATTACGACAGCTTCACCTTCAACCTGGTGCAGTTTTTCGGCGATCTGGGGGCGGCGTGCGATGTCCGCCGCAACGACGCGCTCACCGCCGAGGAGGCGCTGGCGCTCAAGCCCGAGGCCATCGTGCTCTCGCCCGGCCCCTGCACGCCCAACGAAGCCGGCATCTGCCTCGACATGGTGAGCGCCGCCGCCGAGGCCGGCGTGCCGCTGTTTGGCGTGTGCCTGGGGCACCAATCCATCGGCCAGGCATTTGGGGGCGAGGTGGTGCGCGCGCCCGAGCCCGTGCATGGCAAGACCAGCGAGATCTTCCACGACGGCACGGATATTTTCGCCGATCTGCCCAGCCCCTTCACCGCCACGCGCTATCATTCGCTGATCGTGAAGAAATCCACCCTGCCCGCCTGCCTGGTGCCGACCGCCTGGACGCATGATGACATCATCATGGGGCTGCGCCACGCGGCGCTGCCGATTTATGGCGTGCAGTTCCATCCCGAGAGCATCGCCACCTCTCACGGCCATGATATTTTGCGCAATTTCCTGCGGCTGGCCGGGGTGAAGGCCGGCAGGCTGGCGGCATGAGCACCTCGCTCAAGCCGACGCTGGCGCGCCTGGCCGCGGGCGAGACGCTCTCGGTCGCGGAGGCCGCCGAAGCGTTTGGCATTGTCATGGACGGCCAGGCGACGCCCGCGCAAATTGGCGGCATGCTGATGGCCATGCGCGTGCGGGGTGAGACGGTGGACGAGCTGACCGGCGCGGTCACCGCCATGCGCGCGCGCATGACGCGGGTGGAGGCGCCCGAGGGCGCCATGGATGTGTGCGGCACCGGCGGCGATGGGGCGTCCAGCCTCAACATCTCCACCGCCGTCACGTTCGTGCTGGCCGGGTGCGGGGTTAAGGTTGCCAAGCATGGCAACCGCGCGCTCTCCTCGCGCTCGGGCGCGGCGGATGTGCTGGCGGCGCTGGGCGTGAATATCGAGGTGCCGGTGGACCGGCTGGCGGGCATTTTGCGCGAGGTGGGGTGCGTGTTTCTGTTCGCGCCCCGCCACCACCCGGCGCTGCGCCACGCGGCGCCCGTGCGCGTGGAGCTGGGCACGCGCACGCTGTTCAACCTTACCGGCCCGATGGCCAACCCCGCGGGGGTCAAGCGCCAGCTGATGGGGGTGTATGACCAAGCCTGGCTGCGCCCCGTGGCCGAGACGCTAAAGGCGCTGGGCACGCAGGCCGCCTGGGTGGTGCATGGCCAGGGGTTGGACGAGCTGGTTTTGGAGGGTGAAAACCATGTGGTGGCGCTGGAAAACGGCGCGCTCCGCGCTTTTTGCGTCACCGCCGCCGATGCCGGGCTGGCGCCCGCGCCCATTGCGGCCTTGAAAGGCGGCGACGCTGCGTATAATGCCCAGGCGCTGCACGCGTTGCTCGAAGGCGCGCGCGGCCCGTATCGTGATACGGTGCTTCTCAACGCGGCCGCCGCGCTCATCGTGGCGGGCCATACAACAATGTTGCGCGACGGCGTGGCGATGGCCGCCCGCGCGCTCGATGAAGGCAAGGCAGCCAGTGTTCTCGCCCGCCTTATCGCGGCCTCGAAGGACTAAACTGGTTCATGACGACGATTGAAACAACCGACATGCTGGCCCGCATCTGCGCCGATAAACGCGCGGAGGTGGCGGCCCGGCGGCTGGCGCAGCCGCAGGACGAGCTGAAATCGGCCGCCAAGGAGGCGGGCAAGCCGCGCGGCTTTGCCCGCGCGCTGATGGACGCCGCCGCCGCCGGACGGCCCGGCATGATCACCGAGATCAAGAAGGCCTCGCCGTCGGGCGGGGTGATCCGGGCCGATTTCGATCCCGCCAGCCTGGCGGCGGCCTATGCCGCGAACGGCGCCGCCTGCCTCTCGGTGCTGACCGACGAGCCCTATTTTCAGGGCACGACGGCGCATTTGCAGGCCGCGCGGGCGGCGGTGAGCCTGCCGGTGCTGCGCAAGGATTTCATCCTTGAAGCCTGGCAGATTTATGAGAGCCGGGCGATGGGGGCGGATTGCATCCTGCTGATCATGGCCGCCCTCGAGGATGCCGAGGCCCGCGACCTGGAGGGGCTGGCCCGCGCGCTCGACATGGATGTGCTGGTGGAGGTGCATAACGAGGCCGAGCTGGAGCGCGCGCTCGGGCTGCAGACGCCACTGCTGGGCATCAATAACCGCAACCTCAAAACCCTGGTCACCTCGCTCGATGTGACCGAGGAACTCTCGCGCCTGTGCCCGCCGGAGAAATTCCTCATCTCCGAATCGGGCATCCGCACCCATGCCGACATCACCCGCCTGCATGCGGTGGGGGTGCAGGGCTATCTGGTCGGCGAATCGCTGATGCGCAAGCCCGATGTCGGCGCGGCGCTGCGCGACCTGCTGAGCGGGGCTTGAGCGGGCTCAGCCATATCGGCGCCGATGGCGCCGCCACTATGGTCGATGTCTCGGCCAAGCCCGAAACCGCGCGCCTGGCCGTGGCGCGCGGCCGGCTGGTGGCGGCCAAGGCGACGCTCGATCTGATCCGCGAGGGGAGTGCCCCCAAGGGCGATGTGCTGGCCACGGCGCGTTTGGCGGGAATCATGGCCGCCAAGCGCGCGCCCGAGCTGATACCGCTTTGCCATGGGCTGCTGCTCGACCAGGTGCGTGTCGATTTCACCGTGCATGAGGGGCATATCGACATCGAGGCCGCGGTGCGCACCACGGGGCGCACCGGCGCCGAGATGGAGGCGCTGACCGCCGTTTCGGTGGCTGGGCTCACGCTCTATGATATGCTCAAGGCCGCCGACAAGCTGATGCGGCTCGAAAATATCCGCCTGGTGCGCAAGCTGGGCGGCAAGAGCGGGGAGTTTGTGGCGGATGATCAGCGTTGAGGATGCGCGCGGGCGGATACTGGCCGGCATAACCCCGGTGGGGGCGGAGACGGTGGCGCTGGCCCAGGGGCTGGGCCGGGTGCTGGCGGCGCCGGTGCTGGCGCGGGTCAATCAGCCGCCCTGCGATGTTTCGGCCATGGATGGCTATGCGTTGCGCGCGGTGGATGCCGCGCCCGGCGCGCGGCTGCGGCTGATTGGCGAGGCCCCCGCCGGGCGGCCTTTTGGCGGGTTTGTGGGCGCGCGCGAGGCGGTGCAGGTGTTTACCGGCTCGGTCATCCCCGATGGCGCGGATGCCGTGATCGTCCAGGAGGATGTCGATCTGGAGACCGGCTTTGTCTGCCCGCGCGATGGCGCGATGACCGGCCGTCATATCCGCCTCAAGGCGCAGGATTTTGCCGAGGGCGCCGAGCTGCTGGCGCGCGGCCGGCAGCTGGATGCCCGCGCGCTGGGGCTGGCGGCGGCGGCCAACGCGCCGTGGCTGTGCGTGCACCGGCGCCCGCGCGTGGCGATTTTATGCACGGGCGATGAGATTTCGCTGCCCGGCGAGCGGCTGGCGGCGGGGGGGATCGTCAATTCCAACGCCACGCTGCTCAGTGCCTTTGTGGTGGCGCATGGCGGCGAGCCGGTGGTGCTGCCGATGGCGCGCGATGACATGGACGCCATTGCCGAGGCGGCCGATGCCGCGCGGGGCGCCGATTTGCTGGTGACCTCCGGCGGCGCCAGCGTGGGGGCGCATGATCTGGTCCAAAGCGGGCTGGCGGCGCGGGGCTTCGCGCTCGATTTCTGGAAAGTCGCCATGCGCCCGGGCAAGCCGCTGATTTTTGGCCGGGTGGGGGCGCTGCCGGTGCTCGGCCTGCCGGGCAATCCGGTTTCGGCCTATGTGTGCGCGCTGCTGTTTCTGGCCCCGCTGCTCACCGCGCTGGCCGGGCGCGGGGCGGCGGCGGGCCTGCCGCGGCTGGAGGGCGCCTCGCTCGGCGCGCCGCTCAAGCCCAATGACCAGCGCGCGGATTTCATGCGCGCCAGCCTGACGGAGACCGGCGGGGTCGAGGTGGTGACACCTTATGGCTACCAGGATTCGAGCCAGCTGCGCGTGCTGGCCGGGGCGGAGGCGCTGATTTACCGCCCGCCTTTCGCGCCCGCCTGCCTGCCCGGCGCGCGGGTGGAGATCATCCGGTTGCGAAACACTTGACCGGCGCGCGAGAACCAAACTAGAACAGCGTTGTTGTTTTTGTTTTGTTCCGAGCGGAGACGTTAATGCTCACCTCCAAGCAGCATGAATTGCTGGTCTTCATCGACCGGCATTTGCGTGAGACCGGCTGCTCGCCCAGCTTTGAGGAAATGAAGGAGGCGCTGGATCTGCGCTCCAAATCGGGTATCCACAGGCTGATCACGGCGCTTGAGGAGCGGGGGTTTTTGCGCCGCCACAAGCACCGCGCGCGGGCGCTCGAGGTGGTGCGGCTGCCCGAGGATCTGGCCCCCGCGCGTGCGCCGGGGCGGTTTGCGCCCAATGTCATCCAGGGCAATTTCGCGCCGCGCCTGCCGGCGGTGAAGGCGGTGAGCGAGACCGGGGCGGTTGCGCTGCCGCTTTACGGCAAGATCGCCGCGGGCTTGCCGATCGAGGCGCTGCGCGACAATGATTCCGAGATCGAGGTGCCGGTGTCTCTGTTGGGCACGGGCGAGCATTTCGCGCTCGAGGTCGAGGGCGAATCGATGATCGAGGCGGGGATACTGAACGGCGACACCGTCATCATCAAACGCGGCGACACGGCGGAGAACGGCCAGATCGTGGTGGCGCTGGTGGATGAGACCGAGGTGACCCTGAAGCGCCTGCGCCGGCGCGGCAATTCGATCGCGCTCGAGCCCGCCAACGCCAAATTCGAGACCCGCATCCTGCCCGCCGAGCGTGTGCGCGTGCAGGGGCGGCTGGTCGCGCTGTTTCGGCGCTACTGAGCGGGGCACAACAAAAAAGCCCCGCTCAGGCGGGGCTTTTTCTTAAATGGTCAAAACGCCGAGCGCTTGCGGCGCGCAGCGGATGGACTGGTTCAGTCGACGCTGATGGAAGAGACTTCCGGGCCCTTGGCGCCCTGCACCACGCTGATTCTCACCGACTGGCCTTCCTGCAGGGGCTGCAGGCCGGCGGTCTCGAGGGCGGTGGCGTGCACGAACACGTCCTTGCCGCCTTCCTGGGGCGAGATGAAGCCAAAGCCCTTGGTGGCATTGTACCATTTGACGATGCCGGTGGTCTCGACGGCCGGGCCGGTGGCCACGGCGCGGGGCGCGCGCGGGGCACGGGGACGGTCGAAGCCGCCGCGATCACCGCCACGGTCGCCGCCACGCTCGCCAAAGCCGCCGGAGCGGGGCGGGGGCGCGGTGCCTTCGGTCACGGAAACCACCTGATCGACCTGACGGCCCTTATGGCCCTGGCCGACGCGGATCTGCAGCACGGCGCCGGGCGTGACCGACTGGTAGCCCGCGTTCTGCAGCGAATTGGCGTGAAGGAACACGTCGCCGGTGCCATCGGCCATTTCGACGAAGCCGTACCCCTTCTCGGAATTGTACCATTTCACCGTGGCCTTGGCCTCGGGTCCCGAGGATGCGGAGCCGAACCCGGAAAATGACGGCGGGGGAGGGGGCGGATTGCCAAAGAAATGATCGTCGTCAAATCCGCGACGGCGATTCTGCCGCTGACGGTCGTTTTTCGGGGGTCGCACTAGATACACAGTCCTTTGAAAACTTGCACGGTGCCGGGGCGGTTGCCCAGACGCGAGAGAGCATAGGGCAGGTGAGGGGCGCCTTCAATCCCGAAATCGCGCCGCAAGCCCCAAAACCCCAGGAATCTACTGGCCTGGACCGTGTTTTTACATGGAAACGGCCGGAACCATGCGCCAAGCGCAGGGCGGGGGGGACGGAGGCGGGTATAAGCCGGCCGATTATGACATGGCCGTTACAGATACGCGCGCCGCAAGGGGCTCGCCTGCATCAACGGGCTTGTGTTTTGGGGGGCAAAGCCTTTACGAGCGGCCGATGAGTTTTGAAACCGCCCACCCCGCCCTTGCCGCCGCGCTCAAAGAGCGCGGCTATGAAGCCCCGACCCCCGTGCAGGAGGCGGTGCTGACCGCCGACCCCGCGCGTGACCTGCTGGTCTCGGCCCAGACCGGCTCGGGCAAGACGGTGGCGTTCGGCCTGGGCTTCGCGCCCACGCTGCTGGGCGGGGCCGAGGAATTGCCGCCGCCCGGCCTGCCGCTGGCGCTGGTCATCGCCCCCACGCGTGAGCTGGCCTTGCAGGTGCAGGCGGAGCTGGCCTGGCTGTATGAGCCGGCCGGGGGGCGGGTGGCATCTTGCGTGGGCGGCATGGACCCGCGGCGCGAGGCGCGGCATTTGCAGGCCGGCTGCCACATCGTGGTGGGCACGCCGGGGCGGTTGAACGACCATCTGGCCCGCGGCGCGCTGCGGCTGGAGGCCGTGCGCGCGGTGGTGCTCGACGAGGCCGACGAGATGCTCGACATGGGCTTCAAGGACGAGCTGGACGCGCTGGTCGAGGCCACGCCCGGCACGCGGCGCACGCTGCTGTTTTCGGCCACCCTGCCGCGTGAGATTTTGGGCCTGGCCGCCGCCTACCAGCACAACGCGCTGCGCCTGGAGCTGATCAGCCGCACCGAGCCGCATGCCGACATCGAGTACAAGGCCGTGCGCGTGGCGCCCCATGAGGAGCGCGCGGTGCTGGTGAATTTGCTGCGCGCGGCCAATACCCGCGCGATCGTGTTTTGCGCCACGCGCGAGGGGGTGAAGCATGTGCATGCCGATCTGCTCTCCCGGGGCTTCAATGCCGTGGCGCTCTCGGGCGAGCTTTCGCAGGCCGAGCGCAACGCGGCGCTGAGCGCGCTGAAGGATGGCCGGGCGCAGGCCTGCATCGCCACCGACGTGGCGGCGCGCGGGCTGGATCTGCCGGCGCTCGATCTGGTGATCCATGCCGATCTGCCAACCGCCAAGGCGACGCTTTTGCACCGCTCGGGCCGCACCGGGCGCGCCGGGCGCAAGGGGCAGTGCTTGCTGCTGGTCACCCCCCATAAGCGCCGGCGCGCCGAGATGCTGCTCAATTCCGCGCGCATCACGCCCGAATGGATCGACCCGCCGACCATCGCCCAGATCAAGGCCGCCGACGAGGAGCGGCTGGCCGCGCACCCGCTGCTCGAGCAGACGCCCGACCAGGAAACGCGCCGCCAGGCGTTGCGGCTCTCGGAGCGTTATGAGCCCGAGCAGATCGCGGCGGCGTTTATCGCGCTGGCCTCGGCGCATTTTCCGCAGGCCGCGAACGTGACGGTGCTGGCGCCCGAGCCGCCGCCCCGCCCCAAGCGCGCCCCGCGCATGACCGTGATCACCGGCAACGGCCCGGTATGGTTCCGGGTTTCGGCCGGGCGGGCGCAAAATGCCGATCCGCGCTGGCTGCTGCCCATGCTGTGCAAGCGCGGCAATGTGACCAAGGCCGAGATCGGCGCCATCCGTATTTTCGACCGCGAGACCAAGTTCGAGGTGGTGCCCGAAGTGGCCGAGGCCTTTGCCCGCGCGGTGGCCGAGCCGGTGCCGGGGGAGTTTCAGATCGAGCTGAGCACGCCGCCCTCGAGCGGCCCGCGCCGCGAGCGCCAGGGCGATGAGCGCGCGCCGCGCCCGCAGGGCAAAAGCGGGCCGAAGCCCGGCGGACCCAAGCCTTACGCCAAGCCGGCGGGGCCCAAGCCGCCCCGGCGCGAACCGGGCGGCAAGCCCGGCGAACAGGAGCGCCGGCGCAAGAACAAGGCGGCCAAGGCGATTAAATAAGCGTGCCGACGCGCCCGGCGCCCACCGCCGCCAGCCGCGCCCAGGCGGCGGCCAGGGAGCCGTTCAGGTCGATCGCCCGGCAGGCATCCTCGATGATCGTCGCCTCGAACCCGAAGGCGCGCGCGTCCTCGGCCGACCAGGCGACGCAGAAATCGGTCGCCAGCCCGGCCAGATAGACATGGCTGATGCCACGCGATTTCAGATAGCCGTCCAGCCCGGTGCGGGTGGCGCGGTCGGCCTCCAGAAAGGCCGAATAGGAATCGACGACGAGGTTCGAGCCCTTGCGGATGATCGCGGAGGCGTGGGGAATGTCGAGCGCGGGGTGCAGTGCCGCGCCGGGCGTGCCCATGACGCAATGGGTCGGCCACAGCACTTGCGGGCCGTAAGGCAGGGTCACGGTCTCGAACGGCGCCTTGCCGGGATGGTTGGCCGCGAACGAGACATGGCCGGGCGGGTGCCAGTCCTGGGTCAGCACCACCGTCTCGAAGCCGGCGGCGAGGCGGTTGATCAGGGGAATGATTTGATCGCCGCCCGGCACGGGCAGGGCGCCGCCGGGGCAGAAATCGGGCTGGACATCGATGATCAGCAGGGCAGAATTTTTTTGCATGGCCGCTCTATAACATTTTCGGGGCGGCCATATAGACGGGGGGGTGGGAATCGGATAAGGCTCCGCCCCTCACAGGAACGCGGGAGGCGGGGCGATGGTCGCCTGGCCGGTTGAACCGCGGTCCCATGGCTTGCTTTTGAGCCAGAAGGATAGGAGTCGCCAGTAATGGCAAAGAAGATCGTCGGCTATATCAAGCTGCAGATCCCCGCGGGCAAGGCGAATCCCTCGCCGCCGGTGGGCCCCGCGCTGGGCCAGCGCGGCCTGAACATCATGCAGTTCGTGAAGGAATTCAACGCCGTAACGCAGGGCATGGAGCCCGGCATGCCGGTGCCCGTGGTGATCACCGCCTTCGGTGACCGCACCTTCTCCTTCATCATGAAGACCCCGCCCAACACCTACTTCCTGAAGAAGGCCGCGGGCATTTCCAAGGGCACCACGACGCCGGGCAAGGGCGCGGCCGTGGGCAAGGTGACCAAGGCGCAGCTCCTTGAGATCGCCAAGGTCAAGATGAAAGACATGAACGCCAACGACGCCGAAGCCGCCGTGCGCATGCTGGCCGGCTCCGCCCGCTCGATGGGCGTTACCGTGGTGGAGGGCTGATAGATGGCACATAACAAGCGCCTGAACGCCGCCCGCGCCACCGTTGAGCGCAACAAGCTCTACGCGCTGACCGAGGCGATGGACCTCGTCAAGTCGAACGCCAAGGCGAAGTTCGATGAGACGGTCGAGATCTCGCTCAACCTGGGCATCGACCCCCGCCACGCCGACCAGATGGTGCGCGGCCTGATTTCGCTGCCCAACGGCACCGGCAAGACGCTGCGCGTCGGCGTGTTCGCCCGCGGGGCGAAGGCCGAGGAAGCCCTGGCCGCCGGCGCCGACGTGGTTGGCTCCGACGATCTGGCCGAAAAGGTGCAGGCCGGCGAGATCGAGTTCGACCGCTGCATCGCGACGCCGGACATGATGGCGCTCGTCGGTAAGCTCGGCAAGATCCTGGGCCCGCGCGGCCTGATGCCGAACCCCAAGCTCGGCACCGTGACCATGAACGTCAAGGATGCCGTGCTGGCCGCCAAGGCTGGTCAGGTCGAGTTCCGCGCCGAGAAGGCCGGTATCATCCATGCCGGCATCGGCAAGGCGAGCTTCGGGGCTGACAAGCTCATCGAAAACGCCCGCGCGCTGATCGATGCCGTGCAGAAGGCCAAGCCGACCGGCGCCAAGGGCACCTACCTGCAGAAGGTGGCGCTGTCCTCGACCCAGGGGCCGGGCGTGAGCGTGGATGTGTCCACGGTCAACGCCTAATAAATACTGAGATACGCGGCTGAAAAGCCGCGGGCAGGGGGGTGGTGACACCCCCCGACCTGTCCGAGACCTTGTGTACCCTTGGGTTTGATGGGCCTGGCCCGCATAAGGTAGAGAGGTGCCGAAGCTTTATTCGTTAAGGCTTTGGTGGTTCGAGACAAGGACAGGCGATGGGCGTGAGAGATGGTCTCTCATGTCTGGGGTAACCTGGCGGGTGGGGGCAACCCGATCCGCCGCAAGTTGGAGACGGATGTGGATCGCCTAGAGAAGCGTGAATTCGTCGCCGAGCTGTCTTCGGTGTTCGCCGAGACCTCGTTTGTGCTCGTCACCCGCAATGCGGGGCTGACGGTCGCCGAGGTCACCGTGCTGCGCCGCAAGATGCGCGAGGCCGGCGCAAGCTTCAAAGTGGCGAAGAACCGTCTGGCCCTGCTTGCTCTTCAAGGAACCCGGTTCGATGGCATCGCCCCCCTGATGAAGGGGCCCACCGCTCTGGCCTGGTCTGTTGACCCGGTCGCGGTGGCCAAGGCGGCCGTCGACTTCGCCAAGACCAACGACAAGTTTGTGGTGCTCGGTGGCTCCCTCGGGAGCCAGGTGCTCAACGCCGATGGCGTGAAGGCCCTGTCCGAGCTGCCGTCGCTTGATTCGCTGCGCGCCAAGCTGCTGGGCCTCATTCAGGCTCCGGCAACCAAGGTGGCGGGCGTTCTTCAGGCGCCGGCCGGCCAGCTTGCCCGTGTCTTCGCGGCGTATGCCGACTCCCAGAAGAGCGAAGCGGCCTGAACGGCCTTCGTTCCTTTGCTGCATGAATGAAGCGGGGTGGCATAGTGCCGCCTTGCATTGAACCAACCAAAGTCTATATTTACGAAAGATTGAAACATGGCTGACCTGAACGCGCTCGTTGAAGAGCTGTCGAAGCTGACCGTGCTGGAGGCCGCTGAGCTCTCCAAGCTGCTCGAGGACAAGTGGGGCGTTTCCGCCGCCGCTCCCGTGGCCGTGGCCGCTGTTGCCGGCCCCGTTGCCGCCGCCGCCGCCCCCGTCGAGGAGCAGACCGAGTTCACCGTGATCCTCGCCAATGCCGGCGAGAAGAAGATCAACGTGATCAAGGAAATCCGCACCATCACCGGCCTGGGCCTCAAGGAAGCCAAGGATCTGGTCGAGGGTGCGCCCAAGACCGTCAAAGAGAACGCCACCAAGGATGAGGCGGCTGCCATCAAGAAGACGCTGGAAGAGCAGGGCGCGACTGTCGAGGTCAAGTAATGCACTTCCCGCTGCGGGTCTGCCCGTAGCGCGCATAGGGTAAAAGGGCAGGCGGTCACCCGCGGGTGGTCGCCTGCCCCCTGTTTTTGTGACGACGCTGGATATTTTCGGCTGGATATTTTCGAACGAGGGTCATGCGATGAACGCGATCAATGGCGGCTTGGGCAAAGGGTCTTTCACGAGCCGGAAGCGCATCCGGAAAAGCTTTGGGCGCATCCCTGCCGTCGCGCCGATGCCCAACCTCATCGATGTCCAGCGCGCGAGCTATGACAGCTTCCTGCAAATGCACACCAAGGCCGATGCGCGCACGCATTCGGGCCTGCAGGAAGTGTTCAAGTCGGTCTTCCCGATCGACGATTTCGCCGGCCGTGGCCGGCTCGAGTTCGTCTATTACGAGCTGGAAGAGCCGAAATATGACGTGGAAGAGTGCATTCAGCGCGGCATGACCTTTGCCGCGCCGCTCAAGGTCATTCTCCGTCTCATCGTCTGGGACGTCGATGAGGATACCGGCGCCCGCTCGATCCGCGATATTAAAGAGCAGCCCGTTTACATGGGCGACATGCCGCTGATGACCGATAACGGCACCTTCGTGGTGAACGGCACCGAGCGCGTGATCGTCAGCCAGATGCACCGCAGCCCCGGCGTGTTCTTCGACCATGACCGCGGCAAGACCCATTCCTCGGGCAAATATCTGTTCACCGCGCGCGTGATCCCCTATCGCGGCTCGTGGCTCGATTTCGAGTTCGACGCCAAGGACCTCGTGTATGTGCGCATCGACCGCAAGCGCAAGCTGCCGGCGACCACGCTGCTCTATGCCCTGGCCTCCAAGCACGCCGAGGCCCTGACCCAGGCGCGCGCCGCCAAGGGCGAGGGCGTGGAGCAGGCCGAGCTGAAGGGCATGGACGCCGAGGAAATCCTGAATTTCTTCTACGGCCAGGTGGTTTATACCGCCAATAAGGGCGTGTGGGCGCGGCCTTTCGAGGTGGATGCCTTCCGCAATGTCAAGCTGATCGACGATCTGGTGGATGCCGAGACCGGCGAGGTGGTGGCCAAGACCGAAGAGAAGCTCACCGCCCGCGCGGTGCGCAAGATCGCCGAGAAGACCAAGAGCGTGCTGGTGGCGCGCGGCGACCTGGTTGGCCGCTTCGTGGCCGAGGATCTCTACGACCCCAACACCGGCGAGATTTTCGCCGAGGCCGGCGAGGAGATCACGGACGCCAAGCTCGGCCTGTTCGAGGAGCGCGGCATCGACACGCTGCCGACCCTGGCGATCGACCAGTCCGCCGGCCCGTGGATCCGCAACACCCTGGCGGCGGACAAGAACGCCAACCGCGAGGACGCGCTGATCGATATTTACCGCGTCATGCGCCCCGGCGAGCCGCCGACCTCGGAAACCGCCGAGGCGCTGTTCAAGGGCCTGTTCTTCGACGCCGACCGCTATGACCTCTCGGCCGTTGGCCGCGTGAAGATGAACATGCGCCTTGGCATCGACGTGCCCGACACCGTGCGCACCCTGCGCAAGGACGATATTTTGCGCACGCTCAAGATCATGTGCGAGCTGAAGGACGGGCGCGGCGCCATCGACGACATCGACAATCTCGGCAACCGCCGCGTGCGCTCGGTGGGCGAGCTGATGGAGAATCAGTACCGCGTCGGCCTGCTGCGCATGGAGCGGGCCATCCGCGAGCGCATGGGCAGCGTCGATATCGACAGCGTGATGCCCCATGACCTCATCAACGCCAAGCCGGCGGCGGCGGCGGTGCGTGAGTTCTTCGGGTCCAGCCAGCTCTCGCAATTCATGGACCAGACCAACCCGCTCTCGGAAGTGACGCATAAGCGCCGCCTCTCGGCGCTTGGGCCCGGCGGTCTCACCCGCGAGCGCGCCGGCTTCGAGGTGCGCGACGTGCACCCCACCCATTATGGCCGCATCTGCCCGATCGAGACGCCCGAAGGCCCGAATATCGGCCTGATCAACTCGCTCGCCACCTATGCCAAGGTGAATAAATACGGCTTCATCGAGACCCCGTACCAGATCGTCAAGGACGGTGTGGTGCTGCCGGACTTCAAATATCTCTCGGCGATGGAGGAAGAGCGCCTGACGGTGGCCCAGGCCGACGCCAAGAAGGATGAGACCGGCAAATTCACCGATGATCTGGTCTCAGTGCGCCGCAATGGCGACTTCTTGATGGTCAAGCCCGATGAGGTCACCGCCATCGACGTGAGCCCGAAACAGCTCGTCTCGGTTGCCGCGGCGCTCATTCCCTTCCTGGAAAACGACGACGCCAACCGCGCGCTCATGGGCTCGAACATGCAGCGCCAGGCGGTGCCGCTGATCCAGTCGGACGCGCCGATTGTCGGCACGGGCATGGAAGCGGCGGTGGCGCGCGATTCGGGCGCCACCATCGTCGCCAAGCGCGCCGGCATCATCGACCAGATCGACGGCGCGCGCATCGTGGTGCGCGCCACCGATGAGGATGGCTCGACCAAGGGCGTGGATATTTACCGTCTGCGCAAATATATGCGCTCCAACCAGAGCACCTGCATCAACCAGCGTCCGCTGGTGCGGGTCGGCGACCGGGTGGCGGCGGGCGACATCATCGCCGATGGCCCCTCGACCGAGCTGGGCGAGCTGGCGCTGGGCCGCAACGCGCTTTGCGCCTTCATGCCCTGGAATGGCTATAATTTCGAAGACAGCATCCTGATCTCCGAGCGCATCGCGCGCGATGACGTGTTCACCTCGATCCATATCGAGGAGTTCGAGGTCATGGCGCGTGACACCAAGCTCGGCCAGGAGGAAATCACCCGCGACATCCCCAATGTCGGCGAGGAGGCGCTGCGCAACCTCGACGAGGCGGGCATTGTCTATATCGGCGCCGAGGTGAATCCGGGCGATATTCTGGTCGGCAAGGTGACGCCCAAGGGCGAGAGCCCGATGACCCCGGAAGAGAAGCTGCTGCGCGCGATCTTTGGCGAAAAAGCCTCGGATGTGCGTGACACCTCGCTCCGCCTGCCGCCCGGCACGTCGGGCACCATCGTCGATGTGCGCGTGTTCAACCGCCGCGGCGTGGACAAGGACGAGCGCGCCCTGGCCATCGAGCGCGCCGAGATCGAGCGCCTGGCCAAGGACCGCGACGACGAGCGCGGCATTCAGGAGCGCTCCTTCTATGCCCGTCTGCGCGAGGCCTTGCTCGGCCAGCAGGCCGGCTCGGGCTTCAAGGGCGTGAAGGCCGGCACCGAGATCACCACCGAGCTGCTCGCCGAGCATCCGCGCGGCGCCTGGCGCAACATCACCGTGCAGGACGATGCCGTGATGGCCCAGATCGAGCTTTTGAAGCGCGAGTTCGACGCCGCCGTGAAGCGGCTCCAGGAGCGGTTCGAGAGCAAGGTCGAGAAGCTCCAGCGCGGCGACGAGCTGCTGCCCGGCGTGATGAAGATGGTCAAGGTGTTCGTGGCGGTGAAGCGCAAGCTGCAGCCGGGCGACAAGATGGCCGGCCGCCACGGCAACAAGGGCGTGGTCTCGCGCGTGGTGCCGGTGGAGGACATGCCGTTCCTCGAGGATGGCACCACCGTCGATCTCGTGCTCAACCCGCTGGGCGTGCCCTCGCGCATGAATGTGGGCCAGATTCTCGAAGTGCATCTGGGCTGGGCGTGCGCCAATCTTGGCAAGCAGCTCAACCAGGTGGTCGAGGAATATCGCCGCACCGGCGAGGCCCGCGACGAGCTGCTGGGCAAGCTGAAGGACGCCTATGGCGAGGAGATTTTTGACGACGAGATCAAGGATCTCGACGACAAGGAGCTGCTCGAGCTGTGCGGCAACATCAAGAAGGGCGTGCCCATCGCCACCCCGGTGTTCGACGGCGCGCGCATCTCCGACATTGAGAGCATGCTGAGCAAGGCCGGCATCGATGTCTCGGGCCAGTCCACGCTGATCGACGGGCGCACCGGCGAGCCGTTCGAGCGCAAGGTGACGGTTGGGTATATGTACATGCTCAAGCTGCACCATCTTGTCGATGACAAGATCCACGCCCGCTCCATCGGGCCTTACTCGCTCGTCACCCAGCAGCCGCTGGGCGGCAAGGCGCAGTTTGGCGGCCAGCGCTTTGGTGAAATGGAAGTGTGGGCGCTGGAAGCCTATGGCGCGGCCTATACGCTCCAAGAGATGCTGACCGTGAAGTCCGACGACGTGTCGGGCCGCACCAAGGTCTATGAGGCCATTGTCCGCGAGCAGGACAATTTTGAGGCCGGCATCCCCGAGAGCTTCAACGTGCTGCTGAAAGAACTGAAATCCTTGGGTCTGAATGTCGATCTGGAACAATCCGCGCAGTGATGCGCGGATTGCAGAGCGAAACAGGATTCTGACAGATTAGGATGACGCGTGATGAATGATTTGATGAAAATCCTTGGCCCCACCGGCCAGACCGCCAGCTTCGACCACATCAAGATCCAGATCGCCTCGCCCGAGCAGATCCGCTCGTGGTCGTATGGCGAGATCAAGAAGCCCGAGACCATCAATTACCGCACGTTCAAGCCCGAGCGTGACGGCCTGTTCTGCGCGCGCATCTTTGGCCCGATCAAGGATTATGAGTGCCTGTGCGGCAAGTATAAGCGCATGAAGTTCCGCGGCATCATCTGCGAGAAATGCGGCGTCGAGGTGACGCTGGCCAAGGTGCGCCGTGAGCGCATGGGCCATATCGAGCTGGCCTCGCCGGTTGCCCATATCTGGTTCCTGAAGTCGCTGCCCTCGCGCATCTCCACCATGCTCGACATGACGCTCAAGGATGTCGAGAAGGTGCTCTATTTCGAGAACTACATCGTCATCGATGCCGGCATGTCGCCCTTCAAGTCGCTGCAGCTCCTCACCGAGGACGAGGTCACCGACCATCTCGACGAATATCCCGATGACGGGCTCGAGGTCTCGATCGGCGCGGAAGCCATCAAGAAGATCCTGCTCTCCATCGACCTGGCCGAGACCCGTGCCCAGATGCGCGCCGAACTTAAGGAAACCAGCTCGGAGACCAAGCGCAAGAAGCTGGTCAAGCGCCTCAAGCTGATCGAGAATTTCCTCGAATCCGGCACGCGCCCCGAGTGGATGGTGATGGATGTCGTCCCCGTCATTCCGCCCGAGCTGCGCCCGCTGGTGCCGCTCGATGGCGGGCGCTTCGCGACCTCCGATCTCAACGATCTCTATCGCCGCGTCATCAACCGCAATAACCGCCTGAAGCGCCTGATGGAGCTGCGCGCGCCCGATATCATCGTGCGCAACGAGAAGCGCATGCTGCAGGAGGCGGTTGACGCGCTGTTCGACAATGGCCGTCGCGGCCGCGCCATCACCGGCACCAACAAGCGCCCGCTGAAGTCGCTCTCCGACATGCTCAAGGGCAAGCAGGGCCGCTTCCGCCAGAACCTGCTCGGCAAGCGCGTTGATTATTCGGGCCGTTCGGTCATCGTGGTGGGCCCGGAGCTGAAGCTCCACCAGTGCGGCCTGCCCAAGAAGATGGCGCTCGAGCTGTTCAAGCCCTTCATCTACGCCAAGCTCGAGAAATACGGCCTCGCCACCACCATCAAGGCGGCCAAGCGCATGGTGGAAAAAGAGCGCCCGGAAGTGTGGGATATCCTCGAAGAGGTGATCCGCGAGCACCCCGTCATGCTCAACCGCGCGCCGACCCTCCACCGCCTCGGCATCCAGGCGTTCGAGCCGGTGCTGATCGAGGGCAAGGCCATTCAGCTCCACCCGCTGGTCTGCACGGCGTTCAACGCCGACTTCGACGGTGACCAGATGGCCGTCCACGTGCCGCTCTCCATCGAGGCGCAGCTCGAAGGCCGCGTGCTGATGATGTCGACCAACAACATCCTCTCGCCCGCCAACGGCAAGCCGATCATCGTGCCGAGCCAGGACATCGTTCTGGGTATTTACTACCTCTCGCTCGAGACGCCGGAATTCCTGGCCGCCAAGGACGAGGAAGCCCCGGCGTTCGGCACGGTCGGTGAGATCGAGTTCGCGCTCACCGCCGGCGCGCTCAAGCTGCACCAGAAGATCCGCGCCCGCGTGAAGCAGATGAACGCGGAGGGTGAGATCAAGACCTCCATCCAGGTCACCACGCCCGGCCGCATGCTCATTGGCCAGCTGTTGCCCATGAACGCCAACGTGCCGTTCTCGGTCATCAACCGCATGTTGACCAAGAAGGCCGTGCAGGATGTCATCGACCTCGTCTACCGCCATTGCGGGCAGAAAGAGGCGGTGATCTTCTGCGACCGTCTGATGGGTCTGGGCTTCCGTCACGCCGCCCGCGCGGGCATCTCGTTCGGCAAGGACGATATGCGCATCCCCGAATCCAAGCACGAGCTGGTCGCCAAGACCCAGGCCGAGGTGCGCGAGTACGAGCAGCAATACCAGGATGGTCTGATCACCGCCGGCGAGCGCTACAACAAGGTGGTCGATGCCTGGTCGAAATGTAAGGACCTCGTCTCGGGCGCCATGATGAAGGAGCTCTCGAAGCAGGAGCAGGGCCGGCCCACCAACTCGGTGTGGATGATGAGCCATTCGGGCGCCCGTGGTTCGGCCGCCCAGATGTCGCAGCTCGCCGGTATGCGCGGCCTGATGGCCAAGCCCTCGGGCGAGATCATCGAGCAGCCGATCATCGCCAACTTCAAGGAAGGCCTGTCGGTTCTCGATTACTTCAACTCCACCCACGGCGCGCGCAAGGGTCTGGCCGACACCGCGCTCAAGACCGCGAACTCCGGTTACCTCACCCGCCGTCTGGTCGATGTCGCGCAGGATTGCATCATCATCGAGGATGATTGCGGCACCGAGCGCGGGCTCACGGTCAGCGCGGTGCGCGATGGCGGTGAAATCGTCGCCTCGCTGGGCGAGCGCGTGCTGGGCCGCACGGCCGCCAGCGACATCATCGATCCCGCGACCGGCGAGCTGATCCTGCCCGCCAATGAGCTGATCGAGGAAGCCCAGGCCGAGCGCATCGAGAAGGCCGGCATCGAGACCGTGCGCATCCGCTCGGTGCTCACCTGCGACACCAAGATCGGCGTGTGCGGGCATTGCTATGGCCGCGACCTGGCGCGCGGCACGCCTGTCAACGTGGGCGAGGCGGTGGGTGTCATCGCCGCGCAGTCCATCGGCGAGCCGGGCACGCAGCTCACCATGCGTACCTTCCACATTGGCGGCGCGGCGCAGCGTGGCGCCGAGCAGTCCAACGTCGAAGCCAGCCATGACGGCACGATCACCATCCGCAACCGCAACGTGGTGACCAACTCGCAGGGCATGCCGGTGGTGATGAGCCGCAACTGCGAAATCATCATCGCCGATGCCAATGGCCGTGAGCGCGCGCGCTTTCGCGTGCCATACGGCGCGCGCCTGCTGGCCGATGAAGGCGCGGCGGTCGCGCGGGCGCAAAAACTGGCGGAGTGGGATCCCTACACCCTGCCGATCATCACCGAGCGTGCCGGTATCGTCGAATATGCCGATCTGATCGAGGGCGTGACCCTGGTCGAGCGGACCGACGAAGTCACCGGCCTGACCTCGAAGGTGGTGGTGGACTACAAGCAGTCCGCCCGCGGTGCCGATCTGCGCCCGCGCCTCATCCTCAAGGATGCCAAGGGCGAGATCCTGCGCCTGGCCAACGGCACCGAGGCCCGCTACTTCCTGGCCCCCGACTCGATCCTCTCGGTCGAATCCGGCGCCCAGGTGCATGACGGCGACGTGCTGGCGCGCATCCCCCGCGAGGGCTCCAAGACCCGCGACATCACCGGCGGTCTGCCGCGCGTGGCCGAGCTGTTCGAGGCCCGCCGTCCCAAGGATCACGCGATCATCGCCGAAATCGACGGCCGCGTGGAGTTTGGCAAGGACTATAAGGCCAAGCGCCGCGTGATCGTGAAGAATGACGAGACCGGCGAGGAGACCGAGTACCTGATTCCCAAGGGCAAGCATGTCTCGGTGCAGGAGGGCGACTATGTGCGCCTGGGCGACCCGCTGGTCGATGGGCCGCGCGTGCCGCACGACATTCTGCGCGTGCTGGGCGTCGAGGCGCTGTCCGATTACCTCGTCAACGAAATCCAGGACGTTTACCGTCTGCAGGGCGTGAAGATCAACGACAAGCACATTGAGGTGATCGTTCGTCAGATGCTGCAGAAGGTCGAGATCCTCGAGCCCGGCGACACGACCTTCCTGGTCGGCGAGCTGGTGGACCGCGTGGAGTTCGACCAGGAGAACGCCAAGCTGGCCGCCGACGAGCGCATGGCCACCGGGCTGCCGGTGCTCCAGGGCATCACCAAGGCGAGCCTGCAGACGCAGAGCTTCATCTCGGCGGCGTCCTTCCAGGAGACCACCCGCGTGCTCACCGAGGCGGCGACCGCCGGCAAGACCGACATGCTCACCGGCCTCAAGGAAAACGTCATCGTCGGCCGTCTCATCCCGGCCGGCACCGGCTCGGTGATGAACCGTCTGCGTGCCGTGGCCGCCGGGCGCGACCGCCAGGCGCTGGGCCCGCGCCCGGCTCTGCCCGCGGCCGAGTAAGGGGCAAAAGTTTTTTGACCGGGTTTGGGGGGCTTTTTCCAAAAAGCCCCCCAATTTTTTTTTACCCCCCCGGCAACACGACTCTTGACCGCCCGAGTCACACTCTGGTTTATTAGCCTCATCCGGGGCAGCACCCGCCAGACGCGCTCTTTGTTGAGCGCGGGCGATTGACCCGGCCCCCAGGCCCGTGGCCTGGACATAATCTCACTGCCTTTCCGGGGCGCGCTACCGCCGCCCGCCTGGAAGTTGGCAGCTCCGCCAGAGATCCTGCGCAAGGATCCGCCCCGACGGGACGAACCTGTCAGGGCGGGTCCTTTTTTATTTTGCGTCAAGGGTTTGCGGGCTGCGGTGCCGGGTCGATGAGAGACTCGGGAGGCAAGAGGACGACTCGCCGGTTGCCATTACGGGCCCGGGGGGTGCGTCTGCGTTTTTGCGGTATCTCATGGGGTTTGGGCGCTTGACTTGGGGGCGGGTGGTCTCTATTGAGGGCGCTCTCGAGGTTCCGGCATTTCCGGTTCCCGATAGTCTGTAAAATCTGGCGCGCGCGGCGCCGCGCCCCTCTGGGGTGCCAAGGCCGCTCGCTGGAGACAGGTCCGTAAGGCGGAGGGTTCTTTCGCCTTACGGCAGTTTTTTATGGGCGCATCGGGCGGTTTGGCCGGGGCAACGGGATTTGAACAAGAACCAGGACCAGACATGCCGACCATTAACCAGTTGATCGCCAAGGGC
>JAJXWD010000033.1 GCA_021781835.1 Pseudomonadota bacterium | reverse complement strand
GGCCGTGGCGCGCGCGCGCCGGGCCGCGCGCCCGGCCATGGCTTGCCCCGCCTCATGGCCGCACACCGCGGCCTCGAGCAGCGAGTTGCTGGCCAGCCGGTTGGCGCCGTGCAGCCCGGTGCGCGCCACCTCGCCGGCGGCAAACAGGCCGGGCAGGCTGGATTCGTTATGGGCATCCACCCACACCCCGCCCATGTGGTAATGGGCGGCGGGGGTTATGGGGATGGGCTGGCGGGCTGGGTCGATGCCAGCGGCCCCGCAGGATCGGGCAATGGCCGGAAACCGCGCGCCGAACCGCGCGCCCAGGTGGGTGGCGTCGAGATAGGTGGCAAACCCGTCCTGCTGGCGGGCAAACACGGCCCTGGCCACCACGTCGCGCGGGCTGAGATCGGCGCCGTTCATGAAATAAACCCCGCGCTCATCCACCAGCCGGGCGCCTTCGCCGCGCACGGCCTCCGAGACCAGCGGCAGGGTCACGACACCCGCCACATCGAGCGCAGTGGGGTGAAACTGGATGAATTCGAGATCGGCCAGCGCCGCGCCGGCCTGTTGGGCCAGCATCAGCCCGGCGCCGATGGCGGTTTCGGGGTTGGTGGTGCGGGCAAACAGCCCGCCAATGCCGCCGGTCGCCAGCAGCACCCGGTCGGCGGGCAAAAGGGTGCCGTCGGCCAGCAGCACGCCGCTTATGCCGGCCTCGTCGGTCAGCAGCCGCACGGCGCGGGCGGCGCGGCGGGTGATGGAGGGGGTGGCATCCACCTGCCGGCTGAGCGCGCGCATCAGCTCGGCGCCGGTGGCATCGCCCTGGGCGTGGAGAATCCGGCGGTGCGCGTGCGCGGCTTCCAGCCCCAGCGCGGGGGCGCCGTCATCGCCGCAATCAAACCGTACGCCCAGCGCTTGCAGCCGCGCCACCAGCGCCGGCCCCTGGCCGACGATGCGGGCCACGGCCTCGGGCGCGCACAGCCCGGCCCCGGCGGCCAGCGTGTCGGCGACATGGGCGCTCACGCTGTCATCATGCCCCACGGCGGCGGCCAGGCCGCCTTGCGAGAGCTGGCTGGCCGGCTCGCCCGCATCGAGCAGCATGACCGGATGCGGCGCCGCCGCCAGCGCCGCGCTCAACCCCGCCACTCCCGCGCCGATGATGATCATGTGCCCCTGTCCCTGAGTTTTGAAAGTTTTTGGGGTGTGGCCCCTTTTTTCAAAGAGGGACCACGCAAGCCGCTTACGAAGCCTTTCTTACCTGACCGCCAGCATCCGCTCGACCGCCCGGCGCGCCGGGGCGAACAAGGGCGCGGGGATCGTCACCTCGTTGGTCATCGTCTCCAGCACCCGGCGGATGCCCTTGAGCGTGATTCGCTGCATGTGCGGGCAGAAATTGCAGGCGCGCACAAACTCGGTCTCGGGGCTCGCCTGGGCGATGTTGTCGCTCATCGAGCATTCGGTCACCAGCGCCACCTGGGCGGGCTTGTGGTCGCGCACGTAATCGATCATGCGCGCGGTCGAGCCCGAGAAATCCGCCGCCTCGATCACCTGGGGCGGGCATTCCGGGTGGGCCAGCACCACCACGCCCGGAAAATTCAGCCGCAATTTCACGATGTCGAGCGGCGAGAACTGCTCATGCACCTCGCACGCCCCCGCCCAGGGAATGATCTTCACATCCGTCTCGGCGGCGACATTGGCGGCCAGATACTGGTCGGGCAGCATGATCACCTCGGGCACGCCCAGGCTCTCCACCACCTGGCGGGCATTGCCAGAGGTGCAGCAAATATCAGACGCCGCCTTCACCTCGGCCGAGGTGTTGACATAAGCCACCACCGGCCGCCCCGGATAGCGCGCGCGCATGGCCGCCACATCCGCCGCCGTGATCGATTCGGCCAGCGAGCACCCGGCTTCGAGGTCTGGCATCAGCACGGTTTTGGCCGGGTTCATCAGCTTGGCCGTCTCGGCCATGAAATGCACCCCGGCCATGACGATGACATCGGCATCGACCTTTTCGGCCTCGCGGGCGAGCGCCAGGCTGTCGCCCACAATATCGGCGACCCCATGAAAAATCTCCGGCCGCTGGTAGTTATGCGCCAGCACAATCGCCCGGCGCTGGGCTTTGAGCGCCTGGATGGCGGCAATGTCATCGGCCACGGCGTCGCGGTCAAAACAGGGCACGCTGCACACATCGCACTCGTGGTCGGTGGTCGGGGTCATGTCATACTCCTGCATTATACTCTAAATGAGTATAAATTATCCGCGCGCTTTATACTCACCAAGAGTATAAAGGCGCAAGAGGGAATTTAGAGCGGCATCTGTTTACCGGGTGAGCGGCAGCTTGGTGCCGGCAATGCCGCGCTCGGCCAGCACGGCGGGGCGGAAGCGGAACAGCTTGGCCGGGCGCCCGGCCTGGCCCTGGGTGGTGCGGCCGGTTTCCTCGACCAGCTCCTGCTGCTCGATCAGCCGGCGGAAATTGGGCTTGTGCAGCCGCGCCCCGGCAATCGCCTCCATGGTCTGCTGCAATTCGAGCAGGGTGAAATCCTGGTCCAGAAGCTCGAACACCACGGGGCGGTATTTGATCTTGGCGCGCAGCCGGGCCATGGCGGTGGCCAGGATCCGCCGGTGGTCATGGGTCATTTCCAGCCCTGGCGCCAAGGGGGCGGTGGTTTGGTGGTGGCGGGCGGCTTCGGGCAGCAGCCCGGCTTCCCAGAGCAGTTCGTAACGGGGAAGCACCAATTCCTCGTTCCACCCGGCGCCAAACAGCCCCTCGGCCCGCGCCATGCGGCCGGCCGCCCCCTTGGCCCAGCCGGCCAGCCGCGCGGCCAGGGCAGCGCCCAAGGCGCCGGTCTGGCGCCGGTCCTCCCAGGGAAAATATTCATACCAGCCGCGCCACAAGGCGCCGCTCAAATGCGCCGGGGCTTCGCGCGTCAATCCCAGATAAGAGATTGAAATCCCTCGCGCCTCGGAGAGGCTTTGGCCCGCGAAAGTGTAGAGCTGCTCGACATAGCCGAGCTTATGGCTGGTCTGGCGCCCCACCCAGGCGCTCAACCCCGCCTGCAACGAGCGATGGCCGGTTTGCAACGGGCCGGATGGCAGGGCCAGGCCATCTTGGATGGTGAGCACGCGCGGCTCCCCCCCGGTGACCGCCACCAGCACGGCAATCAGTTCAACCTGCAGGGGGGAGTCGCTCATGGGGGCAGTGTCGCGCATTTGGGCCGGGCTGCAAAGCCGGGCCAAAGCCGCGAATCCTCATATTCAGGCCACACAAAGCCACAAAAAATATGGTTTTGTGTGGTTTTGCGCGGGGCGGCGCGCGCTCAGGCGGTGGTCAGCTCGAACAGAGCCACATCGAGGTCGAAACTGCCGTCCGGGGTGATGGCGAAATGGGTTTTCACCTCGTCGGGGGCGTTGGCCTGCACATGCCGCAGGGCGGCGACCAGCAGGTCGGGGGTTTTGGTGCGCGCGGTCCAGACCGGGAACTCCATCCGCAGCTTCCAACTCTGGCTGGCGGTGAGGCTGAACCCCGCGCGGGCCAGCTCGGAAATCCATTCCGATATCGTATAATTTCGGCCGTGGGTGGGGTCGCGCAGAAGCTCGATGGTTTGCAGGTGCGAATCGAGCCGGGGCGCGGCGGGGGCGGTGGTGTCGATGAACAAAGCCAGCCCGCCGGGCTTGAGCACGCGCCGCGCTTCGCGCAGCCCGGACCGCCAATCGCCCCAATGATGGGCGGAGAAGCGGCAGAGCACGGCATCGAAACAACCGCTCTCGAAGGGCAAGTTTTCTGCGCCGGCCTTGATGGTTTCGATATTTTCAAACCCGCGCGCGCGGGCCTCGGCCATGATGGTGGCGAGCATGGGCGCGGTGACATCGGCGGCCGTGACCCGCGCGACATGAGGCGCGGCCGCATAGGAGACATGGCCGCCGCCCGCGCCCAGATCGAGCACCGACCAGCCCTTATGCCCGCCGAGCAGGGCGGCGATGCGGGTAAGATCGGCCCCCGTGGCGTGGACCAGGCTGGTGACATAATCGGCCGCGCGGGGGCCGTAATGGGTTTCGGTGTGGGTTTCGCTCATGGGGTAGCTCATGGGGTATAAATGGGGCCAGACAAAGCCGGGGGCAACCGGCGGTAGGTTATACCATCCCGCCAAATGTTTGACCCTTCGAGTGCGGTGGCGGGATGGTATAACGCTTTTGAGTTTGCGGGTGGCCGCCCCACCACCCCCACGCGCATACAAGCCAGCCTCAAGGCTGACTTGTATTAGGGGCTGCCGGTCAGCAGGGGCAGGGCGGCATCGGCGGTTTGGGCCCAGAGCGCGCTCATGGCGCTGGCCAAGCCTTGCGGGCTGGTGGCGCCGGGCGCGGTGAGGGCGAGGGATTTGAGCCGCCAGGCGGGCGATTGGGGCGGGACATTGGCCGGGCGGACGGCGAGCTGCACGGAAAGATGCAGGGTGCCGGTGGCGTCGGGGGCGAAATCGAGCAGCTGGAGTTCGAGATAAAGATCGGGCGGGGCGCCGATGGCGCCGGTGGAGGCCAGAATCTGGGCGTTGGGCAGGCGCTGGCTGAGGTCTTCGACCATCACCTCCTGAAGCTGCTGGCCGATATCGCCCGCCCAGGCGGCATTGTCATAGACGTTGAGCGCGTTGCCCTGGCTGGGTTTGAGCAGCCCCGCCTGGCCGAGATAGCTGGGAATGCCGACCTCGCGCACGGCGATGCGCGCGGTTGGGCCGGGATTGGGCGTGCCGGGCTGGGCGGTGAGGCGGTAGGGCGTGGGCAGCGGGCTGGCACAGGCGGCGAGCAGGGCGGCGGGCGCCAAAGCCAGCAGGGCGCGGCGGGGCAGAGGGCAGGTCATGGGCTGCGTCTCCCGAACAGGAAGGCTTGCGGGTTGTTGTTGAGCTGGTCGGAGAGCGCCTGGACGGCGATGAGGGCGGCGCTGGTCTGGCGCAATATATCGTTCAGCTGGTGCTGGAAGTCGCTGTCCTGGCCGAAGCTGTTATTGAGAGTGGTGAGGGTTTGGTTGGCGCTGGCCAGGGTGGCGGCGAGGTTTTGGATGGTTTGCCGCATGGGCTTGCCGCCCAGCGTGGCGTTGGAGGTGGCCAGCAGCCTGTTGAGATTGTCGCCGATCTGCTGATAGGGCAGGCGGTCGAGCTTGGCGGAAATATCGGCGGCGTTGGCGATCACCTGATCGAGCCCGGCGGGCTGTGAGGGGATGACCAGGGCGCCGTCCTCGGTGCTGGTGCCGGCCTTGGCGGCGTTTGGCGCCAGGACGAGGGAGATTTCCTTTTGGCCGGTGACCAGGTTTTCGGAGGCCAGCTCGGCGCGCAGCCCCTTGGCGACCAGGGTGGCGAGGTCGGTGTCGATCTGGCTGGGCGCGCGCATATGGGCCGCGGGCAGCACGCGCTCGGGCTGCACATCCATGGCCACGCGCACGCGCACCACGCCGGCGCCGGGGTCGATCTGGAGGGCGACGGCGGTGACATCGCCCACCTGGATGCCGCCGATGACCACCGGCGCGCCCGGCGTGAGGCCCGAGACATCGCCGGTGAGGTAGGTGATGATGGGCACTTGCGTATGGTAGCTGGCCGCTTGGGCGGCCTCGGCCGAGGGGTAGAGGGGGAACGTGCTGTTGGTGGCGCTAGGCGGCTCGCTGGCCGCGGAATCGGGGAGGCTGAAGGTGATGCCGCCCGCCACCAGCGCCGCCACGGATTGCAGCTCGAGATGCAGCACCCCGCCCTGCACGCCGAGCGAGATGCCCGATGTGTTGTAAAAGCGCGTGTCGGGGCGGACCAGATCATCGAACGGCGCGCGGATGAAGACGTTGATCTTGACCGGGCCGAGGCCGTTGCCGATGTCGTAGCCCAGCACCTCGCCGGCCTGAACGTCGCGGAAATAAATGGGGGAGCCGGAATTGAGCGAGCCGACCGACTGGGCGGTGAGGATGTAGGTGTGGCCCGGCTCGTCGGAGCGCACGCCGGGGGGCTGCTCGAGACCGGCGAAATCGCGCTGATATTGGCCGCCGGGGGGGCCGGGATCGACCGCGATATAGGGGCCCGAGACGATGGTTTCGATGCCCGACGTGTCGGCGAGGTTGAGGCGCGGGCGCTCGACCCAGAAGCGCGCATGGGAGGTGAGGAAGCGCGCGCCGGTGGCGTTCATGCGCACTTTGACGATGACGTGGGAATTATCCCGGCTCAGCCCGATGCTCTCGACCGTGCCGAGCGCCACGGCCTTGTATTTGACCTGGGTCTGGCCCGCCTCCAGCCCGTCGGCGGTGGTGAAGGTGAGGGTGAGCAGGGGGCCTTGCTCGATGATGGTGCGATAGCCGAGATAGCCCGCGATGGCGGCGGCGATGAGGGGGATGAGCCAGACCAGCTGAAAGCGCGGCCGGCGGATGACCGCCTTGGGCGGGGCGGGCGGCGGGGCGGGCGGCATTTGGCTGGCGCTCATGGCGTGTCGTCTTTCCGGGCGGCGTCCCACATCAGGCGGGGGTCGAATTCTGAGACCGCGAACATGGTGAGCACCACCACCCCCGCGAAGCAGAGCGCGCCGAGATCGGCCCGCACGGAGACGAATTGCCCGAACCGCAGCAGCGCCACAAGGATGGAGACCATGAATATGTCGATCATCGACCAGCGGCCGATGAGGTCGAGGATGCGCCAGGCGCGGGTGCGGAGCAGCAGGGCATCGGCGTGGCCGAGGCGGGTGGTGGCGAGGATGTAGCTCATGGTGAGCAGCTTGAGGAGCGGGATGGCGATGGAGGCGAAAAACACCAGCAGGGCCAGCGGCCAGAGCCCGACCTCGGCCAGCTCGACAATGCCGTGCATGATGGTGAAATCCTGCGTGCGGGCGAGCTTGGTGACCACCATGAAGGGGTAGATATTGGCTGGGATGTAGAGAAAGGCCGCCGCCAGGGTGAGCGCCCAGCCGCGCGAGACGGCATGCGCCCGGCGCGGGTGCAGGGGGGTGGCGCAGCGGGGGCAGGCATCGCCCGGGCGGGCGGTGAACAGGCCGCGGCAGAGATGGCAGGAAATGGCGCCGGCGCCGGGCGGGAGGGGGCTTGGGGCGCTGGCATCGAGGCTGGACCAGATGGCTTCGTGGTCGAGGCTGCCATCGGCGGCGGCGGAGGCCAGCATGCAGCCGATGAGGGCGTAGAGGGCGGTGTCTAGATGCACGAAGGCGGTGGCGGTGAGGCGGGTATAGGCGACCAGGAAGCCCAGCAGATAGACATCGAGCATCGCCCAGGGGCTGAGCGGCTCATACCAGCGGAACAGCGCGCGCAGCCAGGGTTTGGGCAGGATCTCCAGCCCCGAGAGGGTGATGACCAGGATGCCGAGCTTGAGGGCCGGAAAAATGAGCGTGACCGCGAACACCAGCGCCGCCACCGCGCCAAACCCCTGGGACAGGAGCTGCGCCGGGCCGGTGGTGAGGTGCGCCTGCGAGAAGCGGCCATAGGCCTCGATTTCGAGGAAGGGCGCCAGCACGGCGAACAGGTAGAACAGCAGCGCGGCGATGGCGCAGGAGAGCGTGAAGGAATGCTGGCGGCGCTGCATGGGCCAGAGCGCCTGGGCGCAGCGCGGACAGTCGGCCACGAAGCCGGGGCGGCGGGTGGGCAGGTGCGAGACCAGCCCGCAATCCGTGCATTCGCGCCAGGCGCTGAGCGGCTGGGGCGTGAAGCTGGCGGGCGGGGAGGGCTGGGTGTCCATGGCGTTTGGCATGATGGGCCCGATGGCCGCGCCGGGCAAGGCGGCGGCGTGGGCATGGGGCGCAAAACCGGGGCGGGTATGTTGCCATTTTGGAAACTTTACGGGCCGGGATGGTTTTGATGGTGTTTTGGCGGGGAGGGCGCTAAAATGGCCAATCCGGGCTGGAGACCTGTCTTAACCAAGGGCAGGGCGGCCGGCCCGCAACAAACCAAACAAACCAAACAAACCAAACAGGCCGGGGGCAGGCAAACGGAGCTAGGCCATGACACGCGACATCCATGACGAGATACGGGGTGGGTTGCAGGGAGATGCGGTCGGGTTTCTCAGTCAAAACATGGTGCTGATGGGGCTGAGCGGGCATGATCCGGTGGCCAACAGTCTGGTGCGCGGCTTTGAGTTCGCGGAGGCGTACCGGACCAGGAGCGGCGGCGCGGTGTTCAAGCCGGTGCGCGATGATTTGAGCGGGGCCGAGGCGCCGGTGTTTTTTTATTATATGCCGTGGAGCGTGGGGGCCGAGATTTCGATGGTGCTGGACCCGCGCGAGGGGCCCGACCTGATGTTCACGGCCACGCTGACGGGCTGCGCCGTGGGTTATGAGCGGGCCGCCGATGGGGCGGTGCGGCTCAGCCATTATGATTTATGCCGCCCAGGCCAGGAGCGGGGCGTGCAGACCAGCGGGGCGATGACCCGGCGCGACGGGTTTTTTGCCGATGAGGATGGGGTGGCGCTGATTTATGGCGTGCGCACATACCGCCATTGGGCGATTTACGCCCAGCGCATGAGTTTTGTGCAGACCATAACCCAGCCGGGCGGAAAGACCCGGCTGGAGGCCGAGATCAGGGAGGTCAGGGCGTTTTGAGAGGGCTCAGGCGGTGAGCCGGGCCACCCAGGTGGCGACATCGTCGCCGCTGCTCATGTCGTTTTGCACCAGCCCGTCGACCATGAAGGTGGGCGAGGCGTGGATGCCGTTTTGACGGGCATAGCGGGTGTGGCGCTTTACCTCGCGGTCGAGCCCCGGGGTGGCGAAGGCCGCCGCCAGGGGCAGGCCGCTATGGGCTTCCAGGCGGGCGATGATCTCGTTGGGGGAGGCCGACATGTTGGGGCCGGCGCAATGATGCTCGAACTCGAACGCGGCGCGGTGGGCGGCGATGGCGGCGAGCAGCGTTTTGGCGGCCTCCTTGCCCGCGGGCAGGGTGGAGGCGGCGAGCACCGCGCGGGTGATGACCCCCGAATACATGTGCCAGGGCTGGGAATGGAGGTGGATTTTGAGCGTGATGCGCTCGGGCCCGGCGGCGTGGAGCGTGTCGTCGAGCTTGGCGAAGGCCCGTACCGAGAAGGGGCAGGTGGGCTCGAGAAACACCTCGAACAGGCGCGGGCCGTGGCCCCAAATGAGCGGGTCGGCGTGGAAGGACGGGGCGGCGGACATGGAATCTCCGAGGGTTGCTTTGGGCCTATGTTGGGCCGGTGGCGCGCGCGATCAAGCGGGGCGTTGGTGACGCTTGCGGCTGGTGGTGGCGACCCGGCTGGCGCGCCGGGCCATTGCGCGAGACGCCTGGCGCTTCCCTCGCGGTTTTACAAAAAAGGGGCGGAGGCTTGGGGAGCTTTTTATAAAACTGAGCCGGGCCCGCCCCACCGACGCCCACGCGCGTACCAGTCAGCCTCAGGGCTGGCGGGGATTACTCGCGCGCCAGGATGCGGGCATTGATGAACTCGGCCACCTTGCCGGCCTTGAAGGCGGCGCGCAGGGCGGCTTCGTCGTAATCCTCGCGCACCCAGTCGAGGAAGGGTTTGCGGCCTTCGGCGGTGCGGGCATAGAGGGCGAAGAAGGCATCGAGGATGCCGGTTTTGGACTGTTTGATGTGGCCAAAGCGCCAGGAAAGCTGCTTGAGCGCGGCCGCGCTGGTGCCGCCGCGGATGAGCACGAACAGGCCCGCCGCGAGGCCCGCGCGGTCGGCCCCCGATTTGCAGTGGATGAGGGCGGGGCCGCGCATGTGGCGGACGATCTCGGCCAGGCGCAGGATGCGCTCCTTGTGCGGGGCGCCGCGCGATTCGAAGGCCATGTCGTAGAAATCAAGCCCGAGGGCGCGGGCGGTTTCACGCGAGAGGGCGTCTGAGCCGTTTTTGGCCTGGCCGCGCAGATTGATGAGGGAGCGCAGCCCGAATTTATGCGTGAAGGCGCGCAGATTGCCCGGTGTGGGGTGGTTGGAGCGGTAGAGCACGCCCGGCTCGACGGGGGCGAAATTGGTCCACCACAGGCGCAGCACGGCATGATCGACAAACAGCGCGTCGAGCCAGGCGTTGCGGCGGCCTTTGCGGGTGGCGAGGTCGCCTTTGTAGATGGTATCCATGGCTTGGGGCTTAGCGCATTTCTGTCGCGGCCAAAACCGTGCTTAATGCGCGCCATGAAAGCTTCATTGCCCACCGCCACCACGTTTCCGCTCATCACCCGTTTGTGGCGCGAGCATGTCGCGCGGTTCAAGGGGCGGATGGCGATGATCGTGGCCGCGACGCTGGTGATGTCGGGGACCACGGCGCTCTATCCGGTGCTGATCGACTGGGCGTTTCGGCTGTTTGCCCAGAAGGATGCGCGGATTTTGTACCAGGTGCCGCTGATGGTGCTGTGCGTGACCGCGGCCAAGGGCGTGTCGATGTATTTTCAGGCCGTGCTGACGCAGGATCTGGTGCTGCGGGTGATCCGGCGGTTGCAGGGGGGGATGTTCGCGCATCTGACCCGCGCGGCGCTGGCGCGCGTGGAGCGCGAGGCGCCGGCACAGCTGGCCGCGCGCTTCACCACCGATGCCACCATCATCCGCGAGGCGATGACGCGCGCGGTCAACGCGGTGGCCGATTCGGTGACCGTGGTCGGGCTGGTGGTGTCCATGATCACCATAGACTGGCAGCTGAGCCTGATCGCCGCGGTGATCTACCCGCTGGCGGTGCTGCCGGTGGAGAAGATCGGCAAGCGGATCAGGCGGGCCTCGGGGGGGATGCAGGAGCGCATGGGGGTGGTGGCCTCGATGCTCAATGAAAGCTTCGCGCAGGGCCGCGTGGTGCGCGCCTATGGGCTCGAGGACCACGAGATAGAGCGCGCCGAGCATATGTTTGGCGAACTCTACCAGGTGCTGCTGCGCATGACCCAGCTGCGCTCGCGGCTCGACCCCATGCTCGAGGTGCTGGCCGGGGTGGCGGTGGCGATGGTGATCGGGTTTGAGGGCTGGCGCTCGGCCACCGGCTCGGGGGGGATTGGCAATTTCATGGGGTTCATCTCGGCGATGCTCATTGCCTCGCGGCCACTGCGCGCGCTGGGCACCATGAATGCCGCCATCCAGGAAGGGCTGGCGGGGCTCGCGCGGGTGTTTGGGGTGATCGACGAGCCGCCCGCCATCGCCGACCGCGCCGGGGCGGTGGAGCTGCCTTTGGGGCCGGGCGAGGTGCGGTTTGAGGATGTGGGCTTTGCCTACCCCGATGGGCGGATGGGGCTCTCCGGGCTCTCCTTTACCGCCGAGCCCGGCAAGATGCTGGCGCTGGTTGGCTCGTCGGGGGCGGGGAAATCGACCGCGCTGGCGCTGATACCCAGGCTCTATACGCCGAGCGGCGGGGGCATACAGGTGGATGGCGCCGATATCGAGGGGGTGACGCTGAAATCTCTCCGTGGGGCGGTGGCTTATGTGGGGCAGGAGGCGCTGCTGTTCGACGATACGATCGAGGCCAATATCCGCCTTGGGCGGCCGGGCGCCAGCGAGGACGAGGTGCGCGCGGCGGCGCGCGCGGCGGCGTGCGGGTTTATCGAGGAAATGCCAGAAGGGTTTGCCACCCGCGTGGGCGTGAACGGCCAGAGGCTCTCGGGCGGGCAGAGGCAGCGCGTGGCCATTGCCCGGGCGTTTTTGCGAAACCCCCGGATTTTGCTGCTCGATGAGGCGACCTCGGCGCTCGATACCCAGTCGGAGGCGCTGGTGCAGGAGGCTTTGACCAAGCTGCGCGAGGGGCGCACGACCATTGTGGTGGCCCACCGGCTCTCGACCGTGCGCGATGCCGACCTGATCGTGGTGATGAGCGAGGGGCGCGCCGTGGAGCAGGGGCGCCATGCCGAGCTGCTCGCCCAGGACGGCGCCTTTGCCAGGCTGGTGAAGGCCCAGGCGCTGGCGGCCTGACACCATGCGCGGACAATGGCGGATTTTGCTGGTGGTGGCGGCCTCGTTTCTCTCGGCGGGGTCGTTTTGGATGTTTCTGCCGCTGCTCTCGATGTCGCTGAAAAGCCAGGGGGTGAGCGATGCCCATGCCGGGCTGATCGCCGGGCTGCCTTGGGCCGGGCAGCTGGGCGTGTCGGTTTTTATTCCGGGGCTGATCCGGCGGCTGGGGTTGCAGCGCATGGTGCTGCTGGGGCTGGGGCTGGCGGTGGCGGTTTATGCGGGGTTCGCGGCCAGCATGTCGGTGGCGCTGTGGAGCGGGCTGTGCGTGCTGCTTGGCGTGTCTCTGGCGCTGCGCTGGGCGGGCATGGATACCTGGGTGAACGGCGCCGTGCCCGAGGCCGCGCGCGGGCGGCTGATCGGGCTTTATGAGTTTGTGCTGAGCGGCTCGATGGCCGTGGGGCCGGGCATGCTGGCGCTGTCGGGCAGCACGGGGCGGGGGCCGTTTGTGGCGGCGTGCGGCGTGGTGCTGGCGGCGATGGGCGCGCTGATGATCGCCGGGCGCGAGCGGGGGCACGCGGCGGAGGCGCCGGCGCTGAAGCTCCACCCGTGGACGCTGCTCAAGGCCGCGCCCGCGCCCTTTATCGGCATTGCGCTGGTGGGGCTGACGGAGGCGTGCAACCTCTCGCTTTTGCCGCTGTTTGGGCTGGGCGAGGGGGAAAATGAGCGCGTGGCCGCGCTGCTGGTGGTGCTGGTGCAGGCGGGCGTGGCGATTGGCGCGGCGCTGGGCGGGCTGCTGGCCGACAAGCTGGACCGGCGCGGGCTGCAACTGGCGACCGCGGCGGCCATGGTGGTGCTGCCTTTGGTGGTGCCGGTGATGTTTGGCCGTGGCGCGGCGTGGCCTGAGATGTTTGCCTGGGGGCTGGCGCAGGGGGCGCTGTTTACGGTCGGCATGGTTAAGCTGGGGGCGAAATTTCCCGCCGAGGCGCTGGCGGCCGCCATGTCGCTGGCGATGGTGGTGTATACGCTGGGCGGCATTGTGGGGCCGCCGCTGCTGGGCGGGGTGATGAGCGCGTGCGGGCCGGCCGGGCTGATTTACGGGCTGTGCGCCATTGCGGTGCTGGGGGGGGCTGCGATCTGGCGGCTGGGGGCTGGAGCCGGTGCGCTATTGGCCTGACAAGAAGCGCGCTTGCCAGGCCGCGTTGAGGGCGGTTGATTGTTTTTGGATGGTTAATCTGGCCGGGTCGGGCGCGGGGAGCGCGATGCCAAACGCCGACCCCACGCGCGCCAGCAGGGCGGCGGGGGATTTGAGGATTTCCTCGTACGAGACATGGATGGGCGCCAAGCCGTTGGCGGCGAAAAAGCCGTGGAACAGCGCGTTGGCATAGGCGATGTTGGCGAGTTCGGCTTGGATGGCGGCGCGGTTATAGGCGGGCTCGGCCAAACGCGGCTGGTGGGCCCAGAACTGGCCGGTTTGGGCGGCGATGACGCGCGAAATGGCCTGGGCGAGCTTGTCTGTGCGCTCGATGAACAGGAAGCGGGCGCGAAGGCCTGGCGCGTCGAGCACGCCGGTTTGGGTGAGCAGGGCCAACTGGTCGGGCGAGGCTTTCATGGCGAGCGGGCCGCGATGGGCCAGCAGGCCGAGCAGCGCCGCGACATAGGCGGGCAGCGAGGTGAGGCCCAGGCGGGTGGTGTGCTCGAGGATGGTCGGGGCGTTGAAATATTCGCCCGCCTCGTTGAAGGCGCCGGTGGCGGCGAGCAGCTGGGCCAGATAATTGGAGCCGCAGCGGTTGGTGAAGCAGAGAAACAAGATGTCGGCTTCGAGCGGCTGGGGCGCGTAGGGCAGGGCGCCCCACGCGGCCTCGAGCAGGGGCCGGTGGGGCGATGGCGCGCCCGCCAGGGCGGGCGGCAGCTTATAGGGCGCGCTGACCAATTACAGGGCGCGTTTGCCGATGTCGCGGCGGCAGAAGCCGTCTTCCCACTCGAGGGTGGCGATGGCGCCGTAGGCGCGCGCGAGGGCGGCGCGCAGATCCGGGCCGGTGGCGTTGACCGCCAGCACGCGCCCGCCATTGGCGAGGATGCCGCCCTGCGCGGCCATGGTGCCGGCATGGAAGATGTGCACGCCTTCCTGGGTGCTGGCTTCATCGAGGCCGTAAATTTCGGAGCCGGTGGCATAGGCGCCGGGATAGCCCTTGGCGCACATGACCACGGTGGCGGAGCTGCCCTCGTGCCATTCCAGCGCGATGTTGGCGAGGCTTCCCTCGGTCGCGGCCTTGAGGGCGCCGAGCAGGTCTGATTTGAGCATCGGCAGCACGGTTTCGCATTCGGGGTCGCCAAAGCGCACGTTATATTCGATGAGCTTGGGGCCCTGGGCGGTGACCATGAGGCCGGCGAACAGGAAGCCCTTGAAGGGCGTGCCGCGCCGTTTCATCTCGGCCAGCGCCGGGCGGATGATTTTGGCCATGCTCTCGTCGATGATTTCGGGGGTGGCCCAGGGCGGGTTGAAGATGGCGCCCATGCCGCCGGTGTTGGGGCCGGTGTCGTTCTCGCCAACGCGCTTATGGTCGGCGGCGGCGCCGCAGAACAGGGCGGTTTCGCCATCGCACAGCGCGAAGATGGAGATTTCCTCGCCGAGCAGGCACTCCTCGATGACCACGCGCGCGCCGGCCTGGCCGTGGATTTTGTCTTCCATGATGTCGGTGATGGCCTGGTGGGCTTCACCCGGGGTGGCGGCGACGACCACGCCCTTGCCCGCCGCCAGGCCATCGGCCTTGATGACGATGGGGGCGCCGGTGGCTTCGATATAGTCATGCGCCTCGAGCGCGTGGGTGAAGCCGGCCCATTTGGCGGTGGGGATGTTGGCGGCGTCGGCGATTTGCTTGGTGAAGGTTTTGGAGCCTTCGAGCGCGGCGGCGGCGGCGCTGGGGCCGAAGCAGGGAATGTTGTTTTGGGCCAGGGCATCGGTGATGCCGGCGACGAGCGGGGCCTCGGGGCCGGGAATCACCAGATCGATTTTATGTTCGACGGCGAATTCGACCAGCCCGCCAATATTGGTGGTGCGGATGGCGACGTTTTCGGCCAGTTGCGCGGTGCCGGGGTTGCCGGGCGCGACATAGAGCTTGGTGAGCAGGGGGCTTTGGGCGATGGCCGCCGCCAGGGCATGTTCGCGGCCGCCGGAGCCGATGATCAATACACGCATGATGAAACCCCTCTGTTGCTGGGGGGCGTGGTATCATACTCTGGGGGCATGAGTGAAATCGGCCAGAATATTCCGGAATTCTCTGTCTCTGATGTCGCGGGGGCGGTGAAGCGCACGCTTGAAGGCGCGTTTGGGCGCGTGCGCGTGCGCGGCGAGATTACCGAATTCAAGGCTTATGGCTCGGGGCACCAATATTTCGCGCTGAAAGACGAGGGCGCGAAGATACGGGCGATTATCTGGAAATTTTCGGTGCCCAAGGTGGGGCTGAAAGCCGAGAACGGGGTGGAGGTGATTGCGACCGGCAAGATCACCTCCTACCCCGAGCGCTCGGAGTACCAGCTGATTGTGGAGAAGCTGGAATATGCCGGGGCGGGGGCGCTGCTCGCGCGAATCGAGGCGCTGCGGGTGAAGCTGGCCGGCGAGGGGCTGTTTGAGAGGAAACGCCCGCTGCCGGTGCTGCCCAATGTCGTGGGGGTGGTGACATCGGCGCAAGGGGCGGTGCTGCAGGATATTAAGACCACCATCGCGCGGCGGTTTCCGCGCCCGATTTTGCTGTGGCCGGTGATGGTGCAGGGCGAGGGCGCGGCCGGGATGATTGCCGCGGCGATTAATGGCTTTAACGCGCTGCCCGCGGGGATGCCCACGCCCGATGTGCTGATTGTGGCGCGCGGTGGCGGCAGCCTGGAAGATTTGATGGCCTTTAACGACGAGGCGGTGGTGCGGGCGGCGGCGGCGAGCCGGATTCCACTGATCTCTGCGGTTGGGCATGAGACGGACACCACGCTGATTGATTTTGCCGCCGACCGGCGCGCGCCCACGCCCACGGCGGCGGCGGAGATGGCGGTGCCCGCGCGGCTGGATTTGCTGGCCGACCTTGCCCAGAAGGCAAGCCGGCTGGAGGGCGCGCTGGCGCGGCACATGACGGTGAGCGGCGCGCGGCTGGAGCGGGCGGCGGCGAGGCTGCCCGATTTGCCCGCCATGGTGGGCGCGGCGCGCCAGCGGCTGGATGACAGGGGCGAGCGGCTGGGGCTGGCGCTGCCGGGATTTATGGCGGCCAAGCGGGCCAGGCTGGAGCGCGTGGCGCTGGGCAGCCCCCGCGAGATGGTGCGGCTTTTGGGCGCGCGGGTGGAGTTGCTGGCAAGGCGGCTGCGCGAGGGCTTGCCCGCCCTGCTGCGCGCCGGGCAGAAGCGGCTGGATGGGGCGAGCTACCGGCTGACGCATCCGGGCGCGGAGATTGCTGCCCGCCGGGCCGCGCTGGCGTTGCGCGCGCAACGGCTGGAGGCGCCGCTGCCGGGGCGGTTGCGCGAGGCGCATTTGCGGTTGGAGACGCTCTCGGCGCGGCTGGAGGCGGTGTCTTATGAGCGGGTGCTGGCGCGGGGATTTGCGCTGGTGACACGCGCTGATGGCGGGGCGGTGACTTTGGCGGCGGCGGTGAAGGCGGGTGCGGCGCTGAATTTGCGCTTTAACGATGGCAGTGTGGCGGTGCGGGCGGAAAAGCCCAGGGGCGCGCAGCTGGATTTAGGATTGTGAGAGGGGATGGCGATGAAAACGCTGATTGTGCAGATTAAGTGCCAGTTGGGGCAGGCTTATCAGGTGGCGGCGGATATTATTGACAAGGTGATTCCGTGCCATATTTATTCGATCTCCGGGCATTATGATTTGCTGGCGGTGATCAATCTCGATGATGAGGTGGATCCGGGGCAGTTTGTGAACAACCAGTTGCACAAGGTGCCGGGGATTGCCGAGACCTCGACGATGATCGCGTTCAACGCGTTCGCGCCGGGCGCTGTGTAGCACCCACCCAGGTTTTAAAAATTTTTGAGGGGTGTGGGGGACTTTTTATAAAAAGTCCCCCACGTCTTTTTTTATTTTTACCTATACCTGAACATCATTGATCCCGGCGCGCTTGGCTTGCCAGCGCCAGGAATCGCGGCACATGTCGAGGACGGAGAGTTTGGCCTTCCAGCCGAAGAGTTTTTCGGCCAGGGCGGGGTTGGCGTAGTAGCTCGCGACATCGCCTGGGCGGCGCGGCGCGATGAGGGTTTTGATCTCGCGGCCCGTGGCCCGCGCGAAGGCGCGCACGAGCTGGAGCACGGAGGTGCCTTCGCCGGTGCCCAGATTTACCGTTATTGACACGTTGTTTGCGAAAATATGCTCGAGCGCCAGGGCGTGGGCTTCGGCGAGGTCCATGACGTGGATATAGTCGCGCACGCCGGTGCCGTCTGGGGTGTTGTAGTCGTTGCCGAAGATGTTGAGGTGCGGGCGCTCGCCGGTGGCGACCTGGGTGAGGTAGGGCATGAGGTTGTTGGGCACGCCGCGGGGTGTTTCGCCGATCAGCGCGCTGGGGTGGGCGCCGACGGGGTTGAAATAGCGCAGATTGGCGGCGCCCGAGAGTTTGTTCGTGCGCGCCAGATCGCGGATCAGGTCTTCCATGACCAGTTTGGTGCGGCCATAGATGTTTTCAACCCTTGTTGGAAAATCCTCGAGGATTGGGGAGCTGTCGGGTTGGCCGTAGACGGTGGCGCTGGAAGAGAACACGATGTGGGCGACGTTGGCCGCCTGCATGGCCTGGAGCAGGCGGATCGTGCCCAGAATGTTCATTTCGTAATAAAGCAGCGGGTCGGCTTCGGATTCGCCCACCGCCTTGAGGGCGGCGAAATGGATGACGGCGTCGATTTCGTGGTCGCGGAGCGCGCGGGTGAGGGTTTCGGTGTCGCGGATGTCGGCTTCGATGAGGGGGAAGCTTTGGCCGGTGAGGGCTTGCAGGCGGGCGGGCACATCGCGCTCGGAGTTGGAGAAATTGTCGAGCAGGACGATGTGGTGGCCGCGGGCGGCCAGGGCGGCGGCGGTGTGCGAACCGATATAGCCGGTGCCGCCCGTTAACAGAACGCGCATGTCAGATCCTTGTGATGGTCCATTTGATGTGTTGGGGGCCATCCGTCAGGCCGGGCAGCACGATCTGCTCGGTGCGGCGGGGCTGGTTTTGGCCGAAATAGATGCTGTCTTCGAGCCGGATGGGGGCGCCTTCGGCGCGCAGACGCAGCCCGACACCGCCGCCAGAGCGCAGCAGCACGGAGCTTTCATCCTGCGCGAGCGAGGCGGTGATGCCGGGGTGGAGGTGGAAGCGGATGGCGAAGGACTGGCCGGTGGGGGCTTCGATGAGGTCTTCGCCCTGTAGCTCGTCGCCCGAGGCGGAGAGGCCGAGGCGGCGGTGATGGATGGCGCCGAAGAGGGATTTCCAGCCATCATGATTGGCTTCGAGCCAATGCACGCCGTCCGCGTCCTCGCGGTGGGCCTGGACGTGCTGGGGGCGGCGGCCGAGGCCGGCGGGGAGGATTTCGGCGGAGGAGAGATCGCCCAGATTGAGGGTGGAATGGGCGGCGGTGCCGCGCAGCGCGGCCGACCAGGCGGCGCTGAGCGCGGGCGCGGCGCCGCAATTGGTGATGATGCGCTCCTTGCCGAACGAAAACTCGAAGGACAGCGCGCCGGCATGGGCGAAACGGTCGAGCCCTGGGGCGGGGGGCGGGCCGGCATCGGCGAAGAGCAGGGATTTGCCGGCCGCGATGCGGTGCAGGCCGCCAGCGCCCAAATTGGCCAGTGGCCCCTTGGCGCGCCCGGCCTGGGCCAGCACCAGATCGATCAGATGGGGGTTTTCTTCCTTGGTGCCGTTGAAGAGGGCGAGCGCGCCATCGCCATGGCGCAGCGCGCGCAGCGCCGCGGCCGCGCGCTCGGTGGTGGCGAGCAGGTCGGGCGGGGGGGGCGTGCCGGCGGCTTGCAGCAGGGCGCGGATCTCGGTGAGGTCTTGCAGGGCGGCGAGGTGGGCGCCGGGGCTGCGCTCGGCGTGCAGCCCATCGGCGCCGAACTGGCGGGTGAGCTCGGGGGCGAGGAATTTGAGCGCGCGGGCCTGGTAGGGGGTGTGGCCGGGCATGGCGATGCTGGCGGCGAGCAGGCCCTTGAGGGCGGTGAGGGCGCGGCCGTCGATCGTTTCGGGGGGGAGATCGGCGCTGAGATAACGGCTGTCGAGAACCAGGCGGGCCATGAGGGACTGGCGGAACTCGTCATCCGCGCTGGCGGCGAAAAAATCATAATGGCCGAGCCAGGCGGCCAGGCGGGCGCCGATGATGTCGGGCGCCTGGGCGAGGGGGTCGGGGCGCGGCGTGTCCATGAAGGCGAGCACGAGGGCGCGGGCGCGGGAGCGGGCGGCATCGGTGCCCAGGGCCCGCAGGTCGCGCAGCCAGGTGAAGCCGTGCAGATGGGCGCGCAGCAGCGGCGTGGCGCCCTGGGCGCTGAAACTGTCGGGGGTGAGGGCGAGGGTGGCGCCGCCGAACTCAAGCTCGAGCTTGACCAGACGCGCGCCGCGCGCGGGGTCGCCCGGCCAGGGGTCGCGCAGCGAGAGGGCGGGGGCATCCGGGGCGCTGGGCGCGCGCAAGGCTTGCAGCCGGGTGAACAGGCCGCGGACCCGGCGGCCAAGGCCTGGACGGGGGCGGCGGAGGTCGCTCATCCGCCGGTGGGGCTGAGGTCGGGGCCCGTGGCGGGGGCGGTTTTGAGGGCCTTGATGGCCGCCGCGTAATCCGGCGCGCCATAAACGGCGGTGCCCGCGATGAGGCAGGTGGCCCCGGCGGCCAGCACCGCGGGGGCGGTTTTGGGGGTGATGCCGCCATCGATCTGGAGGATGATCTCATGGTCCTGGGCATCGATGAGCTGGCGGAGCTTGGCGATTTTGGGCAGCTGGGAGGACAGGAAGGCCTGGCCGCCAAAGCCGGGGTTCACGGTCATGACCATGATGATGTCGACCAGATCGAGGACGTTGACGATGCTCTCGATGGGGGTGGCGGGGTTGAGGACCACGCCGGCTTTTTTGCCGAGCGAGCGGATGAGCTGGAGCGTGCGGTGCAGATGCGGGCCGGATTCGGGGTGGACCGAGATATGGTCGGCTCCGGCCTCGGCGAAGGCGGCGATGTAGGGATCGGCGGGGGCGATCATCAGGTGGGCGTCCATCGGCAGGGTGGTGTGCTTGCGCAGGGCTTTGACGACCAGCGGGCCGAAGGTGAGGTTGGGGACGAAATGACCGTCCATGATGTCGAGGTGGAGCCAGTCGGCGCCGGCCTGCTCGATGGCGCGGACCTCGGCGGCGAGGTTGGCGAAATCGGCGGCGAGCAGCGAGGGGGCGATGAGGGGGCTGGTCATGCGCCGCTTGTAGCGGTGCGACTCGTCCCCCGGCAAGGCTTTGTGAGGGGTGGAGCGGGAGGCGTTGTCACGCCCCCGCTCTGGGCATGGTTTAGCGATCGATTTCGTTGGTTTGGCTTGCGTTTGTCGACGCAATCCAACCCAACATCGATCTAATGAGCGTCGCGGTAGGCGGGGTCGATTTCGCGGGCCAGGCAGGGGGGCGAGGCGCACTCGATCTCCTCGGCGGCGGCGGCGGGGGCGCGGGGTTTGACCAGGCGGGCGATGAAGAACCCATCCATGCCGCCCTGCTCTGGCCAGAGGCCGGGATGGGTGCGGATGTCGCCCTCGGGGGTCTCGGCCTCGGGCAGCTCGGGGAGGCGCAAGGGGTGGCGGTGGGCGCCGAGGCGGGCGATGGCGGCGTTGATGCGGGCGGCGCCTTCCTCGGGCTGGAGGGAGCAGACGGCGTAGATGAGCCGCCCGCCGGGGCTGAGCATGGCGTAGGCGGCGTCGATCAGGGCGTCTTGCAGGGCGGTGACGGTGGCGAAATCGCGCGGTTTGCGCAGGTGCAGAAGCTCGGGGTGGCGGCGCGCGGTGCCGGTGGCGCTGCACGGGGCATCGAGCAATATGGCGCTGAAGGGCTGTTCGGGGCGCCAGCTGGTGGCGTCGGCCAGGATGGTTTCGGCGCTGAGATGGAGACGCGCGAGATTGCCGCGCAGGGTGGTGAGGCGGGCCTTGTCGCGCTCGATGGCGGTGACAACGGCGCCCAGGGCGCAAAGCTGGGCGGTTTTGCCGCCAGGGGCCGCGCAGAGATCGAGCACCGGCTCGCCGGGCTGGGGGGCGAGCAGGCGGGCGGGCAGGGCGGCGGCGGCATCTTGCACCCAGAGCTTGCCTTCATCGAAGCCCGGAACCTCGTGGACGCTGGTGCCGGCGGGAAAGCGGAAGCTGCCAGTGGGCAGGGGCGTGGCGCCCAAGGGCGCGAAGCCGGGCAGGGCGGACAGGTCGAGCGGGGCCTCGAAGGCGTGGGCCTGGGCGATCTGGCGGGCCGTGGCGCCCCAGCTGGCCCAGGCCCAGGCGGGCGTGTCCAGCTTGGGCTGGTCCAGCTCTTCGAGCACGCCGGGGCCGGCGGTGACCAGCTTGCGCAGCACGGCGTTGATGAGCCCGGCGAAGGGGGCGAGCTTTTTGGCGCGCGCCAGATCGACCGCCGTGCCGACGGCGGCGTGGGGTGGGGTTTGGAGGTAGAGAAACCCGGCCGCGCCGAGGCGCAGAATGTCGCGCACCTCATCGGGCGGCTCGCGGCGGAGATAGGGGGCGAGCGTTTCATCGAGCGTGCCGGCGTGGCGCAGCACGCAGGCGGCCAGGCGGTGGGCGGCGGCGCGGTCGCGCGGCTCGATCTTGGGGAGCAGGTTGAGGGCGTGGTCGAGCGTCTGGCCCTTGCCGAACACGGCGCGGAGCAAGGTATAGGCGGTGAGGCGGGTGGGATCTGACATGATGCTTATAAGGACCCTGGTGGAGCTGAGGGGAATCGAACCCCTGACCTCATCATTGCGAACGATGCGCTCTACCAACTGAGCTACAGCCCCGGCCCGACCAGGATGTCTGGGTCCTTGTGGGGGCGGCATGTGCCTGATCTCGTCCGCGGTGTCAACATTGCCTTGGGAGGTTTGCGCGATTAACTGTGGGGGGCGCGGAAACTGCGAGGAAAACCATGGTTGCGGCATTATTCTGGCTTGTTGGCGAGGCGATTCATCTGCTTATTCTGGCCATCATCATCTGGGCCGTGCTGAGCATGCTCATTTCGTTCGGGGTGGTGGACTGGCGCAACCCGCTGGTGCGCGGGGTGAATGAGTTTTTGACCCGGCTGGTGATGCCGGTGTTGCAGCCCATACGCCAGGTGGTGCCGTTTTTCGGCGCGGTCGATCTCTCGCCGCTGATCGCGATTTTGCTGTTGCAGGCGTTGCAGATGGTGCTGGCGGATTTGTTCATGCGGCTGGCCATGTCGGGCATGGCTTACTGAGCCGGACGGGGTTTTGAGCATGCGGGTGCTGGTGGGGGTGGTGGGGCTGTCGCGGCGATTCGCGGCGCTGGTGGTGCTGGGGTTTGTGGTGCTGGGCGCGCTGGGGCTGCGCTATAGCGCCGGGCATTTGGGGATTGATACCGACACCGACCATTTGTTCGCGGCCTCGCTGCCATGGCGCCAGGCGCAGATGGAGGAGGCGAGGCAGTTTCCGCAATTTGACGGGCTGATCGTGGCGGTGGTGAAGGGCGCGATTCCCGAGGAGACGCAAGAGACCGCGCGGGCGCTGAACGCGGCGCTGAACCGGGACAAGACGGATTTTCACGACTCGAGCTATCCGGCCGGCGAGGCGTTTTATGCCCGCGAGGGGCTGCTGCTGCTGCCGACGGGGCAGCTGGCCACGCTGCTTTCGCAGATTGTCGCGGCGCAACCGTTTTTGGGGCAGCTGGCGGCCGATCCCTCGGGGCGGGGGCTGGCCAATGGGCTTTCGCTGCTGACCCAGGGGGTGAGCGCGGGGGCGGATTTGACGCCCTATGACGGCGCGCTGAAGGCGGTGGCGGCCAGTTTGCGGGCGGCCGCGGCCGGACGGCCGGAGCCGCTCTCCTGGGCTGGGCTGATTGGCGGCGGGCTGGAGAGCGGGCCCGCGATGGTGCTGGCGCACCCGGTGCTGGACCAGGGGGATTTGCAGCCCGGCGGCGTGCCGACGGCGGCGCTGATGCGCATGGCGGCGGCGCTGCCGGATGTGAAGGCCGGGCGGGTACATGTTGATTATACGGGAGATATTCCGCTCTCGGATGAGGAGTTCGCCTCGTTGACCCAGGGGTTGGCGGCGGGGGGCGCGGTTTCGGTGGTTTTGATCGCCACCTGGTTGTTTTTCGCCGTGCGCTCGTGGCGGCTGATTGTGCCGATTTTGCTGACGCTGGCGATGGGGCTGGTACTCACCGTCTCGTTTGCCGCCGTGACGGTGAAGGTGATGAACCTGATCTCGGTGGCGTTCGCGATTTTGTTTGTCGGGCTGGCGGTGGATTTCGCCATTCAGTTCTGCGTGCGGCTGCGCGATGTGCGGGTGCATGAAAAGGCGTTGGGGCGGGCGCTCGAGGAAACCGCGCGCCAGGCGGGCGGGCAGATCGCGCTGGCGGCCATCGCCACCTCGTGCGGGTTTCTGGCGTTTTGGCCGACCTCGTTCATTGGGGTGGCGGAGCTGGGGGAGATCGCCGGGGCGGGTATGTTCATCGCGCTGATTTGCACGCTGACATTTTTGCCCGCGCTGCTGGTGCTCTTCCAGCCCCGCGCCGAGGGGCGCGAGATCGGCTTGCCGATGGGACGGCGGGTGGATGGCTGGCTGAAGCGCCGGCGCGGGCTGGTGCTGGGCGGGTTTGCCGTGCTGGGCATGGCCGGGCTGGTGGCCGGGACCTTGGTGAAATTCGACGCCAACCCGCTCGACACCAAAGACCCCGACACGATGAGCATGCGCACGCTGAGCGGCATGATGGACAACCCCCAGACCAACCCGTTTTACGCCGATATGCTGGCCCCCAATCTGGGCGCCGCCAGGGCGCTGGGGGCGAAGCTGGCGGGTTTGAGCGGCGTGGCGGAGGTGATTTCGGGCGCCACCTTCGTGCCCGATGACCAGGCGGCCAAGCTGGCCATGCTGGCCCAGGCGCAGACGATTTTGGCCCCCACATTGCAGGCCGCCAGCGCCCCGCCCGCGCCGGCGCCCAGCGCCGATGCGCTGCGCGCCGCTTTTGCCAAGACGGCCGCCGACATTGCCGCCGTGCGGACGAAGCTGCCGCCGGGCGCGCCGCTGGTGGAGATTGGCGCGGCGATGGCCACGCTCGCCCATGCGCCCGATGCCGAGGTGCTGGCCGCCAATGACGCGCTGGTGCGCTATCTGCCCCAGGCGCTGGCGCAGCTGGGCGAGAGCTTGAGCGCGCAGCCGATTACGGCGGCCAATTTGCCCGCCAGCGTGGCGCGCGACTGGTTTTTGCCCGACGGGCGCGTGCGCGTGCAGGTGGTGCCGGGGCAAGAGGCCGCGACCACGGCGGGCATGAAGGCCTTTGCCAAGGCCGTGCTGGCGGTTGACCCCAAGGCGGGCGGGCCGGCGGTGGAGACGCTGGAGACCGCGCGGACCATTTTGGGCGCCTTCAGGGAGGCGGCGCTGCTGGCCTTTATCGCCATTGCGGTGATTTTGGCGGTGGTGTTCAGGGATGCGCGCGAGATGGCGCAGGTGCTGGCGACGCTGCTGCTCTCCTGCCTGTTGACGGCCTTGTTCGCCAAGCTGGCGGGGGTGGAAATCAATTACGCCAACATCATCGCGCTGCCGCTGCTGCTGGGGGTGGGGGTGTCGTTCAATGTGTATTTCGTGATGAATTACCGGGCGGGGCTGCGGCGGTTTTGGGCCTCGGCCACGGCGCGGGCGGTGCTGTTTTCGGCGCTCACCACCGGCACGGCCTTTGGCGCGCTGGCGGCCTCGGCGGACCGGGGCACGGCGAGCATGGGCGTGTTGCTGCTGATTTCGCTGGCCGCCGTGCTGGTGGCGACGTTTTTGTTTCTGCCCGCCCTGCTTTACGCCCAGAAGGATGCTTGAGAAACGCAGCCTCAGCCTCTCGGGGCACCGGACTTCGGTGGCGCTGGAGGGGGAGTTTTGGGCGGCGCTGGAGATGTGCGCGGCGGCCGAGGGGCTGAGCCTGGGGGCGCTGGTGACGCGGATTGACGCCGGGCGCGGGCCGGAGCGGCCGCTGGCCTCGGCGCTTAGGGTTTATGCGCTGACCCGCGGGCGTGTAATGAATTCGTGAACGATGTGTTAACGAATATGTGAGTTCACCTCAAGCGTATGTGATTATCGGAAGTTGTGAAGAATCGTTAATTCACGACGCATGATACGCAAATTGAAAAACATCCTTAATGATCGGCGCGCAGTGACGTCGATTGAGTATGCGGTGATCGTGGCGACGATTTCGGCGTCCATCGCGTCCGGGGTTTATCAGGTTGGGCAGCATGCCGCGGCGACGAGTAACAAGCTCGGTAACGCCATTAGCGTGAGTGCCCCGCCGACGAACACCGCGGCCAGCAGTGGTTCGGGGACGGCGGCGGGGACGTCGTCGGGCGGGACGAGCGGTTCGAGCGGCACGGGTTTGTCGTCGGGGACGACTGGTGGTTCGGCGGGCAGCGGCGGCTCGGGGAATTGCGGCAATGGCTCCTCCGGCTCTGGCGCGTCCGGCTCTGGCGCGTCGGAGGCTTCGAAAGCTGGCTCGTCTGGGTCTTCGGAGGCTTCGAGCCCCAGCGCGTCAGGGGCGGGTTCGTCTTCCGGGAAGGCTAGTGCTTCGGCGGGCGGCGGCTCGGGGAATTGCGGCTCTGGCTCGTCCGGCAATGGCTCGTCCGGCAATGGCTCGTCCGGCTCTGGGGCGTCGGGTACTTCCGGGTCTGACTCGTCCGCTTCTGGATCTTCGGGATCGGGAGGCTCGGGCGGCGAGAACTGGAAGTCCGGCTCGTCGGGGAGTTGCTCGGCGTCCGGTGGGGGGCTGTTTGGCAGCCCGTCGAAGAACTGTGGGTCATCCTCGAACTGACAGAGGTGAGGTGGAAAAACAGCCGGGGCGCGCGCCCCGGCTGTTTTTGCTTGGCTCACCCGCGCAGTGTGGCGCCGGTTTTTTTGGTGACCTCGGCGACGATGCGGGCGCAGAGCGCCTCGATTTCGGCGTCTTGCAGGCTCTTGTCGGTGGGCTGGATGGTGACCGCGATGGCCAGGGAGACCTGGCCCTCGGGCACGCCCTTGCCGCTATAGCGGTCAAACAGCGCGACATTGGCGATGAGCGCGCGGTCGGCGCCCTTGGCGGCGCGCAGGAGGGATTCGACCGCCAGATCGGCGCTGGCGAGGAAGGCGAAGTCACGCCGCAGCGGCTGGAAGGCCGAGAGCGTGGGCGCGGTTTTCTTGCGGCGCTTGGGCTCGGGGAGCGCGTCGAGGAAGACCTCGAACGCCACCGCGCCTTCGGGCAGGTCGAGCGCCGCGCATAGTTTGGGGTGCAGCGTGCCGAAGCGGGCCAGAAGCTGTTTGGGGCCTTGGCGCAGCTCGCCCGACTGGCCGGGATGGTAGTATGCCGGCCCGCCCTGGGTGGTGGTGATGCCATCCATGGGGGCGCCGAGCGCGGCCAGGATGCTCTGCGCGTCGGCCTTGGCGTCGAACACGTCGTATTTGCGGGCGGGGGCGAGCGCCGAGAGCGGCGAGGCGCCCAGGCGCAGGCCCGCCGCCACCAGGGCCTGGCCGCGGTCGGGCGCGTAGGCGGGGCCGACCTCGAACAGCGCCACATCGCCAAACCCCTTGGCGGCGTTGCGCGCCGCCGCCTGGGCCAGCGTGACCAGGGGGGTTGGGCGCATCTGGTTGAGGTCGGAGGCGATGGGGTTGGCGAGGCGCAGGCTCTCGGGCGCGGCGCCGAACAGGGCGCAGCTCTGATCGTCGGCGAAGGAGAAGGTGACGCACTCGGCCAGGCCGCGCGCGGCCAGAACCCGGCGGGCCAGCGCGGTGCGGGCCTGTTTGGGGGTGAGGATGGGCGCGGGGATGAGGCCCGATACCGGCAGGGAAACCGGCTCGATGGCATCGAGCCCCTTGAGGCGCAGCACCTCCTCGATCAGATCCACTTCCGGCTCGATTTCGGCGGCGCCTTCGGCGGCGGCTTCGGCGCCCAGCAGGTCGGGCGCCTGGTCGAGCGAGGGGGGCTGGGCGATGTCGTTGCGCCAGGACGGCACGTTGACGGTGACGCTGTGCTCATCCTGCCCGGCGATGGTGAAGCCCAGGCGCTCGAGGGAGGCCACGGCCTCGGGGGCGGAAATGTCTGAGCCGCCGAAGCTCTTGATGCGCGCGAAGCGGAGCTTGGCCTGGCGCGACCATTCGGGGCGCTGGCCGGCCTCGGTGGGGGCGGAGGGCGTGCCGCCGCAGAGATCGAGGATCATCTGGGTGGCGGCGGCCAGGGCCTCGGGGAGGAGCTGGCTGTCGATGCCGCGCTCGAAGCGGGCGCGGGCGTCGGAGTGGATGGCGGTGCGCTGGCCGGTCTGGGCGATTTTCACGCGGTCGAACAGGGCGCATTCGAGGAACACATCCACCGTGTGCTCATCGCAGCCGGTCTGCTCGCCGCCGGTGATGCCGGCGAGGGACTGGGCGCCCGCGCCGTCGGCGATGACGCAATCATCCGGGCCGGCCTGGATCTCCTTGCCGTGGAGGCCTGGGAACACATCGCCCGGCTGGCCGTGGCGGAGCGTGAGGGCGGCGCCTGAAAGTTTTGCAATGTCAAAGACATGCAAGGGGCGGCCGAGATGATAGGTGAAGTAATTGGTGATGTCGACCAGGGTGTTGATGGGGCGCAGGCCGATGGAGTCCAGGCGCTGTTTCAGCCAGGCCGGGCTCTCGCCGTTTTTGACGCCGCTGATGGTGCGGCCGAGAATCCAGGGGCAGGCCTCGGGGTAGGTATTGACCCAATGGATGGCCGAGGGGAGGCTGGCGGCGATGGCGGGCGCGGTGAAGGGCTTGAGCCGGCCGAGGCCCGCGGCCGCGAGGTCACGCGCGATGCCGCGGATGGAGAGGGCATCGCCACGGTTGGGGGTGATGGCGATTTCGATGATGGGCTCATCGAGCCCGGCCCATTGGGCGAAGGGGGTGCCGACGGGGGCATTGGCGGGCAGCTCGATGATGCCTTCGCCGTCGCCCTCCAGCGCCAGCTCGCTGTAGGAGCAGAGCATGGCTTCGGATTTGACGCCCCGGATCTCGCCGGCCTTGAGCGTGATGCCCGAGCCCGGCACATGGGCGCCGATGGGGGCCATGACCACCTTGAGGCCGGTGCGGGCATTGGGCGCGCCGCACACCACCGACAGCTCGGCGCCGCCGGCCGAAACGCGGCAGGCGCGCAGGCGGTCGGCGTTGGGGTGCTGTTTGGCCTCGATGATTTCGGCGATCACGAAGGGCTTCAGGCTGTCGGCCTTGTTTTCGACGCCCTCGACCTCGAGCCCGATGGCGGAGAGGGTGGTGAGGATGGCCTCCAGCGGGGCGTCGGTGTCCAGCCAGTCTTTCAGCCAGGAGAGAGAGAATTTCATGGGTCAGATGCCTTCGTGCAGGCTGGCGGGGGAGAGGGCGGCGAAGCCGTAATGGCGCAGCCAGCGAATGTCGCTTTCGTAGAACAGGCGCAGATCGTTGATGCCGTGCTTGAGCATGGTGATGCGCTCGAGCCCGACGCCGAAGGCGAAGCCTTGGTATTTGCGCGGGTCTATGCCGACATTGGCGAGCACGTTGGGGTGGACCATGCCAGAGCCCAGGATTTCCAGCCAGTCTGTGCCGCCGCCGATTTCGCCGGTGCGCCTGCTCCAGCCGATATCGACCTCCATCGAGGGTTCGGTGAAGGGGAAATAGGAGGCGCGGAAGCGCACGGGCAGGCTGGGCACGCCGAAGAAGGCGCGCAGGAAGTCGATCAGGCAGCCTTTGAGGTGGGCGAGGGTGATGTCTTGGCCGATGACCAGCCCTTCGAACTGGTGGAACATGGGGGAGTGGGTGGCGTCGTGGTCGGCGCGGAAGGTGCGGCCGGGGACGATGATGCGGATGGGCTCGACCGCCTCGCCCGAGGCCTGCGCGGCCGCCCAGGCGAGCATGGTGCGGATCTGCACCGGCGAGGTGTGGGTGCGCAGCACCGCCGGACGCTCATGGGGCGCGGCCTGGAGGTAGAACGTGTCCATCATCGCGCGGGCGGGGTGGTGGCTGGGAATGTTCAACGCCGAGAAATTATTCCAGTCGGATTCGATGTCGGGGCCTTCCTTGAGGACGAAGCCCATGGCGCCGAAGATGGCGGCGATTTCCTCGACCGTGCGCGAAAGCGGGTGCAGGCTGCCCAGGGGCTCGGGGCGCGGGGCTTGGGTGACATCGACGCGCTCGGCCTGGAGGCGGGCGGCGAGGGCGGCGTCATCGAGCACGGCGCGCCGCGCGAAAAGCGCATCGGTGATTTGCGTTTTCAAGTGGTTAATGCGGGCGCCGGCCTCCTTGCGGGCGTCCGGTTCCATGCCGCCAAGCGACTTTAACAGATTTGTCACCGTGCCGTTTTTGCCCAGTAAGGAGACCCGCAGCGCCTCGATTCGGGGGGCATCGGCGGTGCTGATCTCGGCCTCGGCCTGTTCGAGCAATAACTTCAAATCATCGCCTGACATCTTCATTCATCCCAGTTTCTGCGGCCTTGCCAGACATGGCCGGGGGGCACTTGTCAAGCCGCGCGTTGCGGGGCGCGCGCGGGCGGGGTGGGGCGGCAGTGTTACCCGTTCTCAACAGCGGGGGAGAAAATTCAGCAAGAGCCCGTAAGCCGTTCGCAGACATTGCTTTGCCCTTACGTGGCGCTTGACCCTGGAGGGGATCAAAGAGTATGGCCGCTCAGGTCTATGTTGTTCATCGTGAACGCGTAACCAAAATAGACTTTTATCGCTCACCCATCGGACAGGGATCGGTTCTATCATGAAATTCAAAGCTTTGGGCGCTTTCGCCGGCCTGGCCCTGCTGGCAGCCTGCTCTCACCCCGCCACCCAGGCCAGCACCGGCACGGGCGCCTCGAACGGCCCGGCTGCCGGCAGCGAGCAGGATCTGGTTGCCAATGTCGGCGACCGCGTGTTCTTCGCCTTCAACAAGGCGAACCTGACCAGCGACGCCAACGCCACCCTCGGCCGCCAGGCCGCCTGGCTTGCCAAGTACCCCTCCGTGAACGTGCTGGTCGCCGGTAACTGCGACGAGCGCGGCACCGAGACCTACAACCTGGCGCTGGGCCAGAAGCGCGCCGACTCGGCCCGCGACGCTCTGGTTGCCCAGGGTGTGGCCGCTTCGCGCATCCAGACCATCTCGTACGGCAAGGACCGCCCGGTTGCCACCGGCCACGACGAGGCCTCCTGGCAGCAGAACCGCAATGCCATCACCTCGGTGCAGGGCTACAACCCGCAGGGCAACTAAGCCCAATCCGAGGTTTTTCGCGGTTTGCGGAAAATTGACAGCCGGCGGCACGCAAGTGCCGCCGGTTTTGTTTTTGCCGCCAGCCCGGTATAACCACAAAACCATTACCCTCGAGCCGGACCGAATATGCGCCATTTCATTTTTGCCCTCGCCGCCGCGCTGACCCTGGCCGCGCCCGCCGCGCGCGCCCAGCAGGACATACAGAGCCAGGAAGGCATCACGCTGCAAAACGAGATCGAGCAACTGCAAAGCCAGGTGCAGCAGTTGCAGGCCAATCCGGGCGGTGGCGGCGGCTCGGCGCTGGGGGGCGGTGGCGGCTATAATGGCGGTGGCGGCGGCGGGTATGGCGGCGGCGGGCAAAGCGAGGCCACGCCCCAAAGCGGCAATATGGTGGCCACGCTGCTCTCCCAGGTGCAGCAGCTGCAAAGCCAGGTGCAGGCCTTGAACGGCAAGGTGGACACGCTGCAAAACCAGGTGACCACCCAGAACGCCCAGATGCAGCAAGAGATCGGGGATCTCAAATTCCAGATGGGCAATGGCGGGCAGGCCGGCGGGCAGGCGCCCCAGCCGGGCGGCGGGCAGATGAGCCAGCCGACCCAGCAAGCGCCCGCGCCCCAGGCCGCGGCGCCGGTTTCGGGGTCGCCGCGCGACCAGCTGCGGGCCGCGCTCTCGGCCTATGACGCGCGCGATTACGGCAATGCCGCCCAGATCGCCCAGGCGCTGGTGACCAACAACAAGCAGGCGCCGGAAGCCTACCGGGCGCAATATCTGGTGGGGCAGGCGGACAGCGCCAAGGGCGATGACCAGGACGCGGCCATTGCCTATGACGCCACCTACAACATGAACCGCGCCGGGCCTTATGCCGCCACCGCGCTGCTGGGGCTGGCCGGGTCGCTGGCCAACATCTCGCAAAACGAGGCGGCCTGCGACACGCTGGCCTCGTTCAACAGCCAGTTCACCAGCCCGAGCGCAAGCGAGAAACTGCGGGCCGGAGAGATCGCCCGCCGGGCCGGGTGCCACTGAGCGCTCTGCCGCCGGCATTTGACGCGGCGCTGAGCGGGCTGTTGCCCGGGGGGCCGTGGGAGCTGGCGGTGGGGGTTTCGGGCGGGGCGGATTCGACCGCGCTGGCGTTGCTGGCCCAGGGCTTTACCCGCCGCCATGGCGGGCGGGTGCGGGCGTTTATCGTCGATCACGGGTTGCGCGAGGGCTCGGCGGCGGAGGCCGGGCTGACGCGCGCGCGCCTGGCCGCGCGCGGCGTGGCGGCCGAGATTTTGACCCTGAGCAACCCAACCACGGGGACG
>JAJXWD010000032.1 GCA_021781835.1 Pseudomonadota bacterium | reverse complement strand
CCTATCAGCGCCTCACCCCCCACGCGCTCGGCCGCCTCATCGCGCTCTACGAGCACCGCATCTTCACCGAAGCCACGCTCTGGAACATCAACGCCTATGACCAATGGGGCGTCGAGCTCGGCAAGGAACTCGCCACCAGGCTCCTGCCCGCACTGCAAGGCGAGCCCATCGCGCTCGATCCCTCAACCGAAGGGCTGCTCGCCCATCTCCGAAAGACACAATCATGACCATACCGGCAAGGCTGCATTCAGACCGTAATCTGGCCCTCGAGCTGGTGCGCGTGACCGAGGCCGGCGCCCTCGCCGCCGCCCGCTGGATTGGGCGCGGCGACAAGGACCAGGCCGACGGCGCCGCCGTCGAGGCCATGCGCCGCGCCTTTGATTCGGTCGATATTTCCGGCACCGTGGTCATTGGCGAAGGCGAGATGGACGAAGCCCCCATGCTCTATATCGGCGAGCGCCTGGGGGCTGGCGGCCCGGAGATGGACATCGCCGTCGATCCGCTCGAAGGCACCTCCACGGCCGCCAGCGGCGCGCCCAACGCGCTTGCCGTGGTGGCGCTTGCCCCCAAGGGCGGGTTTTTGCACGCGCCCGATGTATATATGGAAAAAATCGCCGTCGGCCCCGGCCTGCCGCCGGGCGTGGTGGCGCTGTCCCTGCCGGTCGAGCAAAACCTCGCCCGCCTGGCCGAGGCCAAGGGCTGCGCGGTGGGCGAGCTGATGGTGTGCATGCTCGAGCGCGAGCGCCACGCCCCGCTCATCGCCGCCTGCCGCGATGCGGGCGCGCGCATCACCCTCATCGGCTCGGGCGATGTCGCGGGGGTCATCGCGGTGGCCCAGCCGGCGAGCGGCATAGATCTGTTCATCGGCTCGGGCGGCGCGCCCGAGGGCGTGCTGGCCGCCGCCGCGCTGCGCTGCCTTGGCGGCCAGATGCAAGGCCGCCTGCTGTTCGAGGACGAAGCCCAGATCGAGCGCGCGCGCGGCATGGGCATCACCGACCCCCAGCGCATCTACGAGCTGGAAGACATGGCCCGCGGCCCGGTGCTGTTCGCCGCCACCGGCGTCACCTCGGGAGACTGGCTGAAAGGCGTGCACCGGCTGGGCTTGCATCTGGTCACCCATTCGGTGGTCACGCGCAGCGCGTCGGGCACGGTGCGCTACATAGAGGCCCTGCACGCGCGGCGCTGACCGGCCGCGCCGTTAAGCGGTTTTTAGCCATGTTCATCGTAAAATGAGGTCCATCCCGCCACCCCAACCAATGGACCCCCGCCTTGCCCATGGCCCGACCAGATGCGGCAGACCCCGCCTATGGCCCGGCATCCGCCGCGTTGCTGGCCAGCTTCGCCCCCTGGCTCAGCCAGGCGGCCGAGCGTTTCGGCCCCACGGTCAAAGCCCTGCTCGCCGATCATGACCAGACCGCGGCGATCATGTCCTACATCACCCCGCCCGAGCGCGCGGGACTGCAAGCCCGGCAAATCCATTACCTGAGCGCGATCTTCGACCCCGCCCTGAGCAGGGCCGCCCACGAGCAGGCCGCCCGCACCGTCGGCCGGGTCCACATGCTCATCGGCGTGCAGGAAGTCTGGTTGATCCAGCTCTACAACGCCTACCAGGACCATCTGCACACCCAGGTGCTCGAGGCGGCGGGAGATCCGGTGCAAATCCACCGCCTCATGCGCATCCTCGACCAGCGCTTGATGTTCGACCTCGAATGTCAGGTGCGCGGCATCAAGCTGCTCGAGGCCAAAACCATCACGGTCTTTTCCACCATCTTCGACAAGATCCGCAAAGCCACCAGCCTGCACGATCTTTATGGTGGCGTCATCGCCGAGCTGGCCCGGCTCGATGGCATATTGGCCGTCTTCGTCGCCCGGCTCGATGAGCAAGGCCGCTTCGAGGCCGAGGAATCCGCCGGCCCGCAGGCCGAGCCTTATCTCAGCGCCATGGCGTCGGGGGTTGTGCCGCGCATCCGCGTCACCCCGTCCGACCCCACGCCCGGCCCGGCCGCCAAAGCCTGGCTGAGCGGCGAGTTCGCCTCGATCGCCTCCTACCGGCTCGACCCCAGCCTCGCCCCCTGGCAAAATTTCGGCGCCACGCTGGGCTTTCGCGCCAGCGCCTCAATGCCCCTGGTCAACGAGGATGGCGAGACCTTCGCCCTGGTCAACCTCTATAGCGGCTGGGTCGGGTTTTTCGAATCCTCCGTCCGCCAGGTCATGTTCACCCAAATCCAGCAAGCCCTGAGCGCCGCCGCCCTGCGCCACCGCCAGCACCAGCTCATCCCCGTGCGCACCAAGCTCTTCTATCTCGACCATCTGGCCGCCGGCGATGTGGTGCTCGAATACCAGCCGATCATCGACCTCAAAACCGGCCACGCCGCCAAATTCGAGGCTCTGGCCCGCCTGCGCGGCGAAGAGGGCAGGCTCATCGCCCCCGGCCAGTTTCTGGGCGCGCTCGGCAATAACGAGCTTTTGCGCCTGTTCGCCCTGGGGCTCGAGACCATCTGCGCCGATCTGCGCGCCGAGCGTTTTGGTGGCCAGGTCTATGCCGAGCCCGCGCCGGTGGTGTCGCTCAACATGCCGCCCCAGGGCCTCACCGATCTGCGCTACCAAAAAACCCTGTTCCAGACCTTGCGCCAAACCGGCATCCCTGGCCGCCGAATCGAGCTTGAGCTGCTCGAAACCAGCGACCTGCCGCAAACCGCCAACCCGCTTTTCGTGCTCAACAGCCTGCGCGCGGCCGGCATCGCCCTCATCCAGGATGATCTGGGCTCGGGCCACAGCTCGCTGCTGCGCATGGGCAGCCTGCGCTTCGATGGGGTCAAGATCGAGCAAGGTCTGGTGCGCGGCGCCCTGGCGCGCCGGCCCTGGCATGTGCTGGAGTTTATTTACCACCTCACCAACCTGGCCCATTCCCTGGGCGTGCCGGTCACGGTCGAGGGGCTGGAAAACCAGGGGCTGATCGAGGCGGCGGTGATATTGGGCGCCGATTACGGCCAGGGTTTCGGCATTGCCCGGCCCATGGCGGCGCGCCACCTTGCCCCCTGGCGGCAGGGTTTTTGCTGGACCATCGAGCGCACCCGCCCGGAAACCGAACTCGGCCTGCTCTCGGCCTATCTGTTATGGGACATGCGGCTGAAAGCCTTCCCCAAAAACGAGCCGCCCGCCCGCGAATTTCTCGACCAGACCTGCCCTCTGCAAGGCTATCTCGCCCGCCAGCCGCGCCCGCGCGCGCGCAGCGGCGCGCTCCGCGCCGCCGTGCACGCCCACCACCAGGCCGCCGCCCGCGACATTCAAAGCCGCGCCTACGCCTCCTCTCAGGCGCAAATCATCGAGCTGCTGAGCGCCCAATGGAGCGAACACGCGGCCTGAGCCTTCCAGGATAAATCTTAAATTTTGGATCGTCCCCGCCCGGCGCCCGGCCCCAAGGGCGCGCGCCGCTGAAAAAACCGCCCCCCAACCGTTTCAGCCGCCCAGCGCCTTGGTGCAGGCCGCCGCCACCTCGCGCAAAATCCGCGCGGGCTCGCCATCCCACCCGGCATCGAGCGTGCCCATGGGGCCGACAATGGCGAAACCCAGCGCAATCTCCCCGCCCGCCGCGAATACCGGCGCCGCCAGCGCGCCCACGCCCGGCGCCAGCTCGCCCAGCACGCGGGACTGGCCGCGCCCGCGTATATCCTCGAGCAGCGCGGCAAAGTCCGCCTCGTCCAAGCGCTGCCCCGCCTCCCTCGCCACCCCGCCGGCGGCGCGTTCGGCGGCCAGGGCGGGCCCGGCCACGCGCTCAGGCAAAAACGCCGCGAACAGCCGCCCCGAGGCCGAGGTGAGCAGCGGCAGCCTGGCGCCTGGGCGCACATGAATGGTGAGCAGATGCGGTGATTCCAGCCAGCGCACCACCACCACCCCGTGGCCGGTCCACAGCGTCATCAGCACCGTCTCGCGCGTGCGCTCGGCCAGCTGGTCGAGAAATTGCAGCCCCACCCGGTACTCATCCAGGCGCGAGAGCCTGGCCAGCCCGGCGGCCAGGGCCAGCGGCCCCAGATCGTAGAGCCCGTTGGCCTGCTGCTCCACCAACGTGCTCCGCATCAGGCTCACCAGATAGCGGTGCGCGATGCTGGGGGCCAGTTCGGCGGCCTGGGCCAGGGCCGAGAGCGTCATGGCGCCGCCCTGGCGGGTCAAGGCCTCGATCAGCCGCGCGCCTTTCTCGATCGAGAAAATACCGCGCTGGATAGTGCTTTGCCGGGCCATGCCTCCTCCTTGCGGCCTGCTATAGCGTAGCGCGGGCCAAGCTGCCATGCTGCCGCCATGCCAGATACCCCCGCCGCCCTGCTGCGCGCGCTGTTCGAGGCCGCGGTGGCCCGGGCCGCCGCGCCCGCCATGCTCACCCCCCATCTGCCGGCCCCGCCGCGGGGCCGCACGGTGGTGGTGGGGGCGGGCAAGGCGGCGGCGGCCATGGCCCAGGCGGTCGAGGCCGCCTGGCCTCAAAACGCCCCGCTCAGCGGCGTGGTGGTCACGCGCTATGGCTATGGCGTGGGCCCGCTGCCCCGCCTCACGGTCATCGAGGCCGCCCACCCCGTCCCCGACCAGGCGGGCCAGCAGGCGGCGGCCCGCATCCGCGCCGCCGTGCAAGGCCTGAGCGCCGATGATCTGGTGCTCTGCCTCATCTCGGGCGGCGGCTCGGCGCTGCTGGCGGCGCCCTTGCCGGGCATTACGCTGGCCGACAAACAAGCCCTCAACCGCGCGCTGCTCACCTCGGGCGCCAGCATCGCCGAGATGAACATCGTGCGCAAACATCTCTCCAGCCTCAAGGGCGGGCGCCTCGCCCTGGCGGCGGCGCCCGCCCGGCTGGTCACGCTGCTGGTCTCCGACGTGCCGGGCGACGACCCCTCGATCATCGCCTCCGGCCCCACGATCCCCGACCCCAGCACCCAGTCCGAGGCCCGCGCCGTGCTGGCGCGCCACCATATCGTGCCGCCCCCGCCGGTCGCCCGCCTGCTTGCCAACCCGGATTTTGAAACCCCCAAACCCGGCCACCCGGCCTTCGCCGGCACCGAGGTCAGGTTCGTCGCCACCCCGCAAGACGCGCTCGAGGCCGCCGCCCAAACCGCCCGGGCGGCGGGCATCACCCCGCTCATCCTGGGCAACGCGCTGGAGGGCGAGGCGCGCGAAATGGGCCGGGTCATGGCCGGCATCGCCCGCCAGTGCCGGCGCCACGGCCAGCCTGTCCGCCCGCCTTGCGTGCTGCTTTCGGGCGGCGAGACCACGGTCACCGTGCGCGGCGCCGGGCTTGGGGGGCGCAATGTCGAGTTCCTGCTGAGCCTCGCCATCGCGCTCGAGGGTGCGCCCGGCATCCATGCCCTGGCCGCCGATACGGATGGCGTCGATGGCGGCGCCGAGGTTGCGGGCGCGCTCATCGGCCCAGACACGCTGTCCCGCGCCCTGGCCGCCGGCCTCACCCCCCTGCAATCGCTCGACGCCAACGACGCCCACCCTTTCTTCGCGGCGCTGGGCGACCAGCTGATCACCGGCCCCACCCGCACCAACGTCAATGATTTCCGCGCCCTGCTGCTGCTCTGAGTTCCCCCGCCTCTACCCAGCCATCTCATATTATTCAAAATTTTTGGGGGCGTGGCCCCTTTTTATAAAAAAGGTCCACATTTCCCCGCCCAAGCCTTTCGCCCTCACGCCCCCAACCGGCTCTGATAATAGCGCGACACCGCCTGGCTGCGGTTGGTGACATTGAGCTTCTGAAAAATCCGCTTGATATGGGTCTTGATGGTCTCGGGCGTCACGTTGAGCGCCCGGGCGATGGCCTTGTTGGTCTGGCCATTGACCAATAATTGCAAAATATCGCGCTCGCGCGGGCTCAGATGCAGGGCAGGGGGCGCGGGCGGGCTTTCGCCCGGCAGGCGCGCGCCAATCTGGCGGGCCAAGCCGGCGTGCGGCGCGGGCTCGGGCTTTTGGGCCAGCGCCTTCAGCCGGGCGGTAAAGCTCGGGGCGGCAAAGGGCAGCAGGTCCAGGAACAGCTGCACATGCCCGCCCCCCTCGGCCAGCGCCAGGGCCTCGCGCAGCGCGGCGTCGGCATCCGCCCCCTCCAGCAGCATGGCGAGCAGGGCGGCGGCCTCCAGCTCGCGGCGGCGGTTGCGGTGCGCGCCGGCCTGGGCCTTGGCGCTGCGGGCCAGGGCCACGCTCTGGGCGGTCTCGCCGCGCGCCTGGTGGGCCAGCGCGCCGGCCAGGTCCAGTTCGGCCTGCACCTCGGCCCGCAGGGCGCTTTGGCGGTCCTGCACGGTTTCGCGCAAATGCTGCAACCGCGCCACAAACGAAGCCGCCTCCTCGGTCTTGCGGCAGAGCAGCGCCATGCGCGCGCGCTCATGCAGCACCCGTGCCTCCAGCCGCACCCAGCGGCGCGAGAGCGCCAGCTGCGCCGCCCCCTCCAGCAGCCGCTCGGCGGCCTCGTGCGCGCCGCGCGCCAGAGTGACCCTGGCCAGCATCGTATAGGCCCGGATCACGCATTCGATCATGCACACGGCATTGACCAACGGCAGGCGGGGGCTGAGCAGCGCCTCCGCCTCATCGGTCTGGCCCTGGTCGTAGAGCGCCTGGGCCAGCAGGCAGGCGGGCTGGGCGGCGGCGGCCGAGAGCGGCCCGGCATGGGCGCTGGCCACGCGCATCGCCTCCGCGAACTGCCGCGCGGCGGCCTGGTGGTGCAGCTGCTGGTCATCCACCAGCCCCATCAGGCACAGGCGGTAGGTGGTGGCCACCACGTTGCGCGCCCCGTCATCGCCGGGAAAGCTGATCCACGGCACATGGTAGCAGCGTTCCAGCTCGGCGCGTTTCCACCAGCCGATCACCGCCACATTGGCCGCCGTGTTGGTGGTCCAGGGCCCGCTGCTGCGCTGTTTCAGACTATCCTCGGCCAGGGCCAGGGCGGCGTCGGTATGGTCCGAGAGCGCCAGCGCCACGGCGCGTATGGTCTGGCATTCGCAGCCCAGCGCGGCGCGGGCCTGGGCATCGGCGCTGCCCAGCTCGGCCTCCAGCCGGCTGGCGCGGGCAATCGCCTCGTCAAAGCGCATGGCCAGCGCCATGCCCCAGGCAATGGCGAGGCGCGCCTTCACCTGTTTGCGCAGCAGCTCGGGCCCAAATGTGCGTTCCCAGGCAAACAGCGTGGTCAGTTCGCCGCGCTTGAGCAGCGCCATGGCGCAATGCTCCACCCAGCGCGCGGCCTCGGCCGTGTCGCCCACGGCAATGGCGTGGCGGATGGCATCCGTCCACAGCTGGGCCTCGGCAAACCAGCCATAGGCGCGCCGGTGCAGGGCGGCCAGCGTGCCGGGGGCTTCCTGGTCCAGGCGTTGGGCCAAAAACCCGCGCAGCAGCGGGTGCAGCCGGAACCACACGCCATCGGCATCGAGCGGGGTGAGCAGCAATTGGCGCGAGATCAGCGTCTCGAAGATGGCGGTGGCGTCGGGCTGGGCGGTAACGTGGGCGCAGAGCGGGGCGCATAGATGGTCCAGCACCGCGCAGCGCGTCAAAAAGCTCACCACCTCGGGCGGCAGCCCGCCCAGCATATCGGCGAGGTGGCTGCGTATGGGGCGGTTGCGCACCGAGAGCTGGCGCACATACCCCGCGAACTCCCCCCCCGCCTGCGCGCCGGTGGCGGCAATGATGCGCATCATCACCGGCCAGCCCTCGGTTTTTTCATGCAGGGCGGCGGCGGCCTCGTGGCCCAGCTGCTCGGCGGCCAAAAACTGCGCCGTCTCCTCGAGGTCAAAGCGCAGCGCCGTGGCGTCCAGCTCGCACAGCTGGCCCTGGGCGCGCAGCCGCACCAGCGGCAAATTGGGCTCTGTGCGCGTGGTCAGCACCAGATGCAGCTGCGCCGGCGCATGTTTCACCAGATACCCCGCGCATTCCGCCACCTCGGGGTTTTGCAGCACGTGGTAATCGTCGAGAAACAGAAACACGTCGTCATCGAGATCGGCGAGCCCGTTGAGCAGCAGGCGCACCACGTCAAAGGGGCGCAGCAGCGCGACCTCCGAGATCAAATCGAGCGCCTGGGCCTCGATCTCGGGGCAAGCCCCGCGCAGCGCCTGCGCGACATACAGTAAAAACTGCCCCGGCTCGTCATCCTCGGGGTCGAGCGAGACCCAGGCGATCCGGTGCCCCTGCGCGGCCAGATGCTCGGCCCAGGCAATGGCCAGGCTGGTCTTGCCAAACCCCGCCGCCGCCTTGATCAGCGTGAGCGCGCACGGCTCCACCCCGTCCAGCTGCGCCAGCACGCGCGGGCGCGCCACCAGCCGGGGCGGCAGCTTGGGCCGTTGGGTTTTGGTCGCCAGCAGGCGGGCGGAGACAGGGACAGACATTTCCAATGCCCGTTTTATATGACCGGCGCGGGCTTTTCGTATAGTGTTTTGCGCCATAAACTTCCGTACCGCGCCGTGGGGCGGCGCCACCACTCCCCCGTCTGCTTGCCGGCCGCTCCCCCGTACGGGGGATGGAGCCAGGCGGGGGCCGGGCGCATTACCGCCCCATCGCGGGCTGCAAAGCCGCGTCAACAGCCAGCCAATGGCGAGAGAGGAACCGCACCATGACCGACCTGCCCACCGGCACGCAAAGCGCCCCCCTGCTCATCAGAGACCTGCTCGCCATGGCCATGACCGCGGCCGGCGGCAACGAAATTCTCTACGCCAACCGTTCGCGCCACGGCTATGCCACGCTGCATGAGCGCATACACCGCCTGGCCGGCGCGCTGGCCGCGTTCGGGCTGCGCCCCAACATGACCGTCGGCGTCATGGACTGGGACACGCCCCGCTATCTCGAATGTTTCTTCGCCATCCCCATGTCGGGGGCGGTGCTGCACACCATCAATGTCCGCCTCTCGCCCGAGCAGATCCTCTACACCATCAACCACGCCGAGGATGATGTCCTCCTGGTCAATGCCGAGTTCCTGCCCTTGCTCGAGAGCCTCTGGGACCGCGTCGATCCCGGCAAAACCGTCATCTTGCTCTCCGACACCCCCGCGCGCCCCGCCACCACCCTGCCGCTGGCCGGCGAATATGAAGCCCTGCTGGCCGCGGCCCCGCCCCGCTTCGCCTTCCCCGAATTCGACGAAAACACCCGCGCCACCACCTTCTACACCACCGGCACCACCGGCCTGCCCAAGGGCGTGTTCTTCAGCCACCGCCAGCTGGTCATGCACACATTCGCCGTGCGCGCGGCGCTCTCGGGCACCGGCCAGGGGCGCTTCAACCAAAACGACGTCTACATGCCCGTGACGCCGATGTTCCACGTCCATGCCTGGGGCATGCCCTACATCGCCTCCACCATGGGGGTGAAGCAAATCTATCCCGGCCGCTACCAGCCCGAGCTGCTGGTCGAGCTGATCAAGACCGAAGGCGTCACCTTCTCGCATTGCGTGCCCACCATCTTGCAGATGATCATGGACGCCGCCGCCAAACACAATGTCTCTCTGGAGGGCTGGAAAGTCGTCATCGGCGGCTCGGCCATGACCCGCGCCCAATGCCTGGCCGCCCTCGCGCGCGGTGTGGATGCCTTCACGGGCTATGGCATGTCCGAGACCTGCCCGATCCTCACCCTCGCCCAGCTCACGCCCGCGCAACTGGCCCAGCCGCCCGAGGCCCAGGCCGAGGCGCGCTGCAAAACCGGCCGCCCCGCGCCGCTGGTGCAGCTCAAGCTGGTCGATGAGGAGATGCGCGAACTCCCATGGGACGGCGCCTCGCGCGGCGAGATCGTCGCCCGCGCCCCCTGGCTCACCGCCGGCTACCTCAAAGACCCCGCCAATTCCGCCGCGCTCTGGCAGGGCGGCTGGCTGCACACCGGCGATGTCGCGGTCCGTGAGCCCGACGGCACCATCAAGATCGTCGACCGCCTGAAAGATGTCATCAAGACCGGCGGCGAATGGGTCTCCTCGCTCGATGTCGAGGATCTCCTCCTGCGCCACCCCGCCATCGCCGAGGCCGCCGTGATCGGCGTGCGCGACCCCAAATGGGGCGAGCGCCCGCTGGCCATCCTGGTCCTCAAACCCGGCCAGAGCGCCACGCCCGACGAGCTCAAGCTGCATCTTGGCGCCTACGCCGATCGCGGCATCATCTCCAAATACGCCGTCCCCGACCGCATCGACTTCGTCGAGGCCCTGCCCAAGACCAGCGTCGGCAAGCTGAACAAGCGCGTGCTGCGCGAAACCCACACCGCCCTTTAAAGGAGCATCCCGATGGCCGATTACATTGCCCCCCTGCGCGACATGCGCTTCGCCCTCCAGCATCTGGCCGGGCTCGATGCCGTGCTGGCCCTGCCCGCCTTCGCCGAGGCGGGGGGCGAGGTTGCCGACGCGGTGCTCGAGGAAGCGGCCAAATTCGCCACCGGCGTGCTCTCGCCGCTAAATGGGAGCGGCGACCGGGAAGGCGCCAAACTCACCGAGGGGGGCGTGGTGGTGGCCGCCGGCTTCGCCGATGCCTACCGGCAATTCGTCGAAAATGGCTGGGCCTCGATGACGGGCGACCCCGAATATGGCGGCCAGGGCCTGCCCAACCTGCTGGGCACGGTGGCGTCCGAGATGTGGAACAGCGCCAACATGGCGTTCGCCCTCAACCCCATGCTCACCACCGGCGCGGTCGAGGCCCTGCGCGCCCATGGGTCCGAGGCGCTCAAGGCCACATACCTCCCCAACATGATCGCCGGCACCTGGACCGGCACCATGAATCTCACCGAGCCCCAGGCCGGCTCGGACCTCGCGGCCGTGCGCACCAAGGCCGTGCCCAATGGCGATCACTACCTCATCACCGGCCAGAAGATCTTCATCACCTGGGGCGACCACGACGCCGCCGAGAACATCATCCACCTGGTCCTCGCCCGCCTGCCCGACGCGCCCGAGGGCACCAAGGGCATTTCGCTCTTCCTGGTGCCCAAATTCCTGGTCAACGCGGACGGCTCGCGGGGCGCGCGCAACGATGCCGTCTGCGCCTCTCTCGAGCACAAGCTCGGCATCCATGCCAGCCCCACCTGCGTCATGGCTTTCGGCGACCAGGGCGGCGCGGTCGGCTATCTGGTCGGCGAGCTCAATCGCGGCCTCAACCACATGTTCACCATGATGAACGAAGCCCGCCAGAAGGTCGGCGTGCAGGGTCTGGCCATCGCCGAGCGCGCCTATCAGCAGGCGCGCGACTACGCCCGCGAGCGCGTCCAGGGCCGTGTGGTCGGCATGGCGGGCAAGCCGCCCATCCTGCACCACCCGGATGTGAAGCGCATGCTGCTGACCATGAAATCCCAGATCGAGGCGATGCGCGCCCTGGCCTATCTGGTCGGCGCCGATGTCGATCTCGCCCACCACCACCCGGATGAAGCCACGCGCGCCCATTGCCAGGCGCGGGTCGAGCTGCTCACCCCCGTGCTCAAGGGCTGGTGCACCGAGGTCGGCGTCGAAATCGCCTCGCTCGGTGTGCAGGTGCATGGCGGCATGGGCTTCATCGAGGAAACCGGCGCCGCCCAGCATCTGCGTGATTCGCGCATCGCGCCGATTTATGAAGGCACCACCGGCATCCAGGCGGCCGACCTGATCGCCCGCAAACTCCCCCAGCAAGACGGCGCCGCCATGGCCGCGCTGCTGGCCGCCATGCGCGAAACCGCCGCCGCCGCCCGGCGGCACGAGGGCGCGGCCTTCCAAACCATCGCCCGCCACCTCGCCGCCGGCATCGAGGCGCTGGCCAGCGCCACCGCCTGGGCCCAAACCGCCGACCCGGCCGCGGCGCTTGGCGCCTCGGTCAATTACCTGATGCTGGCGGGCTATGTGGCGGGCGGCTGGCTGAGCGCCAAAGCCGCCCTGGCCGCCTCATCCCTGGCCCCGCAAGACGAGTTCTTGGCCGCCAAAATCACCCTGGCGGCCTTCTACGCCGAGCAAATCCTGCCCAAGGCCCCGGCGCTCTCAACCATCGTGCAAGGCGGCACGTCCTTCGCCCCGCACATTCCGGCCGAGCTGTTCTAGATCGATATTGGTTTGGATTGCGTCGACAGACGCAAGTTGAACCAATGAAATTGATCGTCAAAAATTGATCGCTAAAACATGCCTGGAGCGGGTGCGTGACAACGCCTCCCGCTCCAGTGAGCGCGCCTTGCTCGAACGGGCAAAGAATCGGACGCTTGCAGCCGGAATATCAAAGCTCGTCAGCTACCGTTCAATTTTATCCGCAATTATCCAGGGCGGCGCTTGGCCGGTGGAGGGCTGTGCCAGGAGAGACCATAGGCAAGGCGGGACACGGCCGCTGGCTTCAAAATACGGACACCGCGCGGACATTTGAGGCGCGATTTCCCAAACCGCCCCGGCGCCTTCCTGCAATCGCTTAAATTTCCAATGATTTTACTGGTGCCGTCCGCCGGAATCGAACCGGCGACCTACTGATTACGAAGCAAGCTTGCGGAGGTGCGGCAAAATGCGGTGAGACGCAAGAAGCCGCATACTTCAAAGGCTTGTGGGGCCGTATGATGCAAAGACGCGCAATAAAATGTCGTGAATGGCGTCACTGACGAGTCCGGAGAGAGTCCGGTACGATCCGTAACGAAGGTGGAAAAACGCGCCGGGAGCTTAAAATGGTGAAAACGAGGTGTGCCAGGTGTGCCAGCACACTTTTGGTGTATATTTATATGTGTATGTGTACTTATACATATAGATAAATACTACATCTTTGGTGTTTTGTGGGGCGGGGTCTGGCTTGGCACACCTTGTCCGAAAAAAGGTGTGCCAGAGGTGTGCATGTGTGCCAAACCGCCGCGCGCCCCGTGGCGCCGAGCTTGGTGGCCCGCCGGGCCGCGCAAATCGCCCCTGGCGCCCGGTGGCCAGGTTGTGGAATGCTCGCCGCCATGCGCCAGAAGCTGACGAAAACCCTGGTTGATTCCCTCGCCTGCCCGCCGGGGCGCCGGGATGTGCTGGTGTTCGACTCGGAGTTAACCGGATTCGCGGTCCGCGTGACCGAAACCGGGGCCAAGCGGTTCCTGCTCCAATTCACGCGCGGCGGTCGAACGAAGCGCCTGCCCCTGGGCAAGCATGGGGAGGTGACCGTGTATGAGGCGCGCCAGGCGGCGCTTGTGGCGCTGGGCGAGTTGGCCAAAGGCGGTGATCCGGTGGCCGAGCGTGATGCCATGCAGGCCGCCTTGCGTGCTGCCGAGACCGAGCGCCGCCGCGCGCAAGAGGTTGATGCTTTCACGGTCGATAAGCTGCTGACCGCCTGGGTCGAGACCGCCCTGCGGGATGCCAGCGACCGCCACCGCCAGGACGCGCCCCGCGCCATCCGGCGGCTGCTCGAGCCATGGCTTCATGATCCGGCGCAGGCGCTCACCCAGGCCCAGGCCCAACAGGCCATCGACAGCTTGGCCAAAACCTCGCCGGTCATGGCATCACGGGTGCGGGCCTATGCGCGCGCGGCCTTCGGCTGGGCCGCGCGGCGGCGGTTCATCCCTGAGAGCCCCTTCGCGGCCATTGAGCTTGAGGTGAAGGAGCGCAGCCGCGAACGAGTGCTGACCGATGCCGAGATTGGCGAGATATGGCGCGCGGCGGGCAAGCTGGCCCAGCCGTGGGGAGCTTATTTCCAGGTGTTGCTGCTCACCTTGCAGCGCAAGAGCGAGGTGGCGGGGATGCGCTGGGCCGAGTTGAGCGCGGATGGCCACATATGGACGGTGCCCGCCGCGCGGGCCAAGAATAAAAAAGCCCATATCGTTCACCTGGCGGCCCCGGTGCGCGAAGCTCTGGCCGCTGTGCCGCGCCTCGAGGGCTCGCGCCTGGTGTTCACTACCGCGGGCAAGGTGCCGATTGCGGATTTCACTAAGGCCCTCGATGCCCTGCGCGCCGAAATTGCCAAGGAGCGCGCCGAGGCGCCGGCGGGTGACGGCCAGGGCGCCGCGCCATCCGTGCCTTGGACCATGCACGATTTCAGGCGAACGGGCGTGACGGTGCTTGCCGGTCTCGGCTTCGCGCCCCATGTGGCCGACCGGCTGCTGAACCATGTGCAGGGCGCCATAAAGGGGGTGGCCGCGGTCTATCAGCGCCAGGAATTTTTGCCCGAGCGTGAGCGGGCAATGACCGCCTGGGCCGAGTATGTGTTGCGCCAGGCGGCGGGCAAGGCGCCCGCGTCCAATGTGGTGGCGTTGCGGAGAAAGCCGAAAGGCGCGCCGTAGGATTTGCGAACGCCGTTCGCGTTTCTTTGTTTGTTTTCCTGATTATTTGCGAACGCCGTTCGCCAATTATGGCGGCGTATTGTTTTGTTTGTCTTGAAAAGATCAGCTATATATCTGAGACAATCTAAACTTTAGGGGCGTATCGGATGGCCGATCATAATTTGCAAATCAAAATTACCGCTGATGTAAACTCGCTACAGGCGAAAATGGCCTTGGCGAAAACCGACCTGACCGAATTGAACGCAAAGGTTAAATCCCTGGCCGGGCAATTCCGGACCGCCAGCGCCGAGATGAAGGCTTCACTTGCGCCCCAACTGGATGCGAGCGCCCAGGAAGCGGCCAAAATGCGGGCCGAGATTGCCGCGCTAACGGCGGAAATGCGCGAACAAGCGGGCGCCCCGGCCTCGATGTTTGGCGCCCTGGGTGAGAAGATCGAGGGGGCAACCGCCAAGGTCGAGGGGATCACCGACAAGCTGCAAGTTTTCCAGCGCGCGGCGGGGGCGGTGAGCGAGTTTGTGATGGCGGGCCTGGCGGTGGAGCAGGTAGGCGAGGCGTTCAAATCGGTGGGCGAGCTGGGCGAGCAACTCGAGCAGCTTTCGCAGCGCACCGGCATGAGCACCGAGGCGCTTTCCGGCCTGCGGATGGTGGCGATTGAGACCGGCACGGATTTCAACACGGTGGGCGAGGGGATGCAGCACCTGGCCCAGTCGATGCAAATGGCCGTGGCAACGCCCAGCAGCACGGCGGCGGCGGCGTTCAGGGCGTTGGGCGTGTCGGTGACGGATTCCGCCGGGCATTTGCGGCCCATGGGCGATGTGCTCGATGAGGTGGCTCAGAAGCTCGACCAATACGCCGATGGCACAGCCAAGGCCGCGCTCGCCGGGGATATTTTCGGCCAGCGCATGGGCGGCGAGATGATCCCCGTGTTGCATGAAGTGACCGGCGATGGCGGCTTGCCGGGGGTGACCGAAAAGGCCCGTGAGATGGGCATGGCAATCACCGAGGCGGCGGCGCGGACCGATTCAGATTTTTTGAAGGCGTTGCGAGAGGCAGGCATTGGGCTCGATGCGCTGAAGGTTCAGTTCGTGCAGCCTCTCTTGCCGATCCTGACCGAGCTTTCGGAGGGCTTCACCCAAAACTCGACGCAATCGGTGGTCCTCAAAACCGCGATTGCCTCGCTTGATGTGGCATTAACGGGGGTGATCGGCACGGGCGAGGCCGTGGCAACGGCGGTCAACGCGGTTGGGGATATATTCTTCAACCTGGGCGTGACCATTGGCGATGTGACTAAGTTGGAATTCGCCTTGAATGAGGCTCTGGATGGCAATTTCACCGAGGCGGTTGCCACGGCCAAGGGGGCGATTGCCGATCTCCGGGCTTCATATGCCGATCTGGGCAAAACGCTTGACGGTGACCTGCAAAAGGAAACCGAGATTTTCACCGGCCAGATGGGTGCCGGTGCCGCTGGTGACGGGCAGGGCGATGGCGGCGGCAACAAGCCCCAGGCGCCGACGATTGCGCCGTCTGGCGGCTCCAAGGATTGGATGACCGCACAAAACGATGCCTTGGCGGCGCAGGAACAAAAGCTCGAGCTTTCCGCCACGAATTGGAAAGCCGTTGACGACGAGAAGCTGCAAACCGAGGTGACGTTCTGGCGCAAGGTCACGGAGCAGGCGGGGCTTTCGGCTGACCAGCAACAGGCGGCGCAAGGCAAACTGTTGCAGGCCGAGGCCAACCTCCACATGCACCGGCTCGAGGCGGCGCAATCGGGCACCTCGGCGGTCAGAACCGCCACCAATGACCAGGTGCAGATTGCCCAGGACGCGGCGGACGCCCAGAAGCAGATCGTGCAGGCCAACTATCAGGCCCAGGTGGCGCAATGGGATGCCGAGGTGTCGGCGGGCAAGATGACCAAGGCCCAGGAGCTTCAAAACGAGATTACCGCTCAACAACAGATGTTCACGGCGGACTATACCGCCGCCAAGGCCCAGGCGCAGTTGGCCAGCCTGTCGGTCACGGCCAAGGCCAAGGCGCTGGATGATCTCGAAGTCATGCAGGCCCAGCACAATGCCGAAATGGTGAAGATGAATGCCGATCTGTCGAAGGAGTTGCAGGACGAAATGAAGGCGGCGGCGGATGCCTCGGCCCAAGCCTGGCAGCGGGCCTTCCAGCCGATCCAGCAGGCGTTCGATACCTCGATTAATGGCGTGTTGCAGGGCACCGAGACGCTCAAGCAGGCCGAGCTTAAGGCCGCGCAAAGCATCGCCCTGGCGTTCATTGACGCCGAGGCGAAGAAGCTCGAGGCCGCGCTCGTGAGCGATGCGCGCCAGCTTACCATGCACCTCGCGACCGAATTTGGCATGACGGCGGCGACAACCGCCGGTGTGACGGCGCGGGTTGCCGCCCAGGCGGCGGGCGATGAGCAAGGCAAGGCGCTTTCCCTCGCCACGTCGCTCACGCAAATGGGGCATTATGCGGCCACGGCGGCGGGTGGCGCGTTTTCGGCGGTGGCTGGTATCCCGATTGTGGGTCCGGTGCTGGCGCCGGTGGCGGCGGCCACGGCCTTCACGGCGGTCATGGGCTATGAGGTCATGTCCGCCGCTGGCGGCACTGTCATCGAGGCGGGCGTAAACCCGCTGGTGCAGTTGCACGAGAAGGAAATGGTGCTGCCCGCGCATATCGCCCAGCCGCTGCAAAGCGCGCTGGCAAGCAACAGTTTCAGCGGCCCGACCGGGGGCGATGTGAACAATTACCACATCACCCAGACGCTGAACGCCCACAACGCCGCCGCCGGGGATTTCACGGATCAGGTCTGGAAGTCCCTTGAAGCCGGAGCGCGCGAAGGTCGGCACACCAGCGGGCGATACCCGGCCATGAACCGCATTATGCGGCGGGGAGGCTGAGACATGACCGACAACAGCCAAACCCAAACCGCCGCCGAGGGCCATGCCGTGGGCTATCTGGGCGGCGTCAATTCGGCCATGCTCGAGATGATTACCATGACCCTGACGCTGTTAGCGGCGGCCACGGGAATAGAGCCTGCGGCCCATGCCCGGTCACTGCGCAAGTTGATTGCCATGTCGGAGGCGGAAACTGGCCCGCCTGGTCATGTCGAGGGGCGTTGCGTGGCCTTTGGCATCGTCGCCCAGGCGCTCGAGGGGCACAGCCTGGCCAGCTTGCGGCAAATGCAGGCCACGCGCGGGCTGCGGGTGGTCGATGGCGGCAAGGATGACGCGCCCGAATAGCCGCCCCGTCTTGGGTGGTTTCAGAGCCCCGCCGCGCGGCGGGGCTTTTTTTGCGCTCAGAGGCGCCCAGGGCGGCTTGTGGCGCTGGCGTGGCGCGTAGTGCCGCCGAGGCGCGATAAGCCGCCCAGGCGCTTTCTGGTGCCGTTTCTCTTGCGGGTTTGCGCGGCTGCCCGTAGCGTGGGCGCGTTGCAACCATAGGGGGAAGCCATGGGGCTGCGTTTCCGGCGCCGTATTCGGCTCGCCAAGGGCGTTTACGTGAATTTGAGCAAGAGCGGCTCCAGCCTGTCCATCGGCGGCCATGGCGCCACGGTGAACATCGGCAAGCATGGCGTGCGCGAGACGGTGGGCCTGCCCGGCACCGGCCTTTCATACAGCCACACCATTGGCGCCGGGCAGTACCAGGGCCAAGCCGCGGGCGCGCCCGTTCAGCCGCGCCAGGGCAGCGGCGGGCGGCCATTGCTCACGCTCTTGGGGCTGGTGGCGCTGGTGATTGTGGTGACCGGGTTTGTGAGCGCGCTCACCCACTGACCGGCCTTGTGTTCGCCGCCGCGCGGCGGGGTGCGAACGGCGTTCGTGCGCTGAAAAGACAAACCCCGCCGGGTTAGGGCGGGGTTTTTGCGGTCTAGGGGGCTTGTCATCGCTTGGTCCTGAACCGGCCCCTTGCGGGGTCTTCCAAGCCCGGCTCTGCCTTGCGGCAGTGTTGCGGGTGCGAATGCCGTTTTACACGAAACCGGCTTTATTCGCCATCGCCCGGCTTGGCCAGGCGCACGCCAGCGCCGCCGCCATTCTCGGGAATGAATTGAACGCCCGCCGCCTCGAGGGCCGCTCGAATGGCCGAGGCTGTCGAGCGCCTGGGGTTTGTTTGGCCGTCCTCTATTCGAGCAATCGTGCGCTCTGTGGTGCCCGCGTTCTCGGCCAGTTTGTCCCGCGACCAGCCGATTAAAGCCCGAGCGGCCCTTAGCTGTGCCGGGATAATGTCGTTTTTCATGACACAGCCCTTGCTAATGTCGTCTTTTATGACATAGAATTTGACGACTTCGCAAGCTGCGAAGCGGCCAGAGCGAGGGGTAGGAGCCTCGCCCTGGCCAAAACCCGAGTTAGGAGATGACACCCATGACTCAAGTTGGTGGGGCGCGTAGCACGTCGCCCGATGTTTCCGCCAGCCTCCCGCCCATGCCGCCGCGCGTGACGGCTTATGATCTCGCTGCGGCCCTGCCCGCTTTGTACGAAAGCCACGCCGAGCAGTTGATCCGGCGCAGGCTCGGGGATAAGCGCGTTGATGCGCTCTGGCGCGAGGTTCAAGCTATAGAGGAAGCGGTGATGAGCGTGCCTGCCCGCAATCTGGCGGACGCCATAGTGCAGGTTTTCGTTTTGCGGGCTCAATGCGATGAGCCAAAAAACGAGGGCGCCTATCTGACCCTGACGAGTGTTTTGCGTGCCCTGCTGCCGATGTGCAGCCTGGATTTCGCCGGTTTGGTCAGCATTTACGCCGGGGACGGCAGCTTGGGGGGCGTTCAATGAGCAAGATTTTGATGGCGGCTGGCGCCATGGTTGAGCACGTGCGCGCCGTTGAGGTGGGGCTTGGCCGCATACAGAACTTGGCCTCTGCGCTGGGCTTCATGGTTGCAAGTGACGAGGGCAGCCACCCGGAGTTTTTGCCTTCAATCGAGGCCATTGCCGAAATTCAGACGGAAACCTTTGACCAAATTGCGGCGGATTTGGAAAAGCTGAGCGGCTGGGTGGGCGAGGTTGCGGCCTTGGGCGGCAAAAAGGGCGCGGCACCATGAGCTTGGAAGCCGAACCGCCCCCGCCGGGCGTGAAGGACGCCAGCAATTCCGCGTGGCTGGCTTTGAACGCCGCGCGAAAGCTTGTGTACGGCCTCCAGCTTATCGCTCGCGAACCCGCCGCTGACTTGATGCAGGCCGACCGGGCGCGGGCGGCGGTAGAGCAGATTTCCGCCAGCGTTGAGGCGCATTTGGAGCGCTTGGGCGAGGCGCTGGACGCCCTGGATCGCGTTTGCGATGGGCGCCGGGAATAAGGCGATTTGCCGCCGCCGCGCGGCGGCTTCGCTCGAATCGTTCGAAAAACCCGCGCGGGTGGTTTTTGAGAATATCAAGGCCGGTCAAGCATCTTTGCGAAAAAAGGCAGATGAGGCTTGACCGAAACGCTCACAAAAGCATTCTGAGAAGCCCAGGCTAGGCTGATCCCCGAACGCCGCGACCTTCACGCGCGGCCCGCCTGGGCACCTTACCCACGTGAAGAGCCCCCGGAGTGAAGCCGGATGATCGCCAAACAGAAGTTCAGTCCCCAGGATTATTGCGGCCTGCCGTTGGCGGTGGCGCTCGACCGCCTGGCCGAACAGGCGGGGGTGATTGACTGTGAACCTGAGCGGCTTGAGGGCGGTTTTGTTCTGCTCCCTGACGAAGGGCGGCGCTGGGTGCGCCTGTTTTTCCGCCGCTTTATCGAGCAGCCGGACGCTGGTCATGGACGCCGCCCACCTTTGGGGGCGTTGCTGACCGGCGATGCCTATGACGCCGGGCAAAGGGAGATCGCGCCCAGAAACAACGCGGACGCGGCCTTTGTGTGCGCCGTTGGGCCGCTGATTGAGGCGCTCAAATCCGGTCAGATCGTCGCGCATGGGTTTGGGCGGGGGGCGCGGAAACTCGAACCAATCGACCCGGCGCTATGGCATATGAGCTGGTTTATCAAGCGCCGTGACAATACCGCCGTTCTCGAGTTCTTCGCCGATACCGCAAAGGTCGAATTATACACTGATACCACAAGGAAGAATGCCGAGGTGGTGGAGCTTGTCGGCGTGATGCTGGCCGCGCCCGAGAGCGTGCGGTCGGCGCCACAAGCCGAGGCCCGCCGCGCGGCGGATGCAAGCTGTGAGATCGAAGCGCCAGCGAAAAAGCCTAAAGGCAAGTCGGGTCGAAAGGAAATTGATGATCGTAAAAATCTTGAGTGTCTCAGGGACATTATAAATGCGAAAGCGAACGCTGGGCGCTTTAAGTTTCTCACGGAAGCTGTGGCGGACTTAACAAGTCAGCGCAAAGTTGAAGGGCAATCTAAGCGCGCAATTTACGAGAGGCTGCGCGGCAAATTAGGGAAGCATTGGGATATCCAAGAAGGAGAGCAGGGGTTGAAATTGATCCCGCGTGAGGCTGTCTGTGCCATTTAATCCCGGTCAATTATTAAATGGAATGCGCGGGATGCGGTTCCTAGCCCATAAACTGCCCCGTTCGGCATATCGCCGCATTGAAAGGGTATTTTATGAAAGACAGCAGAGAAGTGCCGCCGCCTGGTGGGTTTCGGATTTTGAGCAACGAAGAGGCCCGGTTGCGCGCTGGGGGCATCTCCCGGCGCACCTGGGATTTGATGCGCCAGCAGGGCACAGGGCCGGAGTTCGTGCGGATCGGGCGCCGCCGCGTTGGCTACACCGAGCAGGCGCTGCGCGATTGGGCCGCCGGGCGCACTGTGCGGAGCACCGCCCAGATTGGGGGTGCGGCATGAGCAATGTGGTGAGATTGGGCGCTCTTGGCCCGAATGACGAATACCTCAATCTGCGCTGTTGGCTTGCCGAGGTGCTGCGCGACGCGGCCAGGTTGGCGCATGAAAAGCGCAATATCATGGTTGGCGCGGAAGGCTGTGACGCATGGCGGCCAGATCGTGCGATTCCGGAATGGATAATTCCCGATCCGGTTCATGCGTCGGCGCAGTCTGCCGAGGCAGTTGCCGCCGAGCTTCTCGAATACGGCGCCGGGGATGATCGTTATGCCCTGTTCGAGCAGCTTGAGAATGCGGTGCTCTCGATTGCGAGCTTAATAATGCTGCTGCGGATGATGGAACCTCATGCGTGATGCCCGTGAAATCGCCCGGCTTCTCGCCGGGCGTGCCCCTGAATTGGCGCGCGAGTTGCTTCCAGGTGGGCACAGGGAAGGCGCCGAGTGGCGCGCGGGCGGCTTGGACGGAAGCAGAGGCAAATCCTTGGGCGTTCGCTTATACGGTAGCAAGGCTGGCATCTGGCAGGACTTCGCAACTGGTGTCGGCGGTGACGCGCTCGACCTGGTGCGCCTGGCGCGCTGCGGGGGCGATGTAAAAGCCGCGCTTGAATGGGCGCGAAGCTGGCTCGGCCTCTCGAATGACCCACGCCCGGCCCGCGCGCAGGTGGCGCCGCCGCCCAGCCGCCGGGCCGATGACGAGGAGCGAGATGCCGAACAGGAACAGCGTATAGCAAAGGCGCGGGCTATCTTTGCCGCCGCCGAGCAGCGCCTAGCTGGCACGCCCGCCGCGCTTTATCTGGCCGCCCGTGGCATCGACCTGGCCGCGCTGGGCCGCCAGCCACGCGCGTTACGATTTCACCCTGGCCTTTGGGTGCCAGAAGCCCGGCGGAATTACCCCGCCATGATCGCGGCTATAACAGCGGATGACGGCCGAATGATCGGCGTTCATCGCACCTTCGTTAGCCAGAACGATAAAGGGGTATGGGCCAAGGCGCCGCTGATTTCGCCAAAGATGAGCTTGGGGCGCGTTGCGGGTGGCGCCATCCGCCTCTGGCGCGGCGCCTCTGCTGTGCCGTTGGCCGCCGCGCGGCCAAATGAAACGCTTATACTGGGCGAGGGCATCGAAACTTGCCTGAGTGCCGTTCTGGCCGCGCCGGAATATCGCGCCCTGTGTGCTGTGAACCTGGCCAACATGAAGGCCATCGACCTGCCCGCCGCCATCTCCACTATCGTCATTCTGGCCGACAATGACGCGCCAGGTTCACCGGCGGACAATGCTTTACGCGCGGCGGCTGAACGCTTCGCGGCCCAGGGGCGGACGGTAAAAATCGCGCGCTCACCTTTGGGCTTGAGAAGCGACATGAATGATTTGTTGAGGGCAGAATGACAAAATCAAGAACAGGCGGCGCGAACGCCGTTCGCAAAGCAATCGAAACCGCCGAAATCGTGCCCCCGCCGAGTATTGTGCCCGAGGCGGCCAGGCGGGATTTGGTGATGCTCGAAGATGGTCTCTACCGCCGCGAACGCGAACTGTTCTGGGTTTGCGCCCCGTTCAAGGTTGAGGCGGAAACGATCGATGAGGCAAACAATTATGGGCTTCTGCTGTCGTGGAAAGACCGGGACGGCAACCTTCGTGAGGAAGTTTTTGGCCGCGAAATGTTTGCCGGGGAATGCGGCGAGTTGCGTGCCCGCCTGTCGGCTGGTGGTCTAACCGCTATGTCGGACTTGAAAAGCCGCCAAACGTTTGCCGCCTACTTAAACACAATTGCAACGCCAACCCGCGCCCGTGTGGTGGGCCGTACCGGCTGGCACCAGATCGGCACGGCGCGCGTGTTCGTGCTGCCCAACCAGGTGATTGGCGAAGGGCATCAAAGAGTGATTTTGCAGGCCGCCGCGCGCGGTCACGCGCTCTATGCCTCTGCGGGCACGCTGGATGACTGGCAGCGGAAAGTCGCGGCGGTAGCGGTGGGGAATACGAGCATGGTTTTTGCCATCTCATGCGCTTTCGCTGGGCCGCTGTTGACATTGACCGGCAATGAAGGCGGTGGATTTCACCTGGAGGGCAAAAGCAAGGGCGGAAAAACCACGGTTCTGCGTGCGGCGGCCAGCGTTTGGGGTGGCACCCAAAAAGACGGCGCGCATGGGTTTGTTAAATCGTGGCGTTCAACTGACAACGGTTTGGAAGCTGTGGCCGCCGCGCATAATGACGCGCTTTTGTGCATCGATGAGCTGGGGCAAACGGACGGCAAGAGCATTGGCAACACCGCCTACATGCTCGGCAACGGTGTTGCAAAATTGAGATCGGACCGCAACGGCTTGGCAAGAGAGCAAGTCACCTGGCGGCTGATTTTTTTGAGCACTGGTGAGGTTGGGTTGGCCCAAAAGGCGGCGGAAGCCAGGCAAACGGTGAAAGCCGGGCAGGAGGTTCGTTTCGTCGGGGTTGGCTTTGAGGCGATTGAGCAGGTGCATGATGAAGAGAGTGTCCCCATGTTTCTTGCGGCTTTGCAGCGCGATTTGCAGCGGTGTTACGGCACGGCGGGACCGGCCTTCGTGCGGGGCATAATTCAACATCTCGGAGCCGATCCAAAATACTCGGACAGACTGAGGGAGCGTTTGAATGATATGGTTGCGGCATGGCTGAGCATTCATCCAGGCGCAGCCAATCAGGTGAGCGATGTCGCGCGGCGCTTTGCGCTGGTTGCCTTGGCGGGCGAATTGGCCGGTGAGGTTGGTGTGACTGGCTGGCCTGCCGGTGTGGCCGAGGAAGCCTCTGCGCGGCTGTTTCGTTCGTGGCTGGCGGCGCGGGGATCGTCTGGCGCGCGTGAGGATATGCAGGCGATTGAGCAGCTTCGGGCCTTTGTGGGTGCCCATGGTATTTCAAGGTTCGAGAAGTGGGAAAGAGACAAACGCCCTAACTCAGAGGGTGACATTGTGGCCGAGACGGCGCCGGTCGAGAGGGGGGCGGTGCAGCATCGCGCGGGTTGGCGGCGGTGGATCGAGGAAGAGGACGGCAAGGGCTATTGGAGGTATTATCTGACGCGCGAAGCAATGGCCGAGGCTCTGCTCGGGCTGGATTTCCGGGCGGCGGTGAAGGTGTTGGCCGATGCGGGCCACATCACCCGCGACCGGGACGGAAAATCGACCGTGTTGCGGCGCCCGCCGGGGGTTGAAAAGAACATGCGGCTGTTCGAGGTGCGCTCCACCATTTTGGGGGCCGGGGTGGATGATCTCGATGACGGCGCGGGCGCGTAGTTTGTTCTTTTTGGGTATACCTTTGCAATACAGCCCTGGCGAGACACTTTTTGTGTATTATTAGGGTTGCTTTTTGAATTGCAATACAATAGGCAGAGAGGGTCTAGAGCCAAACGAGACAAAAGGACCCGCTGACATGGCCACTTACGGTTACGCCCGTGTTTCCACCACCGACCAGAACCTTGCCGTGCAGTTGGCGGCCCTCAAAGCGGCGGGCTGCGAGATTGTCCGCTCCGAAAAGGCAAGCGGCACATCGATGAAGGCGCGCACAGAGTTGACCACGCTCCTCGAATTCCTGCGCCCTGGTGATACCCTGGTTGTCACCCGCATCGACCGCCTGGCGCGTTCGATGCACGATCTTCAAATTATTGTCTCGGGCCTCAAGGCAAAAAATGTGACGCTGCGGGCGACCGAGCAGCCGGTTGATACGGGCACGGCGGCGGGCAAGGCGTTTTTCGATATGCTGGGGGTGTTTGCGGAATTCGAGACCAATTTGCGGCGCGAACGTCAACTGGAAGGCATCGCGTCGGCCAAGGAGGCGGGGGTTTATAAGGGGCGGGCGCCTTCAATCGATGCTGAGCAGGTGCGCAAGCTGAATGCTGATGGTGTGGGGGCAACCGAGATTGCCCGGCGGCTTGGGGTGTCGCGCCCGAGCGTTTACCGTATCCTGAGCCGGGCCAAGAATTAGCCGCAAGATCGCCCGTGTTTGAACCGTGTGGGCCGGGGCGTAATCGCCCCGGCTTTTTGCGTGCACAGGGCAGGTGCCGCGCGGTTTGGCTATCCGTTCACGATCCTGGCTCGAAACCAGGCCGCCAGGTCATCTTCTGTCAGCGTGCCCGCCGCCAAACCTTCCATGGCCCGCACGGCCTCGGCCTTGTCAAAGCTCATGCTGTGCCCGTTATCGGCCAGGAACAGGCGGGCGATGATCCAGGCCGTTCGCTTATTGCCATCTACAAAACCATGATTGCGCGCCAGGCCATAGGCATAAGCAGCGGCCAGGGCGGGCGCGTCTGGTGAACCATAGGCGGCCAGGTTGCGCGGGCGCGCGAGGGCCGACTCTACCGCGTTCTGGTCCCTTATGCCTTCTGGGCCGCCATGTTCAGCAAGTTGCCGGTCGTGGATGGTATAGACCAGCGCCGGGGTGATCCAGCGCCACGGGGCGGTCACTTGGCCAGCGCCCGCAATATGTCGCGGTCATCGTGCATGATCTGTTCGGCCAACTGCATCTGGCGCTCGAACTCGGGGTCATAGGGCGTGATCCGGAAGCCGCCGTCTGGCGTTTCGGTCAGGTAAAGCGTGTCGCCTTTCTGCACCTTGAGCTTGGCCATGATCTCTTTCGACAAGATGACGCCAGAGGATGCGCCAACGGTGGTGATCTTCATTGTCAGCATGAAAAACGCCCTAACTATATAACGGCTATTATATAGGCGCCCCGCATAGGCGCGTTCAAGGCCGGTGTTTGGCACACATTTTCAAAAGGTGTGCCGCGTGTGTCTTCAAGGTGTGCCTGATTATTCTGTTTTATATCAACAAGTTAAATGGCTTTGGCACACATGCACACCTGGCACACCGTTTTTTTGGTATGGAGAGTGGAGCGCAGGGCCAGAACAGGAACGCGCCGTGCGGTCGGTGGTCGGGTGAGGTGATGGCGGTGCCCCGAGGTGCTGGCGGGTGTGAGGCCGGTGTTTGGCACACCTATCGAAAAGGTGTGCCGCGTTTGCCTTCAAGGTGTGCCTGATTATTCTGTTTTATATCAACAAGTTATGTTGGTTTGGCACACATGCACACTTGGCACACCGTTTTTTGGGTATGGAGAGTGGAGCGCAGGGCCAGAACAGGAACGCGCCGTGCGGTCGGTGGCCGGGTGAGGTGATGGCGGCGCCCCGAGGTGCGGGTGAGAGTGATGCGGTTGCCGTGCCTGGTGGTGGCGGGCGCCGTTGATGCCGTGGCGGTCGGTCTGGTCTGGGTCGTGCATTCTGCCCGGCAAGGGGGTGGGGGTTTAAGTTCCTGGCAGGATCGATCCGCCAACCGCGTTTAGGTCAAACGTGCGCGCCCGCGAAATTGGCGGAAAACTTTTTTTTTGACCCTGCCCAGGGTCTCGGCCAAACAGTCCGGAGAGAGTCCGGAGGCTTGGCTGTCGGCTTGCTGAATTCTGGAAAATGCCCTGCAAACCGTTGATTTTACTGGTGCCGTCCGCCGGAATCGAACCGGCGACCTACTGATTACGAATCAGTTGCTCTACCGACTGAGCTAGGACGGCGGAACCAGTGTGTGGGAGCCTATATCCAAGCTCCCGCCTTGCCGCAAGCCTATTGCCCCGAATCTCGCCGCGCCAATGTGCTGATGGCCGACCAGTCCAGCTCCGCCGCGCCCGGCTGGGCGAGCAGGGCCAGAAACCGGTCGCGCAGCAGGCTGGCGAGCGGCAGGGGCACGTTCAGGCTTTCGGCGGCGGCCAGCACCAGGCGCACGTCTTTTTGTCCGAGCGGGGCGGCAAATCCGGCGGGGCTGAATGTCTGCGCCGCGATCAGCCCGCCATAGGTTTTGTACACGGGCGCCGAAAACAGCGTGGAGGTCAGCAGCTCGACATAGGCTTCCGGCTCGATGCCGCCCTTGGCCACCAGCGCCACCGCCTCGCCCAGCGCCTCGATCACCGCGGCGATGAGAAAATTCCCCGATAATTTGACCAGATTGGCGCTGGCCGGCTGGTCCGAGAGCAAAAAGGTGCGCTGGCCGATGGCGGCAAACACCGGCTGCACGCGGGCCAGCGCCTCGGGCGCGCCGGCGGCGGCCACAAACAGCTTGGCGGCGGCGGCGGCATCGGGGCGGCCAAACACGGGGGCCGAAACAAAATTCTGCCCCGCCGAGCCATGTGCCTCGGTCAGTTTCTCGGCCATGGCCACCGAGATGGTGCTGGCCGAGACATGCACAGCCCCCGCCGCCAGCGCCGAGAGAAAGCCCGAAGGCCCAAACACCACGGCCTCCAGCGCCTTGTCGTCGGCCACCATGGTCACCACCGCCTCGGCGCCGCGCGCGGCCTCGGCCGGGGTGTGGGCCAGGCGCGCGCCCAGGGCCACCAGGGGGGCGGCCTTGTCGGCGGAGCGGTTATAAACGCTCACCTCATGCCCGGCCTTCACCAAATTACCCGCCATGCCCTGGCCCATCTGGCCCAGCCCGATAAATCCCAGCTTCATCCCAGTCCTCCGCTATCCCAGTAATCGCCCGATCACGCGGGCCGTGTAATCTACCACGGGAATGATGCGCCCGTAGTTAATGCGCGTCGGGCCAATCACCCCGATCGCGCCGACAATCCGGTCCTGGGCATTGCGCGCGGGTGCCACCACCATGCTCACCCCGGCCGAGCCAAACAGCCCCGACTCCGCGCCGATGAAAATCCGCACGCCGTCCGAGGTCTCGGCCAGCTCCAGCAGCTTGAGCATGGTCTCCTCCGCCTCCAGCCGCTCAAACAGGGCCTGAATGGCCGAGAGCTTCTCCAGCCCGTCCACATCCTCGAGCAACCGCCCCTGGCCGCGCAAAATCAGCGAGCCGCCGCGCCCCTCATAGCCCCAGTCGGCCAGGCCCGCGGCCACCACGGCGCTGGTCAGCCCATCCAGCTCCAGCTGGTTCGCCTCCATCTCGCAGGCCACCTCGCGCCGGATTTCGGCAATCGAGCGTCCGGTGAGCCGGGCGTTCAAAAAATTGCTCGCCTGTTGCAAGGCCGAGGGCGGCAGGCCGGGCGGGGTCTCGATGATCCGGTTCTCCACCTGCCCATCGGCCGAGACCAGCACCACCAGCGCCCGCCCCGGCGAGAGCGGCACGAACTCGATATGGCGCACCGGCCCGTCGCTTTTGGGCGCCAGCACCAGCCCGGCGGCGGCCGAGAGGCCAGAGAGCATGGCCGAGGCCTGCGCCAGCGTCTCCTGGAGCGAGCGCCCGGCATGGGCGAGCGCATGGTTGATGGTGGCGCGCTCATCGTCCGAGAGTTCGCCAAATTGCAGCAGCCCGTCCACAAACAGCCGCAAGCCCCGCTCGGTGGGCAGCCGCCCGGCCGAGGTATGGGGCGCGAACAGCAGCCCGGCATCGGTCAAATCGGCCATCACATTGCGGATGGTGGCGGGCGAGAGCCGCTGGGGCAGCAGCTTGGAGAGCGTGCGCGAGCCCACCGGCTCGCCGGTTTCCACATATTGCTCGACAATCTCGCGCAGCACCGCGGCCGAGCGCACATCGAGGCCGGGCGGCAGGCGGGGCAGGGGAGGTTTGGCTCTATGGTCCATTTGGCGTGTTGCCTGTATTAGCTCGGGCGGTCTGAATTCAGGAGTAAGAAAATGCGCCCCTCTGGCAGAAATTTCAACGAATTGCGGAAAATCTCGATCGAGACCGGCTTTTCCCACCATGCCGAAGGCTCGGCGCTCATTCGCATGGGCGGCACCGAGGTGCTGTGCACCGCCTCGGTCGAGGGCAAGGTGCCGGGCTTCATGCGCGGCCAGGGCGAGGGCTGGGTCACCGCCGAATATGGCATGCTGCCGCGTGCCACCCACACCCGCGGCGACCGCGAGGCCGCGCGCGGCAAGCAGTCCGGCCGCACCCAGGAAATCCAGCGCCTCATCGGCCGCTCGCTGCGCGCGGTGGTGGACCGCAAGGCCATGGGCGAAATCAGCATCACGCTCGATTGCGACGTGCTGAACGCCGATGGCGGCACGCGCTGCGCCTCCATCACCGGCGCCTACGTGGCCCTGGCCCTGGCCCTGCGCAAGCTGCAAGCCAACAACGTCATCAAATCCTTCCCGCTCATCGGCCAGGTCGCCGCGGTCTCGTGCGGCATCTTCCAGGGCCAGCCGGTGCTCGACCTCGACTACGCCGAGGACAGCTCCGCCGACGCCGATGCCAATTTCATCCTCACCCAGGGCGGCGGCATCGTGGAAATCCAGGCCACCGCCGAGAAATCCACCTTCGACGACGCCGCCTTCGCCGCCCTGCTCAGCCTGGCCCGCAAAGGCACCAGCGAGCTGTTCGCCGCCCAAAAGGCCGCGCTGGGCTGAACAAACCGTGGGGGCTTTGTGTGAACAAAGCCCCCAAAACTCTATAATCCCAGCCGCGGAATCTCGATCGCCGGGCAGGCATCCATCACCACCTCGAGCCCTGCGCGGCGCGCCTTCGCGGCCACCGCCTCGTTGACAATGCCCAGCTGCATCCAAATGCTCCTGGCCCCCAGCGCGATCGCCTCATCCACCGGCGCGCCCACCTCCTCGGCCCGGCGAAACAGCTCCACCATTTCCAGCGGCGCGGCCTCGGCCAGGCTCGCCACCACCGTGCGGCCCCAAATCTCCCTGCCGGCCAGCACCGGGTTCACCGGCGTCACGTCATAGCCCTTGCGCAGCAAATACCCCATCACCTCGTGCGAGGCCCGGTTCGGCCTGTCCGAAGCCCCCACCAGCGCAATTCGCCGGGTGGTGGTCAGCACGTGGCGCATCGTCTCATCCTTCATGGCTCTTCCCCAAACCGGCCGTGGCGTTTAAGCCTTGGGCCATGAAACAAGGTCATTTTCTCAGCCTGCTGTTCGCGGTCGTCACCATCGTCATGTGGGCCATGCCGAACCAGCCGCAGGGTGCGGATGTGACCATGGTGAGCGGCAAATTCAACTCCGTCTCCTACACGCCCTATCGCCCCGGCCAGGGCCCGCTCGACAAAACCTTCCCCAGCCCCGCCGACATAAGGGCCGATTTCGCGCTCATCAAAACCCAGGCCGACGGCATCCGCACCTATTCATCCGTCGAGGGCACGGTGGCCGAGACCAATGCCCGCCTCGCCAACCACACAGACCTTGCCGGTCTCGCCCAGCAGGCCGGGCTCAAGGTCTGGCTCGGCATCTGGCTCTCCTCCGACCCCAAGCACAACCAGGCGGAAATGGCCGAGGGCATCCGGGAAGCCAACGAATACCCCACCACGGTCACGCGCGTGGTGGTCGGCAACGAGGTACTGCTCCGCCGCGACCTCTCCGTCGATGACCTGATCAAAGACATCGACCATGTCCGCGCCCAGGTCAAACAGCCCGTCGCCTATGCCGATGTCACCCATTTCTGGAACGAATTTCCCCAGGTCGCCCCGCATGTCGATATCGTGATGATCCACGTGCTGCCCTACTGGGAAAACACGCCCCTCTCCGCCAGCCAGGCGCTGGCCAAAATGGGCACCATCATCGACCATTTCAAAACCCTGTTCCCCGGCAAAACCATCTCGATCGGCGAAACCGGCTGGCCCTCGGCTGGCCGTGGCCGCGGCCCGGCGCAAACCTCGCGGGTCGAGGAGGCCATGTATCTGCGCCGCTTCGTCACGCTGGCGGCGCAAAAACATGTCGATTACAACCTCATCGAGGCCTTCGACCAGGACTGGAAATATGAGGACGAAGGCATAGCCGGCGCCAATTGGGGCATCTGGACCGCCAACCGCACGCCCAAATTCCCCCTCCAGGGCGGCGTGGTCGAAAACCCCGCCTGGCCCTGGTACGCGGCGCTGGCCGTGGCGCTGGGGCTGGCGCTTTATGCCGGCATCGGGTTTCGCGAAGCCCGCCTGGCCTTGCCCGCCTTCGCGCTCGGCAACGGTCTGGCCTTCGCCGCCTGCGGCACGCTGCCCTATCTCTACGACCATTGGCTCTGGCTCGATGCGCTGGTCAACCTGCCCCTCCAGGCCTTGTTCGCCTGGGAGGCGCTCACCCGCGCCGATGCCCGGCTCGCCCGCCGCCCGCCGCCGCCCGCCGTATCGGGTGCCGAGGTTCTGGCCGCGCTCCGCCGTGGCCGCATATTGTGGTCCTACGATGCCCTGTGGTTTCTCTTCCTCGCCGCCGCCGCCATCGACCAGGCCCGCCTCGTCTTCGCCGGCCGCTACCTCGATGCGCCGATGGCCTGCTTCATCATCCCCGCCATCGCCGGCGTGCTGCGTTTCTACACCAAGGATTTCCCCAAGCCGCTCCGCTGGGAAGAGCTGCTCGCCGCCAACGCCCTGGCCCTGCTGGCCCTGGCCGATCTGGTCATCGAAGGCGCCCAGAACCTCGAATTCGTGCTCTGGAACATCGCGGCCCTCGTCATCGCCGCCCCGGTGGTGGCCAAAATGCCCGGCCGTCGGGCGCGCGCGGCTCAGCCATTGGGCAATATGAAGCCATAAGTGGGGTAGCGCGTAACGCCCAGCGCGTGGGCGGGCTCGTACCACACCCGCACCCGCGTCCAGTCATTGCAGGCCGAGACATCCACCACCGGCACATCGCGTTCGATGCGGCGGGGCAGCCAGTTGGCCTGGCTCACCAAAATCTCGCGGCTGGTTTTCACCCGGCTCACCACCGCCAGATGCCCCACCCTCATGTCCCCATGGGGCCGGAACACCAGCACCGCGCCCACTTCCGGGCTCTGGCTGCGCGGATACACCCCCGCCGCCTCGTCCCACCAGCTATAGGCATTGCCCGAGAGATCGATCCCCGAAACATCGCGCGCATAGGGCACGCAGGTCAGGCGCGTGGGCTGTCCGAACCGGCTGGCCGGCTCCATCCCACCCCGCCCCGCGCAGGCGCAGAGCCAGACGCTCAGCCCCAAAACCAGGAGTGCCGACGGGCGGATCATTCCGCCCTCTTGCCCGATCCCGCCGCCGCGCCGCAACCCCCAACCATCCAGGCTTGATCGCGGCCCGGGGTACGACTAGCCTGCGCGCCATGCCCGCCCTGTCCATGCACTCTCCCGTCGGCGATCTCACCCTGTTCGAGGAAGACGGCGCCATCGTCGCGCTCGAATGGGGCTGGGGCAGCGTCCAGGATCCATCGCCCCTGCTCACCCGCGCCAAAGCCGCGCTCGATGCGTATTTCGATGGCGGCCCCTGGCCCGCCACCCTGCCCCTCAAGCCGCACGGCACGCCGTACCGGCAAAAAATCTGGGCGGCGCTGCGCACCATTCCGGCGGGCCAAACCCGCTCCTACGCCGAAATCGCCGCCCAGGCCGGCGGCTCGGCGCGCTCGGTCGGCGGGGCGAACGCCGCCAACCCCATCCCCATCCTCATCCCCTGCCACCGCGTGCTGGGCACGCAGGGGCTGGGCGGCTATTCCGGCGGCGAGGGCCTGCCCACCAAGCGCCATCTCCTCGAGCTCGAGACCAGGACCACAAATAAATGACCAAGGCCATTCGCATTCACGTCAACGGCGGGCCCGAGGTGCTGCAATGGGAGCAGCTGCCCACCCCCCAGCCCGGCCCGCGCGAGGCGCTGATCCGCCACGAGGCGATCGGCCTTAATTTCATCGATATTTATTTCCGCACCGGGCTCTATAAAATGAACCTGCCCGGCACCATCGGCATGGAGGGCGCGGGCGTGGTGCTCGCGGTGGGCGATGAGGTCACCTGCGTCGCCCCCGGCGACCGCGTGGCCTATGCTGGCGGCCCGCTCGGCGCCTATGCCACCGAGCGCGTCATCCCCGCCGACCGGCTGACCAGACTGCCCGACAGCATAGATTTCCCCACCGCCGCCGCCATGATGCTCCAGGGCATCACCGCGCACTTCCTCCTGCACCGCACCCACCAGGTCAAAGCCGGCGAGACCATCCTCATCCACGCCGCCGCCGGCGGGGTCGGGCTCATCATGTGCCAATGGGCCAGACATATCGGCGCCACCGTCATCGGCGTCGTCTCCACCGAGGAAAAAGCCGAGCTGGCCAAGGCCAATGGCGCCACCCACGCCATCATCGGCCACGCCACTCTCTGCCAGGAGGTCAAGCGCCTCACCGGCGGCGCCATGGTCCCCGTGGTCTATGACGGCGTCGGCAAGGACACCTTCACCGCCAGCCTCGACTGCCTGGCCCCGCTCGGCCTCATGGTCTCCTACGGCAATGCCTCGGGCCCCGTGCCGCCGGCCGA